>JAILES010000039.1 GCA_024687205.1 Lachnospiraceae bacterium
ATCCATTCCGGCCAAAATAAACTGCGCCGTCAGAGGATATGCCGGATCATATATGCTCGGATTGCTTCTGTTGCTGTCCGTCATGGTCTTGGTGATCCGGTAGGTTCCCGGAGCCAGCCTTCCATACAGCCACTCCCAGTCGATCTCCTGCTCAGCCTTTCCCTCTGCCTGCAGTGTATATCCTATATCGTTAAATCCCCAGTCTTCAATGATCGTCGGTACATCCTTCCAGGTGCTGCCATTCTGCACCTGCAGATGATAGCCATCCCCGTAGATCAGCTCCCCGCAATCACGCTTGTCATACTGCTCAAAATGCACTGTAAGTCCTGTCGGGGTAACGTCTGTCACACGCATCTGTACTGCAATATTATCATCGTAGGATTCTTCTATGCTCTCTCCTACACCGCCTTCTCTCTTTCCTTTGTCAAAAACTGCCGTATCCAGTATTTCAAGCGCCTCATCCCACATTTCATCCGTCCACGAATCACATTCGGTGTGCTGCGCCACCAGATCAGGATTCTCATCTTTCATGACTATATAATCCCAATGAGCATGATCATCATATGTACCCACACAGGCAGCATTTCCGGCAAGCGTTATCCATTCAGTCTCAAGCCCGGTTCCGCATACGCCAAATCCGTCTATGCAGAACAGTTCTATCTGACCTTCATTCGTATCCGCAGGTTTCAGGATCAGACCGTATAAACCATACATCAGCTTATCATCATCAACCTTAGCGACTTCATACGTCCAATCATCCGGAAGATCAACTGAAATCTCCCCATACGGTCCGGCTGCAGCCACCGTAGTCAGTTCCCGGTCTGCCGCCAACAGCTCAGTCTCTGTCGGAGCAGCAACCTCCGGTACTTGAGTATCAGCATCACTTATCTTCACCGGGTCCGTTCCGGCCTGCCGGCTTATCAGATCATTTGCACTTCCTCTGATTCCTGCCGTGACAAGATATAAACACAGCGACACGATACAGATAATGATCGGGATCACTCTTTTCTTCCCCTTTATGATAAAACACGCGATAAAAGCCAAAAGTCCGACGACAAGCAGCAGCTTCCACGCCGGATTTGAAAATATCCCGTTCAACATTCTTGCAGTATTCACGCTCATGATCATGCCTCCTTATCCGCATATACATATGATACGGATCAGACGGAAGTTTTTTATGGGATTTCTCACAATAACAGCAATCCCAATCCCATCACAATCCATATGGTAAGAGCAAGACCTAAAGCCGTATATATTTGACGTACCAGTTCTTCTCTCTTCCGCTCTTCTTCAAGCATAGCCCTTTCCTCTTGATCATCAGCATGGATCTTCTGTCGGTCAGCATTCGGGATAAATGCCAGAAATTGGATTAATAACAAAATCAGTACTCCGTTTTTGGACCCGTATTCGCCATTTCCGATATGAAAAAGCTTTGTATTGCGGAAGGTTTCAGGCAAAAATATCCACAATACAAAACCGCCTGCAATTCCTGCAATACATATAAGATTCCTTATAAGTTTTAATTGTCCGTTTGAAAACCTCTTCATATCTTACCACCAAAATATATAATCGTCGGGATATGGATCAGCGCCACCTTCCCTTTAAACTTTTCCAGCAGCCACCAGTATGCTTCGTTACACAGGTAATGAGTAGGTTCTGCTGATATTGTATAGCTCCGTCACCGGCATCCATGAACATCGAACCCATATCGTTCAAAAATATATCTCTCAAGATCATACTGTACAGGCACACTTCCTGTCCATTCTGCTCTTCTCTCCGGAATATTACATATAAAGTTCTTTCCGTTTACAATCCCAAGACATGTCTCTCCAAGGGAATCCGCTTTATTTACCTCCGCAAATACAGGGAGTTTTCCGGGTTTATCCGAAACGGCATATGCAAACAACACACTTGCCTTTTGGCTCATCCACAATAAAATATTCAGATATTCCCACATCGGTTCAACCTCACCAACGTTCGGTAATAACGTAAGCGTGATATAATTCCATGACTGATCATTCGTATTATATAAATCCATGGAAAATGGTGTTTCATCTATATACAATTCATGATACTCATTCAGCAGTGTCTTAAGTTCACCTGCCGCACCACCTTTCAAAAAAATATATATCCGATAATCGGAAAGCTCCGGAAATGCAGCGAGCACCGGCTCATTCTTCTTTTTGAAAATATCAAACAATCCCATTTTATTTATCCTTTCCGTTTGCCGTTATTTATCCATATATACCTCAAAATCCGGGAATGATGACACCTTCTGCAGCTTAACATCCGGAAAGCTCGTGACGAACTGCACCTTGATGATATCTCCCGTTGCAAAACTCCTGCTGTCGGCAATTTTGATCTTGAAGTCTCCGAAACTGTCAACATACTGTATCTTTATATCCGGGAACGCAGTTACTTCCTTGAATATGATCTTCTTACCTTTTACACTTTCGAAAAATGATTTATCGTATGTCATGGTAACCTCCTTTAAGATTCATCTATCACAGGATATGTCTTCATAAGCCGTCTTTTCTTCAGATACTAGCACACAAGGATGTTTTCATCCCGGAGGAAATTCTCTATCCCCACATACTGGATTCCATTATCATCTCTCCATGGCTTTATATAATCTTTGACAATTACCATTTTCTTGAAAGAATCCGGTATTCTGAGGAGTGATGCTATTTCCTGTTTTTTCTTTTCGGGATCTGTAATACTGAGGGCTGACTGAATGTAGTACCTGTCATTTCCCCTGTTGATGACAAAATCTACTTCAAGTTGCTTACGTACTTTTTTTCCTTCTTCCATTGTTGCAATCTCTACCACTCCGACATCTACATCAAAACCTCGGCGTATCAGATCGTTATACAGAATGTTCTCCATCAAATGCGTTTCCTCAATCTGCCTAAACCCAAATCTTAATTTACTAAATTATATTTTAGTAATTATTATTTTAGCAGGTGTCCATAGTTTGTCAGGAATACTTCTTCCTATTCCACTGCTGCTTGAAGTACAGAAGTGCTTATATCTTTCTCTTCATCTTGCGTCACCATTCTCTGTAACAGCCTCTGTCGTTTCATTCCATACTTCCTTAGCCTGACGAAATACCGCCCATCCCTTTGGCCATCCTACATACATGGTGGCATGGGTTATGATGGCTGCAATCTCTTCCTTTGTGACTCCGTGAGCCTTCGCATTCTGAAGGTGATACGAAAGCGATGAGTCTGTGATGCCTGATGCCATAAGTGAAACCACTGTAATAATGCATTTTGTCTTTACATCAATGGCCTCTTCATTCCACACTTCACCGAAAAGTACGTCATCATTTAAATGCGCGAACATTGGTGCAAATTCTCCAAGCTGCTCTCTTCCTGCGGTTTGTACGATTTTTTCTGCCATCTTATTTCTCGCCTCCTAGTATTTTCTGTGCACCTGTAGTCCAAACATGTTTCTTTGATGCATCAGTTCTTTTATTCTGTGCCATGACTCCTGCAAGCGGATGAGGCACATATAGCTCTTCCAGATAAGTAAGTTCTTCATCAGTAAGCTCCAGGTCAACAGCTTTTGCTGCACCTTCTATGTGATGAAGCTTGGTCGCTCCAACTACCGGTGATGTCACTTTGGTAAGA
>JAILES010000103.1 GCA_024687205.1 Lachnospiraceae bacterium
GAAACCGAAAGGATGAGCCACAGGGGATCGTCTGAGAAGTCGCCGCCGATGTCTGCATTGCCCTTCTTGGTAAGAGGCTGGTACTGATGATAACAGCCGCCGTCCGGGAACTGGGTGGAAGCGATGTCGATGATACGCTCTTTGGCCCTGTCGGGGATCTGATGTACGAAACCGAGCACGTCCTGGTTGGAATCACGGAAGCCCATACCGCGGCCGATTCCGGACTCGAAATAAGAAGCCGAACGTGAAAGGTTGAAAGTAACCATACACTGATACTGGTTCCAGATGTTGACCATGCGGTTAACCTTGTCATCGGGAGTATCAACGCTTAAGATGCCAAGCAGCTTATCCCAGTAGCTCTTGAGTTCCTTCATGCCGTCAGCAAACTTCTCGGGAGTATCATACTTGGCAATCATGGCCTTAGCCTTCACCTTGTTGATGGTCTTGCCGTCAGCTTCAAACTTCTGGTCTGCAGGCATCTCAACATAGCCGAGTACGAATACGAGAGTCTTGCTCTCGCCCGGAGCCAGTGTGATCTTCTTGTAATGTGAAGCGATGGGAGCCCAGCCGTCTGCAAATGAATCAGTCGCCTTATCTGCAACTACAGCCTGGGGATCGCCAAAGCCGTTGTAAAGACCGATGAAAGAATCCCTGTCGGTGTCATAACCGTCGATGGAATCATTTACGGAATAGAAAGCATAGTGATCGCGGCGGTCTCTGTACTCTGTCTTGTGATAGATCACGGAACCGTCAACCTCTACGCGGCCTGTGGAGAAGTTACGCTGGAAGTTATTGGAATCGTCCTGTGCATCCCAGAGACACCACTCTGCAAAAGAGAAGAGTGAGAAGGTCTTTGCGGCAGAGCCTTCGTTTGTAAGCACTACCTGCTGTACCTCTCCGTCATAATCCTGGGGAACAAAGAAGGTAACCTGAGCCTTCAGATCGTTCTTCTTGCCCTTGATGATGGTATAGCCCATACCGTGACGGCACTCATACTCGTCAAGCTCTGTCTTAACCGGTGACCAGCCGGGATTCCAGATGGTGCCGTTATCATTGATATAGAAATACCTGCCGCCCATATCGATGGGGACATTGTTGTAACGGTAACGGGTGATCCTGCGAAGACGCGCGTCTTTGTAGAAGGAGTAACCGCCCGCTGTGTTCGAAATAAGTGAAAAGAACCCCTGTGTTCCGAGATAGTTGATCCAGGGATAGGGAGTCCTTGGAGTGGTGATGACGTATTCTCTGTTCGCGTCATCAAAGTAACCGAATTTCATACCGTACTCTCCTTTGTCTTTTAGTTGAGGGCACACGCCCGTACCCTGCATTATACAAAAAACAGGGCAAAAATGGAAGAGGCAAGTTGTTCTTTTTTGGGGACGGATTTTATTGAATTCTGAGGGATTGTATTTACCGGACCATTATGTTATACTTCTGCCCAAGAAGCGTAGCTAATTCAAAATTCTATTAATTCTTTTATTGGTTATTCTGAATCTCCTATGCTTTGAATCCATTATTTATTTAGAGCAGGGGAGAATGATGACCGGAGCATCCGTATCCTCTGCAACATTATCATTTATAGGAGGAAAACGGATGGGAAAAAACAACAACTGTCTACTTAATTATCTGTCGGACAAAGCCCGTTTTGCCGACATGATCAATGCGGAACTGTATGGCGGAAGACAGGTGATACGGCCGGAAAAACTAACGGAGATATCAGCCAATACGTATCAGGCCGTTGTTAGGGGAGATGAGGCAGTGCCGCCAAAGAGGCAGGAAAGACGCGGAGACCTGGCCATGAAGTATGAGGATGGCGTTATTTATCGGGTGTTTCTGGCTGAAGCGCAGGATAAAGTTCTGTACACTTTACCGCTTAGAACCATGGATTACCTGACGGCAACGTATAAGAAGCAGCATGAACAGATAAAACGGGACCATGACAGGAATAATGATTACGAAAGTATTTCGGAGAAATTCAGCGGGTTGAACAAAACAGATCGACTCAAACCTACTTATCTGCTGTGGCTGTATCACGGGGAGGAAGCCTGGGATGGACCAAGAAAGCTCAGGGACATGATGGATTTCGGGGATGATCGTGATGGATTCAACAGGATCTTTCAGGATTTTACACCGCATTTGCTCTGTATCAATGAGATGAAAGATACGAACAGATACAATACCGAACTGAAAGCATTGCTTGATATGTTGAGAAGGCGGTCTGATAAGAAGGCTTTGCAGGAACTTGTAACAGGTGACAAGACTTTTCGTTTGCTTGACGAGGAAACTTATGAGGCAGCATCTGTACTTATGAATGTGCCGTCTTTGTGGAAGAAAAGAAAGCGTTATTCGGATGAAGGGAGGAATTATGATATGTGTAAGGCATTACAGGATTGGGAAGCGGAGATAAGAGAAGAATCAGCGGCAGAAATAGCACAGAAAAATGCCGTGATCGAGCGAAAGGACGAGGAGATCGAGCAGAAGACAGAGGAGCTGATCCGGAAAAATGCAGAGATAGACAGTCTTGAGAAACGGGTGGCTGAGCTGGAAGCGCGGCTGGCCGCGGCCAATGGGTGAGAATGATCGAGCAAGAAGCTGCCGCTTTCGCGGCAGCTTTTAAATTTGCCATAGTCATGCTCGGGACGTTTTTGTGTGAAAGCTTAGAAGGATGCATATATTATGATATAATACTTGTGTTGTGCTCGTAAGAGAAAAGGATACTTCGGATCTGCGGAATACAGAGGAGAAATGAATGATCGGTTATGAGGATGTGCTGGCATACTGGAAGGGCAAAAAGATCAGAAATGCGGCTGATCTCGATGAGGCTGTGAACTGGCAGGCGGTAAACCTGGCCTACAACTCGACAAAAATCGAAGAACCGACGGTCAGCTATGCGGATACACGCGAGATTTTTGAACACGGAAGGGTAGTGGGATATACCGGTGATATAAAGGCATTGTTTGCACTGCAAAATGCGAAGCGCGGATGGGAACTGTTTATGAGCTGCTTTGATGAGCGACGTCCCTTTGATGAAAAACTGGTTAAAGATTTTCATTATGTCCTTACCGCGGGTACTTATGACGAAAGGCGTTTCATGAGGGGAGAGCGGCCCGGTGAGTATAAGCATGGCGATTATGTTACGGGACGTCATGAGGCAGGAGCTCTTCCCGAAGATGTGGAAGAGGAAATGCGGGAACTCTTGGAAGACATGCAGGATATTCCCGAGGAGAAGGCACTTACAGCTGCCGCTTTCTTCCATGCCAAATTTGAAAACATTCATGCATTTGCAGACGGTAACGGCCGTTGCGGACGTCTGCTGATGAACTATTTCCTGGTGCTCAAAGATCATCCCGTGATCTCCATTGACGTGGAGGAGCGAAACAGGTATATGGAAGCCCTTGAAGCATGGGATGAAAAGCAGGAACTGGAACCGCTCAAGGAATTTCTAAAGGAACAGACCGTCAGGACATGGGAGAAGCATGTGCTGAAGCGCAGCTAAGGCTTTGTCCTTTATGTTGCCAGGTCAATCACCGGGACGGTTCTCCGGTTGATTTTTAACTTGGCAGCAGGAAGGATTAAGACCCTGCTAAATCGTTCCGCACATAAGCTCGAACTTCGCGTCAAAACGCTCCGCGACTCGAAACCGTCTTCGCTTCGCGAAGAGTTTCTCGTACGCGGATCTGCCGCTCGTTCTCTCTAAGTGCTCCACTAAGCCGCAGGGCTTAATTCCTTCCTGCTTCCTGTTATTATGTCCGATCACAGAACCGTCCCGGTGATCGGACACATTTTATCACGAGCAGGGGATGATGATGACCGTTGCATCCGTATCCTCTGCAGGACTATCATTTAAGGAGGAAAACAGAAGAAAAGAAAGCGTTATTCGGATGAAGGGAGGAAATATGATATGTGTAAGGCATTGCAGGATTGGGAAGCAGAGATAAGAGAAGAATCAGCGGCGGAAATAGCGCGGAAGGATGAGGAGATCGAGCAAAAGACAGAGGAGCTGATCCGGAAAAATGCAGAGATAGACAGTCTTGAAAAGCGGGTGGCTGAGCTGGAAGCGCGGCTGGCCGCGGCCAATGGGTGAGAATGATCGAGCAAGAAGCTGCCGCTTTCGCGGCAGCTTTTTCAGGTTCAAAACTCCGGCCGGAGTCACGGAAATTATAGATTACTGTTGCCCGCAGGGCGGGGAATGTTATAAAATATAGTTTAGTGGGCTTGGGAGCGGCAGCTGCTCCCGGCAGATAAAAAGACAGTGTAAAGCAAACAACGAGTGACGG
>JAILES010000081.1 GCA_024687205.1 Lachnospiraceae bacterium
CCGCTTAGAAATGAACGGAAAGAGCATGCGGGAACCTGTATAAATTGTAAATAAAAACCATAGCGGCGCTCTGCGCCGTTCAGAGCGGAATGGCCGCTCCGCTATCGCGTAACGGCTCTTCCGCTAAAGCGTAATTTGCAATAAGACTTTATATCATATAATTCAAGGAGGCGAAAATATGATTGCAAAGCAAATGGATGTACGTTCAAATATTAAGAAATATTTTGATATAGCGTATGGCGGAGAAGTCGTTATTGTTCCGAGAAAACAGAACAAAAATATTGTAATATTGTCCGAAGACGAATACAACCGTCTCAAACAGATAAACCGCCTTGAAACATATGCAGCAGGTATATCAACATATAAGAATCAGCATTTCTCTTCGCAGGTAAAGGATTACAATATCAGAAAACTTAACTCTATCAGGTCCTTTAAAGAAAACTGGAATGGAAATGGCGCTCCTTCTTTTCCTGTAGAGCTGACAGATAAAGTGGCATCACTCCTTAATGAACTATATATACAACCTGAGGTGTTTCCGACGGCTTTGTGTACTATTCAGCTGGAATATGATAATTCACGAAGGGATCATATGGAAATAGAAATCGGAACATCTGATATAGCTGAAATATTCATTGTTAACTACAACGGCATCGAATCAACAGAGTCAATACACGTAAATGCTCCGGAAATAAATGAGAGAGTGGGTGCTTTTTATGGATAAACTGTTTAAGAATGACGAAAAGCTGTATCGCGCAGTTTTTCCTCCTGAGATTGCTGATATATATTGGAAAAGAGACGGAAGTATCTCATCAGCTGCTTTTGCCGATCCTAAAGGCTTTTCAGTTGATCGTGGAGATTACAGGACAGATGAGGAAGTAATTTCGAAAATGAGAAAAAGTTTTAAAGGTCACATTATCTCTTTATATGTTAAAAACTGTGTTGATACTAATGCCTTAGTTATCTATAAACCTTCACGTTCAAATAAGTATCACAGCGAAATCCATGGAAACAATGATACTGTATTATTATCTAAATCCCAAAGAAGATATCTCGCTTCAAGAGCTGTGATAATCACACCACGCCCTTTGGAATAGCCACTTAGTATATATTTATTCAATCAGAGAACCGTCCCCGTTATTGATATTAAGAAAAAGTAAAACCCCCGGGATTGCCCCGGGGGTTTAGTTTTAGTTCTGTTGTGCAGGTTTGGTCAGCTTATCTAAACCATTCCTTCTCGAGCTTGCCGTTGACTGTGACTTTCATGTTTCTGAAGCCAAGTACGGTACCGTTAACTTCCGGACGATAGAAGGCATTCTCGAAAATTCCTAATGTCGCATTCCATACCAGAGGAGCAGGGTTATTGTCATTATCCTCACGAATATCTCCGACACCATACATGCTGAGCTGCCAATTAGGAGCCTGAGCAGAAGATCTGCGGATAGCATCATATCTGAATCCGTCGCCCCACATATCATTGGTTATAGTCTGAAGCTTCTTACCGCTGCCGGTAGTTAATACCAAACCGCTCGGTGTGTACTGAATCTTAACCTTAACAGGCTTAGCATCACCGTTGTAGTACTTCATGCTCTTCAGATCGAGGCAGCCTCCCTGAACCTTCTTAGGATCATATACTTTGTAAGAAGATGTTATAGCTCTGTCCATCTGATAAGTACTCTCGGAATAACCGCCCTTACCTTCGATCCTTACATATACAGTTACGTATTCCTGACCCGGTGTAAGGACTATCTTATTCTTTCCGGTGATCTCGTCTCTGTAGTTAGCATCCTTGTAGTACTTAACAGTGAAGTCACGACCCTTCTTGTAAGTGATCTGCTTAGGACCTGTATATCCGTTTACACGTTCTGTTGTATTTCTATAGAATATCAAAGGATTGCTGTAATATGTTCCTGCTTTTCCGGTATAGGCCATATCAGGTATCACTATATCGTTAACCTTATTGTGATACTGATCTACTGCATTATAGTTCTCATCAACCATATTTTCTGTATTTCCGTTAAAACCGCCTGCAGCTGTAAGGGTTGTTGCTTTGATGTTGAACTTACCGCCCTTGATAGCCTTTGTACCCTTGAAGTTACCGCCAAACTTTATGGTATACTTACCTACTCCAAGCTTCTTGTTGCCTGAGTACTTGATGGTTATTGAATCAACATGCTTATAAGTTCTTTCATTGCCCATGTTGTCATAACCGACTTTCTTACCCATTTCCTTGTTGTATCCGTAAGTATCCATAGTAACATACTTCTTACTGTTATATGAGTAATTAAGCGTTACATTATTTGCAACTATGGTCAAGTCGGGAGCTACTACAGAAGCATTATCAAATCCTCTTTTAAGTGTAGCACCCATGATGTTATCAAACTGATAACCTGCTTCCCAAGCTGCGATCTTATCCATATTGGTTGTGATCTCATCAGGCTTAAACTTCTTGGGTGTGATCTTGAAGGTCTTCTTCACGGGCTTACCGTTGTTGCCGTAAATACCCTGTCCGAATACATATACCTTATAGGTACCTACATTGTGAACACCCCAGCCGTTAGCTTTTTCGTTCTCTTCAACATAAACCCTGTAATCAAGCTCTTCTGCAAGCTTACCAGCTGATTTACCTTTGCCTATGGTCACTGTCATTGAAGGTTTAACATATGCTATACCATCTTTGTAATAGCTGTACTCTACCTTACCCTTATTTGCCAGAGTTATATTAAGCTTCTGGATCTTATCGGTAACTATTACCTTTATAAGTTTGGTTCCGGTATAGTTGCCCTTACCTGTTACAAGGATCCAACCGTCCTTATTAAAGGTTGCAGTAGCACTTTCAATGGTATAATCCTTCTTTGCCTTAAGCGGCTTGGTATAACCGCCAAGATACAGGTTAAACTTGATCTTCTTAAGAGCAGTGCCCTTCTTAACTGTAATTGTGTTAGCTAAGCCATCTGCTGTATAAGTAGTAGTATCCCAAATGTCTCTGGGCGATATGATGAATTCCATCTTGTTTGCCTTGCCCTTGACACCGTTCTTACCGCTTACGACTATGCTGGCTTTCTTCTTATCTGTAGATACATTTACATTGTTCTTGTATGTTACCTTATAGAAGTTCTTGTCCAAACGCTCGCCGTCATACCATACCCATACTTCAGGAGTCTTCTTGGTTCCGTCATATGTGTAAGTTCTGGTATCATCTGTCATACCGTAGGGCCAGGTCACATAAAGTCCCTTCTTAGGTATCAGCTTCGACAGCTTAACGCTTGCATATACACTGTCATACTTAGAACTTGCTTCATGTGTTTCATCACCCTGATATGTCTTCTTGATGAATACGGTATTAACATCTGTCCAGGATGTCAGCCTCTTAAAGCCGGTTGCCTTAACGCCGCCCTCGAAGCTATACTCGTATGCAACACCAAAGTATCGGTTATCATACATTCCATTAGATGGATCTATGTGATACTCATCACTCCCAAAATTATCTGAATATGCATAATAATGAGCAGCTTTTTCAAGACCGGTGATGTAATTGGTATTGTCCACGTTGTTAGCAGTATAAGGAGCAGCCAGTTTTACATATGCACCTGTATATACATATGCATTTTCAGTCGTTGTTCCGTCTGCATTGAAGACCTTAGCGGTTATCTGTGCATCTTCACCAACAACCTTGTTTCCTGATATCTGTGCACGGGTCTTCTTATCGTTGATATCATTCATGGATATACTTACATCCACAGATCCTGTTGCATCGGCATATACAGCGCCTTCAGCATTAGCTGCATTTGCAGGGAATACATTACCCATGTTCAGATATACTTCACCTTCTGCCTGCTTCCAGCCCTCGCTTACTGCATAACCTTCGAAAGCGCCTGCTGCATCACTTCTTACATAATAAGGTGCAGGAATTTCGTAGCTCATGTTCTGTGCGCCTATTTGTACTATAGCTACAGGAACCTTGCCCGGATCAGATACCTTGAAAGCTGCCGATACTACGATGAAGGAATCATCTACTATCTCACCATCAGCCTTGCCGTCTTTTCTCACATAATCCTGACTTACGCTTTCCTTACCATCCTTAACAATGTCACCGGGTACGCTGATAGTAACATTGCCGAGATTTCTGTATATGGATTCGCCCTTATCGGAAGCAACCCAGTCATGATCATCATCATAAGCATACTTATTCAGTTTTACGATGAAGCTCAGGTTATAGGTTTTATCCTTTGCAAAGGTATCGACACCGTTAACCATGGTCTTGCCGGTATCATCAACCCACTTTGCACTGTTAATCGAAATAGTAACTGCTGTACCTACACGGGTTAGAGTAGTAGTATTATACAGCCTGCTATTAATAGCGTTTGTTGCAGGTACGATCGGATCGCCGCCGTCTTCAGGAGCATTTACCTTTGCAAACAGCTTATCATAAGTAAGTGTCTGCTTGATCACTACATCAACAGGATCAGATGCAGCTTTCTGAGGCTGCTCGCCGTATGCCTCGCTGATGCTTATAGGATGTCTGTTTGATGCAACATACCAGTCACTGTTTCCTATGAATATCTCGCCATCGCTGTCAGAGTAGAATGATCCTGTACTATCTCTACCGGTATCAGAATTTCTCCAGGAGATTATATACCAGGTGTGAGGTTTAAGCTTAGTGATATAATCACCGTAATGAGTCACTTTATCTCCGTCCACAACTGCTCTTGAGAAAGGAGCATACTTGTCTTCTATAAGACGGTCATATACTACTTCAGGTGCAGGTGTGTCCGCTTTCTTGTAGTAACGTACGGAAATCTGCTTGCTCTCTACCTTACCGTTCTGTGCCGTAAAGGTGATCTTATCCTCACCACTTGCAGCTGCATTACCGCTGATGGTAAACATATAGGCACTAGGCAGAGCTGCAGCATTCCAAGCTGTAAGTTCATACTTATCCATGAACTCTTTTACAAAATCTGCATTAGAATAAAAATCGTCAACTACATGAGGCCACAGACTATCCGTAACTTCCCATGTTTTTCCGTCGTAGGTCTCAAAATCGTAACCAATTCCGGTTTCGGTATCTGTTAATGTACCTGTTATATGTCTCGTAGTCGTATAGAAATGTTCCTCATCCCACAGGAATTTACCGTTTGAAAGAGTACCGTTAACGCTTATAGCAGGAAGTGAAGGGTCATTTCCCCATCTGTTCTCTGCATAAACTTCTACAGAAACTTCCTGTCCGGGAGCAACATATATTACGGGATCTGCAAGACCTGCTTCATCAGTGGCATAATCATATCCCGTTACCATTCTTCCGTTTGCCCAAACATTTACAACATGCACATCATGCTGTACAAATGCCTTCGGGAAGGTCACCTTGAAGGTGAGTGTCTTGTTATTGTTGCTTAATGCTATACCACTGATATCCTTAGCCGCAACTGACAGATCACGCCATCCTGCATCTATAGCTATACCGATACCATCATTTATATGGATATCTTCTGCCTTCAGGTCTGATCTGAAAGCTACATTGCTGGAGATGGTCTTGTTGCTGGATATACTCATGGTTACCGTTGCGGTATATACCTTATCCAGTTCGAAGTACTCATCATGCTTGATTCCGAAATCAACGGAGTCAACATTGTAGAAGACATTATATCCTTCTCCTTCCTGACCGCCGTCAAAAACAGGATCGACACCAATGTTATTGAAATTCTTGGTAGCAAGAGTACCTCTTTCAACATCAGCTCCGTCAACAGGTGTATGACCTGCCATAGGAGGAATGATGTTCACATATACTTCGTCAGCATTCAGAACAATATCCTGATATGAGTTAAGTGCCTGATTTGCAGCATTTATCTTCTCAAGACGGAGCTTTGTCTGATCTGCCTTAAGGACTGCTGAATCAATAACAATTGCATATTCATCGTTAGTTGTCCATACATTGTCAAGACCCTTAACATCAACACTTCCTACTATATCTCCGCCCAGGCCCTTGGTAGCTGCAACAGTAGTATACTCTCCATCACCATCGCATCCGACTATGACATTCTTAAGTATCTCATTATTTGAAACGGCCCTTACACGATATGTTCCGGCTTCAAGGCCCGAGATAACAAGGCAGTCATGCGGTTCAGGAACTGCCGTTTCCGGATTAGGACACATACGAGACTCTGTTCCTGTCACGCGTCCCTGAGGAACTGCTTCCTTAACTATCATCACGATATTGGAAGCCGATCCTGTCCATCTGGTAGCGGTTCCCTTGACACCCATATCAACAGTTTCATAGGAATGACGTATATCACCATTTACAATGCTGATACCTGCCTGTGCAGGATATACATCAGCTGTTCCCTTGAAGATATCAGCTTTATAAACTACCGCTGCGTTAGCATTGATCACACGGTTCTGGGTGTTCTCCATTCTCATTTCCACGAACTTATCATCGCCGTAGATACCTGCTATCTTAACGCTTTCTTTTTCAGCAGCATTATAATTGTTATGGTCTTTATCACCATAGAGACCGGGTGCAGTCTTGCCGGCAAATACCATCTTATCGAAATAAGATGCACCTGTGGTAGCCATAGCTATAGCAACACCTGCGCTGTCGCAGTTGCCGTTTGCTTCCGCATCGGATACCTTTATAAGGGTACCGAAGGCATTATTTCTTGCCCAATACTTATCCGACTTGAACTCACCGTTCTTGTCCGCAGTATAATAGTTGCTTGCGGGTGAACCGTTTGTAGCTGTCCAGGTCACCTTATACTTCTTACTAGCTTCAAGGCCTGCTATTTTTGAATAATCCAGGCCATAAACAGCAGGATCCTCAACATACTTCTTGGTTTCTTTTCCTACTGTTCCGTCTTCATTGAACACATCCTGCTCAAGCTCGTACTGAACCTTGCCCCAGCCTGCGTTCTCATCATTCTTGATACGTACGAAGATAGTAGCATAACCCACATCTGTTACCTTTACTATCTCATCATCACCTATAAGGTCATTACCCGGAATAGTATTACGGCTTACGGTATAGGTAATGCTTGATTTAAGGGTATATACACCGGCCTTGTTGACCGAAACCACACTGATGGAGTTAACGCTGACCGGATCAGCTACATTCTTAACCTCTTCAACATCTTCATTATTTCGCCAGCCGTGCTCATTATCAAACACATATGCTTCGCCCTTGAGTTCATCATCGGTACCGTCAGCATTCTTCTTAGCGTCATGATATATGGAATAAGTTCCCCAAACACCATTTTTGAAACCGTTCCATGTATATCTGAGAGTATAATCATCATCGCTTCTGTACTGAAAATATGTACCAATCGCACATCCGCCGATCTTGGTAGCTTTTCTTCCTACTCCGTAGGAATCATTGACCCAGATCACGCCGTCATTATCGATGTAATAATCCTTGTCCTTACCCTGTACAAGGCTGACCTTGGTCACATTATTAGCTACTTTATCGTGAAGCCATGCTTCGTTGGCAGATACCTGCAGACCACCGACTGTTACGACGCTGCCGGGAGTAATGGTCTGGAATGAAAGCTTGCTCTTGTCATCCTTATTCCAGCCTTCTGCAAGTTCGAATTTATATTCGTACTTGATCTTATCACTGAGATCGCTGCCTTCTACATATACGGGAGTATACTCGTCGTTATTCTTCATTGAAGCACCACTCGGTGTAACATATATAACCCTGTTTGTGTCATATATGCCGCCCTGATAATCATATTCACCTTCGGTGAAACGATAATTGGTGTTTCCGTAAAGAGATGCATTATTAGGAACAAATGAACGCGCAGCAGTAGCAGCAACGCCACCGGCGATAGCAAATGTTACAGCATCCTCCTCTGTCATCTCTTTCTTTATCTCCACATCCCCTGCCTCTTCTCCGGCAGTTTCTGCGGGAGCTGCTACAACTTCGGGAGCAGCCTCTTCAACTGCTTCGTCAGCTGCGGGTGCAGCTTCGGTATTCTCTTCGGCAACGACTGCTTCTTCAACAGGCGCTTCCGTTGCTACCTCAGCATCATCGACAAATTCGTCTTCGACTGCTTCGGCGTCGGTTTCTTCGTCCACAAAGTCAACAACCGCATCTTCATCAGCAGCTGCATAGACCGGTGTGGGCACGCTTGAAATCGTTGTTACGACTGCAAGCAGCATGGCAAGTAACCTTTTCTTCATGCTTTTTCTCCTTTCGTTTTTTTCGGGTCTCCGGTCCCGTTCTTTAGCGGAACGGGTATTGTCCCGTGTTTGGGGACAATCTACCCCTCCCACTTTTACACTATCGGTGAAAGTTTACCACTTTATTATGGTGATGACAATACTTTTTGAGAAAAAAAGACACAATTTGGACATATTTGTAAAAAAGATTACGAAAAAAAGAAAAAATAATATATTTTTGACCCCGTTTTTTGAGAAGCGCTCTCCGAAAGGCCGTAATTACGGCTGTCTTAGATTATCCCCTCCGGTATCCGGTCGGTCACCCTCTTTAATTTGGCATCGATCATCAGCTTCTCGGCTTCGGCGGCATTTATGCCCCTGCTTTCCATATAAAAGAGCATATCCGGCGACAGTTTGCCCGAAGTATGGGCATGACGGCCGCTGATCTTCTCTTCCTCGCCGAGGATCATGGGTATCGCACGGTTCACCATATCCTTGCCCAGTGTCAGGACGTTCTCCTCCTCGTCTCCCTCGGCATCAACGGCTCCGTTACGGAAATCCAGGGTATCGCGCATGATCTTCCTGGCATTATCCTTAAGCACGCCCTCAAAGCGCATCACACCCTTGCTCTTCCTGCCCCGGAAGGTATCCACATAGTTGAAATCCAGCAGACTGTCCTTTTCGCCCACATAAGCCACATCGGCTCTGAATTCGCTCTCGTATCCCCACTGGTCCGCATAAGCACCGGCATAGACCGTGCCGGCCCCCAGCTGTACCGAGGTATAATCCATCTTCGCCCTGTCCATGAGCCTGCAGCCCATATCGTCCAGGTAAGTATAGTCCTTGGCAAGCTTCTGTATCCTTATCAGATGGAATTTTGCATCTTCTTCAAGATACACTTTCACACTGACTGCTGCCTGACCCTTTCCTTCCCCGGTGAAAATCTGCACAAAAGAAGCTTCCACGCCCTTTTCCACGTGGATATAGATGGCTTTCCTGAAGTCCGCACCGTCTTCAAGCTTATACTCCTGCTTTACCGGCTCCTTCGAGGACTCGTTTATCTCAAGCACTTCCACGGCCCCCAGATATTCGTCCATCTCCGCGCCCAGTCCCGTAGGAAAAGCCTGCTCCCTGTACATGGGTATCTTACAGGCGATAACTTTCTCTTCGGGGGACTCTTCGGAAAACCACGGGGACGGACCTTGTGGTCCTGAAGGACCACAAGGTCCGTCCCCATGGTTTCCCTTCACTTCCGCAATGCTTTCATTCATTTTTAATTTATTCCAGGTCAGCACCGGCAGGTGGTTTAAATGCATCTCACTCATCAGCCCGTCTCCATTTCCAGCTTGATCAGATTGTTCATCTCGGCCGCGTATTCCAGCGGCAGTTCCTTGCTCACGGGACTTGCAAATCCGCTGACTATCATTGCTTTCGCCGCAGCTTCGCTCATGCCCCTGCTCATCATATAAAATACCGCATCATCACTGATACGTCCTATCTTTGCCTCATGTCCCACATCCGCTGTATCGGTCCTGATATCCATGGCAGGCACGGTATCCGATCTCGACTCGGAATCGATCATCAGCGAACCGCAGTTAACTGAAGCCTTTGAATACAGCGCCGTTGGTCTTATCTCCACGGAGCTCCTGTAGGTATTGATACCGCCGCCCTTGGTTATGGACTTGGTATCTATGAAACTCGAAGTATGCTTTCCTATATGTATCACCTTCGCGCCGGTATCCAGGTTCTGGGTCGCGCCCGCAAAGGTCACACCGGTAAATTCGCTGTGGGAGTGGTCTCCCTTTAATATCGAAGTCGGATACAGATAGGAAACATGGGAACCGAAGGAACCCGATATCCACTCTATGGTTCCGCCCTCTTCACAGATCGCGCGCTTCGTGTTTAAGTTGTACATATTCTTGGACCAGTTCTCGATGGTGGAGTAGCGCAGATGCGCATTCTTCCCCACAAAGAGCTCCACGCAGCCTGCGTGCAGATTGGCGATATTGTACTTGGGCGCCGAGCAGCCTTCGATGAAATGCACATCAGCTCCCTCATCGACGATTATCAGCGTATGCTCAAACTGTCCCGCTCCCGGTGCATTGAGTCTGAAATAAGACTGCAGCGGTATCTCCACCTTAGCTCCCGGAGGCGCATAAACAAAGGATCCGCCGCTCCACACTGCGCCATGCAGCGCGGCAAATTTATGATCGTTCACAGGCACCAGCTTCATGAAATGGTCTTTCACCATCTGCTCGTACTTGCCTGTGATCGCACTCTCCATATCTGTGTAGACCACGCCCTGGTCTTCCACTTCTTTTTTCACATTGTGATAGACTATCTCGGAATCGTACTGCGCACCTACGCCGGCCAGGGCTTCACGCTCGGCCTGGGGTATGCCCAGCTTCTCAAAAGCATTCTTGATGTCCGCAGGCACTTCGTCCCAGCTGCCCACCATCTTGGTCTTGGGCTTCACATAGGTCACGATATTATTAAGATCCAGTCCGTCAATCGGAGGACCCCAGTCCGGGATCTCCATTTCCTTATATACTTTCAGGGCATTCAGACGGAATTCCAGCATCCACTCGGGATCGTGCTTCTCCTTCGATATCTCCCTTATGATATCCTCGGTCAGGCCCGCATCTACCTTGTAGAAATCCTCGTCCCTCTCTTCATCCCTGAAGTCATATATCGAAGGCTCTTTTACCTCTTTGATATCACTCATTCTTTAAACCCTCAAAACCTCCGGCGTTAATGGTCTCCACAAGTTCGGCACCGCCTTCCTTGACTACCTTTCCGTCCACGATCACGTGGGTAGCGTCTACGTTAAGGCCTTCCAGTATCCTGGTGGAATGCGTGATGATCAGCAGTGTTCCGCCGTTCTTTCTGAATATATCAACGCCCTTGGATACGATACGCACCGCATCCACATCCAGGCCCGAATCCGTTTCGTCAAGTATCGCAAACTTAGGCTCCAGCATTAAGAGCTGGAAGATCTCTGCCTTCTTCTTCTCGCCTCCTGAAAAACCGACATTCAAATCTCTCTGCACATAAGCCTCATCCATATCCAGCAGGCTGCAGGTCTCTTCAAGTTTCTTCTTAAACTGGAAGATCTTTATGGCCTTGCCTGTGCGCTCTCTTAAGGCACTTCTTATGAAGTTGTCCATCGTAAGTCCCGGCACCTCAAGCGGATTCTGGAAACTCATGAACAGCCCCGCTTTTGCCCTTTCATCCACAGACATTTCCGTAAGATCCTTACCGTCAAAGATCATGCTTCCCGAATTCACTTTATATACGGGGTTTCCCATGATCACGTTGCCAAGCGTTGATTTGCCGGCACCGTTGGGTCCCATCAGCACATGTGTCTCTCCTGCTGCTATACGAAGGTCTACTCCCTTAAGTATCTCTTCGCCCTCGATGCCTGCATGCAGGTCTTTTATATCAAGTATGTATTCAGACATAACTGCTCCTTTTTATCTGGTTTGTCTTTGCTTACTGAACTTCCATAATACCTTATGCCAAGCTTTTCTGTCAAGTTTTCTCCTGCCCTGTCAGATACAGTTCTTTCGCATATTTCAGCATTTCCTTATCTATCTTTCCGGCTTCTGCTTCTTCGTCCATTATCTCAAAAGCTGCCTCAACCGATTTCGGTTTTTTATAAGGACGGTCATCGGCTATCAGGGAATCGTAGATATCCATAACCGTAAGTATCCTGGTCATCACATCCAGATCTTTTTTGTCCAGCTTCTTCGGATAGCCCTTGCCGTTCAGCAGTTCGTGATGATTGGCTGCCATGGCTCGCACGTCCCTGTATTCATCGCCGAAGACCATATGGGAAAGTATCTTGTCCGTGTATACCACGTGGCTCTGCATTATCGTACGTTCTTCTTCGGAAAGGGTTCCGCGTTCGATATGAAGATCAGCTTTTTCATCTTCCGTTAGATACGGTATGCTGCTGCCGTCTTCTTCCGTATAACAGCCGTCTTCCATATCCGCGATGATCTTCCATTCCTCGTCACTTAAAGGGCGTCCGCAGTTAAAGGCTGCGATATTATCAAGAAACTTCTTTATCTTTTCTATCTCTTTTTCTGCAGCAACTCTGTCCCTTTTATCGGACAGTATATCATTCTCAAGTTTAAGCATGATGATCTTAAGTCTGTCCTTCAGACGTTCTTCCCTGCTTCCCAGCTTCGTGGGTTTATCCATTACTTCCAAAGGTACATCCATCTTTCCTATATCATGCAGCATCGCCGCCAGATACAGCTGTTTCCTGTCGCTCTCGCTGAAACTTAATTCCGTCTTTTTTTCCTTATGCAGTTCGTTTATATGATCCAGCATTTCCATGCAGCGTTTTGCAACATTCTTTGTATGGTTTGCGTTATAAGGCGTACGGCCTTCTATCGCTTCCGCAAAAGCCTCTGCCATTGAGAAGAGCATACGCTGTGTATCCCGCTGACGTCTCTTCAGCAGCTCCGTATACTTATATAACAGGCTTAAGATGAACAGCAGGAAGAAACCCGCCAGCACCGCGGTAAGAGGTAATTTGTATGAGAATATTCCGAACACTGCTGCCGCCGCGATCACGTATCCTGCCATGAATACAGCCAGCAGCACTGCGCTTTTTTTCACCTGACTCTTTAACAGCAGCACAGCGAAAACCACCATCAATATGCCGATAAGAGGAAAAACAAGATATGCCGGCACGGCGCTGTTGGTCTTATTATGGAGCAGCGCTTCTATATAGTTGGCCTGTATCTCCACACCGTACATCTCCCGCGAATAATCACAGGGTACTTTATAAGAGTCCAGCATGCCACCGGTATAAGCTCCCACCAGCACTATCGAGCCTGCAAAATGCGAAGCCGGCACGCTCCCGTCCAGCACCTTTGCCATTGACACGGCTTCCACCTCGCCGGGTTTCATCGAGTATGCCAGTTCTTCTCTTGTATCATATTCCGGAAGTTCTGAAAGCCTTGAAGCTATCACATAGGCAAAGCTTTTATATGAAGGCGGTATCTGAGTATATGCCGTCCTTACGATCCCGTCGCCATCGGTGATTACATTGGTGAAACCGTATTCCGCTGCTTCCGCCAGTTCCTTAAAAGGAGTATGTTCTTTACTTATATATGTCCTCGTATAATAAATGCCGTCCCTGCTCACCAGTTCCCTGTCGGACTCCAGCGAAGATGCCAGAACTACATTGCCTGCTTTCGACACGGCTTCTGTAAGTGCCGCATCCTCCTCCGAATCATTTGTTCCCGAGAAGATCACATCTATCCCTATTACCTCAGGTCTGTTCTCTTCATCTTCATTAAGTATCTCTATCAGTTTTGCAAAGTAATTCCTGTTCCAGTATGAGTATGGCCCCAGCACGTTCAGACTCTCATCATCGATGGCGATTATCTTTATATCTTCCGTTATACCGTCAAGCTTCCTGTACAGATAATCTTCTCCGTAATTCTCTATACGCATCGGAATCCTGAAAACGGCGCACAGTGCCACGCCTGCTGCTACAGCCACCAGGCATAACGCGATGATCACCTTCTTTAACCGCTTGTTTTCTTTCTCAAACTGCATCCGCTCTCTCCGCTTCCTTACCTTTCTGCATACTCCGACAGTTTAACCCTCCCGTCACCCGGCTGTCAATGCCGTGCACATCTCTTGTATGCAATCCTGCTTCCATGTGTTAGAATGGACAGGTATATTTCAAAGAGGTGAAGACAAAGATGGCGAAGAAACACGGATCACACAGAAAAAACAGCAATATCTTAAAAGCTGTGATCATTATAGTTGCGGCATCCCTGATACTTGCCGTGATCACGACAGCGGTATTCCTGGGTCTGGGCAAGAATGCCGGAAACGCTGAAACCACAGCGGTTGCAGAAGAAACAGCTGCGTTAACAACATCAGCAGAAGAAAGCAGTGCAGAGGCAGTAAGGGAAGTCGTAAGTCTCGAACTGCCGGGAACAGACACTGAAAGTTCTGCGTCAGACGAAGCCGGAACAGAAAATACGTCAGAAAACATGGAAGAAAGCTCAGCTGACGACACTGAAGAAAACGCAGAAAAAAGCACAGGCGACACCGTCGTTGAAAACCCGGAAGAAAACGCTGAAGACAGCACAGAAAACACAGCGGAAGACAACCCGGCAGACGGATCAGAAAGTCCCCCGGAAGAAAACGCAACAGATAACACAAATGAGGACTCTGCAAATGACCCGGCAGATACCTCTGCCCCCTGTTTTCTCTCATTTACAAATTCACCGATAATAAAAGCAGGGGATGTTTTTGACATACACAAGTTCATCGGCTACGCGGACGATGTGGACAGGGATGTACAGATCACGATCAACGGCGAGATCGACAGCAGCACCATAGGAAAGTATCCTCTGGAGATCGTGCTCAGCGACGATGCGGGACATACAGTCTCCAGAAACATGGAAGTAAACGTGGTAGCTGAGATACCTCCCTCGATCCCCACTGAAAAAAAGACCGAGGCCTTTTCCGATTTTCTCGCAGCTTACAAAACAGAACAGACAAGCGTCGGTATAGACGTTTCCAGATGGCAGGAGACCATCGATTTCGAAAAGGTGAAAGCTGCCGGCTGCGAGTTTGCCTATATAAGGATAGGCGGTCTTGACGACGGCGAACTCTATACAGACAGATACTACCTTAACAATATCCGCAATGCAAAGGCAGCGGGGCTCAAGGTCGGCATTTACTGGCACGCCGAGGAAGGCAGCGCCGCAGAAGTAAAGGCAAGCACCGCTTATCTTCTGAATGTACTTTCCGGAGAACAGCTGGATTTCCCCATAGCCTATGACTGGGAAGATTTCAAGAACTTCGAAAACTACGGGATGAACCTTAAGGACATAAACGACAATGCTTCCCTCTTTGCCTCCGAACTGGCCAAGGCCGGCTACCCTGCCTGCCTGTACAGCTCCAAATTCTTCCTTGAAAATGTATGGAGCAGCGTAAGCACCCCGGTATGGCTTGCCCATTATACGAAAGCTACTTCCTATCCCGGCCCATATTTCATCTGGCAGCATTCCTGCACCGGAAAGATCGACGGCATAGCCGGCGACGTGGACCTGGATGTGCTCTACATCAATAAATTATAGGGATCCGAGGCTATTGGTTGACAATTAGCACTCGTCTCTTGACAGTGCTAACAACGCGTGATATAGTATAGACGATCGCTGAGGCGGTCGTCTTTATTTATATACTACGAAGCCATAAGGAGGTGAGCTTTATGAACATACAGAAATTTACACAGAATTCGGTGCAGGCTGTGGAAGACTGCGAGAAATATGCAATCGAATACGGCAACCAGGAACTGGAGCAGGAGCATCTTTTGTATGCTCTTCTGAAGCTCGATGACAGCCTGATACTTAAACTTGTTGAAAAAATGGAGATAAATAAAGAGCATTTCGTGGAGAGAGTCGAAAAAGCTCTTGAAAAGCGCGTCAAAGTACAGGGCGGCCAGCTCCATGTGGGTCCGGATCTCAATAAGGTACTGATCAACGCCGAGGATGAAGCAAAGGCCATGGGTGACGATTATGTTTCCGTGGAGCATCTTATGCTGGCCATGATCAAACACCCCAACAGAGAGATAAAGGCCATATTTACAGAATACGGCTTTACCAGGGACAGGTTTCTTACTGCTCTCGCCAGCGTCCGCGGCAACCAGCGTGTGACCAGCGACAATCCGGAGGCTACTTACGATACCCTGGAAAAATACGGCGTTGACCTGGTCGAGCGTGCAAGACAGCAGAAACTGGATCCCGTCATCGGCCGTGATAACGAGATAAGGAACGTGATCCGTATCCTTTCCAGAAAGACCAAGAACAATCCCGTCCTGATAGGTGAACCCGGCGTAGGAAAGACAGCCGTTGCGGAAGGCCTGGCCCAGCGTATAGTGAGGGGCGATGTTCCCGGAGGACTGAAAGACAAGAAGATCTTCTCTCTGGACATGGGTGCACTGGTAGCCGGAGCCAAGTACAGGGGCGAATTTGAAGAGCGTCTGAAAGCCGTTCTTGAAGAAGTGCGAAAAAGCGAAGGCCGCATCATCCTCTTTATCGATGAGCTGCATACCATAGTCGGAGCCGGCAAAAGCGACGGTGCAATGGATGCCGGCAACATGTTAAAACCCATGCTTGCAAGAGGAGAACTGCACTGCATAGGCGCCACTACCCTGGATGAATACAGAAAATATATAGAGAAAGATCCCGCTCTGGAGCGCCGTTTCCAGCCTGTCATGGTGGACGAGCCCACTGTCGAAGATACGATCTCCATTTTGAGGGGTCTTAAGGAAAGATATGAAGTATACCACGGCGTCAAGATCCTGGACAATGCACTGGTGAGCGCCGCTACTCTTTCCAACAGATATATCTCCGACCGTTTCCTGCCCGACAAGGCCATAGACCTGGTAGATGAAGCCTGTGCGCTGATCAAGACCGAACTGGACAGCATGCCCACGGAACTCGACGAAGCAAGCAGACGCATCATGCAGATGGAAATAGAAGCAGCCGCTCTTAAGAAAGAAGACGATCATCTTTCCCAGGAAAGACTGGATGCCCTTCTGAAAGAACTGGCAGAAGAAAAGGAAGCTTTCGAAAAACAGAAAGCCCAGTGGGAAAACGAAAAAGCCGCGGTTGAAAAAGTATCAAAACTCCGTGAGCAGATAGAAGAAGTAAACAACGAGATACAGATAGCCCAGCGTGAAGGCGATTACGAAAAAGCCGGCGAGCTTTCCTACGGAACGCTGCCTGCACTAAAAAAACAGCTGGAGGCTGAAGAAGAGATCGCAGGCAAACGCGACACCCGTATAGTACACGAGAATGTTTCCGAAGAAGAGATCGCGCGTATCGTAAGCCGCTGGACAGGCATCCCCGTTGCCAAACTGAACGAATCCGAAAGGAACAAGACACTGCATCTGGACGGCGAGCTGCATAAGCGTGTTATAGGCCAGGACGAAGCCGTAGTCAGGGTAAGCGAAGCCATCATGCGTTCAAAGGCCGGGATAAAGGATCCCACTAAACCCATAGGCAGCTTCCTCTTCCTCGGCCCTACCGGTGTAGGTAAAACGGAACTTGCCAAATCCCTGGCGGAGACACTTTTCGATGACGAATCTAATATGGTCAGGATCGATATGAGCGAATACATGGAGAAGCATTCCGTATCAAGACTTATAGGAGCACCTCCCGGATACGTAGGTTACGACGAAGGCGGCCAGCTGACCGAAGCGGTACGCCGTAAGCCTTATTCGGTAGTACTTTTCGATGAAGTCGAAAAAGCTCATCCGGATGTTTTTAACGTGCTGCTACAGGTACTGGATGACGGACGTATCACGGATTCACAGGGCAGGACCGTTGATTTCAAAAACACGATACTGATAATGACCAGCAACATCGGTGCCCAGATACTTTTGGACGGCATAGATGAAAACGGCAATATCACCGAAGAGGCCGAGAAGGAGACCATGGAAGCCCTGAAGCTCCACTTCAGACCGGAGTTCCTGAACCGTCTCGATGAGACCATACTCTTCAAGCCTCTGACAAAGGATAATATCTCCGGCATAGTCGAGCTGATAATGCAGGATCTTAACAGACGTCTTGCCGACAAAGAGATCAGTGTTGAACTGAGTAAGGAAGCAGCTGAGCTTATCAGCGATGAAGGTTACGATCCCGTTTACGGTGCAAGACCGCTTAAACGTTATATACAGAAGACCGTAGAAACACTTTCCGCCAAGCTGATACTTGGCGGAAACATAAGTCGCGGCGATACAATACAGATAATAAATGATAACGGCGAACTGAAGGCAGTGAAGAGATAATGAACTTCACCGCATCAGTAACGCGTCAGCAGATGATAGGGGGATTCCAGTTCATCGGCAACGAGCTGGATCCCCGTAAATCTGAGTGAACTTCCTATATTAGTCTTTATATCAAAGGTTACCGTAGTACCGTCAAAAGTATAATGGAAGGTTCCGTAATAATCCTGGCCCTGGGTTTCCAGCGTACAGCTACCGTCGGATTTCAAGTCGAGATAATACGGAACATTACCGTTCTTCCAGCGTCCCTCTACTTCGGAAAAATCAAATTCTTCACCCGGCTCCACATAGTCGGGATTTTTTTCGATCGTAACATCCGGTTCTTTCAGCTTCTTTTTTTCCGGCTGCTTTTCTTCGGAAGCATTCTCTTCTCCGGTCGTTTCCGCTTCGGGATCTTCTTCGGTATCATCCATGTTTACAACCGTCGCAGAGTCTCCGTTGCCGTCATAGTCTTTGTTTATGTATATGGCAGGACGTACGCCGCGGGATTCGTCAACCTTATTGCCCGCAACATTAAGCCAGCCCGTTGCACCGAGGCTTGATACACAGATAGCGGTGTTCCCGGAAAAGCCCGGTGAACGCAGCCACCACCAGGTACCTTCTTTGCCTATAAAACTTCTGTAGTTATTTACATCATAGGAATTCTGACGAAGGAAGTCCTCTGTGATCTCCTGGCCTTCTATACCCTGCTGCTTCGCATATTCCGTAGGTGCGATGATCAGGAGTTCACTGTTACCGTACCTGCGCCCCGTGTCATAATAATTGAATTCGTAATAAGTGATGACTTCTTCAGCACTGAGAAGGAAGACTTTATCGCTCGTGTCGTTGCCTCCTCTTGTTTCATACATCTCATTGTCGGGATTCTCGATCTCAACACTGTTGATGCATGCCTGCTCTCCTTCGGTAAAGGCGGAGTTTATGAAGTCATCATTAAGCCAGCTGCGAAGCGGTGAAGTTTCCCAGCTCACATCTTTTTGAGAATCATTATAGGGCTGTGCATCCAGCACATAACGGCTCACCAGCAGCGTGCCCTTTTCGTTCGAATCAAGCACATCCCATTCTATCGGTTCCGGACCGTTAGCAAGATCGCCGTCCTGCTCATATGCACCGAACTCGACATAGCCGTTCTTCATGGAAGGAAGGATGTCTGCACGGTCTGTCCATGCCCTGCTTGATACGGGAGTGATATTATCATCGACTACTTCAGCCGATTCACCCGCATTCAGATCAAGTGAATTCTTTCCTGCCTCCACATGCACTACACCCTTTGTTACGTCGACTCTCGTCTTTGCCGCGGATTTATCATAGGCTACGTTAAAAGTTGTTCCCCTGACGCTACAGGTGGCATTCGGCGTCTTAATCTCAAACTCCGAATGCTCGTTTAATTTCTTATCTATCGTAGCCAGCGCACTGCCGTAATCCAGCTTGATCGTTACTTTTCCGTTGTTTGCGATACCTGTGGCCTTTAAGGAAAAACGCGTATTCTCGGATGCAACCAGTTCCTTATCCGAATCGATGAGCAGCATGAGCTTGCCGTCATTTCCCGTAGTTACACGGTCATCTGTAACGAGTTTCAGTCCTTCGAAAATATCTTTTTCTTTCCCGCTGCGTTCCAGATCCACTTTGCCGTTCCACTCTTCTACCTTGACCGAACGGAATCCTATCAGGCTGAAATACGCATACACGCCCCCGCCGATCAGAGCGACAAACAGCAAAAAGAAGAAGAACCTCCGTATCGGATGCTTCTTCTTTTTCTTTTCTTTAGTTTCCTTAACTGCTTCGGTTTCGCCTGTCTTATTCTTCTTCATGTCTTACAGCAGATTCTTGATCCCTTCTACGATCCCGCCTCCTGCAAGTTTTGCCTTGATAGCGGGGACCACTTTCTCGACCATATCATCAGGAAGATCTACCCCGGTCACTTTCTCAACAGCTTTTACCGGGTTCTTTTTAAACTCTGCCTGTAAGTCCTTATCATTCTTTACTTTGTCAACTGTCTTTTCAATGATCTCTTTAACGTCCATGGTTTTCTCCTTTCATCGTTTGCTCTAACAGTATGCAGCTTATAGTATAACACAAAAGCTCTCAGGCTTAAAGCGTTTATCTCGTTTCGGAATTCTTTGAAAACATTACGTATAACAGGATCCTTTGCAAACTCATGCTTGGGGTCCGTCATTTCCACCGCGGAAAGCTTGGAGATAAAATCCATCTTTTCGTCCATGGTCTGTAATGAACCGTACTTATCCGTCAGTATCTTTTTCAGTTGATCCGAAGGGATATCCTTAAATTTCATGCTGCTTATCCTTTCCCACCTTAAGTTTAAACATGTCTTATTTCTTGTTTCCCGGCTGCAGACTTAAGCGTTTCTTTTCATCGGGTTTGATCTCAGGCTCATTATTCTTGATGTTCACGCTCTTTCTGCCTTTGCGTTCATCCTTGTTTGCATTCTTTTCATCCTTTAACATCTGATCGAACTTGATGGAGCGTTTGCGTTCCTGTGCGGGCGCAACAGCGTTATTATCTATCACTTCAAATACATCTTCGGTCCTGAAGAGATGGTTCCACTGACGCCATTTCTCCGGATCATCTGTTTTGGCAGCTTTAAGATTTATATTGGCGCCTCTTAAGTTCAGCAGATTGTCCCTTAAGAATGATGACCTTGACTTCTTATCGGCTGCATTATGTGCGGGATCTCCGAACAGCTCCGGCAGTCTCTCGTTATCACGTCCCTCATCCAGCTGTTTAAGTCTTTCCTCTGCATATTTCTTCGGAAGCTTTCCGTCTTTGTACTGTTCCGAGATACTGCGCATCCTGCTGACTCTCAGGCTTTCAAGCTGCTTCTCGAGAAGTTCCCTTTCCTTAAGAAGCGCTGACTTCTCCTGAACAAGCGGCCTTCTTTCCTCATAGGCTTCCAGACCCATGATGTCATCAAGGGAAAGTCTTGCCCTGTGCATCTTTTCATCGGCTGCCGCGATCTTAACATCCCTGCGACCTATACGCTCATTGACCTTCCTTATCTTTTCGTTAAGCTCCTTCATTTCGTCAACAAAAGTTTTTTCATCTTTCTTTACCTTCTTGGCGATCTGATCTTCCAGCTTATCCATCAGTTTTTCGGAATTGTTCTTAAGCTCCAGATAATTCTTCTTTGTAGTTTCCAGCTGCTTCTTCTGCTCAGCCGTAAGTTCAGGCATATTAAGCTCAGGATTGTCTTTTCTCAGGGCCTCATAACGCTCTGCCATATTTAAGAGCTCGTTCTCCAGGTTTTTCACCTGCTGTGTTTCCTGATACTGCGGCTGTGTCTGCTTTAATATCAGCAGTTCCATCAGTGCCTGCTGACGGGCCTGTACCAATCGGAAGGGCTCATACACATTCGGATCAAAGCTCATACTGCTTATACCGGGATCCGTTGAAGTATTATCAGCTGCAGCTTCCATCCTGATCTGGGCTTTTGCAGCGTCTTTCAGTATCTTCTCCAGTCGTCCTTCCTGAGCTGTCAGGAACGGATCTTCGGCTCCTGCTGCTGCGTTTCCTGCTTTGCTCTTCAGATATTCGGCATAATTAAAGGGTTTTCTGTAGGAAAAATCTGCATTATAAGGCACCTTCACCAGGATCACATCCGGATCGAATTCATTCTCGGGCATGGTTACCACTGCCTTAAGAGCATCAATGCTGTCCTTATCCTTTCCTTTAAAAGCGTCCTTCGTATGCATCACGTTATTCAGGGCCGTGACGCCGAACTGCGACACATAACCATATATATTCTGTCGGAACAGGTATCTGTTCTGTGATTTACGCGCAGGATCATACACTTCGGGTTCTGCTTCAATGATCCCTCCTATACTTCTGAGATACTTGCCCACCAGATTTGAGTTTTTGCTCGTGATGACACCGTTATAGTATCCGTTTGCTGCATAAGCAGTCATCTCACCGATACTCTTACCTTTGCCCAAAGCCTTTAAGCTGGTGCCCTCGCTTATCGCTGTGGTCTTCATTTTTTCTATCATCTCATCGGGATGAGCAGCAAATTCATCTACGGAAATGTTATTTGCTTTCAGCATATTTCCGAACTGCCATACCGCATTAAGCTGGGAAGCACTTACTCTGTCACGGGCATAACGCCAGGGTATACCGTCTTGCCTTACATTATCAAGATTATCCATATAATCTTTACCGGAGAATGAGTTTTTCGCCATTCTCATCAGCTCATCAGTTTCTCTTTGGATGTTTTTCATCTCGTCCACTGCAGTACTCAGTTTTTTGCGATTGGCTTCGACACTCATATCTGCCTTGAGTGCTTCCGCAACAGCCTTTTGTGCATCGGCCACTCTGTGGAACGAGTATATCTTCGATGTTTCCTCTGCCGGTGAATTCGGCTTGAACAATTTCATTTCTTCCATCTTTTTAAGGATTGCTGCCACGTTCTGTACATATCTCGGATCCAGAACCGGATTCACTTTTGAAGTACGGCGCACATCCTCTGCACGATCTTCCTTTGTAACCGTTATACCCTTTCTGGTCTCATACAGGTCCTGCATGAAACTGTTTTCTTCCTTTTCACTTCCTTTTTTATGGTCGAGATCTATGACTGCATTATAACGTTTTGTATCTACCGTCATCAGCTCGAGGTCTGCATTCTTAACTGCCGGTTTTGCTTTTGTGATAAGGCCGTTGGCCTCGTAAAGAACATTCCTGAACTCATCAAGTTCTTCCTGTGTTCCTCCGCCACTCATCTTTTTCCAGTCGTCACCGGCCTCTTTCAGCATCTCACGCACCCTGCCTGCCTGGGGATGATCCACCTGGCTTTCAAATTCCAGTGCATTTTCCAGACTGTCATCCGGCATGCTGCTGAAATCATATGACCTTATGGGCTTATATGCATTGTCAAGATCAATGAGTCTGTCACGTTCTTCTTCCGGAAGACTTGCGACCACGGCTGCAAAATAATGCTCTCTGTCTTCTGATGTCAGTCTGCCGAGCAGAGAAGAGTCAGGTACCGAATTCTTAAGCTTGGTAAACAGCGCGGCTGCTTCATTAGCACCCAGTGTATCCGTGAGCACATTCAGCAGTGTGTCTGCCGATATTGATTTTTTGATCTCTTCATACAGATATCTGTATCTGTCTTCCGCATCGTTCTCATTGATCCTTGCCGTACGATAAGCCTCCGGCTCCGAAAGATCGGTTTTATCGGTCCTCATTGTCTCGCTTACCGCAATCGTATCCTGTCTTTCGTTAAAGCGCTGTATCAGCCTCTGTGTGAGTTCCTCGGGAAGAACCCTTGCCAGATTCTCATTCCTTAAATTGATCTGTCTTGCATTCTCTTCCTGCCGGCGTGCCAGCTCCTGCTGAGCCTGCTGCATTCTCTCTTCTCTTTCCTGCTGCAGTCTTTCAAGTTTTTCGAAAGGATCCTCGTTCTTCTCAAGTTCCAGAAGTTCTCTGATCTTCCGCTCATCATGCTCATAAGGTCTCGTGGTGAGTTCTTTGATCTCCTTAGCCTCCTGAAGACGTCCCGCATGAGTATTCTTTCCGCTCTTATCCTGCAGTCCGTATTCAGGCATTTTTGCACTGTCGGTATCCTTAAGAGCCAGTATTTCAGAGATCCGCTTTCTTGCATAATCCGTAGTCACGTTGCCTGCCTTAGTCTGTTCAATGAGCCAGCTTCTCATGTTACTTACAAGAACCCTCTTTTGATCGACCATAAAGCTGACATGAGCATTATTATGCTCGGCTGCAGCCTCCTTACGCTCGGTCTCAAGCAGGTTATAGCTGTTTACGAAGCGCTCCTCTTCTCTCTTCAATTCATTGTTCAGTTCAGTGACGTGCTGTGCCGTATGCCTCTCGGCAACGCTGTTTGCATTCTTTCTTTCTTCTATCGCATGCTTCTGTTCAACTGTCAGCTTGCTCTCGGCAGCATTCATCTGAGTTTTGAACTGTTTTGCGTTTTCTTCAAAAGTCTTCCTCTGCTCATCACTGAGTGCCGGCAGAGCATACTCAGGATGTGCCGCACGGATCTGATCATAATACTGCGCCGCATTCATTATCTCGTCTTCCAGCAGATCAAAGCCCGGCTTTCCCCTGTCAGCCGCACGCTTGACCAGGAGCATTGAAAGTGCAGCCTGTCTGTTCATCATGAAGGAAACGGCGCCGAATTTTTTGCCTGCGATATTTCTGGCATCGCGGAGTATCTCATCGGCTCTGGTGCTCAGAGCACTGTAGCCGTTATAGTGAGGTCCGAGACCTGCAACATAATCCGCTGCCGTGATCTTCGGAACAGGTCTTCCGTTCGCATCAAGCGGCTTATTTGTCAGCATTCTTCCTCTGTTGTTTTCAAGGTCTGCCATATCCACGATGGAAAGCAGCTGCTGTACTTCGTTTTTACGCTCCTTATTCCTATAAGGATTGTTGTTCACATGATGCAGCAGTACATTCGCACGGAACTGGTCACGTATCTTATAGTTTGTATAATTCTTCTTCCTGCGCTCCGGATCATCGTCCATCATCGTGAGCGCTTCTTCGATACGTGTCAGGTTTGCCTGTATGCCCATGACTTCTGACTGGAAAGCACCTCTTTCAAAGTCGTCTTCATTGCCGAATTCTCCGAGTATCTGTCCCGCACTCTTATTACGCAGTCTTATCTCCGGATCGCACATTTCCAGATTTTTCCTCACAACAGTCTCAATGAAAGCATTGGGATCTTCCTTAAACTGCTGTATGCTTACACCGCTCCACTTCAGTGCCGAGAATAACAGATGCACGGAATTGATCTTGCTGTTGTTATAATAATCCTTTGCGTATTCAAGCGGTACGTTAAGCTGACGCGTCGCGTCGATATTTCCCGCAACGCTGTATTTTGAAAAGTTCTTTTCATCATCCGCAAAGGCAAACAGCTTATCCATATCGGCTCTTGCTTTTTCATAATTGCGCTTTGCGTTGATTATGGCCTGACGGTCTCCGTTATTTACGGCATCGATGAGTTCATATCTTGTCCTGCTTACCTCCGCAAAGCCTCTGGACTCAACTGTACCTCCGGGGAAATCATTGCTCATCTGCATACCCATCTCTTCCATCATGGTAAGCATTGTGGCAAAACTGTTGAGATTGTTTTCGCCCAGCCCAAGCTTGAGGTCCATCATCTTTTCAAAGCCGTCCTCAAGTACCGGAGATATACCGTTTGCGACAAAGTCCTCAGCGTTGGACATAAGGTCATTGACCACCTGCTTAAGCTCAATATCTTCTATCTCGTTAAATCCGTCGGCAAGATCTTTCTTTGAAGAATCACCTGCGACCTCTTCCTGTATCCTCCTGTGTGAGAAATACTCATCCTTAACATGCGGATCTGCAAGGGTCACAAATTCATCAGCATACTCAAGCGCCTCAAGGTATTCACGTTTTTCATTTTCGTTCAGTGTATCATCTGTCTTAAGTCCTTCCCTAAGCTCTTCGACTCTGTCATGAAGAATGTGACTTACCTGCTCATCAAGCTCCAGCTCCGTAAGCGTCTTTGTTTCAAGCATCTCCTTTTTAAGTCTCTGCTTATCATCATGGTAAAGGCGGTCACTTATCTCCTTAAGAAATCCATGACATTCTTCCGGTGTAAGACTGTCTGTAAGTCTTACATTTATCTTTGCGCGGATATCTGCCGGATTAGTCAGTGTTTGTACCGCTCTTGCCAGATTCTCCTGATACCAGTCGGGCCATTTTGTTCTGATCCTCTCCAGCAGTTCTTCGTTGGACATAGTAGCCGTCACTGTTCTTACTACGCGGTTATAACGGTTCATCGCAGTAGTATATTCAATACCGCGCTTCACTATCTTCTGTATCATTTCCGGAGAAGTATCAGCTTTTATTTCCTCATAGGCTGTTTTTGCCTTAGCCATCGAATCATAATCCAGCTCCGCGATCTGCTTTACGCTTCGCTTCATGAGGTCATCATCATCGTTTATCCTGTTGATCCTCTGAACCTTCCCCTTCTTTTGTTTTTCTGCAACATCCATGTCAGCCCTGCGTTCTTCCATGATACGCTTTCTCTCGTTTTCGAAAAGGTCTGTCACGCCATCCGCATAGAGATCCTCAGAAGGCTTACCGTCCCTTCTCTTCCCGCGCTCAGCTGTTACTTTCTCCTGTGCGGCTTTCTGTGTCTGTACTCTTTCATCGTGGAGCCTCTGTCTTTCGGTAATGATATCTTTTGCTACCAGCTTTCCGTCTATCTCCAGCACTTCCAACGCAACAGGGATATTTTCCTTGTAGATATCCTCCAGTTCGGCTTTATTTCCCGCATACCGTGCAAACAGATAATCCCTGTTCATATAACGTCTGCCGTTTATCACTATCGCCAGATGATCCTTCAGGTAATTGTTGACGTACTCTTTTTCCTGCTGCATTCTTTCGGCTTCCTGCCGTTTTCTTTCGGCTTCCTGCTCGGCCTTCTGCAGTTCAAGCCTTCGTTTGGTCTCAAAGTCAACATAGGCGGTATGTGCACTTCTCATATGACGCAGCTGATACTGCATTTCAGCGAAGCTGTCATAGATACGCTGTTCCTTATCCGAAAGCTTTTTGCCGGTTCCGTTATCAAGCTTGTCCACGGAACGGCCTACCTGCTGTACTAGTTCCTGCGAATCCTTTACAAGCTTGTCAAATGCCGCTTTCCTCTGTTCCGCATTAGCCGGATTCAGATAGTCGGTGTTCGAATAGAAATCATTTATCTGTGAGATATAGCTGTCCAGATCTCTCAGAGTCTTACCATGTACGGCATCGGAGCTTAAGCCCTCTTTTAAGAGACGTCCGCGCATCGTCATCAGCGCGCCTACACGCTCGGTATTTAAGAAGGCTCGTTCTATATCAGTCTGCGGTCCTCCTACGGTAGGCGCATCAGGGTTCGCGGAATTCTTACGCGCCTGATAACGCTGATACTCTGCCCTTGCCTCAGTTAATTCCTGCGCAGATAGAAATTCCTCGGGAGCAGGCTTTCTTGACTTTGCTTTATTCATCCTTTCACGGAGTTCCTCTACTTCATTAAGATCTCCTCCGGCTATATCAGGCGAATAGAAGGCCTCTCCGTATCCTTCCATATACTCAAACATCCTCTGCCTGTCAGCAGGGCCTGTTATCGGAGTTTCTTCAAGCTTTTTGATGATATCGTCCATCACCTTTAAGGAACGGTTTCTCTCATCAAGCCACTGCCTGTCATTCTTATCCTTCTTACTCTCGATCGTGTGCTTCAACAGCCTGCGCTGCACATATATAGTGCTCAATAAATTGATATCTTCAATGGGCCAGCCGTTTGCAAGCATGGCTCTCTTTCCTTCCATATCAGTCCATGCTTCTCCCGAACCCCTGGGGAAATGTGAAGATACTTCATAGAGTTCATTATGCAGATATCTCGGATGTTCACTGTTGTCCCTCATTTTTCTTGCATATTCTTCTTCGGGAGTTCCCGGTATCCTGCTCTTAAATGCTACATCATCTATTCTGCGAAGACGTTTTTCAAGCTCATCCATTTCCGAGATCATCATCTTTCTGAGCATACGGTCGTCAGTATTGCTGAGTGTGCCGTCTTTCTTCATACGCTCATGTTCTGACATGATAATTGCCGATCTCTTAGCTGCAAAAGCAGCCTGGGGCAGTTCAAGAGCAGGACTTCCCGCAGGATAGCCGATACATGCCAGTATCAGATCGTTGGTGAAATCGGGAGAGTTTGCATCGATCTTGTCGGCATCGACAGCCCCGAGTCCTCCTAGCTGTCCGTATACTATCATGAACAGATTATTATTGAGTTCCATATCCATCCAGGTGAGACCATCATCTTCCGTTCGCAGATAATCGGCATATACTCTCATGTAATCGGCATATACCGGATTGATCTTCTCCCAGCGGTCAGCGGTTTCATAAAGCTTTTCTTTTGACCTCTTAAAGAAATCTTTTACAGCAGCAAGATTCTTCTTTCCTTCCTCATTAAGACTTCCGTCTGCCTTAGTACCTACGAGATAATTGTACTGGATAGGCTGTTCCTTTGCTGTTATAGTCGACCATGCCCTCAGTCTGTCAATATCCTCAAAGGGCACTTCATCCCTGTCCTCATCATAAAAGAGATTCTTTATTATACCTGACGCCACCATGCCGTTTGTCTCGTCCTTGACTGCTTCCCTGGCTTTTTCATCTGTCATCAGGGTCCGGTAATTCACCGACGGATCAAAGGAGACTATAGCCGGGAACTGGCAACGCAGTTTGAACAAAGCGGCGTAATACTTACCGCCCTCATTCTCCGGATTCGAAACTCTGATACGGGCATTATTCTTAATACGTTCCGCATAAGCAGGTTTGGCATCAAGAGGAATCGGCTTATCCTCCACCATGTTGCCGTTCTTATCCATCATATACGGAACAAAACTCAGCTTCTTTGCGGGGTCGGCCATGGCCGTCATTATCGTTGCTTTTATAACCGTATCCAGATACTTCTTATCCGGATTCTGTGCTATGGCAGGATATCCGTTGGCCGCCAGGTATTCCAGAGGCTTCTTTCCGTCTATGCGGAAACGGTCTGTCAGCGGTTCGCCTCTTCTCATACAGTAATCGTACTGTTTTCCGTATCTGCTGCTGCCGGTCAGATGTCCGAGGACACGGTCAAAGGTCTGACGTGTTTCCTTCTGCTGTGCATCGGTAAGCGCATTAAGATCGGGCAGAGTCTGGGGCACTTCGGTAAGTTTTCCGCGCTGATCCCTTGCCTGATGCGGCATATGTATATAGCTTAAGTTAAACACCGGTGAGGTATCGAGATTTCCCTTCTCGATAGTCTCCCTGTGGGCAGCGCTTTCCTTACCCGCCTCGGTTGCACGGTGTTCTCTCAATTTCTCATTTACCTTATCAAGATAAGGCTGCTTAAAAGGTGACGGAGCGTTTCCGTCAATGTATGCTTTCAGCTCCGCATCCGTCGGTATGTTTTCCTTCGGAAGCGCCAGCATCGGATCCAGCAGGAAGCTGCCTATCGAAACTGCATCTATTGCCGTACCGGGTCTTACGCCACCCGGAGCTTTCATGAGTTTATCGATTTCCTGCAGATAATATTTCGCCAGTGCTCTATGCTGCAGACTGTACATTTTATCGGACATGACTATCGTAGAGAGCATCTTCATACCCTGCAGTACATCCAGGGGCTCCCTCAGTTTTGAATACTCTTCCGTGCTTCCGAACTCATCGATATAAGCCTGTCTTAAACGGTTGGGTTTCTTAGAGTCATATACAGGCGAATACTGGGAGAATAATTCAGTATTCTGCATGAAATCCTGAGCGTAAACTGCTTTGGAATAAAGTTTTGAACCTCCCTTTGTCAGTTTCTGTATATCGGCTGTTCCGTTAAAATCCAAGCCCTCATAAGCGGACATCTTAAACTTCGTCATGGCTTTCTTATGGATATCCGCATAATAACGTGCACTTGCCTCGGCTGTGGCATCATCAACATCCGGTCCGAAAGGATGCCTCTCGAGATCATCCATATATTTATCCACCAGCTGTCTCCTGGCATCCAGCGGCAGGCTGTTAAGTTTCAGCACATCATCATAGGTATTAAAGTTAAGGCTATGCTCCGTCGTTACGGTCTTTATCACTCCCTTTTCATCCCTGACGGGGTTGCCGTAGGCATCCGTTTCATTCTCGGTCACGGTATAGGTACATGAACCTTTACCCAGATAATATGTACGCAGATCATCCATCATTCGCGCCGGAGCATCTTTTTTAAACATATCCGGAGTCACGCTCGTGTTTATTCTTCCCATGCGCTCAAGTACATCCTGAGCATCAAAATATCCGGGTACCTGAATACGGAGCTGCTTCGCCTCCATAGACTTCGCTTCCTTATCGGCAAGATCTTCCATAGAAGGAACATTGCCTGTCTTATAGAAGGCATCATCCTTTTCAAAAAGATCCAGCAGGGCTTCACCCATTTCCTGCTCTCTCTTCTGAGCCTCAAAGGCATTCCTTACAGCTCTGTACTCATCGGAATATGCACCCCTGTTAAATCCTATCTCGGGAATATCGTGGTGTATCTCTCCTGCTCTTTCAAGAAGAGCAGCGAGCTGTTCGACATTTTTAAATGATGATAGCTGCGGCGTATGGGACATAGCTTTTATCATCTGCGCTTTAAGGGTATAGAGCTGGCCCTTATCCGGCATGTCCGCATTTGCAGCTGTTTCATTGTAAAGTGCCGAGCCATGATTATGGATGAAATTAAGCGCAGCCATCCTGTCGCCGGCATTCATTACCGGATGTGAATCAATGTAACGGCATATCTCATCCATGGTACCGAAGGCTGTTTCAAGCTCCTGACGTTCCCTGCTGCCTTCTTCTTTATCCGCAATGGCATCCTTAAGCAGCTGACGCTTAGCATAGAAGGACGCTATCAGATCCGTATCCTCAACCGGCCAGCCCATAGTGATGGCTGACTTTCTTCCTGCCAGATCCGCAAGCATCATCTTCGATCCGGGTTCCCCGTTTACGAACTTCTTCACCGCATCGGGTGATGTGAAGATCTTTGAAAGCTCCTGTTCCCTGTTCATCGCGCCTGCATTCCGACGCATCTCATTTATGCTGTTTTCCAGTGCATTGATCGAGTTCAGGATATCCAGCTTGGTATTAAGATCATCCGGGTTTGCTTTTCCTTCCTCACTGAATTTAAGGGCGGCTCTCATCCTGCTGTTAAGCTCCAATGCTGCATTAGCTGCTCCGGTCAGCGGGAAGGTTTTTCCCATACCCGCTTCATCGGTAAGTGTTCCGAAAACGGTATCCACTCCTTTGCTCATATCAAGAGAATCAAGCATGTCATCAAGCAGCTCGCAGTTCGTATTCACATACAGCCTGCCCTTTTCCTGTTTCTTTATATCAGCAAGTCTGAGATTCTGTACTTCAGCAAACTGCTGCATTGCCTTATTGCGTTTTGCATCCGGCAGATCCTCATCAACGGCACCGGGCTTTACCGTCTGAAGCTGTGCACGTATCTTTTCAGCCTTTGCTGACTCAGCTTTAATATAATCCTCATCGCTTACGGGCTTTGTGTGCTCAGCGGGATTCATCTGATAGAAGGGCTGCACATAAGCTTCGTATATCACTTCGGCATCCGCTGCCGGCTGTCCTGCAGGAAGCAGAGCCTTAAACTGTTCCTGCTGCTCAGGGGCATAGAACAGCTCCGGATCGATCATTGCCTTCATGGCTTCATCCATCTGTGTCTTAAGCGCTGTCAGCTGTCCTTTGTCTGCCATACCTGCTGTGGCTACCGTATCGTTATACAGTGCAGTACCGTAACTGTTTATGAAGTTTAAGACATCCTTTCTCTCCTGTGCGCTGCTGATGGGATGTGCATCAAGATGCGTACAGATCTCATTTACCGCACGGAATCCACGTTCATACTTAAGTCTTTCAACTGAACCGGGAACCTTGCTTTCCGCTGCTGTCTTCAGCATCTCGCGTTTTACATAGAAGGATGCTATCAGATCCACGTCACGTACAGGCCAGCCGTTAGCCAGCGCTTTCTTTTTCGCACTCAGTTCCGCAAGCATGGTTTTTGATCCGGGACAGCCGTTTATAAAACGGTCAACTTCCTTCGGATCCGCAAATGCGGATTCAACCTGTCCTCTTGCATTTCCGTTTGCGATATTGCTGCGCATGGTACGTATCTGTGTTTCCAGCAGATTCATCTTTTCTATGAGCAGTTTGCGATTATCTGCTTCGGCTGCTTTCAGTTCATCGCCGGACTGAGACCTCATGGTATTCTGTATTTTCTGTATCTCGCCGGCTGTCTGAGCCGCTTCGATAATAGGGAAATTCCTGAGTCCCTCAAATACCTGCGAGGGCGTACGCTTTGCACCTGCCTCAAGATTAAGCTTATCCGTCAGGGCATTAAGGGCGCTGAAACTGTAGTTTCCTTCCTTTCCGCCGAGTCCGTGCAGCACTTCATTTCTGTTTATCTGATATCTTACAAAGGCAGCCTCCTGCAAACGCCCCTGCTTTTCAAGACCTGTAGCCAGCACGGAAGCGTCATTAGCAAGCTGCTCCCTGTATTCTTTCTTTATATAGTCCTCACCGTCCAGACCGTCTATGATAAAATCACTGCCTAATTCCTTCATCCTGTCCAGATGCGCGTCAAGATAATCAGCACCGAAGGATCTGAATACGCCGGGCATGAAAGCATTAAGCTGGGAAGCTCCCTTCTTTATCGCATCATAAGCAGCCTCTGCCTGCTCCTTTTCATTCAGAGGCTTTACCGCAGACATCTTCTCCATATGAGGCTTTGCCTTGGGTATGATCCTGGGTTTCTGTTCCACTATATTCAGAGCCTTATCATAGGTATATGCCACAAAAGAAAGCTCCGCTTGTGGATCAGCCATGGCTTCCAGAAGAAGGGTTTCCATTGCGGTCTCTCTATCTTTTCCTTCAAGCCCGGGATACTTACTGGCAACTATCTCGGATATCTTCCTTCCGTTAATGCGATAACGATCCATTGGATCTTCATTCTTTAATCCGGCCAGATCTGCCTGGAAGGTATAGCTGCTTATCATAGGCCCAAGCAGCTGCTGGAAGCAGGTATGTATCGCCTTTTTCTGTGCATCACTGAAGCCTTTGATATCCTCGGCCGTGATGTCTTTCTGAGGTACTTCTCTGAGGTCCACGAAGTCCAGATTATATACTCTCGCAAGATCGATCTCCCGCTTATTGTAGTTTCCGAACATTGTTCTTACTTCTTCGGCAGCCTCCTCGGCCATCCACTCTTTTGCAGGGACTTCAATATTCCTGTGCAGGTATTCTTCGGTAAAAGGTGAGGGACCCTTGCCTTCGAGATAGTCCTTCATTGCAGCATAGGAAGGCGCTCCCTCCATCGGGAGCTTTTTATCCTCTTCGATACTCTCGGAAATAACTTTGGTAACGCTGCGCATATAATGCCAGAGCGAAGGATCGATCTCTTCCGGTTTTTTCCCTTTGATATTACTATAGATGTTCTCCAGATAAGTAAGGGCAAGAGCCTGTACATGAACCGGGTATTCCGGACTGCTTGCCTTAACAGACAGATCCTGCAGCTGGTTCAGTACCTGCAGCTGTCCCATCATTTTTGCATACTCTCTTCTTCCTCCGAAGGCGTCAAGATAAGCCGCTTCACCCTTGCTGTTCATGACACTCTTGGACATGATATTGGAAATATCCTGGGTACAGTCCATTACAAAATGAGCCATCATGCCGAGTTCATTTTTCTGTCCGGCTGTTGCTTTCAGCTCTTCGGGATTCCTCGGATCAAAATCAGGTATGGGATTTGAAAGGATGCTCTTTATTGCCTTCGCATCTTTGTTTCCGTACCAGGCTGCATTATTTTCCACTACCGACTGCGGCAGATCCGTACTCATGACCGGATGTGCCGCATAGGCTTCAAAGAATTCCTTTGCAAGCGCTTTGCGTTCTTCATCGCCCGCCTTCTCCAGCTCTACCGCTTCCATGAAGCTGAGTCCCTTCTCAGCCATTATGTATCTCAGCATATCACTGTATGCGCTTAAATCTCTGCTCAGTTCGCCGCTTGCTTCTGTTGCCGCTTCCCGCTCCGCCTTCAGCTCATCATAGAACCATCTGTTTTTCAGTTCCCTGATATCATAGAGCCTGTTATCTCTCTCCCGGGCCTCTTCGGCGGCAGCCTGCTGTACCGGTCCCTCCTCCTGCTGGGGTGCATTTGCGGCCGCTTCCCTCTCTTCATCAAACTGTGATATCATCTGACCTAAGTCGGCACTTCCCATCAGGTCTTTTTCTTCCTGAGGAAGCTTCCTTTCAAGAATACGGTCAAAGGTATAGAGGCCGAATTGCATGCCTGAATCCTGTGTCATCAGGAACTTCTTCTCATAGCCCTCTTTCACCAGCTCCCGCATTTCCGTAAGCAGCGCTTTCCTCTCTGCCTCTGTCCTTATTACCTTGGTCTCTATCTTCTTCCATGCAGTATCCAGTTTCTTAAGATACTCCCTCTCACCGGGCCTGAAAATCGGTTTTTCTTTAGCTTCTCCGGTGCTTGTGTTGTAATATGCTTCCGAGAAGAGATTTTCTCTTGCGATCTTAAAGAATGAAAGGGCATTCAGATCCTCTATAGCCCAGCCATTACGGATACCGCTAACCCTGGCTTCTATATCGGCACGGACCGTTCCGAGCCCTCTTAAACCGTTACGCTGCAGCGTTTCCACGGAGTTGGATATATGTTTGTTTATCTCTGCGGCTTCGGGCGAATTGGGCACAACCTTATCCATCTTTTCAAATGCATCCAGCATTCTCTGCCCATGATCAAGTATATCTTTTCTCAGCTGCAGATCCTTCTCTGCCGTAAGCGTCCCCTTATCCAGCTCATCAAAATACTCCAAATGGGAGCCGATGGTTTTATTGCACTCTATCATGGCCTTTGTTATGGGATACTTTTCATCAAGTATGCGTATATCTTCCCTTGTTTTGTCTTTGAGTACTATAGGCATGGAAGTTATCATTCCTGCAGTCAGACGTCTGGTATTCAGTCTCAGATCGACTTTGTTGACCGTCCATCCCCGTACTGCTCTTTCTGCCGGATCGATCATTACAGCATTAATAACATCCCTCATCGAATCGTCACCGGGCTGATAGAAGTCATCCAGCTTCTGCTTGACCTTTTTTACATAATTACCGAATCTTTTCTTATATCCTTCAACATCAACACCCTCACGGAAAACTATTGCCTTGGCGGAGACTGACGATATACAGGGACGTGAGGTTCCGTTTTCACCTCCGAGATCATATATCTCTTTTCTTCTCTGCATTGACGAGGGATCTCCGTAAAGGAAGATCGCATCCTCGGATAACATCTCCTCCGGACCCGCGGAATTGCCGGCAGATACCCAAAATTCTCCAACATCATCAAAAATGCTTTCTTCGAGCTTTTTCACCGTATCCTTATCGAGTTTATTGTTTTCGATCTTTAAATTCATCTGATCTTCCTCCTATCGGGGTGTTTTTCAAATTTATCTCCATTATACATGCCCGGTGTAGCAAAAGTGAAACACCCTTACTATTATACCACAAAACAGTCCTATCAGGGGGACGGTTCTCCGGTTGACCTGTTTTGTCAAACCGGGGATTTCATATTATAATCAGTTGGTTTGAATTTTATATATTTTTTTTGTAACGGATTGTTTATTTTATGCACTAACTATACAGAGGCGCCCGGAAAGGAGGTGAGATCTTGCAGTCCATGGACGAAATATATCAGAAGTACGCGAACACGGTATACAAATACCTGATGTCGCTGACCCATAAGGAAGAACTGGCCGAAGAATTCACCCAAGAGACCTTTTATCAGGCTGTCCGCTCCATCGGCAGCTTTGAGGGAAAATGCAGGATCTCCACCTGGCTCTGCGCGATAGCCAAAAACCTGTATTTAAGCTATCTTCGTAAAAACCCCGAGCATGAGGATATCGATGAACAGGATATCACCGTCGCCTCCGCAGAGAACACGGCTCTGGAGTCTCTGAGCCGGGTAGAACTGCTTAAAAAGCTGCATAAGCTCCCCGAGCCTTACCGGGAAGTCACTTATCTTCGAGCCTTTGGCGGCCTGTCTTTTGCAGAGATCGGCGAGGTACTGGGTAAGACTGAGAACTGGGCCAGGGTCAGTTTTTACAGAGGAAAAGAAAAACTCAGAAAGGAAGTGGATAAAAATGAATAAGATTCCGTGCGAAGTTATAAAAGATCTGTTCCCTTCATATATAGACGGATTAACAAGTGAAAGGACTAATCAGCTCATAGAAGAACATATAGCAGAATGTCATGAATGTACTGAAGTGTTACGCTCCATGCGAGGTGATACTGAGGATACCATTCTTCCCGGTGAAGACGACCGTAAGGAGATAGATTTTCTGAAAAAAACACGACTGATGCAGAAGATCGCATTTATCAGCAGTATGGCAGCTATCATCATGGCAGCGCTTTTCGTTATCATACGTGTATTTATTGTAGGCAGTTCGTATGACGGGACGATGTACATTGTAAATAATGTCAGTGTGGATGAAGGATTTCTGCGCTTAAACATAAGCACTTCAGACAGCGCAACTGTCCTTTCACGTGTTAAATGCAATGAAGAAGACAGTGTTGTGACAATAAAAGCCAATTTAGTACCTGTTTCGATATTTAAGCGTGCCAGGAGCGAATATGCTTTTAAGCTTTCAGATCCTGCTACAATAAAGCAGGTTAAGATCGGCAATCAGGTGATCTGGGATGATGGTGAGACTATCTCTCCTCTTGCTTCACTGGTATATGCAAGCAGACATGACTATATCGGTGATATGTCCGCAAACGGTAAAAGTGCCAATGCGATCGGTGTATACACACGTTTAGGCGAATATGAGAATCAGCTTGAGACTGCCGCTGAACCTTACGGCTGGATCATCAGACCAAAGAACGATATCCCTTCCGGAAAAGCCGTGCTTACGGAAAGCGACATGGAGTCAATGGCTTATGTTCTGATCGGAGTCATCGCTAATCTTGACCATGTTACCTACGAGTATACCGTAGACGGTGAGACCCGTTCAATGAGTTTTACAATTGATGATGCCGATGCTTTCTTCGGCCGCAGCATCAAGGACTGCGGTAAGAGCGCCCGCGTTCTTAACGAACTGATAGAGAAAACCGGATTCTGAAGTCACTTTACCATTCTCAGTGTCAATCAGGGGGACGGTTCCGCGGTTGATTTTGGTCAAAATTTGCCCTCAGATCTGCTGAAGCCCTTGAAAATATTAGCCGATCAGAGAACCGTCCCCCCGGTTGATTATTCATAATGAAATAAACGGGACTTGCAAAGTTTAACACATCATGATAGAATAACGCAACAACGAAAGGAAGCACACAATGTTAAATAACAAAAACCTGAAACTGTATAGCTACTATTATCTTCCCGAAAACAGGAAGCTTATTGCTGTGCAGTCTGACAGGAGATAATAAGAAGCAAAGAACAAAACATGTTTCTTAAGACCGTCTGCATAGCGCAGGCGTTTTTTTTATACAACATTTCAAAAGGAGGAAACAAAAATGATCATCAGATTTGCAAAAGAAAACGAACTTGAACGGGTTAATGAACTGAGGAAGCAGGTAAATGATCTGCATGTTGCCGGAAAGCCCGATGTATTCAAGCCCGGTTTCGGACCGGAGCTGCGTGATTTTATCAACGTGATCTGGAACGATCCCACCGAAAACATCGTTGTAGCCGATGATGAAGGTTTTATCTGCGGTTTTGCCGTGATCAATCACATCACTAAACCTGAATCCCCGTTCATGAAAGAGCGCGATTTCCTGGACATCGATGAATTCTGCGTGGATGAAGAACACCGCAGGAAAGGCGTAGCCACTGCCATGATCGAATTCATAAAGGATTTTGCAAAGGAAAACGGCTTTCGCCGGATCGAACTGAATATGTGGGAATTTAATCAGGGAGCACTGGCCTTCTACGAAGCAGCCGGCTTTGAAACCTTCCGCCGTTACATGGAAATGTTTCTCTGATTCTACAATGGGGACGGTTCGGACAGATCACAGAACCGTCCCCACGGTTGATCAGATTTTATTACAATTTGTTTCGTCGTATGTCAGAGTGTTGTCATCGAATATGAAATGCGTCCATCTCATCTTCATGCTGAATCTGTCTTCACCGATGGGATAAAGTTTGGCGGTGAAGTCCCTTCCGTCCTCATCAACACCTTTGGCATAAAGATCGTCGTCTTTCATGAACACTTCATTAATGATAAGTTCGGCATCTTCGGGATGATCATACTTTCCGCAGAAGGATCCCCACTTGGATCTGTCGGGATCTTTAAGGCTTTCATCCTCTATGGTAGTAACAGCACCCGGCTCCTTATCCATTGCGATCGCACGCATACCGTTCCAGAGAGCTGCGTCTGCCCTTGCATCCTTCGATTCACGACATCCCATAAAGATAAGCACTCTGTCAGCATCGACATAACGTTCATACCAGGTATTGAGACCCGGCATACCGCCACCATGTTTCACGATCATTCCGAATTCAGGATCATTTTTGATCTCCCAGCCAAAACCGTAACCATCCCTGTCTTCATCGGCCCCTGATATACTTCCGTCATTAAGCTTAACCGTGCTGTACATTATTTTCTGTTCTTCCGAAGTCAGTACCTTTTCTTCTCGTAAAGCCCTGTCCCAGATGAACATATCAAAGATATCCGTATACACATAATCGTCTCCGTTAAGCCCGTCAAAAGCTATCACATCTCTGTCATTCGATTCTTCAACAGGAATATGCCTGCCGTCTTTCACAACCATATTACGGGCAGTATTATCATGAGGAATGCCTTCTGTCCAAATGTGGTGCACAGCGGTATGGTACATTCCCGCAGGTTCAAAAACATTCTTACACAAGTATTCCTCGAAAGGGATGCCCGCTGCTTTTTCTATGATCATCGCCAGCAGATTATATCCGCCGTTGGTGTATTCAAATTCTTCACCCGGCGCAAAGCACGGCTCTTCACCGTTCTCGGTAAGAAAGTGTATTACCGCATCGCTGCCCGGCACTTTCTTCTCTTCCTTCCACTTCCTGACGATCCAGTTATCTTCATCATAAGTTTCCGGAATGCCCCCGGTGTGCGTAAGAAGGTTCCTTATAGTCACTCCCGGATACGGAATCTCCGGATAATACTTCGTAACCTCATCCTCAAGACTTAACAGTCCGTCTCTTACAAGGAGCATCACCGCTGCTGCCGTAAACTGCTTGGTTATCGACGCCAGCTCGAAAACACTGTCTTCCCGCATCGGCAGTTTATCCGAAAAATCGCGGAATCCCTCTGCTCCCTTGCTTATGATCTTTCCTTTTTCTGCATACAGCCAGGTACCGTTGAACGCCCCTTTTTCATATGCCTCATGTGTCAGCTTTTCAAATAAAGCTTTCTTATCCATAAATTCCTCCTCGATCAGTTAAATATTTGCATTGATCTCCTTGACGATCTCCAATATCTCGATATCTCCATCTGCAAGGATCTCCACGATCGGATCCTGTCCGTCTTCATTTGCGCCGTTCTGCCAGTAGATCTCCGCCATACGAAGGTTTTCTTCTTCAGAAATACAGCCGTCAAAACACTTATACGCATCGCCTTCATAACAACGTCCGGAAACTTTTATCTTTGCAATCCCATAAGTCGGGCGTCCCAGCTTTGCAAAATACTCTCCCCAGCGCTCAGCTTCCTCAAGGGTCTTTGATACATATAAAGAAGCCATACGTGAAGGGTACTGCGGATACTTTTCTTTCCGGACTTTTTCAAGCGCCAGTTCCCTTAAAGCCACATCAACCGCGTGGCTCAATTCCGTATCTTTATACTTATCAGGATTACGGTAGATATCTTCAACCGTTTCTATCTGTTCATAAACACGTTTATGGATACCGTTTGGATGATCTTCATCCAACAGGATATGTTCTCCTGCCTTCTTCGGGATATCCGATATAACGTGATAATATATACTCTCCATCATAACCCTCTTCATTTTTGAAAAAGGGCCGGCATCTCATAACCGGCCCTTCATTAATTCAGCTTTGTTATTTTTCAAAAAATCAATATCTCTGCCATATGCATAGGCAGCTTCCTCATCATTAGCCTGAAAAGCTTCAAACAACTCCGTCGGGATCTTTCCCGGCCTAGTCCTTTCATAGATAGTAAGATTCCAGGAATGCTTGCATTTTTTGCAGCGGTAGATCAGCCACACATCCACGCCGTTACCGTTTGCATTTACCCTGAATCTTCCGGAATTAACAAATTCCCGTTTCTTACCGCAGCCTCCGCATTTATGACATATCCGGATCGCAGCGGATTCAGACTGCCGAAACGCCATCATTCATGGCCATGCGCTGATCCCGCAGTATCCTCTGAATGCTTTTTTCGGATAAAGAAAAACTCTGAGCCAGTTCTTTTAAACTGCGTCCTTTTTTATATGTTTTATATATCTTCTCGTTGCGTTCGCGAAAATATGTCTTTGCAGCAGTTCTGCTGCCCCATTCGAGTTTTTCTTTTGATGGTATATAAATTGACTTTCCTTCTACATATTGCTGAATCGTTTCTATTAATTCTTTGGGCAGTATAGTCTCTGCCTTTATATAGCTCATAATCCTCCTCCAAAATATAAAACAGGGATTCGTCTGAGCTTACGATTCATTCGGTTTATTTAAGCTCAGACTACTGAGCGATAATAAGTCTTCTGGTCATAAAAACTATGCTCCTTTCTTAACTGCTTAACTACATATCTGTTTACGATTATACAAAACAGCTTAGTACGTTTCAAGCTCAAGAATATTTCCAAACGAACTTGCGCCATTCTATACATCCAGGCCGTATTTCTTCCGCTGTTTTACCAATACGGAGATCTGCTTTTTCTTGGCATAGTTCCTGTGATTTTCTGCACCAAGACTTTTGTACAGTATATATCTCTCCATCGATAAAGTACCGTCTTCCAGTGCTTTCTTTATAGCACAGCCCGGTTCGGTATCATGCCTGCAGTCGCTGAACTTACACCGGCTCTCAAGTTCAAGGATATCCGAAAAAATATTGTCTAAGCTTTCTTCTGTCAGTGCCATTCCTATCTCGCGCATTCCCGGAGTATCAATGATCGACACTCCGTTTTCAAGCTCTATCAGCTGTCTGTAGGTAGTGGTATGGCGGCCTTTAGAATCTGATTCCCTGATCGCCGAAGTTTTCATGGTCTCTTCACCCGTAAGCGAATTAAGCAGTGTCGACTTGCCTGCACCTGAGGATCCCATCAGACAAATAGTCGTACCGGGTGTAAGGTACTCTTTCAGTTCGTCCATGCCTATATCATACAGGGCTGATATGGCATGTACCCTGATCTTATCCGATATGGTCTCCACCTCACTCACATAACGGCCGACGTTATTGCACAGATCCGCTTTCGTAAGTATGGCAACCGGTATCGCGCCTCCCTGCAGAGCTACACTTGCATACCTCGCTATGCGGTTATAACTGTAGTCATCATTCAGCGAGGTGACGATGAAACAGTAGTCCACGTTTGCTACCATATACTGCATCACACCTGTTTTGGACTGATCCGGTCTCTGCAAAAAGCTCTTTCTTTCACAGACGGAAAGTATCCTGCTGTCACCGTCCGGGTTAAACTTAAATGTCACATAGTCACCGACTACCGGAAGTTTATCAGCCTCTTCTTCATAAAAATCTCTGATCAGTACTGCCGGCAGTTCCCGGCCCATAAACTTTATGGAATAGCGGTTCTTCTGAACCTCGCAGATCCTTCCGGTTTTTTCTTTCCCCAGTTCCATATAGGTAAAAACTGTCGGATCCTCTCCCTGTGCGATCACATGCTCCGGCATTTCTTTTTGGACAAAACCCAGCCTGCGGTATAAAGCTATTGCCCTGATGTTAGCCGGACGTGGATCTACCCACACTGTTTCAGCTCCGTTTTTAAAGGCTTCTTCTATAGAGTGTTCCAACGCCCGGGTTGCGATACCCCGTCCCCATGCAGACTTAAACAGTTTGATATCCAAAGCTGCGCTATGTGTAGCTTCATCTATCCCATATTGTGTCTCTCCGCAATATTTACCGTCTTCAAAGATTGAATAATGCTTTTGCATCGGTCCGGCATTGATAAATCTGTCCAGCCATTCCCGTACAGCGTCCTCTGTTTCATGTAAGCCTCCGGGCCAGATATACTTCATAACATCTTCATCAGCCCAAAGACTCTGAATATTCCTGATATCATCATAAGTTGATTCTTTAATTGTGATCATTTTTTCCTCCGATCATTAACACATACTTCCCTTTTCAGACACACTGTCATAAAAAGGGATAAAACAATAAAACGATTTTGTCTTAAAACCTCGGGATTGAAAATGGACATAAAAATACCGTGACGGGAATGCCACGGTCCTATGATTTCAAAAGAATTATTCTTATCAGATCAATATGCACAAACCGAGGTCTTCATACCATATTCACTTGCAATCTCTGTTCTGTTTACACGCATAATCATGAATACCTCGCTTTCTTCAAAATTTATTTCCTGCAAATAATAACAAAGAGTATCAGACTTGTCAATTACAATTTTTTCGTCTAATCAAGATCTTTGACATCTTTCTTATCAACGATCGCTTTCCCGAGCCATTTTTTCTTATACCAGTAATACATGACTATCAGCCCGCGTATACATTCATCGGTAGCTGTTCCCGCATAAATACCGGCGACGCCGACACCGATAACAACACCGACCAGATATCCTGTGGTAAGGCCCAGGCTCCAGTTGCATACCAGCCCCATGATAAGCGGGAATATATATGCTCCGGCAGCTTTAAGACTGCTGACAAAAGTCATGTTGAGGCAGCGTCCCGTCTCAACAAAAATATCAGCGATCATTATCATCTGGCCCAGGGCGATGATATTCTCATTCGATGTAAAGAGACGCAGGGTATATCTGCAGAGTATAGCATTGACGGAAGCAAGGGCTATCGTTATTGGCAGTGATGTCCTCAGAGTCTTAAACACTCTCTTATAAGCTTCATCCGACTTGCCCGCACCAACGAGGTGTCCCGTTATTATCTGTGTAGACATGGCAGATGCGTTTGAAAAGATCATCGCAAAAGATATCAGTGTATTGCAGTATGTTCTCGCATTCACCGAATCGTTTCCCATACTGTTTACAAAAGAAAGCAGTGTCGTCTGATAAAGATTATAAGTAAGGGATTCACCGGCAGAAGGAAGTCCTATCTTTATCATCTTCTTCAGCAGTTTCCCGGGGAAGGGATTCAGATAACGCAAAGATATCTTTCCTATACTTTTCACATAAAAGAATGCGATAAGTACCGTTACGGCAATGAACCTGGCAGCTACCGTCGATATTGCAACGCCTGCCACACCCATCTTCAGGAAAGTAAGCGGGCCATAGAGGAAAAGATAATTTCCGATAATGTTTATCACATTGATCGCAAACGACACCCACATACCTATCTTGGTATATCCGTTACATCGGAGTATCTGAAGCATTACATTAAACACAGCAGTGATAAATCCACCGCCGCCTACGATATATATGTAGATCATCGAGTATGGACGCATCTCGGGAGATACGTTAAGGAAATTCATGATCAGAGGGTTTGCTGCGCAGAAGACACCGCTGAGGGTCAGACCGATCACAAAATTCACTGCTACGGCAAGAGTGTATATCATGTTCATCTTTTCAATACGTTTAGCTCCGAGATACTGTGCAACCACCACGCTTGTAGCTGTAGCAATAACATTGAACAGTATGTTCATCATGAACATGATAATATTTGCATTTCCGACTGCTCCGACTGCATACTCATCATAATGGCTGAGCATAAGCGTATCAACATTATTGAGCATGGTATTCAGGAACAGCTCAAGAAACATCGGTCCCGCCAGGAGAAGCAGCGGTGTTTTTTCATCTATTACTATAGTTTTCTTCTCATTCATATTTCAATAAACCTTCTGTCCTTTGATCCCGTAATAGAATATAACATACGGTTCAGAATATCCTCTTATTTTCTTCTTCAAATTTACCACTTTTTGTGATTTATCATGCCGGAATAACAAAGCATTCTCAATATACTAAAAAAGGGTTCCTCTTACGGAACCCCCGCAGCTCAACATTTTATGCCTGTATACTGCCCAAACCGTAATAGAGTATCAGCAACAGGAACAGGAAAACAATATTGATCAGCGTAAATGCAAGAAGATAGTGTTCGCCCTCTTTCTTTTCCCTGTTATAGAATTTATATGTGATAAGACTTGCCATGCTTGCGATCAGCGTACCCAGGCCGCCCAGGTTCGTTCCGATAAGAAGAGACGGGCCTTTTGCGGTAAATGCCGAGAGCAGCATAGCCGCCGGAACATTGCTGATAAACTGTGAAGCAAGAACTGCGGTGAGTGTTACGTTTTTATCTATTATCATAGACAGCGTATCATGAATGAATCCTATTCTCCCCAGATTACCGATCAATACAAAGAAGAATAAAAATGTAAAGAGCAGACCATAGTCAATATTAATGAATGCTTTTCGGTCAAATACCAGCATGACAGCCGCTACCACTGCCAGCATGATCACAAAGTTTACTATATTTGATACCGTAAGCAGACACAGTATAAAGAGAGCCGTATATATCAAAAGCAGAAAAGGCTTTGGTGCCGAAACTTCTTCGGTCACTGCCGTATCCAGCGTTTTATCTGTCTTATTTAATATCAGTACGGCTATTACCAGCAGAATAAGCGAAGCTGCGCTGTAGGGCAGCATCAGCTTTATAAAATCAAACAGTCCTATATGATATTCCGTATAAAGATACAGGTTCTGCGGATTTCCTATAGGAGTAAGCATGCTTCCGAGATTTGCAGATACGGTCATCAGTATCAGCGTATACATGGTCCTTCTTCTGTCATTAAACTCTTTCAGAACACTTATGGCAAAAGGTACCAGTGTAACAAGAGTCACATCGTTAGTAAGGAGCATGCTCATGAAAAAGGAAAGTATAACGAAAAACAGAGATATGTTTTTTTCCGACTTGATCTTTTCCAGCAGCTTGTTCGTAAAAAACGCGAAGGTTCCTATCCTTATATAAGCACTGACTACCAGCATCAGTGAAAAAAGGATAGCGATCACCCTGAAATTTATATATCCGATATATCCCGAATCCGGCTTGACAAAGAAACATGATATTACAGCCAGGATACCCGATATGAAGAGAACGGAATCCTTCTTAAACAGTTCGACAAGTTTTTTAGTTTTTCCCAAGACCTACAACCTCGCATGTCAATAGTATAGCAAACAACCAAAAACGCATTATATACTTTTGACAATGTTTGTCAAGTCTCAAAGCTCATCCAGCCACAGTTTTGCGGATGCGTCACTCGGCATGCGCCAGTCCCCTCTGGGCGAAAGCGTGACAGAACCCACCTTAGGTCCGTCAGGCAGGCAGCTGCGCTTAAACTGCTGCGAGAAAAACCTCCCAAAGAATTTCCTTCCCGCATCCCTCACTTCATCTTCTGTCAGTTCGGGGTAAGCACTCAGTGCATATGCCGCTGTCCTTGCGGGTTCGAAACCGTAACGCAGCGTATAATAAAGAAAGAAATCATTCAGATCATACTTGCCTATCTTTTCCTCGGTCTTCTGTACGATCACACCGTCTTTGTTCGGTGTCAGTTCAGGTGTTATAGGCGTATCACAGATATCCAGCAATACTTTCTTAAGCTCACTGTCACCGCAGAACTGCGCATAGGATCTGCAGATAAACTTCACCAGGGTTTTCGGTACCGATGCATTTACCGCATACATGGACATATGATCACCGTTATAGGTGCACCAGCCCAGAGCCAGCTCCGAAAGGTCCCCGGTACCTACGACCAGAGCATTGTTCATATTTGCGGCATCCATAAGCAGATAGGTCCTCATTCTGGCCTGAGCATTTTCATAGGTCACATCACCCTCACCCATATATCCCGGCTCATGTCCCAGCTGATCCAGATGCAGATCCACAGCTTCCTTGATCGCTATCTCATACTCTTCATCTGCCAGTATCCTCATCAGTTTCTTTGCATTCTCATAGGTCCTGCCGGTAGTATTCCCTTCATTTGGCATTGTGTATGCCAAGATGCGTATATCTTCTGCCAGCTTCTTTGCTTCTGCGCATACTATCAGCGCAAGCGTGGAATCCAGTCCGCCGGATATGCCTATCACCAGATTCTTTATACCGCTGGCTCTTACTCTCGTAGCCAGTCCGTTGGCCTGTATCTTAAGTATCCTCCTGCATCTTTCATCCCTCATATTCTCATCGCCCGGCACAAAGGGATTCCGAGCTATAGGATGCTCCTCTTTTTTCAAAACAGCCGCAAGTTCTTTTATATCTGTCTCATCTGCGCCTGCTGCCTGCATACGCACTTTCACTCTTCTGCAATCCGCAGTATCTTCATTATCAAAAGTATTCTGCCTTCTTCTGTTATGCATAATGAAGCATAGATCGATCAATGCAGACTCGGTATTCGGATATTCGGGAAAAATACTCTCCTTCAGCACACTGCCGTTCTGTGCGATGATGCTGTGTCCCGAGAAGACCAGATCCGTGCTGCTCTCATGTGTACCTGATGACGCATATATGTATGCACAGTAACATGAACCGCTTTGCTGTTTTACAAGTTCCCTTCTGTATTCCTGCTTGCCGATCAGTTCATCCGATGCCGAAAGATTTGCAATGATATTCGCCCCTGCAACAGCCGCATGTGTGCTCGGTTTATCAGGCACCCACAGATCCTCACACAGTTCCACCCCTAGCACAGCTCCGGAAACAGTATCCTCCGCAAGGATATCACTGCCGAAAGGTATCTCTTCATTTCCTATCTTTATGCTCTTTCCTTTCAGCCCCTTCCCCGATGCAAACCAGCGGCATTCATAAAACTCTCCGTAATTGGGAAGATAAGTTTTGGGGATCAATGCTTTTATGCTGCCCTGTGACAGCACTGCACCGCAGTTATAAAGACTGTTTTTATAACGTAATGGCACTCCGGTCACCACCGTCATACCCGTACCGCAGGTTTCCTCAGCCAATCTCATCAGTGCCTTCTCTGCCTGATCAAGCATCAGTTCGCTGCCAAACAGATCCCCACAGGTGTATCCGGTGATACTCAGTTCAGGGAACACCATGAGTCCGCAATCTTTATTCTCTTTTATCATCGTTATGATCTGTTCGGTATTGTACTTCACATCTCCGATCTTTAACCCCGGCACAGCCGTTGTTACTTTGATAAGCCGGTTTTTCATTTTTCTCACCTTCCTTATTTCATTTCGAAAAAGCCATCAACAGATGTTCATTTGCTATATCGTTATAAACCGCACACTTGCGGGAACTCAGATCATATACATGAACTATATCGCTGAGTATTTCCTTGTCCGCGAATTCTCCGACGATATCAGGGAAAGCTTCCAGTTTATCCGGAGAATAGTGTATTGTTTTTTCATTATGAAATACTGCAGTATAAAGTATCTGCGCTTCCACCAGATCCTGGAAGATATGGCTTCCGTATGACAGCTCCGGATTATATCCCGCCTTTGTTTCTTCCGTCTCGCAGATGACTTCAAAAGCACTTATGTCCGAAAATGAGGTAGGTACTCCCAGCTCGGGAGAAGAGGTTCCCACTCTTCCCGGGACTATCAGCATCAGATGTTTGTTCAGCTCACGATAATGCCAGCTGATCTTTGAGATCAGTCTCGCTACCAGATCCTTTTCCTTATAAGGCATGTTGTAATACTTAACGGGATCCACAAGAACAATGATATCCAGCTCAGTGGTCCTGCACATTCCCATGGATGCTCCTCTGCTCTCAAGCAATATATCTTCTTCTTTTATCCCGGCAGGTACTACGGTTCCTCCCACCGTTTTCTGTACCTGCAGCGGCCTGCATTGCAGCAGGTCTACGGAGTATTCACCGTTTTCAGAGATATTGATCGTGAATTCGGTATCAACCGGATATTCATATTCTTCCTGTATACAGCGAAGCATCCTTCTCATTTTTTCCATCAGTTCCTTATTTGCCACAAGGCCTTTACAGGAGATGAACTTTACCTGACGGCTGATCCCTCTTTCGTACAAGCGGTTCTCTGCTTCATAATCATGCTCCAGAAGTATCTTGTCCAGATACCCCGGCATATCCTTTTCTATCTCATCCAGAGGAAATCTTTTCAGTGAACGCTCCTGCATATTTATCACTTCAGCCTTCCCCTGGGAAAACTTATGCTTGTCCGCTGATGATGAATAGGAGGTTTTTTCCGGCATATCCAGATTGACTATCCTCGGATATGAGCCCTCTGTGCGGTCTACCGCCGAGGTTCCGAGTCCCATCACCAGCCTTAACATACCTGCAGTCGGATCGCTGTCCTTCATGATCCTGTAGGGACTGTAGGAATAACCCACACCCGCGGCACAGGGCATGTAATTCGTTCCGTAATAGGATCCTGACACACGCTGTATCAACAGTGCCATCTGTTCATCTCTCTTATCCAGTCCGCGTCGTTTTCTGTAATCAAGGGCCGACATACTCATCGAACTTGCATATACTATCTTTATTGCCCGTTCAAATTCCTCAAGTCTTTCTTCCATGCTGCCGCGGTTTATGCAGAATACCGATTCATATTTACCGGCAAAAGCATTTCCGAAGCCATCCTCCAGTATGGAACTTGAGCGTATGATATAGGGATCCTGTCCGTAATAATCTATGATCCTTACAAACTGTTCCCGCATCGCATCTGAGAAGCTTCCTTCCATGATCTTTTCCGCAAACTCGGCCGCAAGTGTAAAGTATCCCTCATCCGTACGCTGTTTTATCCTCATATCCCAAAGGTTATTATCAACTATGTAGGTATAATACATATCCGAACCAACATAAAACGAATCGTGGGGCTCCAATACTTCAGCTATATCTTCTTCCTTATTTCTTATGATCGCTCTTGCCAGCAGCATGCCGCAGGCCTTTCCTCCTATCATTCCGGTTCCTACCATATGGTCTCTTACCGCAAAATAGTCTTCAGGCGTAAAATGCTTCTTTACCATTTCGCGCATCTTCGCATCCCGGGTCATCATGATATTGCACATCGACGTACAGTCCTCGCTGATATCCATTCCGTTTTCTCTCATAAGTTTCACACGGTTGAAGAAGCGATCCCAGGAATCGGAATACTGTTCCTGTGCCGAACGTTGCGCCGCACCCAGTGTCTGGTAAAACCTGCTTGATCTGACACCATCCAGTATCGGCCTGAACTCGCCGTTCTCCGGATCATAGGTATGCGGAAGGAACATGGTATCGGAATTTCTGTTCCAGACTTTTTCGGGACGCACATAGATATTCTTTTTGTCGGAATATACATCAAAGAAAAGCTGCGTCGTATTCAGTATCTTGTTAATAGCCTGTACCGAGTGTTTTCCCCTGATGATGGGAAAGAATGCAACTGTATCAAGTATGAAGAGAAAGGGACAGGTCACCCTGAAGAAATTGCCCATCATAAGGTCAGTAGCCCAGGCGGTCTGCAGTTCAGACAGACAGTCAAACACATAGAAGGCATCCTTTCCTTCTTTCTCTATCACATTATGGATATCTACGGTGAAATTCTCAAAGCGGTGGGAGAGCGCCACTTCGACGGTTTTGATCTCGGGACGGTCTTCTACCAGCCGCTCATGACTGGCAAAACGGAAATAAATGATGTTACGTTTATCCTCTATGGCCTGCTTTACATAGGGTTCCATAAAAAGCTTAAACTCGGACAGCTCCGACACACGCCACACCACGTTATCTCCGAGTCTGATATTATCAAGGGCTGTATCCATCTCCGGTATCCCGCTCTTTATTCTGTCAAAAGCTGCCATCACCCTACCTCCGATCCGACAAAAAAAGGGCGCTCCATCCAAACGGATGAAACGCCTTTGCTTCAAGCTCCTATTAGATACTATCATTTATCACAGCGGATTGCAAGATGTGAATTAAGAAAAGTCTTGCGTTTCGGACTTAAAAATGTTAGGATTTATACGATTTACGAAACAAAGGCGTTTCATCTTATCGGATGGGACGTCTTTTGTGTTATGGGGGACAGCAAAATGATCTCATTAAACGATTATCTTTATTCAGGTGATACGGTACTTAAGATACTGCTGCGTTATTCGGATGATCTGAAAAAAGAAGCGATAAAGAGCAGCAATGCCATAGACCTTGCTCACAGCAACTTTCTGATCCAGATCATAGAGCAGCTGGAACATACGGACTTCCTTACCTCACAGTCCAACAGGATCAAAGAGTTCTATCTTTACATGACTCAGAAATATCCTTTTCTTGCATTCACCTTTAAAGGCAGGATCAAGTCCCTTATACGTGCTGAGGAAAAATTCAATGCCTATGTGCTTGAGTATATCTATGAGTACTACAAGACCAACGGAAGGTTTCCGACTGATACGGAGATCAAGAGCAATATCAACTGTTTCAGGGATCTGATCGCATACCGCATAGTGATCTCGCTACCGGTATGTCATGTATCTGCGGAAGAAAGCCTCGAAGAACAGGAGACAAAATACCTGTATGAAATAGCAGATATACTGCCGGCTTTTCTGGAAGAACGCGGTTTTACACCCGAACTCTCCGGCTATCATGGACAGCCGGCGACAGGACCCTTAAGCGAAAACGTCCGTCAGTATTACAGAGATTATGTACGCACGCCCCGTCCGTCGGGTTACCGTTCACTTCATATCACTTTTTATGATAATCATGCGAGATGCTATACGGAAGTACAGCTTAGAACCAAAGACATGGATGACTTTGCCGAGATCGGTGCAGCCAATCACTTCGGTTATGAGAAGAAACAGGAAGAACACAGGGTTAAACGTGATATAATACAGCCCGGTGAATGTAAAGTTTTTGATGAAGCATATGAAAGGCTGATCAAACTGCTGGAACTGGACCTGGCAAATGTCAACGTCAACATGTTCAAGGCTTTTAACAACCAGCTGATCAATGACGGCTGCGGTCTTTTCAGAGGCAGACAGATACAGCCTTTCGAACACTTATCAAGATTTCAGTATGATCCGATATCATGAACTGTGCCTGATCCGGCACGTTCATTCCTCCTTATTCTCACTGTTTCCGTCTTTGCCGAAAAATACCTTAAGACCATTATATATATACTCGGGCAAAGCTACAAGCTCATGTGCTGCTCCTTCGCTGTAGTAATAAACAGCATGTTCCGCATCAAAAATATCCTCACGTGAAAACATCTCGTCCATCAGCAGATCCAGTTCGCCGCGCATCGAATCCAGGGTGCCTGTACAGGCATAAATAAAATATCCGCGTTCATCAAGTTTTTTCTCATTCACAACAGATATGAGATAGTCGGTATTGAGCACCGGCTCGGCATCATGTATATCACCGTAATACCAGCAGGCTGCGCTTATGGGCATAAAATACCGGATGTAATCAGAATTATAACAGAATTCAAACCAGGTGGTGACCGCTCCCATGGAAAAACCTCCGAAGGCCCGATGATCTCTTGATGCCATAAGGTCTTCCCGGGATGAAGAATCTGCATAGCTGTGATATTGCCCCTCTACGGCAGGCATCAGATATTCTTCGAAATCCCTGTGGAAAGCACGTACTTCTTCTTCGGAACGATCATAATCCCTGCGCCCGTTCCCGGCATCATATGTGGCAGCAACTATTATCATCGGAGGAATATCTCCGTTCATTATCATATTATCTATGAGGTTCTTTTCCATTCCGTCGTTATTGCTGAAAAACTCTTCCGCATCTCCGCCAAAACCATGCATCATATAGAAGATATCATAACGCGCCTCATCATCTTCAGGATCGTAAGAAGCCGGAAGATATACATTTGCATTCTTAATGATCATTTCATTACTTCCGGCAAAATCCAAAGAATTATAACTGATACTCTCCACTCTTCCCTGTATTTTAGCAGGGAGAAGATAAGCATCCGGAATGTCTTCTGTCATACCTCTTTGGGGAATATCAGGTATCTTGGGTTCCGGGAAAGGAGTCGGAGTGGGAATTGGCGTAGGTGATGGTGTCGGTGTCACTGTCGGAGAAGGCTGCACATCCTCTACAGGCGTGATATTCCCTTCCTCCTCTGCAATGATTTCCGCAGACGTATCTGTCCTTTCACTCTTAGCGGCACCGGTGACCGCCGGCCATACAAAATATAATTCCCATATGACACAGAAAATAAATACCAGGCACGTCGATATCATAACAGCTTTTTTATAACGGGAATCATACAGTTTTTCCACCGCCGGCTTTATCAGCTTAATGTTCAGCAAAGCCATAAGTCCGAAGATACAGCTGCTTACAAGTGATATCCTGTTCTGAAAGCTCAGAGGCCATCCTTCATAGGTCCAGAGGCTGGTATGAAATGCATATTCCATGAAATATGAAACCGAAATTTCTATCCCGCTGGTAAGCAGCACGCTTCCCGCAAACAGCAGAACGCCGCTCCTGACCCTTCCGAATATGGCGATCAGTATCAGCAAGCCAAAACCGTAAATAGGACAGAGGGGCAGATGAAGCACCCCCCTGTCCGCATATACACCGAATAACAGTTCCATGCAGGCAATCTCGTAGAGCCAGCCTATAAATGATGCCGCCATAAACAACAGCAGGTATTTGGTGAGCTTTTTCATTGTTTTTTAATCTTCGTATATTTCTACCGAGGCAAGCTTTTCATCAGCAAGATCCCACATGATATCCACTGTTTCTTTACCGTAGTAAAAAACATATCTGATCTGTCTGGTGTCACCTTCTTCATCATACTCATGATAAGCTTCGATACTTTCCCTGTCCGGTTCCGAATCATATCCGTACATTTCATTCAGCAGGGCTAAAACTTTTCCCTTATCACTTTCCGCTTTCTTCAGCGCATCCTCATCAGTATAACTTCCGAGAGCTGCCCAGGAAAGTCTTCATATGTTCATATCCTTTACCGATCAGCTCTTCCTCCGAATTAGAAGTCATAAAGGTGACAAAAAAATTCAGCCTTTTATCAGCGGCAGCATTATCTCCGTCTCAACAAGATAAAGACCGTCTTCTTCACTGCAGTTTATATTATATTCACCGCCGTTTTTCTTTACGGCCCTGCGTATGTTCATGATCCCGAAGCCGTGATCCGGTGAGTTTTTAACTGATACGATCCTTGAGGGATCTACCTTGGTCATACTTTTATTCTTTTCCGTTATAAGGATAAAATTGGCATTCTTTTTGAATTCGAGAATTATACTTTTATCTTCCTCCGAAAGATTTCTGCCGTAAAGCCTGCTTAACGCCTCTATTGCGTTATCAAGGAGATTGGAAAGTATCGTAACAAGATCCGCAGCATCTATATCAAGCCCGGCCAGATCCCCGGAAAGTACCAGCTTAAGACCTCTTTTTTCTGCTTTTGCATACTTATCTGCAATTATAAAATCCGCTATATCGTTTCCGCTTCTGAAAGGGGGCGCTGCTGCCTCTATCTGTTCAGTGATCGTATCTATATAAGCAAGCAATTCTTCACGTCTTGACTGCTGTGCAAGTTCCCGCAATGCTATCATATGATTTTTCATATCATGTCTGCTTCGCCTTATCTCATAACTGCTCTTCTTAACGGCCTCGTAATAAGTATTCCGTGCATCCGAAAGCTCACTGTCGATCTTTTTAAGCTCGGCCCTGTATCTGTCCCTGGAAAGCTGAGGGGTATTGATGACCGTAATAAAACAGAGGAGCCCTGTCACCAGAAAACTCAGGCCTGATGAAACAGCAGAATGCTCGTGTATGATACAGAAGCACAGAAGATTGAAAAGCAGCATGAATAAAAATGAATAAAGCAGATTGATAATACCCGGGATAACAGCTTCACGACCTGATAAAATGATACATACCGGCGCAAGCAGCATTATGACCGCAAGAACACTTATCGGATAGAACAGCAGATGAAGAAATCCGCTTTCACCGTATTTCTCAAGAACATACAGACACTGTCTGAAATCGAAAGCCATGATGAGTGTCGAAAAAAGACAGAGTAAAAAAGATATGGGATATTCCTTTTTCTGCTCACCCTTAAGCTCTCTTCTTCCGTAAATAAAAAACCACATAAGAAATGCGGCTGCTATGATCAATATAAATGTTATAGCGTAATATATCAGCTCCATCTTTACCTGGCGGTTTTCTTTATATGCTCATAAAGCTCGTTCTTAAATCCATTAAAGCAGGACCTGCTTATACCGATAACACTTCCGTCATCAAGTACTGCCTCCCTGTCCCTAAGACGTGCCACATGATCGAGATTCACCGCACTGCAACGGTGAACTTTTCTGATCGTATCGTTGATCTTATTGAAGATATCAACTGCCTCACCAAGCTTCATCCTTGTAGTAAAAGAACCCGAGCTTGTTATTATCCTCACATTATTATTGTCCGATTCGAGAAACAAAACCTCGGAAGGTATTACCAGTATCTCTTCGCCGGCTGACTTTATCAGCACGCCTTTATGGCTGGCTTTGAGAAGCTGTATGTCCTGAATGGTCTGCATGAGTTTTGTATCATCAACCGGCTTTTTCAGAAAACGGAAGGCATTGACCTCGTAGCCTTCTATGGCCATTTCGGTATGGCTGGTCAGGAATACTATGGGGATCTCATAATCCTTCTCACGTATCTGCCTGGCAGCACTCATACCATCCATACCGCCCATTTCTATATCCAGAAAGATCAGGTCAAAACTCTCTGAAGAAGCAAGCAGCTCTTCTGCACTTAAAAACGGAAATACCTCGCAGTCAAGTCTTGAGATATGCTTATATATCTTCTGCTCAAGATCGCTCAGAAAAATATTCTCATCATCACATATGGCGATCTTCATCCTTGTCTGCCCTCCATTCAGAAATTATATCAGATGAGCTTTCCGTTGTCGAGTTTCACGACACGGCTGCCATACCTGCTGTTCTCCTCGGAATGAGTTACCTGAAGTATGGTCATACCCTTTTCTTCATTTATTTTTTTGAAGAGTTCCATGATATTACGGCCGGATTCCTTGTCGAGATTTCCTGTGGGCTCATCCGCAAGTATTATCTCCGGTTCACCCATAAGAGCTCTTGCAATGGCAACACGCTGCTGCTGCCCGCCGGACAGTTTTGCCGGCATTACTTTTCTCTTATCGGCGATACCTGTGATATCAAGTATCTCCGTAAGTTTTTTCTCAGTTTCGCTGTTATACCGTTTTGAAACCTTTAATGGAAGCAGGATGTTATCCTCTACGCTAAGGTTCTGTACAAGATTGTAAAACTGGAAGATAAAGCCTATCTTTGAAAGTCTTAAGTCGGACAGTTTTTTCTCTTTTATCTTTCCTATGTTCTCACCACACACCACGATATCTCCGGTATAATTGCGGTCAAGACCGCCTATCAGATACAGGAGCGTGGACTTTCCCGAGCCCGAGGGCCCCATAAGTGAAACAAACTCACCCTGCTCTACCCTCATGTCCGCACCCTGAAGCACCTTTACTTCAAGATCATCTTTTCCGAATGATTTGTAAACATTATCAACTGTGATTATCGTATCCATTAGCTTTCTCCTTTCGGTACTGTCTTCTATTCGTATTTCAGCTCTTCGGCAATATTCATCTTCTTCAGATATCCTGAGGGTATCAGCGTGGTAAGGAGGAATACCGCAAGTATTATCGCAAGATATACCACGCTCCAGATCAATCCTATTCCATTTGTGTTATTGATACCGATATCTCCGTCACTTATGACATCCAGAAGATATACGAGCACCCTGTATAGGAAAGGCGAAGCGATCACTGCTACAACAGCTGAGATCCCCATGGAAAACAGGCTTTCGAGGAATATCAGTCTTTTAAGTTTATGACGCGGCATTGCAACCGAGTAAAGCAGCGCTGTTTCTCTTTTACGTGTCAGGAACCCGATGGACTGGTTTCCTGCAATACCTATCATAGTAAGCATAACACTTCCCGCTACTACCAGCCTGAGTACGGTAAGCATACCGCCCGAATTCTCCTGCTGTTCTTCGTTAAGCTCATCACGGGTCTTTATCTTAAGTGCATAGGACTCGGAGTTTTTTGTGATGATCTCTTTTACACTTTCGGGATCATCCGCATTCAACAATATGGTAGATAATCTTCCGGTGAACATGTGGTCATAAAGATCCCTGTTTATTATCAATGATTCAAAACTGAAGATCATGGTATCATTCGTATTTAAGAGATCCTTGATAACAAAATTCTTTTCTATAGGAAAATCAGTATTCGGATCAAAAACCAGCTTAACCTCATCACCGATCTTAACCTTGATCCTTTTTGCCATAGCTTCGGACATAACGATCTCGTCTGCCTTAAGTCCGTATCCATCGGCCGGAAGATCTTTAAACATCGTATGGGGACTGTCCGCAAAGACAGACCAGACTCTTTTCTTTTCATTGTTTATCGCTGCATTAGCAGGACTTTCATATACATAGTCGATCTCCGATATTCCTTCCACAGCATTCAGATATCTGTAATCATGGTCCTCATCATTTACATATATATCAACCATCAGATCACTATCATATTTGCTTTTTATGATATCCCCGGTAAGAGCCTTCCCTATTCCTTCTATAAGAAGCGCCAGTGTCAGGGATGTCACACACAATACCGCCGTACCCATTATTATCCTGTTTCTGGAAATGTTTTCCGATGCAAGCTGGGCAACAGGGAAGGATATCTTTTTAAACAACGCTGTCAATCCCTTTGATATGATGCGTATCAGGAAGGGGATAAGGACCGCCAGGGCCACCACTCCGAAGGCAAAGGAAAGAGCCAGGGTGAAAAAGTTTTTGACCAGCAGTCCCGAAACTAACGAGACAGCAAGCAGGGTTATTCCTGCATAGAGTCTGCCCCATCTGTATTTGAATTCCGTATCCTTATTATCAAATATGATATCCCTTATAGGCGTTTTAACTGCCTTTGCAAGTTCGAATAAAGGGTACGCGCATTCTATGATGATGGCTCCTGCAAGCACTGTCAGATATACATATATCGGAGTGGCGCCGAAATACTGTGCGGGATCGATCTTTTCACCTGAACTCGTGCTCATATTCATCATTGATCCCAGCATTCCGGGTTTTACGGCAGAGTATACCGCAATTCCGATAACGGTACCTATAACGGCATATATTATATTTTCAATAAGAAGGAGAATAGCGGTCTTTCCCTGCGTGACACCGAGGCTTCTTAAAGTTCCTATAACAGACATTCTTTCATTTACGATCTTTTCCGCCATGGAGGTTGTCACAAAGATCACAAGAAGGAAGGATATCAGGAACAGCAGATAGAACAAGTTATACAGGGACTCTATATCCGGATTATCCACAAGTTCACTGATCACCTCAAGTTCGGCACCGGGAGCCTCCTCCCTTATGACATCTGCAATCTCCTGGATTTTTGCATCGTCTTCTACATCCAGAAACCAGCAATTGTAATCTGTCGATGCCAGACAGGATATCCTTCTCATGTTCTCAGTAGAAACTATAACGAAGTCACCGCTTAAAAAGGAATTGTTGAGAGTTACCACATCCAGGACTTTAAGCGGGATATCAACTTCATCCCTGGTCTCGAAGTGTACGGTATCTCCGACTGACTTTTCGAACTTTTCCGCATAGCTTGTACTTATTAATACCGACTCATCGTCAAGTTCATACTTCTCAGGAAGGATACACATTTCATATGCCGCCCCAAGATCAGATATCGAACTGACGGATATCGGTGTTTCGAAGGAATATGAATAACTTGAAGGATCTCTTTTATACTCATATTCCTGCACCGAGTTGATACCTATTCTTTTTACCGTTGCAAGATCATCTATCCGGTCTATCTCTTCACCTGTTACCTGATAAGCTACTATATCCATCTTTCCGATCATGTCCAGCATGTAGCCTTTCAGCAGATCCTGTATGTTGTTTTTCATATCCACCGCCAGCAGAGCCGTAAGTGACGCAAAACTGATACAGAACACCAGAAGCAGGAGCCTTAAGGGCTTTGAAAAAATATTCTTAAGTGAGTGTTTTATCATCAATCCCATTTTCTTTTTCCTCCTACCATCTCTTTACCCTGTCTTCGGGGGCTACATACATTGCGTCACCCGGCTTTACGTCATATATCTCATAGAAAGGATCAAACAATGATACTACGGCATTAACCCTTATGATATCCGGACTGTGAACATCAGCGTAAAGCTGACTCAATACCTCGTCTTTCGGAGTTATCGCTGCCCAGATCCTTGCATAGTTTTCAAACAATTCCTTACGCTGCTCATTATTTTTTGTCAGACGGAGTATGCAGTCCACACCACTGATATCCGCCAGATTTTCTCCAAGAGTCAGTTCTCCGTCCACGGGATGAATATCAAGGATCTTCATGTCGGAATAATACTCTTCTATATGTTCTGCCATTTCATCAAAAGCTTTCCTGTCTTTCTCCGGGATCCAGTCCGGGGAGTAATTACCATTCATATCAAACATCATTCCGTGATTGTCAAAAGCATGTGATATCTCGTGTCCGACTACCGCACCTATACCACCGAGATTCTGCCAGTAGCTTTGATCCTTACTGTAAAAAGGTGCATCCATGATCGCAAGAGTGATATTGATCGAATTCATATCCGGTGAATAGCAGGCATTTACGGTCTGTGGATTCATCATCTTAAAACCGTTTCGTTCAACACCTGAACTGAGCATTTCAATCTGTTCTTCATATTTTTTCATATTCAGCCTGTATCTGGTCTCATATACCGAGTGGCCGATGAGTCCCGCATCCTTCGGATCTATAGTATGAGGATCTCCCGCACCGATAAAATACATCATGTTATCAAGCTTTTGTCTGATCGCAGTTTTTCCTTTATCACTGAGCCAGCTGCAGTCTTTAATCATCAGCTTGTATTCTTCTACTATGGCCTTTGTGATCTCCGTCACTTCTTCGACCGTTTCGCTGTCATACCAGCGCTTTACATACTCTTCTCCGATTTCCCTGCCTAAAACATACTTCACAACATCTTTGGCATACTTATCATTTGAGTAAAGGACCTGAGTTCCGCCGTATTCTTCGCTCAGATACTCCGTCATACTGTATTTGTAGCAGACAACCGCTATGTCCTGCCACTCCTTAAGATGTTTCTCGGTAAGCAGAGAATCTATAGCAGCAAGCTGCCCCTCATCCCAGAGATATACTCCCTTTGTCAGTCTTTCTTCGATACCCAGGGAACGGAGTATCCCGTCAGTACCCACGTTGGGGCAGAGCTTATCAAGTTCTTCATTGGTTTTGTATTTTGCTGTCTGTAATGCCGTACTCCAGTCCTTACCCATACTTTCGATCAACTCAAGATCCGAGGAAAGAGCAATATCTATGATCAGCTTTACATCCGCTATGCTTCTCTCATTTGCCTCATCAATGTCCATGCCAAGATCCGTAAGAACATCCTTCACCTGTGCTGCCGCAGATTGTCCCATCTGCCCGCCGATGCAGATATCTTTTAGTGACCCGCCGACAGGTGATGAAAAAGGCCGGAGTGAAATACTTCCGGATGAGGAATCCCGCATATCCGTATCTATATCGATACCGCAGATCGGATTCACACCCCAGCCGGCAAACAGCTTTCCGCTGACCTTGAGAAATTCGTCTATCGTAGAAGTACTGTATATCTCATCAACCGTTGCCAGCATGTTTTCTATGTCCTCAGCATTCATAAAACTGCCGCCGGTAGAAGCTTCCAGGACCTGCTGATATACATCATATATCAGCTGCTCGTTACTGCCGGGAGCATAGGAATCCCTGTTTCCCTTCGCTATGTCTTCTATGATCTCATCCACCCTGTCGTCGACTTTTTCGGCGATCACATCAAAAGAACCGTACCTTCCCTTATACTTCTCAAGATCGGCATCAAGAAGATACTTCGCATTTATATATCCGTTATAATCGTCCCCCGGCTTAATGCTTTCCGGATCGAAACTCTCTTCTTCCGCAGCAGTCTCTGCAGCCACCGTCTCTTCAGCCGTTTTCTCAGCAGTTACTTCGCCGCAGCCGGGTATCAGTAACAACGTAAGCAATATTGCCGCAATGCTTTTTCTTTTCATAAGCATACTCCTTCCTTTATCACTATGGTCATTATAGCGTACCGGATCGGAAACTAACGGAAAATGTGGTGAACGGTTTTATTTATGTGGTGAATTGAAAAAGGGCTCCGATCACGGAACCCTTTTCTTATATGAGATTTCCTATAAAAGCTTTACTGTGCTCTCAGTTCGGCACCCATGCGCTTTCCGAGCTGCTTCATAACCGAAGCTGCTGCTTTCTCGATCTCTTCAGAGGTAAGTGTCTTCTCGGAAGATCCGATGGTAAGACGTATGGTCACCGATTTCTTTCCGGCAGGGATCTGCTTGCCGCGGTATTCGTCAACGAAGCTTGCTTTCTTTACTAAGCCGCCCTCTTTGATCGCGATAACATCACTGATCTCTTCCCAGGTTGCTGAAGAATCAAAGAGCATTGAGATGTCATAATCCGTCTCGGGGAACTCAGCCAGATGAGTGAACTTGTTGGTACGTGAGATCAATGGCTTAAGCAGAGTAGAATCGATCTCGAATACCAGAACCTTCAGGTTCTTGATACCGCACTCCAGTGTCACTTTACCGGAGACCAGTCCTATATCACCGATCTTAACATCGCCGGTGTATATGTTCTGCCATACTACGCTGTCAGCCCACACAGGCTTTGTTTCCTTACGGAAAGTAAAGCCTTCCATATGTGTGAAGCGAGGCATGAACTCAAGAGCACCCTTTACTTCACGGAAGAGATCGTTCACGTTCTTTGATGCGCTTGCCACTGCTGCCGCTATATTACGACGCTGACGGGGCAGGGATTCGGTCTCATCATAAGGAGAGGTATAGTCGGTGTCCGTAAATACCTGAGCCTCTTCAAATATAGAAAACTCGCTGAAATAACGCTCGTTCTTCATTACCGCTTCGACGAGGTTGGGAAGCAGTGAACTGCGCAGGTAACTTAAATCCGGAGCAGGGGGTGTGGAAAGTTTAAGCATGCCCGTGGTATCCTGCATCACTGCGTTTACGAATACGTCATTCATCCAGGGATAGGTATATACTTCCTGCATGCCGCAGCGTATAGCAAGATATTCCTTGATATTGCGGACAAGATCGATGGACTTCTGGTTGATGGCTCCTTCAAAGCTTGTAGTGAAGGGAGTAGCTTCGAAATTGTCATAGCCGTACATTCTGGCCACTTCTTCCATCACGTCATCCTTTATGGATATATCTCCGGTGGAACGCCAGGTCGGTGCGGTCACATGCATGTTATCTCCGTCGATCGCTACGTCAAAGCCCAGGATCTCCAGCTTTGCGCGTATATCATCATTTGTCAGATGCTTGCCAAGTCTCTTTGCAAGCCAGGTCAGATTAACGTCGATCTCGGCACGCTCAAGCTTCTTTTCATATTTATCGCAGTAACCCGTGATCTCAAGTTCGGGATACAGTTCTTTGAAGTATTCCAGAGACAGCGCCAGAGCCTGGTCGCAACGCTCGGGATCAACAGCTTTCTCGTAACGTGAAGATGCTTCCGTACGATTGTCGTAACGAAGAGCTGTCCTGCGGATTCCGGTGGATTCAAAGTTAGCCACCTCAAGTATCACTCGTTTAGTATCGGGAAGGATGGAATCTTTTGCACCTCCCATTACGCCTGCCAGTGCAACAGGTCCTTCTCCGTCGGCTATTACCAGATCGTCCTCGTTAAGTTCCAGATCTTTTCCGTTTAAGAGCAGAAGCTTTTCAGCTTTCTCTGCACGTCTTACACGTATATGATCCTTTATGACATCAGCATCAAAAGCATGGGTCGGGTTACCGGTAGCGAGCATCACATAGTTGGTGATATCAACCAAGGCATTGATGGGACGCATGCCCACTCTCCAGATACGGCTCTGCATCTTAAAAGGTGAGGGCTTTACTTCCACGCCGTTCATCTCCACTCCGATGTAGCGGGGGCAGCGCTCACTGTCGAGGATCTCAACTTTGAAATCCGATTTAGCCTGAATCTGCGCAGCTTCGAATTTCTTAAGCGGAAGCTTGTATAACGCTGCTATCTCACGTGCGATACCGTAGTGTCCCCAGAGATCCGGACGGTTGGTCATTGACTTGTTATCGATCTCCAGCAGTACATCATTAAGATCAAGCGCATCTGCCAGCGGGGTACCTGCCGGTACATCAAAGGCAGAAAGATCAAGGATCTCCGCTTCCTGAGTAGAGGGGAACAGGTCGCCTAAGCCAATTTCGTCGGATGCACAGATCATACCGTAAGATTCTACGCCACGAAGCTTGGATTTTTTGATCACCACAGGTTCTCCTTCGCCATGCCAGCGGACAACGGCACCGGGTGCGGATACCGCGACACGCATGCTTTTTTCCAGATTGATACCGCCACAGACGATCTCTTTGTCTTCACCGTCGCCGATATCCACGGTACACACTCTTAATTTATCTGCATTGGGATGGGGAGCTATCTCTTTGATCACACCCACCATCATGTTTTCAAAACGCTTGCCGAGATATTCCACATCTTCCACTTCGACGGTATCCATCGTAAGGTCGTATGCCAGTTTTTTAAGATCCGCATCATCGGGAAGACTTACATAATCTTTTATCCATGATAATGAAAGTTTCATTTCGCACCTCCTTATCTAAACTGTGTCAGGAATCTCAGATCCGCACTGTGGAACAGACGGACATCATCCACACCGTAACGCATCATGACCAGTCGGTCCAGACCGATGTTCACATAGAAACCTGTATATTCATCGGGATCAAGACCTGCCGCACGCAGCACGTTGGGATGAGGTGAACCGCCGGGCATTACTTCTATCCAGCCCACATGCTTGCAGACGCTGCAGCCTTTACCGCCGCAGACCTGGCACTGCATGTCTATCTCAAAGCCGGGCTCCACGAAGGGGAAGAAACCGGAACGCATCCTGACAGGTACATCGGTACCGAATACTTTGCTCAATATACTCTTGATCAGTACCTTACCGGAAGTAAAGGTAATATCCTTATCCACGATAAGAGCTTCGTACTGGAAGAATGCTCTCTCATGATGTGCATCGGTGGTCTCGTTACGATAAACACGGCCGGGATATACGAAACGATAAGGCGGCTTATGTGTCTGCATGTAACGTACGGAACCGCCGGTAAGATGAGGCCTTAAGCAAAGCTTTTCATTAGTGCTTCCGCTGTCGTGACCTGCCAGCCAGTAGGTATCCATACTCTCACGGGCAGGATGGTTCTGGGGGAAATTCAGTTTATCAAACGCATACATCTCACTGGTAATGTCATCCTCCTGATACACTTCAAAGCCCATGGATCTGAATGCGTCGTTTAAGTCGTAGCACATCTGTGTAATGGGATGAAGGCCGCCGTTCATCGGCATGATACCCGGAACACTTACGTCAAAATCGGGAGATACCTCAGAAGCCTTGAGCTTCAGCTCCGTTCTCTTTTCATCGATCAGTTCCGTTACTTTATTCTTGGCAACGTTCAAGAGCTTACCCATCTCAGGCCTTAAAGAAACATCCACATTGGGCAGCTCCTTTAACAGAAGGGTCAGCGATCCCTGCTTTCCGACCACTGCGCTGCGGACCTTCTGCAGTATGCTTTCGTCCTGAGCTTCGGCGATCATGTTTTTTGCTTCCGACAAAATACTTTCGATCTTATCTTTCATGATTACTCCTTTCCGAAAGAATTTTCTGTGAAAATTAAAAACGTCCCCTGTTTGCACAAGGGACGATCATTTACCGCGGTACCACCCTAATTCAGGACTGATATTTATGCCCTGCACTCTTTGTGTGTAAAATGTTTGCTACACCAACATCCGGCTTAACGCTGACGCTTTTCGCCGGAAGGCTCCGGTACTGAAATTTCCGTAAGGCTCATGTGAAGTGCTTCCAGCCGGTGACACCTCATCTCTGTTTTCACTACCTCTTACGTACTGACATACTTTCATCGCCTAACAGTTGGTATTGTATTGAATCGGAAGGGATTTGTCAACTGTATGTTATCCTGCTCACGAAGCTGCCAGAATTTTCACCAGGGCCTCATAGGATAAGCTGAAGGCTTCCGGGCCGCTCAGAACCTTGCCATTCCGTGCAGGTATGGCATCCCTTCCCCGTTCCAGATTTTCCGCTGCCATTTCTCCATAGATTCCCTTTTCGTTCTCGTGCAGCAATACCGCATCGTTTGCAGCAGCATAGTCTGCGAATCTTCCCATTCGTTCCCATACCGCATTCTTCCATTTTGCATTCTCTCCCTCAGGAATGTAGAAACTGAACATCCGCAGATTCTCTGCATCCATCATATGTGCTACTTCTATGGCACGTTTGAATTCTTCAAAGTGATTTTCGAAGTCTTCTTCAATACCGATCTTGCCCAGAGGTGTACCCAAAGCCGAAAGTGCGATCCCTGCATCATCCAGTTTCTTCTTTATTTCATGTACTTTTTCATCACTGTGATAGATCAGATTATCTCCGTCTACACCCCTCATTTCTACGTAACGGATATCCAGTTTCTTTAAATTCTCGATCTGTACATCAAGTGACATATCTATCTCATCCGCAAATCCGCTTATCTTATCGTACTGCATCACTTTATCCTCCTTAATCAATATGTTCCCGTGGTATCAAAAACTATCCCTGCATCATCTTTTAATACAGAACGGCTGCGCCTCTTATCCAGTTCCTTAAGGAACAGCTCTTCGTCTATAGGCAGCTCGACAGTCTTATCCAGCCAGGAAGAGAGGTACATCGCATTGGACAGCATCAGTGCATTGATCCCTTCTTCCCCTTCAGCTATCAGGGGTGTTCCATCCAGTATCCTGCCGGCAAAGGCTTTCAGTACACCGACATGCTGCTCGTTAAAGCCGTCAGTTTCCACTTCGATGCGCTCCATCTCAGGCTTTGCAAAACCGTTCTCTGCAGTTCTGCAGAATTCCCTTTCATTCACCTTCAACCTGTCAAAGATAAGTCTGTCATGTTCACAGACTGTCTTTCCTCTTTCAAAAGTGAGTTCCAGACGGTTTGTGCCCGGTGCATCTCCTGTGGTGGTCACAAAAACTCCGGTCGCTCCGTTTGCAAATTCCATATACGCCGTCACATCATCTTCAACTTCGATGTCATGCCACTTCGCTTCATGACAAAAAGCACGTACCTTCACCGGCCCAGGTAGCTTTCCATCCCGCCGCATCATAATAACTCTGGGTACGGTACCAGTCCGTAATGATCCAGTTCACTCTTTTAAGCGCACCGAGTTCACCGCTGCCGATCATCTCGTGCAGTTTTCGATACACACAGTTGGTCCGCTGGTTAAACATGATGGCAAAGACCCTGTCGCTCTTTTTAGCTTTCTCATTCATCTCTCTAACCTGCTTTGTGTATACTCCGGCAGGTTTTTAACTGATGGCATGCAGTCCGTGCTGCAACGCATAGATCACATATTCCGGATGCTGATAATGGGGCGTCGCAACAAATACCGCATCACATAGCCCCGAATCTATCAGCTTCCTGCCATCTTTAAAGCTCGCCACATCCGCCGGCAGATTTTCCCTTGCCCATTCCAGACGGCTCTCCCTTGCATCCGCCACTGCGGTAAGACGCAGCCGCGGCACCTTTCCTTCGATGATCGATAGGGCATGATTCGCTCCCATACCGCTGGTGATCTTCCGGGTGATATAAAAAAAGAAGAGCTGCTCTGTCATTTTGACAGGCTACTCTCCCATAAAGACCTTACCTCCACCAAAGCCCTGATCACTTTACTGAAACTGTTTGATGTTATTCATACAATTATGATAGAAAAGAAAGCTCTCATTAACAAGGAAGCTTTGCCGATCTCCGCTTCCCAGAAGAAAGTCAATGATATCATCTCTTATCTGACGCAACACCTTCGTAATAATCCGACCATCAGCGAGCTGGCCTCTCACTTTTATCTGCACCCGGACTATCTGGCAAGACTGTTTAAAAAACATATGCATATCTCCCTCGGACACTATATCATGCTGCAAAAGATCAGTGCAGCCGAATCACTTCTGCGAGAGGGCATGACCGTCACCGAAGTACAGGAGTACCTGAATTACTCCAGCTACTCCTATTTCTTCCGTACCTTTCAAAGGATCACCGGTATCTCTCCGAGCCGCTACCGGAGCCTGTCGATTGATTATAACTGAGAGTTTTCCTGTCGACGTCCGCCATGTCCTCTTCTTCCTTCATTATCCTCCGGCATCATACCGCCCTGCGGACCCATGCCATTTTGTCCGCCACGGCCGCCGATCATCTGATTTGTGATCGTATTTGTTTCCTGTCCGTTCTCTATAATAGTCCCTCCGTTGTATTCCGCAGTGCCGTCATAATCGAAGGTGGACTGCCCTGTTATGCTTATCGTTCCGCCGTTTATACGGATATCCCCGTTGGAATCAACACCGTCGGTATCTCCGGCACCCATTGCTATGCTTACATTTCCGCCATTTAGTTCAAATAACGGAGACAAGGTTGAAGATTTATAAGCAGCGTTTATCCCGTCATCCGATGCCGTGATATCGATGTTGCCACCATCTATCTCTATCTGAGTTCCTTCTATTCCCTCGGCTGCTGCAATGACGATATCGCTGTCTTCGATCTTTATGATCGTGCTTGCATGTATTCCGTCATCAACCGCCTTGATATTTATAGTGCCGCCCGCTATATAAATGTATCCTGTAGTATCATCATCATTATCTTCAGCATGCAGACCATCATTACATGCTGTAACTTCAATGCATCCGTCAGCGATCAATATTTCATCATGCGCTTCAATGGCACTGCCGGCGCAGGCGATCTCTATAGTACCTCCGGTTACTTTTATATCATCTTTAGATGATATACCATTGTCGGAGGATGTTATGCTTAAGGAACCTGTTCCGTTCAGTACCAGATCATCCTTTGAAAAGATAACAGCATCTGTATTTGTATCACCGTCAGTAGAAAAGCTCCCGCTCACGGTAAGTTCATTATCATCCGATATTGTGGTAATAAACACTTTATCCGCGCTCTTTACGTATATACACGGACTATCAGTATTGCTGAGCTTAAGCCCATCCAGCACCAGCTGTACTTTGTCCTTATCATCTGCATCAACCAAAACAGTCACATCATCGGCATTACCGCTAAGCACATATAATCCTTCCGAATCTATCGTAATATCAGTTCCGTCAGATACATTGATGTACTCTGCATCAGCCAGATCCGGAGTCTGCTGCATATCCATGTCGGTAAACAGATCGTCTGTATCTATCTCACTGCTCTTTTCGAAACCTGTACCGCTGTTACCGCTGCCCAGCTGTTCCAATGAAACATCCGAATTTTCTGCCTGTTTCACTGATGCTCCGGTTTTTGTATTAGCTGAATTCGTCTGTCCGCATGCTGTTAATAATACTGTTGCGGAAAGTATTGCGATTATCATTCTTTTCTTCATAGCTTTGTCCTCCTTTGTGAGTTATCGTCAATTACCTGTTTACAGCGCTTCCTGCGGTTCGACCATACGTCCCAGGCTGATATCAAGATTTCCGTTAAGTGTCCTTAACTCATCCAGAAATTCACGGGATGAAGTATTTTCTTTCATTACCACACTTAATGTAAGTTTATAAAGACTTCCCATATTTGTTGTCCGTACATCATCATAGCTGTATTCCTTCAGATACTTTTTAAAGGTATCCTCAAATCTGTTTTCATAATCCAGATTTTCCGGCACTGCGATCTTGAGCATTTTTACTCCCTTGCTTTCCGCGCCGAAATGAGCAAATTTCAGAATAAGATTTACTCCGGAAACCACCAGTGAGAATATCAACGCTATTCCCACGTATCCCATTCCTGCAGCCAGTCCTACTGCCATTGCCAGGAATATTCCTGTTATCTCCTGACCACGCCCCGGTGCCGAACGGAAACGCACCAGACTGAACGCTCCTGCTACTGCTACCCCTGCTCCCAGGTTGCCGTTAACGAGAATTATCACCAGCTCCACAATCGCCGGAAGCAGCACCAGGGTTGTCACGAAACTTTTGGAATACCTGTTTTTTATCATATAACTTCCTGCTATTATCAGCCCGCACAGGAATGCGGCCATCGTAATTATCACAAACTCACTTCCGCTGAAAGTACTTCCTGCTATTATTGATGAAAAAATATTATTAAACATAAGCCATCTCTCCTTTCATTCTTCTGTTTTTCCACTCACCTGACTGCAATCCGGTTTCTGTTATCGGAATCCTGACAAAAGTGCTCCTCATCATATCCGCATAACCCGCTCCGTATTTCGAAAATGATGCAGGAAAAATCTCCAGTTCACTGAGCTTCTCTGACAGTCTGCGCGGAAAAGCATTGCTCACTTTTATCTCCATCAGATACTGTCCCTGCTGTAACAGTGGTTTTCCCTTTTTTATCTGCCTTAAATCCCTGCATTCGGCATTCCACTCAATGTTGCTGTCAAAAGTGATACGGAAATCTTTATCCTCCGTTCCTGCCATGGCTATACGGTCATAACAGATGCTCATTGCCGGGATTAACTGTCCGTATAACTGACGGAAGGCTTCTATCTCTTTTGCTATCTGTAAAGAACCGATATCCGTCTTTTCTCCCGAAAGATATTCGAACAGATCTTTATATTTCCCGGGAATGCGTCTTTTATAAACAACGCCCGCATACTTCTTTTTGATCTCAATAAATGCATTTGTATCATCCTTTGCCGTTCCGTAGGTACGCAGCCTCAGTTTTTCTTTATACAAGGGTTTTTCCATCGATGTACGGATCAGTCTGTGATCCGGGGTATCGTAATATATATTGTTGATCCTGGATAAACCATATTCGTCTGTACTGGCCATGCTTTCAAGAAACGTCACCAGCTCTCTGTACTGCACTTCATTCAGCATATATTTGATCTCTTTCCTCTGAAATACCTCTCTGTATCCGCTCATATACATCACTTCCTTTCAGAAATATCTCCTGTTTATGATGCAATGATACATTGTCAATCTTAAACGAAAATTAAAAACACCGTAAAAGTAAAAAATTTTACGGTGTCCCTTAAACTGTTATTAATATGCCTATTTATGCAACGTTACCCTGAATACGGTTTCTCCGTTCTCTGAATAAGCCTTTATATCTCCATTATGGTTTCTGGCTATACGCCTGGCGATAGCAAGCCCTAATCCATAACGGTTATCGCTTCGGCCTCTTGCTTTATCTCCCCGGTAGAATCTTTCAAAGATCCTTTCTTCATCCTCTTTCGGTATCGGATCCCCCGTGTTTATCACCCGGATATCTATTATCCCTTTCTCAGCAGACGCCAAAACCTTTACAGTACTGTCCTTATAACTGTGATGTACTGCATTGTCCAACAGCGTAGCAGCCATCTGTTCGATTTCTTCTTTATTGCATTTACATATCATTCCCTCTTCTATATCCGTATAAACTGATACTCCCTGTTCAAAAGCAACAGCTTCATATGCCATACAGCTCTTTTCAAGTATCCGCGACAGATCTTCCTCTTTGAATGAAACTATATCTTCTCCGCTCTCAAGACGTGACAGGTTCAGAAGCCCTGTGATCAGCTTATTCATACGATCTGATTCATAACGTATATTCTCGATGTACTTCGGATCGTTATTTGCGTTCTGAATCTCATCAGCCGATGCCATGATCACAGCAAGCGGCGTCTTTAACTCATGCGATGCATCTGCCACAAACTCTTTTTGCCGTTCAAAGGCTTCTTCCGCCGGCTTAGTAATCCACTTAGTTATAAGGCGTGATATGATCACTATCGAGACTTCTGCGAGTACCGTCAGCAACAGCGATTCCGCTAATAAAGTCCACAGCTTCTGTTTCGTTTCCTTATTGTTCATGATCACTATGGATTCATTATTATTATACTTATATGAATAGCTGCTGAAATACAGGTTCGCTGCGTACTTCCGGTCGTATCTCTCCTTCGAGATTATCTCCTCCGCCGCCTTGTATACATCAAAATCTTCTGACGTATTGGCTGAGTTTACTACTTCAGTAACCTCTCCGTCCTGTATCTCCACAATATAGATCTCATGATCCAGGATCATTACATTTTCCATGTCACGGGGCTTCATCCTTCGCTCTTCCGGCTTTTCAGGTTCAGCGGTTTTTTTCCCGGCTCCCGGGTCACGCATCTCCTTTTTATTCTCTAATACATCCAGATTTCTCCTGACCGCCTCTTTTTCGTCAGCATAATTACGTACATTAAGCAGGATCATTACTGCTATAAGTATGAGGCTCAGTATGGATATCAGTGTGAATGAAGTTTTTCTTCTTAATTCTTTCATATGCCTTTATTCCTCGTACTCCAGACGATATCCCATATTCCGTAAAGTCTTTATAGCAGTTTTTGAACCTATCACTTTCAGTTTCTTTCTGACAAAGGACATGTAGGCTTCCAGATTGTTGGATACTGCCTCCGAATCCATCCCCCATATCCGGTCATAGATCATTTCCCTTGAAAGGATCCTGTCATGATTGTTCATCAGATACTCCAGAAGCTGAAACTCTTTATTATTTACGCCTACATCCTCCTGCGTCTTTGTACAGCGCACTTTTGAGCTGCGGTAATCCAACAGGATGTCACCGAATTCCAAAACGTTTTCAACTGCTTTAGCAATATTAAGCTGCGCATTTACACGTGCTGCGAGTTCATCGATATGAAAAGGTTTCGGGACATAATCATTTGCCCCGCTATCAAAGCCGAGAAGCCTGTCTTCCAACTCTCCCTTAGCGGTAAGCATGATGATCTTTACTTCCTTATCCTGTTTACGGACTTCCTTAAGTATAGTTATACCGTCTGCTTTAGGAAGCATGATATCAAGGATGATAAGGTCATACATACCCGAGAGAGCATTGTCCATACCATCCTCTCCATCATTTGAGATATCCACGGAATAATGGTCCCTTTTCAAACGATCCGATACCAGCTCGGCAAGAGCTTTTTCATCCTCTACTACCAGAATGCGCATACTTCCTCCTGACACTGATGAAACCATAACACTTTTCTTCAAACATTATACCCGAAAACTTATTCCGTTACTACCACTCTTATCTTTATCCACTTACCGTTTATTTTTGTCTTAAGTAATACCTTGCCTTTCTGTCTGGCAACTGCGGTTCCGTATTCGTTCACAAAGAGCTTCTTTTTGCTGCTGCTTGACCACAGCGCCTTCTGGCTTAATCCCGGCTGGCTTATCTTTAAGCTTTCCCCGACTTTCATAGTATACGTATAATTGAAAGTCCCCGACTTAATAGTGGTAAGCTTTTCCACCGAAGGATCTTCAACATGTACCGTGGTATAATACTTTTCCGTACCGTTTACCGTACAGCATATAAGGGTATCTCCCGCAGTATTTCCCGCATTTATCCTGACTTTAGCTCTGTCTGTGTTTGTCAATGTTACTGAATTACCTGATACTATATTCCAGCTGATACTGCTGCCAGCTGCAAAGCTGTTCTTCAATGTTGTTGTTTTTCCCGTATTAAGGTAAACCTCCGTCTTTATCGGCGCCGTACTGCTGCTTTTTACCGTTATTTTTGCAGTATACGCTTTTCCTCCCACAAAACACTTAAGTTTCGCGCTGCCGTTTCCGACAGCAGTTACAGTTCCTTTTGCTACAACACCTTCTGCATACTGATCACCCTCTACTTGGATAACTGACGCATTGGTGCTTGTCCAGCTTACTGGCATATTGCCTGTATCGCTTATACTCAGCTCTATCGTTTCTCCGATGATCATACCCGCTTTCTTCATACTAAGCGTGGGCTGATGAACTGTTACGGTAAAATACACATTGCCATCTGTTCCGCTGTTTGTCAGTATAACTTCACCCGCCTCTTTCGCAGTAGCATTGCCACTTTTCTTTGTTATTTTGACTGTTTTACTGTCAGTGCTTGTCCATGCGCCACTTCCGAAGCTATACTTCTGTCCTTTCACCATCTCGGTGCTGTAACTGTTCTCTCCTGTCTGAACAAGCTTTACCAGATTATCCTGTCCTGATACTTCTTCTGAAACGATATTCCCGGATACGGTGACTTCTCCCGGCTCATCCGGAACCGGCTTTTCCTGATCGGGATCTTCACCCGGTTCATTTATATCCGGATTCTCAGGCAATGCAGGCGGTTGCTGCTCATCTCCCTGCACAGAGGAAGATCCTGCTTGTACGGCCGTTACCTCCAGCGTTGTACTCCCTATTGTTACGCTATAAACCGTACCGTTCACCAACTTCGGTGACGCGAATATCGCAAAGCTTCCGGCATAAGGAAGTGTTCCTTCATATATTATTATATCGCCGTTCTTAATCAGGATAGCCGAGCCGGCTGTAAAGGAGATGCTGCTTCCGTTCTGCTGTCCGGGGGCTGTATTCATCCCGGGTCCTCCGGGACCACCCGGCCCTCCGGGGCCCTCAGATCCACCGGAATCTCCCATTCCCCCTGCAGTACTTCCTATACTCAGATACACAGCCCCGCCTGCTGATGGTATGCTCTCGGAACACATGTCGTTTGAACCCGTTGCCAGAACTGTTGCTCCGGATCCCAGTGTAAACCCGCTGTCCGTGTCCAGTGGAGAATTTGCTCCGCTTGACTGTCCGTATACATATATCTCTCCGCCTTCTATATCCAGACTGCCATTGCAGTCTATACCGTCAGCCTCTGCGGAATAAGTAAGTGTTTTGGTACTCGCTTTACTTCCGTTGCGCAGTGTTACACTGTGAGTACTGTCAACAGTTTCCGAATCGATCTTTATTGTCAGTTTTCCGCTGTATATCGTACAGCTGTTGTTTTTATTTGAAACCGAGGTCTTTGTATAATTAAAATCCGTATTATCTGCGCTGTCATAAGTATAAGTGAGCGTCTTTGACGAAGCATTTATACCGTCATCACAGCTGTAAACACTTATCTCCGGTCCTGTGCTCTTTCCGTTCTCACCTATCACTACCTCTGCAGCTTCAATACCTTCATATGCCCTCTGTATATCGATCTTCGCATTTCCGCTGATATTCAATGTTCCGGCACCGCTTATGCCGTCATCCGATGATCTGAGCGTGATAGTTCCTCCGCTTATATCCAGTGTATTATTGGACTGTATTGCATCATCCGGACTGCCTATTATGTAAGTACCTGTAGCGCAGGCAGTATAAGTTCCGCCCGAAACCTTTCCTGCTTTCAGTCCGCTCCCCGTGGTATCGATCGTTATCGTACCTCCGCTTATCGTCAGACCTCCGGAAGCTTCAGTTGCTTCTGTCTCGTTCGTATCGCTGTATATCTTTGTTGATGCCTTGGTTCCTGCCTTTATCCCTTTATGACTTCCGGTATCTACATTGATACGCTCGGTCTTAGTCCCGCTCTGTTCATTTTCCGTAAGCGTGTTCAGCGTGGTACTGCTGCTGCCGCTTGTATAATAAGAGCTTGCAGCATTGTCATAAACAGTAGTGATGTTTATTGTACCTCCGGTTATCGTTACGTTCTCGGCCTGCAAGCCATCGCCGCTTATATCCGTGATATTTACCGTACCACCGTTTATCGTCACATCTCCGTTCTTTGCCTTGATGCCGTCTGCACATTCAATAATGTTAAGTGTGGCGGCATCTACGGTAACGCTGCCTTTCTTCGCGGAAACAGCATCACCGATGCCGCTGATCCCAAGACTGCCTGTCCCCGATATAACAAGAGCACCCTGCGCTGCTTTGATGATCCCTTCCGGATCATCGGCAGTGCTGCTGCCCTCTATACAATTTTCTTCCGTAAGTATAAGCTTGACACTACTCTTTTTTCCAACGCTGAGAGTCGGATTGTCAACACCCAGAGCTTCAGCTATTCCACTATTGTCAACAGTCAGTCCTGAGAAAACCATGCTTACATCTTTAAGCGCGGCATTCACGCTTATCACGGTATTTTTAGCTTCCCCGTTAAAGCTGTATGTACCGTTCTCAGATACGGTTACGATACAGCTTCCGCTATCATAAGATGCAGATACACCCTCATCCTCTGCGCTAAGCACTGCTGTCGTGATCCCGCCTTCCGTATTGAATACAATATTAACTTCACCGATATTCTGCACCTCTTCCGGAATGGCTTCTTCAACTTCCTCTAGTTCAAAACCTTCTTCCGCACCTCCTCCGGCTGCAAAAGCTGTCATCGGCCCCTCCGATACCAGCATAAGAATGCACAAAAATGGTGCTATTTTCTTGTAAACATTTCTGAAACACATTTTTTTTCTCACAGATATTTCCTCCTTTCTGCTGCGGATCCTT
>JAILES010000113.1 GCA_024687205.1 Lachnospiraceae bacterium
CTCTCTGTCATGATTTCGGAAAGATCAACATCATAGATACGATCTTCGTATACGGCAGGAAGCTGCTGGATCTGGAATTCAACATAATAAAATCCCATCCGTCAATGGGCAAAAAGCTCCTGGAAGCACATAACAGGACAAGGGAATATGTTGATGTTGCCATGGGACATCATAAATGGTACGACAACAAAGGCGGATATCCCGAGGATTTTGATACATCCAAGAGTCCCTACAAGACAGTCATTGATCTCGTGCTGTGTGCGGACTGTATGGACGCGGCTACCGATACCGTAGGCCGCAGCTACAATAAGGGAAAGACACTTGAGGATTTCCGGCGCGAGCTCGTTGCGGGTGCCGGAACACGCTATGCTCCATGGCTTCCTGCTCTCCTTGAGAGGGAGGAAGTGATCACAGATGTGGAATTTCTCCTCAACCAGGCAAGGGAGATCAATTACCGTGACACTTACAATCTGTTAAAAGATGTACAGGAGAAAGGGTTATAATTTATGAAAGCTAAAAGGTTTCTCGCATTTATGCTGTCCGTGGTTATGCTTACGGACATTTTTTCGTGTTATCAGCCTATGGAAGCAGAGGCGGCCCCGGGTTCGCTGCCTTCTTACGGAACGGACATCCCTGTAACCGCACCGGCGGATATTGAGTACAGCAGTGATCCGAGAGCGGCGGAAGATTATGTATGGACAGTTACGGGGAGTAACAATAATTTCACTGTCGGAGATTGGAGAGTAACTAAGAGAGAGCACAATGGTGTATACTGCTATGCCCTCGGCGGCTACATCGGAACAGAAGAGAATGTGGTCATACCCGCAAAAGGTAATCTGGCAGGTGTCGGAGAGATAAAACTGTATTTCAGTCCGGATATGGGCTTCAGTGATGAATCCAGGCAGATCATCAAGTCTGTCATGGCTCAGAAAGGACTGGAGATCTTACCTGACGATTATTACAATGGCAGCAACGGCAATAAGCTGAATGTTCTTTTTGACGCATTGCCGGAGCTTGAGAAAGCAGACCTTGGCGGTATGATATTGGATGGCACTATTGCTGTGAGTAAAACCCGGGATTTCTGCTGGCGGGCTTTTGCGGATTGTACGAAGCTTAAGAGAGTGATACTGCCTGAAATTCCTTATACTTATGCGTATGACTGTACTGCCATGTTCAAAAACTGCAGCAGTCTTGAATTTCTGGATCTTACTTCCTTGAGTTTTTCCGGAGTAGAGCAAGTTAGCGAAATGTTCTGCAATTGCAGTAAGCTTAAAAAAATATATGCGGATTCATCCGTTGATTTTGACGATCTTTTTAATTATCGTTTTAAAAATAACAAAGCCAATGCAGCGGGCATCTTTGACAATACTTTTGCCCTTACCGGAGAACTGGGAACCAATTATGCTGAGATGGAACGATCATGCAATCAGAACGGGACTGTCCATGATGACGCTTACAGCTTCTTTAATGAAGACGGTTCGGTCCTTATGGGTGTAGTTACAGAGATACCTGTTGCTGTCAGCAATAACAATATTTATTCTCTGGACGATTGGGATCTGGTAGAAAAGCAGATACCCGGAGGCACGGATAATTACTATGTGCTGGGAGAATACCACGGTGACAGTACTTATCAGAGATACAGCATCCAGGTCCCTGCTTATGCCAGGATAGACGGAAGGTTCAGACAGCTCTATATAGGAAACGAAACCGTGATAGAGGACAGTAAGAAGAGCAGATTATCAAGGATCACAATATGCCAGGGAATGCTGCCGGATCCATATCAGGACGATCTGCATTTAAATATTTATGCAGGTACTGACGTAGAATATGCGTACCTTTCAAGTCTCATTTTACCGGATGATTATGATCCGGACCGGGTCGGCGCTTTCTTCGAGGGAGCTTTTGAAGGCTGTACGACATTGAATTACACACGGCTTCCTTATACGCCGGATGTTTTTCTCCGGGATACCAGCCGTATGTTCTATGGCTGTTCGGGCAAGTACTCATTTGATCTTCTGCAGTTAGATCTGTCGATGGTTGAAAATACGGCGTCCATGTTTGAGGGTTGTACCTATGCAGGTGAGATAAATCTGGTTACCCTGGGGACGGGGCAGCTTTCGGATAAAAGCGATATGTTTAAAGGCTGCAATGCATATTCGATACTCTATGATAAGGAAAGTGATCCCTCAGCCTTATTTGATCTCGGTTCGGATGAGAGCGTATTCAAACCCTCGGATCCTTCAAACGGGGATTTCGCATACAATTCTTACTATGACAGGGATTATCAGCTCTGTGTCGCTGACTGGACTCTGGATTACTGCTATAGACAGCAGCAGTATTATTCCGATGAATGCTATTCGCTCGCAAGCTACAGGGGAAGGGATGAGAAGGTATTTGTACCCTCAAAGGCACTCATCGGAAAATGGACGACTACCCTTTACCTGACTCCGGAAACAGGATTTGAGGATGCCGCGGTTTCAGGGATACGTTCGGTTATCTTCCAGAAGGGTTGTGAGAGTGCGCCTGACTTTTACACTCATTCAAACGGTTCCTTCAGTCTGCGCCTCTTTTCCGGAAAAGCCGGCAGGCTGGTCAATCTGGAAAAGGTGGATATGAGCGGTATGAGCTTTGATACCTATGATCATACCGATGAAAGAAATGGGGGTGTATTCAGCGGGCTGTTTGACGGCTGTTCTTCGCTGACGGAGGTGATCCTTCCCGGGGCACCGAAGGAGTTTATGGCGGAATGCCCGTCAATGTTTAAAAACTGCTCCGCTTTGAGGACTATAGATCTTTCAACTATGGATCTGTCTGCCCTTAAAAATGCCGATTCCATGTTCTACGGCTGTTCTCAGCTCGGTACTGTTTATATAAACAGTGAACATGCCGATTTTCCCGACTTAAAGGCGGAAAAGGGAACTGTAGCATCTCATACAGAAAATGTTTTTACGGGATGTACCGCACTTAAGGGAATGTGTGGGACGGCATATTCGGCTGTTACTGCCCCTGTGGCAGATAACGGCATCGATTTCTTTAATGCCGATGTTCCCGGAACCCCGGGGCTTCTTTCCTACAGGAGCACGGAGATCCTTGAGCATTCGTATTACTTTGTCAACACCTACGGAACCCAGAGCATGCCGGGACTTGGTTATACCCAGGGTTATCACATTCCCGTAGAGCGTTATACTTCTCTTTTTGGTAAAAAGGGAAATAATATATTCAAAGTCTTTGATGAGGAATGGGGCGGCAGCTGTTACGGCCTTTCAGCAAGCAGCGGTATGTTCGGTACGGCAGGCAGCGGTCTTGAGCTTTCATCCTATGCCAACGAATTCTGCAGGAATGCATCAAAGATCAGCGAACTGGTGCTGGATCCGAAGGTTGATACGGAGCCTTCCGATGATACAAGGGCAGAACTTAACTCCGATCTCAGAAAGCTGATCGAAGCCCTGCAGGTATCCCAGTATGATGACCGTGTACAGTACTTCCTTTCTCTGGACTGCCTGCCCGAAGAGATAATCAATGAGATGACGACCAGCAATAAGCCGGTGATACTGGGCATCTTCGGACCCGAGGGAGGTCATGCAGTCCTTGCCTATGATATAAAGCTTGAAGAAGATGATTATGTCATATCGTTGTATGACAGCAACTTCCCGCTTGAGACAAGAACTCTTACTTTCTCCCCCGATCGTGACGGATATTACAATGAATGGTACTTTGATCTGGCCAGAGACGGCAGATATAAATGGGGATCAAATATGCCCGGCTGCGGTCTTGCCTATGTTCCTTATGATGTATACTCCGCGGTATGGAAAGACGGTGGAGATTATGATGAGAACGAATGGGCCGATAAACTCATGGGAGCTGATGAGTGGACGGATATCGATGAAATTCTTTATAATTATTTCTCGGAATGGAGTTATTCAGACGAGCAGAAACTTGAGGCGCAGGGTATGCCGTCCTGGACAGAGCAGGATGAGGTGGATTTATTGGCTTATATGGAAGATCCTTCTTCCGGGATGAGTGAGGACCTGAGTTTCCGCTGCCGCGCCCGCTGCCGCGCACGTTGCCGTGCCCGCTGCCGTGCACGCTGCCGCGCACGTTGCCGCGCACGTTGCCGCGCACGCTGCCGTTCAATGATAGTGGATGATTCCAATTATACGATAAAGGATAACAGCGGTGATACCATACTGACTGTTGTTAACGATGAAGTAACTCCTGAAGTGGATACGGCTTTTGCCCAGGCCCGCGTCAACTTCATGGATGGAGCGCCGCAGGCTAAGCAGCACACGCCCGTGTATACTCCTTCGGGTGAACGCACCGTTATGAATGTAAGCGATGACTTAAGCTTTACTGCGATAGACGGAAATATGAGTCTGTGCGTGAATGCGGATGCGGTAGCCGGAAGCTTTGATCTCAATGAAGATATGGGTACGGCATATCTGAAACTGAGTCTGTCCGAAAACAGCAGCATGAATATGAGCTTTACCGATACGGATGCAAACGGCATGGAAAGGCTTGTTGAGATCAGCGGTAAAGGACAGGGCAGCGAAGTTCTTATCACCATCGAAGACTATAAGGTAAATGTTGATAATCTTAAAGATGCTGCCGTCAGTGATAATGTGATAATACCGGAAGAATCCGAGAAGGACACAAGGATCGATATCTCCGGTTTAAGCTTCAGCCTTGAATATACCAAAGCGAAGTATGACGGAACAGCCAAGACTCCCGAGCTTAAGGTGGTAAGCGGCAATACCGTGCTGGTAAAGGATAAGGATTATACCGTAAGCTACGGAAGCAATATTGAGATAGGAACCGTAAGCGTAAATGCCGCTGGTATCGGGCTCTTTAAAGGCACGAAGACGCTGTACTTTGAGATCGAGGGAGTGAAGGAAGGTCTCGGATATTATTTTGCGGACGGCGAGGTAAGCGTAAATGCCGCAAGCGGAAAATATGAAATTGCCTACAGCGGTGAAAAGCTGACACCCAGGGTTGTCGTTACCTATGACGGAAAACTGCTGAAGCAGGGTGTGGACTATACGCTTAAGTACAGCAACAACCTTAATGTGAATAAAAAGGGAAAGCCGGCAAAGGCAGAGATAAAGCTCACGTCACCGGTAAAAGATAAGAAGACACTTGAGTTTTATGTGATACCTAAGAATCTCGGCAATGCGGATTTCACTCCTGCGGAAGGTATAGATCTGCAGACTCTGGCAGTGGCTCCGGGCAAGAAGATAAAGCCTGTGATAGGTCTGGGTGTCTACGAACTTAAGTCAAAAGACTACAAGCTCACAAGTTCTACAGGCAAGCTGAAGTTCAAAGAAGGTGAAGAAGCAACGCTTACGATAGAAGCAAAGAGCGCAAACTTCAGCGGCAAGATCGTGGCACCGGTACGTGTCATGAGCGCTAAGGCTATCAAGGATGCCACCGTAAAAGTAAGTCTGGACAAGAAGCTGAAGAAGAGCTACAACGGTTCAGCCCAGACACTTGCAAGCGGCAGCGAGCTGAAAGTGAAAACGGCAAGTTCCAACAGCCTGACTGAAGGCAGTGCTTATGCGGTAAGCTATTATCATAACGAAAATGCCGGTACTGCTACGGTGATCGTCAGGGGACTCGGACCCAACCTGGGCCGCGTGAAAAAGAAGTTTAAGATCACTCCGGCTAAGAAGGCAGAGATAGAGGTTAAAGTCCTTGAAGACAGTGTTCTTACGGCTTCCGGAGCAAAGCCCGTGATCTCTGTCATCGATAAGACAAACAACAGGGAACTTGCAGAAGGCACGGATTACAAGCTTAAATGCACTAAGAACAAAAAAGCCGGAACGGGTAACTATACCATCAACTATATCGGCAATTACAAGGGACATAAAGCCTTGAAGAAGCAGACTTTTAACATAATTGAAAAATGACTTGGGCTGCTTGACGGAAACGGTAAAAATGTGATATCATACTCTGCGACAGGGGAAGACACCCATAATAAAAAACGAAGGTCGTAACAATCTAATAGCAGTGGTTGCAAAGGGGAAGACACCCATGATAAAAAACGTGATTGTGACAGATATCAATGGTAACGTAACAGGTACCACTTACCCGAAGAGGGCTAAGGGGCTAATTAAGAGCGGACGTGCGGTCGAAGTGGACGAGCAGACTATAAGGCTTGTCGCTTCGGTCTACACGGACGCTTTTTCTGATGATATGGAGGATTATACAATGGCAGATATTATAGAATTCAAGGCAAGAGGTTTCAAGCTGGTTGAGGATTGCAGCAGCAATAAAGGCACAAGGCTCATAGTCACCGAGAATGACGAGAGCGTTGAATGCTTCGAGATCGGCGAAGGCGGAGCAATGACAAAGATCTCCAGAAAGGTAGATGTGGAGAAGGATAAGGATTATGTATTCCGTTTTGCCGTAAGGAGCGATTTCGTTAAGGGTAATGCAGAGAGCCTGGTAAGCATCTATTTTGATGATGAGAGTGACGGTTATACCTATCCCCTCGACCGTGAGGATAAGAACCGTTTCAAACCCGTGATCTGCAAGAAGACCTCGGACGGTCTCTTAAGAGTGTTCGAGCTGCCCTTCAACAGCGGTGATGCAACAAGTGCCACAATACTTATCAGCGTTCACGACATGACCGCATGGCTTTATCCCGCAAAGGAGAAGGCTGCTTACGATTCACTTGAGGATATCGATTACGACCAGTGGAGACAGGAAGAGTTCCATCAGGTTGAAAAGGTTCTCGGTGATATAGGAGGAACCATCGGAGATACCATAAACGGTATCGGCGGTTTTGTCGGAGGAGTCGGCGATAAGATCGGCAAGGCTATGGCAGAACTCTGGACCAAGGCTACGACCGATGATAAGGACGAAGAGAAGGCTGATGAGGATGCTACAGAGACTGCAGAAGAGAAGGCTGAAGCGGCTGAGCCCGAGAAGGCAGCTGCAGAGGAGAAGAGCGGCATAGTGATAAACGGACCCGAAGAGAATAAGGAATAAGTTATGTACGGCGCCCGCGCCGAAAGGCGCGGGCTTTTTGGCTTTAAGACAATACCGGGACAAAGGGCATGCACAAACTCGTTTTTTTCGGACTCTCGGCAGTATGCTGGGGAATGTTCGCACTATTCTTTCACAGAGACAGGAGCAGATACCGTAACTGTTATCTGCTCTTTATCGCGTTATTGTCCATGTTCCCATTTGTGCTGAGCATGTTCGATGAGCATATGGTCTATGCGCTCCTGTTCCTGGTATATTCCACCATGCTGGCACTTCTTATAGTACCGTTCTTTCTAATACACAACGGCATAGTCATGCTGAAAAAAGAGGGAAAACATATATCCCATCTGCTGTCGCTGTTCCTCGGGTTTGCGATACTGGCAGGAGAACTTTCCACCATAGGACTGGTTGTGAAATACAGCTTTTCAGACTATGACAGATTCTTCGCTTCATTCATTTCGATCGCGGGTTCATTCATAAGCATGAGCGTGATATATGTATCCGTATCATTTCTCATATTCATGCTGTACACACTTTTTCTTCATATCATCCCCATAAAGAAGGACTTTGATTATGTGATAATCCTCGGAGCCGGGCTTTTGAAGGGTGACAGGATCTCAAAGCTGTTAAAGGACAGGCTGGATAAAGCGATAGAGATATACAGAAAGGATCCGACACCGCCCGTGATGGTGCCCTCCGGCGGGAAGGGCAGCGATGAGCATATCTCAGAAGCCGAGGCGATGAAAAAATATCTGCTTGAAAACGGCATACCCGAAGACGATATAATGCCGGAAATGCAGTCTGCAAATACTTTTGAAAACCTGAAATATTCCAAGGAGCTGATCGACGCAAAAGGCGGGAGAAAGTATACCGCGCTCGTCACCAGCAACTATCATGTCTACAGGGCTCTGCGGCATTCGAAAAAGAACGGACTCGAATGTACGGGTGTGGGAAGCCGTGTGGCCTTCTATTACTGGCCAAGTGCGCTTATCCGGGAGTTTATAGCCATTCATTCCGAAAAAAAACATGCGGTGATCTTTTTCGGCGGCTGGGCGCTGAACGCGCTTCTGCTCATATATTTCATAACGCAGTCGCTTAGACAGTGATAAATCCGAAAATGGTGTTATAATGTACAGGGGCGGCAAAGCCGCTTCATAATATGTGTTTGAAAATATCATTATGAAGAACAGGACTATGAAATGAAAGACAGGATTAAAAAGATCTTCTCTCTCGAGGAGAACGGGCTTACAAAGGTTTTGTTTAATATAGTATGCGTGGGCGGGATAATCTCAGGGATCCCGGCCATGATAGTTTCATATCTTATCAACATCGCAATGTCGCAGATAGCGGCGATAGCGGTCTCCATAGTCATACTCATGGTCAGCTTCTATGTGGCCAATTACAGGAACAGGGTGGATATAGGCGCCAGTGCAATGGTCATCGTCGTGAGCCTGATCCTCTTCCCGCTTATGTTTTATACGGGAGGCGGTATCTACGGCGGCATGGGATACTGGTTTGTGCTCGGTATACTTTTCAATTTCCTTATGCTCGAAGGTAAGAAGAATCTCATCATCCTGATCCTGCAGATACTCATTACCATAGGCTGTTTTGCAGACACCTATCTGCATCCGTATATGATCACGCCGCTGGATTCGGAACTGGCGGTCTATGTTGACACGGTACAGAGCATACTGATCGTAAGCGTGGTCATCGGTATCATAGTCAGATTCCAGAAGAAGGTCTATAACGACAAGATGAAGGAACTGGAGGAAGCCAGGGCTGAAGCGCAGCGTGCAGCCGAGGCCGCAAGGGAAGCCGAGCGTGTAAAGGCCGATTTCCTGGCCAGGATGTCCCATGAGATACGTACGCCTATCAATGCCGTACTGGGTATGGACGAGATGATCCTGAGGGAATCCTCTGAAGAGAATACGCTCAGTTATGCAAAGGATATCAGTTTCGCGGGAAAGAACCTGCTCTCGATAATCAACGATGTGCTGGATTTCTCCAAGATAGAAAGCGGAAAGCTGGAGATAGTCCCTGTGGAATACGATACTGCCGGCCTTATCAGGAATATATACAATTCCTTCAAAGAGCGAGCGGCTGCGAAAGGCCTGGAACTTGCGATACATGCTGACGCAGATATACCCCGCAGGCTGTACGGTGATGATGTAAGGCTTACCCAGATACTGACCAACCTTATATCCAATTCGGTGAAATATACCGAGAAGGGCAGCGTTAGCCTTGATATAAAGGAAGAGGGAAGAACTGACGGAGAGGTCAGACTGTTTATCTGTGTTAAGGATACGGGGATAGGGATAAAGAAGGAAGATATTGATAAACTCTATGTACCTTTTGAACGGCTCGAAAAGGAACGTAACCGTAATATAGAGGGAACGGGACTGGGCATGGCTATCGTCATGAATCTGATCTCACTCTTTTACAGTGAGCTCAAAGTGGAAAGTACTTACGGAGAGGGTTCGTCTTTTTCCTTCAGCATCAGTCAGAAGATCGTGGATGCCGAAGCGATGGGCGACTTTATGAAAAGTGCCTCGCGGCCGCGTGAGCAGCAGGCGGACGATCACTTCACCGCACCCGAGGCCAGGCTTTTGGTTGTTGATGATAACAGCATGAACCTTAAGGTGATCAGGGCGCTGCTTAAGAAAAACTGCATAGTCCCGGTGCTGGCATCCTCCGGCAGCGAGTGTCTTGAGATACTTGAGAGGGAAAAGTTTGACCTGATCTTCCTTGACTATATGATGCCTGTCATGGACGGCATAGAGACTCTTACAAAGGCCAGGGAAAAGGGACTTATCCGGGGCAGCACTCCGGTGGTGGCGCTTACCGCCGATGCGGTGATGGGGGCAAGGGAAAGATATATGGAAGCAGGTTTTGATGATTATCTCTCCAAACCGGTGGAAGTACCGCAACTGGAAGAAATCCTTAAGAAGTATCTCTTATAAGAGGAAAATTAATCCTTTATTTTCGGCTTGAAATTTGGTATAATATACAGTGGCGCGGTTTAAAACGCGGCAATGATAAAAGCTTAGGAGGGTATGAAGCATGGCAGCTAAGAAGGCACCCGCAGTTACAACATCGGAATCCGGTGCAACTATCAGGGACTCGTTTGACAAGGAACTGTTCAAACGCAGTGTTCTCTACAATATCAAGACTCTTTACAGAAAGACACTTGAAGAAGCCAGCAAGCAGCAGATATTCCAGGCTGTATGTCTCGCGATAAAGGACCAGGTCATCGATCTGTGGCTGGAGACCCAGAAACAGTATGAGAAGAAGGATCCCAAGACGGTATACTATCTTTCGATGGAATTCCTGATGGGACGTGCCCTCGGTAATATGATGATAAACATGAAGGCATACAAGGATGTGGCAGCAGCTCTCGAAGAGCTGGGGCTTGATCTCAATGCCATAGAGGATCAGGAGCCGGATGCAGCTCTGGGTAACGGAGGTCTCGGAAGACTTGCGGCCTGCTTCCTTGATTCCCTTGCAACTCTCGGTTATTCTTCATACGGCTGCGGTATACGTTACCGCTACGGTATGTTCAAGCAGAAGATCAAGGACGGTTATCAGGTGGAGGTACCGGATAACTGGCTGGAGAACGGAAATCCTTTTGAACTGCGCCGTCCCGAATATGCAAAAGAGATACATTTCGGCGGATATGTAAATGTCCGCGTGGATGAGAACGGAAGGAACAATTATTATCAGGAAGGCTATCAGGCAGTAAAGGCTATACCTTATGATCTGCCTATAGTAGGTTATGGCAACGGTATCGTTAATACCCTTCGTATCTGGGATGCAGAGCCTATCGATGTGTTCAGGCTGGATTCCTTTGACAAGGGTGATTACCAGAAGGCTGTGGAGCAGGAGAACCTGGCACGCAACATCGTCGAGGTACTTTATCCCAACGATAACCATTATGCCGGCAAGGAACTGAGACTGAAGCAGCAGTACTTCTTCATCTCCGCATCGGTTCAGGAAGCGGTTGCAAAGTACATGCGTAACCACAGCGATATAAAGAAGTTCTATGAGAAGGTTACCTTCCAGCTTAACGATACGCATCCCACGGTTGCCATAGCAGAGCTTATGAGGATACTTATGGATGAGTATTATCTCACCTGGGATGAGGCATGGGAAGTGACCACCAAGACCTGTGCATACACCAACCATACTATAATGGCGGAAGCTCTGGAGAAATGGCCCATCGAGCTGTTCTCAAGACTGCTCCCGAGAATATATCAGATAATCGAGGAGATCAACCGCAGATTCGTTCTGGATATCGAGAGGAAATTCCCGAACGATCAGGAGAAGATACGCAAGATGGCCATCATCTATGACGGACAGGTCAAGATGGCTCACCTTGCTATCTGTGCAGGCTACTCCGTAAACGGTGTGGCAAGACTGCATACCGAGATCCTCAAGAACCAGGAACTGAAGGATTTCTACCAGATGTTCCCGGAGAAGTTCAACAACAAGACCAACGGCATCACCCAGAGACGTTTCCTGCTGCACGGCAATCCCCTGCTTGCAGACTGGGTAACGGCCCATATAGGTGACGACTGGATCACCGATCTGTCAAAGATAAAGAAACTGAAAGTATATGCCGATGATGAGAAGAGCCAGCAGGAGTTCATGAACATCAAGTATCAGAACAAGGTACGCCTGGCCAAGTATATCAAGGAGCATAACGGTATAGATGTGGATCCCAGATCCATCTTCGACGTACAGGTAAAGCGTCTGCATGAGTACAAGAGACAGCTGCTCAACATCCTGCACGTAATGTATCTGTACAACGAGCTGAAGGAACATCCCGAGATGGATTTCTATCCCAGGACCTTCATCTTCGGTGCAAAGGCAGCAGCCGGCTATATGAATGCAAAGCTTACCATCAAGCTGATCAATTCCGTTGCGGACGTGATCAATGCCGATCCTGCCATCGGTGGCAAGATCAAGGTGGTATTCATCGAGGATTACCGCGTATCCAATGCGGAGATCATCTTTGCAGCATCCGATGTATCCGAGCAGATCTCTACTGCAAGTAAGGAGGCATCCGGAACCGGTAACATGAAGTTCATGCTCAACGGTGCGCTTACCATAGGGACAATGGACGGTGCAAACGTGGAGATAGTTGAGGAAGTGGGCGAGGAGAATGCATTCATCTTCGGCCTTTCATCCGATGAAGTCATTAACTTCGAGAACTACGGCGGCTACAATCCCATGGATATCTTCAACAGCGATCCGGATATCAGAAAGGTGCTGATGCAGCTGATCAACGGAACCTTTGCTCCGGACGATCCCGAGAGATTCCGCCCGCTGTACAATTCACTGCTTAACACCCAGAATACTTCCAGGGCAGATACTTACTTCATACTGAAGGATTTCAAGAGCTATGCCGATGCCCAGAAGAAAGTGGAAAAGGCATACAAGGACGAAAGCGCATGGGCAAGAAGCGCGATCCTCAATACGGCATGCTCGGGCAAGTTCACTTCCGACCGTACCATTCAGGAATATGTGGACGATATCTGGCATCTGGATAAAGTAGTGCTGAAGAGAAAATAAGGGGGGAACCCCCTCATCAGTCAGCCTGAAGGCTGACAGCGGTCTCGCCTCCCGGCTCGGTCGTTGCTAAACGCGTGCCACTGGCACGCAGCAACCCCCCAGGGGGGAAGCTTTTTGCAGTCTCCATACTGTTGATGTATGGAGATTGTTTATAGATAGAGGAAACGGCAAACAAAATGAAAAAGACTATAAGAGTAAAACTGGCTGCGGCCCTGGCACTTGTGATGCTGGCGGGCTGCGGGAAAACTGGGGCGGAGAGCGTGGATACGGTCCCTGCAGCTTCGGCAGGTGAAAACAGGGAAAAAGAAGTGGTATATCTGGATCTGGGCATAGAGCCTGAGCCGCAGGAAGAAGTCGTTGAAGAAACGGTGGCTGAAGAAGAGACCGTGACAGAAGAAGCGGCAACTTCGGAAGAAACAGGGGAAGTATCCGGAGACGGAGAGATACCCGGGGATATACCGGAAGATGAAACGGTAACGGAAGAAAACGACAGTACTGAAAATGCAGCAGATACTCAGCCGGCGGAAGAGACGACCGTAACGGAGACGCCCATAGAACAGCCTGCGATCAGCGGCGGCGGTAAAGTGGTTGTCATCGATGCGGGACACCAGCGTAAAGGCAACAGCGAGAAGGAACCGGTAGGCCCCGGAGCTACGGAGATGAAGGCCAAGGTCAGCAGCGGTACCAGCGGAAAAACCTCGGGCCTTGCGGAGTATGAGCTTACCCTGCAGGTGGCACTGAGACTGGAAGCGGAACTGCTGGCAAGAGGCTATACGGTGATACAGGTCCGCAGGGAAAATGATGTGAATATTTCCAACAGCGAAAGAGCTGCCATCGCGAACAATGCGGGAGCGGGGGCTTTTGTGCGCATACATGCCAACGGCAGTGAGAATACTTCCGCCAACGGTATGATGACGATCTGTCCCACCGCAAACAATCCCTATATATCATCGATATATCCGCAGTGTTACAGTTTAAGTTCCTGTATACTGGATGCCTGTGTGGCAGCTACCGGAGCCAAGAAGGAAAAGGTATGGCAGACCGATACCATGAGCGGCATCAACTGGTCTAAGGTGCCGGTGACCATTCTGGAAATGGGATATATGACCAATCCCCAGGAAGACCTGCTGATGGCAGATCCTTCCTACCAGCAGAAGATAGCGAGCGGTATAGCAAACGGACTTGACGCATATTTTGCGGGTAACTGAGAAGAGGAAGATATGGCAAAGACTAAAAAAATCAAAAACATCAAACGTGATAAAAGACTGAAGAAGATAAAAAAAGAACGGGGCTGGTTTACCACACTTCTTTATTTCGCTCTTGTTGCGATTGCGGTCTTTCTTTTGGCGGTTGCGGTAGATATCGTTGTTGAGAGCTTTTTTATCACTGAGATACATCAGGAAGACAGGGATATGAAGTTCTGTCTTTCTGTTTATGAAGACATGGGTGAAGAAGAGGGACTGAAGATCCTGAAGATAAAGGGCCGTGAGTTTTATATAACCGATCCTTCCGGAAAGGTGATATATGAGAACGGAAGGGATACCCGCAGCGAAAACGAGGGGATGATCTACCTGTATAGCTACGGTTATGATGATGTTGATGCTTATCTGGACAGCGAAAAGAATTTCTTTGATTTCCTGCCGGGGAGCGGAGTGGATGTCCATTGGACCGAGCTGTTCTGGGAGGTTATGGAGGTTAATGACGGAGTAGTTGAGACAACCCTTGAAATGGATGCCGACGAGGAACAGAGCCTTGACAGAACCATAAGGATGATGCAGGCAAGTGAGGGACGTGCGGCGGAGATCGGAGCAGAGGATAAAATCTATATGCCTTTCTGGATAAAGCTGGATATGTCGGACGGCTCCACCTTCTTCGGAAAAGCTTATGTGGATTTCGGTGTTAACGAGCTCTCTACTGCCATTGCCGTAGCCATCTCACTTGGTGTAGTGGTGATACTGGTCGTTCTTATGCTGATCATAGGCAGCATAAGACGTGCGATAAGGCATAAAAGGCTTAAGGATTTCTTCTTTAACGATGAGGTGACGGGAGGAAAGAACTGGACCTACTATCTCGTAAAGGGTGAGCAGGTACTGAAAAGACCCTGGAATGCTGCAAAGAAGTATGCGGTCGTGGATCTGAAATTTGTGGGATACGGAAACTACTGCCTCTGCCATTCGGTGGTCGAAGGTAATGAACTGCTGAAGAAGATCATGTGGGGCCTCAAAGCCCTTGTTGATAAGAAGGAGATGGCTGTCCACAGGGATGCGGATAAATTTGCGATGCTGCTTAAGTATGATGACGAGAATGCGCTGGAAGAAAGGCTTAAGAATTTAACGACCAAGCTTGCCGAAGTGGACAGGGAGCATGCTTTTAACTTCCAGGCCGGAGTATGCCTGGTGGAGCCGAGTCTTAAGAACGGCAGACCGAAAAGAAGAAAATTCGTCAATCTGGAAGAAATATTCAACAATGCGGCCATGGCCCTCGGTAAGTTTGCAGGCAGCACGGATTCCGGAGTTCATTTCTTTGACCAGCAGCTGAAAGACGAACAGAAATGGATTGAGAGCGTACAGGCCAACCAGCAGAAGGCCATAGATAACGAGGAATTTGTGGTGTATTACCAGCCCAAGTACTCACCTGATACGGGAGAGTTACGAGGGGCTGAGGCGCTGATCCGCTGGCAGTCGCCGGAATTCGGCTTCGTGCCGCCCGGACGCATCATACCCATATTCGAGAAGAACGGCTTCGTACTGAACATTGACCATTACATGATAAGCCATGTGGCAAGGGATCAGAAGAGATGGCTGGATGCGGGTTACAAGTGCGTGCCTGTATCAGTCAACGTCTCAAGGGCACACTTTATAGAAAGTGACCTGGCCGAGCAGATCAGGGATATGGTGGATGCCGAAGGTGCTCCTCATGAGTATATAGAGATCGAGCTTACCGAGAGTGCTTTCTTTGATGACAAGAATGCACTGTTAAGTACCATAGAAAGACTGAAAAGCTACGGTTTTGCAGTGAGCATGGATGATTTCGGCTCAGGTTATTCTTCGCTGAATTCGCTGAAGGATCTGACCCTGGATGTGCTCAAGCTGGATGCGGAATTCTTCCGCGGCGATAATGAAAGTGAAAGAGGTCAGATAGTCGTCAGCGAGGCCATCAAGCTGGCGAAGAACCTGAACATGCGTGTGGTGGCCGAGGGTATAGAGATCAAGGATCAGGTGGATTTCCTGGCAACCCAGGGCTGCGATATGATACAGGGCTATTATTTCGCAAAGCCGATGCCGGGGGAAGATTATGAGAAGAAGATGGTGATGGAAAAGCAGGATAGCCCCTCATCAGTCAGTTCTGGCGAGCTGACAGCGTCTCCCCGAGGGGGAGAAGCCTCAGATGCGGATCTGCAAGGGGAAGGCTTGGGGGAAAACTAATACTGGACTTTTTGGCGGGATTTGGATATAATTATAAGTCAGTATGGACAGATCGCCGGAGAAAAAACAGAAAGACAGAAGAAATACTGCCAGGCTTCTGACCATGATCACGCAATTCGGGCTGAATATGCTGGTCCCCATGTGTATGTGTTTTTTTGCGGGCAGGTACCTGGACGGACGATTCGGTACAAACTGGATCACGGTGGCACTGTTTTTTGTGGGTGCGCTGGCCGGATTCACTAACGTATACAGGATGGCGAAGAAATTTTACGGAGGGGAGGCACCCCTCATCAGTCATCCTGAGGCTGACAGTTTCTCCCCAAGGGGAGAAGCCTTAGAAAAGAATGACGATGAAAACTAAGTGGGCTGAGCATCATGCACTGGTGGAACTTTGGATAGGAACGCTGATACTGGCCCTGCCCTGTGAGTTTTTGCTGCTGATATTTTTTGAAGACAGGCTGAACAAGACACTGGGACTGGTGATCGGTGTGCTGGCGAACATGTTCCTTACCTGGCATATGGAAAGGACCATTTCAAAGGCTCTGGATCTGGATGCAAAAGGGGCAAATGCAACGGCCGTATCCGGATATTTTCTGAGATATCTGCTGGTGTTCGTGTTACTGGCAGGCTGCGCATTCAGTAAGATAGCAGATCCGATCTGTGTGTTTCTGGGACTCATGCTCAGAAAACCCGCGGCTTATATACAGCCTTTCACCCACAGGATATCCGAGAAGGTGTGCGGCAAAGAAGTATTTTACAGAGAAAACGTACCTCCCGAGGTGCAGGACGAGTTATACGGAAAAAAAGAAGAAACAAAGGAGTTAGATGATGCTACTGACAGCAAATGATCTCGGCTTCATGGTTGAGGGAGTGTTCTCCTTCCAACTTGGCGGACATACCTTATGGATAACTACATCCCATATCTGTCTGCTGATCGTAATCCTTACACTTATAATCTTCTCTTTCTTTGCAAGAGGAGCAATGAAGAAAGCAAAGGAAGTACCCACCGGCTTCCAGAACATAGTGGAGATGATAGTGGAACTCCTTGACGGCATGATAAAGTCCACCATGGGCAAGAATGCAAAGGGCTTCTTGAACTATATCGGAACCATCTTTATCTTTATACTTTTCAGTAATCTTTCGGGACTGCTGGGACTGCGTCCGCCTACAGCTGATTACGGCGTGACCTTCCCTCTCGGTGTCCTGACCTTTACTCTTATAACAGTAAATAAGTTCAGATACCAGAAGGTGAGCGGAGTGATCAAAGGTCTCTGCGAGCCCTGGCCTTTCTGGCTGCCGATCAACCTGATCGGTGATTTCGCGGTACCTATCTCGCTGTCCCTGCGTCTTTTTGCAAACGTGCTCTCCGGCACGGTCATGATGGCGCTGGTATACGGCCTGCTGAAAGTCATAGCTTATGCATGGCCCGCGGTACTGCACGTTTACTTTGATATGTTCTCGGGAGCGATACAGACCTACGTGTTCTGTATGCTGACCATGACATATATTTCCGATGCCATTGGTGACGGGGCTAAGGAATAATAAATAAACAGGTTAACAAACCAAACAAGGAGGAAGTATTTATGAACGGCATGTTTAACAACGAATTCATCCTGGGTTGTTCCGCAATAGGTGCGGGCCTCGCGGTTATCGCAGGTATCGGACCCGGTGTAGGCCAGGGTATAGCAGCAGGTCACGCCGCTGCAGCCGTAGGACGTAATCCCGGCGCAAAGGGCGATGTTACCTCTACCATGCTCCTTGGACAGGCTGTCGCAGAGACCACAGGTCTTTACGGTCTGCTCATCGCCATGCTGTTGCTCTTCGTTAAGCCGCTGGTTCCTACCACGTAATGCGGAAGCTTTGACTTTATTAAGAAAGGAGGGCTTTCGGGCGTGGGATTATATTTATTGCTGAGCGCAGAGGAACAGATGGTGCCGAGACTGTTCGGCCTGGATCTGCAGTTGCTGTTTGATTCGGGACTTACACTCCTGGCTGTATTTGTGCTGTTCCTGATCCTCTCCTATAACCTCTTCAATCCTGCCAGAAAAGTGCTGAAGAACCGTAGCGAGCGTATTGCCCATGATATTTCGGAAGCATACGAAGACAGGGAAGAAGCACGCAAGATCAGGGAAGAGTATGAATCCAGGATCAAGGAGATAGACAAGGAAGCGGAGCAGATACTTAGTGATGCCAGAAAGCGTGCGCTTGCGAATGAGAACAGGATCCTTCAGAACGCTAAGAAGGAAGCAGAGGAGATAATCAGACGTGCCAATGCCGAAGCTGAGCAGGAGAAGAGGCGCGTTAAGGATGAGGTGAAGCAGGAGATGATCTCCATAGCATCACTTATGGCACAGAAAGTCGTTGCGGAGAACATCGACATGAAGGTGCAGGACAGTCTCCTTGAGGATACTTTAAAGGAAATAGGTAACGATACATGGCGAAGCTAGTAGCAAAAACCTACGGTGATGCGCTGTTTACGCTGGCTCTTGAAGAGAACAAGACGGATGTCCTGTACTCCGAAGTAGAGCAGCTCAAGGACATACTTAAGTCCAATCAGGAGCTGAAAGCGCTGATGAATCACCCCAAGATCACAAGGGATGAAAAGCTTAAGGTCGTGGAGGATGTCTTTAAGGGCAGACTCGATAACGAGCTTACCGGTTTTCTTGTGCTTCTGCTTAAGAAGGACAGATATTCGGAGCTTGATGCCATACTTGACTACTTTACCGCAAAGGTAAAGGAATACAAGGGCATCGGAGTGGCTTATGTGACCAGCGCCGTAGAGCTTAAAGATGCGCAGAAGGATCAGATAAAGGATAAACTTTTATCCACTACCGATTACAGGCAGATGGAGATGCACTACATAGTCGACAAGTCCCTTATCGGGGGAGTCATAATAAGACTCGGAGACCGCGTGGTGGACTCCAGCATACGCAGCAGACTGGAAGATATTAAGAAACAACTGGTACAGGTGCAGATCGCCTGAGGCCGGTTTTCGACCAAGAATATTTAGAAAGGTTAAGGAACCATGAATTTAAGACCAGAAGAAATCAGTTCGGTTATCAAGGATCAGATCAAGCGATATGCCGATAAGCTTGAGGTCTCCGAAGTAGGTACCGTTATCCAGGTGGCAGACGGTATCGCCAGGGTTCACGGGCTTGAGAAAGCCATGCAGGGTGAGCTTCTGGAGTTCCCCGGAGAAGTCTACGGCATGGTCATGAACCTGGAGGAAGATAACGTGGGTGCCGTGCTTCTCGGTGCAGAGCGCAACATCAACGAAGGCGATACGGTAAAGACTACCGGCCGCGTGGTTGAGGTGCCTGTAGGTGACGAAATGCTCGGACGTGTCGTTAACGCGCTGGGCCAGCCTATAGACGGCAAGGGTCCCATAGCTGCCACGAGCTTCCGCCAGATAGAGAGAGTCGCAAGCGGTGTCATCACGAGACAGTCCGTGGATACCCCTCTTCAGACAGGTATCAAGGCTATCGACTCCATGGTGCCTATAGGAAGAGGCCAGCGTGAGCTGATCATCGGTGACCGTCAGACAGGTAAGACGGCCATCGCTATCGACACTATAATAAACCAGAAGGGTCAGGGAGTTAAATGTATCTACGTAGCCATAGGCCAGAAGGCTTCTACGGTAGCTTCCATAGTGAAGACCCTGGAAGAGCACGGAGCAATGGCTTATACGACCATCGTTGCCGCTACGGCTTCCGAGCTTGCACCCCTACAGTACATAGCACCTTATTCGGGCTGTGCAATTGGTGAGGAGTGGATGGAAAAAGGAGAGGACGTGCTGGTCATCTATGATGACTTAAGTAAGCATGCAACGGCATACCGTACACTCTCCCTGCTGCTGAGACGTCCGCCCGGACGAGAGGCATATCCCGGCGACGTATTCTACCTGCATTCAAGACTTTTGGAGCGTGCAGCCCGCATGAACAGCGAGTACGGCGGAGGATCCCTTACGGCTCTGCCTATCATTGAGACTCAGGCAGGTGACGTTTCGGCTTACATACCTACCAACGTTATATCCATAACAGACGGCCAGATATACCTGGAGACCGAAATGTTCAACTCCGGTTTCCGCCCGGCTATCAATGCGGGTCTGTCAGTGTCACGAGTCGGTGGTTCCGCGCAGATCAAGGCCATGAAGAAGATCGCAGGACCTATCCGTCTGGAGCTGGCGCAGTACAGAGAGCTTGCAGCTTTCTCACAGTTCGGTTCGGAACTTGATGCGGATACCAAGGAGCGTCTGGCACAGGGTGAGCGTATACGAGAGATGCTCAAGCAGCCTCAGTACAAGCCCATGCCCGTTGAGTATCAGATCATAATCATCTATGCGGCTACCAAGAAGTATCTTCTTGATATACCCGTAGAAGATGTGCTCAGATTTGAGACGGAGCTCTTTGTGTTCATAGATACTAAGTATGCCGAGATCCCCGAATCCATACGCACGGAGAAGGAGATGAAGCCGGAGATCGAGGAGAAGCTGATCAAGGCTATCGAGGATTTCAAAAAGGATTTTTGATGAGGTATTGATGATATGGCGTCGATGAGAGACATCAAAAGACGTAAGAGCAGTATAGAGAGCACGCAGCAGATCACCAAGGCCATGAAGCTGGTATCCACGGTGAAGCTGCAGCGCGCTAAACAGAGGGCGGAGCTTTCAAAGAATTACTTTAACGCCATTTATGATACTGTGACGTCCATATTGGCTAAGGCAGAGGGAATAGACCATCCGTACTTAAAGACCGGTGACAAGGGCAAGAAGGCAGTGATCCTGATCACCTCGAATAAAGGTCTTGCAGGCGGATACAATTCCAACATGATCAAGATGGTAACCAGAAATCCGGATTTTCCCAAGGATGATACCATCATTTATGCCATAGGTAAAAAGGGCAAGGATGCCATGAAGAGATATGAGTATGAGATCATGGCGGACTATTCCGAAGCGATAGAAGAGCCAAATTACCGCGACGGTATAAAGGTGACTACCGAACTGCTGGAAGCTTATGAAAAAGGCGAAGTAAGGGAGATATACCTGGCTTATACGAATTTCAAGAATACGGTAAGCCACGTTCCCACTATGCTGAAGCTTCTTCCCGTTGACCTCGGTGAAAAAGAAGAAACAGAAGAGGGCGAGACTGTGAAAGAAGAGCCCGCGGCTCCGATGAATTTTGAGCCCGAAGATGAGGAAGCGCTGAATCTCATCATTCCCAAGTATGTATCAAGTCTGGTATACGGAGCGCTGATCGAGGCCCAGGCTTCCGAGAACGGAGCACGTATGCAGGCTATGGATAATGCAACGAACAATGCGGCAGAGATGATAGATCATCTGGCGCTGATGTATAACAGGGCAAGACAGGGCAAGATCACCACGGAACTTACGGAGATCATTGCCGGAGCAGACGCAATCAGTTAATAAACGAAAGGAAATAAAAACATGGCAGAGGAAAAGAAAGGCAGACTGACTACCATAGTCGGTGCCGTGCTGGATGTAAAGTTCGACGGAGAACTTCCCGAGATCAACGAAGCTATCCGCATCCGCAGAAATGACGGAAGCGATCTCGTGGTAGAGGTAGCACAGCATCTCGGTGACGACACGGTCCGCTGCGTGGCAATGGGTCCTACGGACGGTCTTGTACGCGGTATGGATGCTATCGCAACAGGAAGTCCCATAACGGTACCGGTAGGAGAGAATACACTGGGACGTATCTTCAACGTATTGGGCGAGCCCATAGATAACAAGCCCGCACCGGTTGATGTAGAGTATTCTCCGATACACAGACCGGCTCCCGCATTCAAGGAGCAGTCCACAGAGCAGGAAATGCTGGAGACGGGTATCAAGGTCGTTGACCTCCTCTGTCCTTATCAGAAGGGCGGAAAGATCGGACTCTTCGGTGGTGCCGGCGTTGGTAAGACGGTGCTTATCCAGGAGCTTATCCGTAACATAGCAACCGAGCATGACGGTTTCTCCGTATTCACCGGTGTCGGTGAGCGTACACGTGAGGGTAATGACCTTTATCATGAAATGAGCGAGTCGGGCGTTATCGACAAGACCGCCATGATTTTCGGTCAGATGAATGAGCCCCCCGGAGCACGTATGAGAGTCGGACTTACAGGTCTTACCATGGCAGAGTATTTCCGTGACAAGGGCGGTAAGGACGTGCTGCTCTTCATAGATAACATCTTCAGATTTACCCAGGCAGGTTCGGAAGTGTCGGCACTTCTCGGACGTATGCCTTCAGCCGTGGGTTATCAGCCCACACTTCAGACCGAGATGGGTGCGCTGCAGGAGAGGATCACCTCTACAAAGAACGGTTCCATCACTTCGGTTCAGGCCGTATACGTGCCTGCCGACGACCTTACGGACCCGGCACCCGCAACCACATTCGCCCATCTGGATGCAACCACCACTCTTTCGAGAGCGATATCCGAGCAGGGTATCTATCCCGCAGTGGATCCCCTGGATTCCACATCCCGTATCCTGGATCCCAGGATCGTGGGCGAAGAGCATTATGAGGTAGCCCGCGGTGTACAGGCTATACTCCAGAGATACAAGGAACTCCAGGATATCATCGCGATCCTCGGTATGGACGAACTTTCAGAAGAGGATAAGCTGGTAGTCAGCCGAGCAAGAAGGGTACAGAGATTCCTTTCACAGCCTTTCTTCGTTGCTACACAGTTCACCGGCATCGAAGGAAAGTATGTGCCTATCTCCGAGACCATCAGAGGTTTCAAGGAGATTCTTGCAGGCAAGCATGATGAGATCCCCGAGAGTGCATTCCTCAACGCAGGAAGCATTGACGAAGTAGTAGCGAGAGCAAAGTAAGCTAGCGAGGGCCTATAACAAATGGCAGAAACATTCAGATTAAAGGTGATCACCCCCGAACGCGTCTTCTATGACGGCGACGTGGAGATGGTGGAATTCAATACCACGGAGGGTGAGATCGGTATTTATAAAAAACATGTGCCTACCACTGTGATAATCCAGCCCGGTGTGCTGGTGATCACGGAGGCTGACGGTGTGAGAAAAGCCGCACTGCATGCCGGATTTGCCGAGGTTCTTTCGGACAAGGTCACGATACTTGCAGAATTGATAGAATGGCCTGAAGAGATTGATATGGAACGTGCGGAATCCGCGGGTGAGCGCGCAAGGGAGCGTATCGCAGCCAGAGGAGATGACGTGGATCTGGACAGAGCCGAGACAGCGCTGAAGCGTTCAATAGCAAGGATCAATACCTTAAAGTAAGTATATGAAACGGAAAACCACGGGGACGGACCTGGTGGTCCTTTAGGACCACCAGGTCCGTCCCCATGGTTTTCCGTCCCCATGGTTTTCCCCATGGTTTTCATCAGTCAGCCTGCGGCTGACAGCTTCTCCCCAAAGGGGAGAAGCCTTTGTGGATAAATGACGGGAAAGAAGATCAGTAAATCGATAATAATGGTGGTCTATTGTGTGGCAGTGTTTTTGCTGTCACTTCTTTTGATGGGAAAACTCCTAAACCGCGGCAACACTGATATGACCATGGAAATGCCGGATCCCATGTATCCTCTTGTGACGCTGACAATGAACGGCATGGATTATAACCAGATGCAGGGCTTTGTATGCGACATGGATCTCTCAAGGATGAGAGATCATCTGACTCCCATTGGAGCGGACAGAAAGATACAGTTCAGGATAGATACCTGCGGTAATGTCATAGATGCCATATCCTACCAGCTGAGATCCCTGGGAGAAGGCCGGCTGATAGAGGATACCAAGCTGTATAATTATGTCATGGCCGGGGATGCGGTCACCGGTGAAATAGTCCTGAAGGATCTGATAAACAGCGGAGTTGAGTACGGACTCAGGATCAACCTGACGCTCTCTAACGGTACGGAGCTGTACTACTTCACACATGTGATAAGAAACGATGAGTGTGAAGCAGCCAATATGCTGGATTTTGTATATTTTTTCAGTAATACGACCTTTACCGAAGAAGCGGCTTCGGAACTGCCGGTTTATCTTGAGAGTAATGCCCAGGGTGACAACTCAAGCTTTGCCAATGTGGATATCCATTCAAGCCTGTCGCAGATCATCTGGGGTGATCTGGGGGTACAGAGAGTGACCGGAGTGAAAGCTTCAATAAAAGAGATGGATGCGGAACTGGCGGAGATCATTCTTGATTATGTGGTTTCCACCGGGGAGGAGCCGGTGTATTATGAAGTAAACGAGTATTTCCGTATAAGGGTCGGACAGGAGAGGATGCATCTGCTGGATTACAAACGGACTATGGAGCAGGTATTCGAGACCTCCAAGTCACCGGTCATAAACAGCAAGATCATACTCGGTATCGGAGACACCGAGATAAACAAGAAGGAGAGCAACGACGGAAGCCGTTTTGCTTTTGTGAACGCAAGACATCTCTTTGTTTATGATGTGATGAACAACAGGCTTTCGGATGTGTTCGGTTTTTATCATAAGGACATAAAGGACAGACGTGAGACTTCCGACAAGCATCAGATAAAGATAATCCGTATAGATGAGCTGGGTAACGTGACCTTTGTGGTTTATGGGTACATGAACTGCGGACTCAATGAAGGCCGAATGGGGCTGGCGGTGTATTACTACGATTCCGCCCTCAACACGGTAGAGGAAAAACAGTTCATAAGCTATGACGGCTGTTTTGAACTGCTGGATTACGAAGTATCGAGACTCTGCTTTGTCAATACAAGAAGCAGTACCTATCTGATCTTAAAGGACAGGCTGCTTGAGATAAAGGACAATAATATCAAGGTCATTGCCGAGGGCCTGAAGCTCAAAGGCTTTGCAGCCTCGGAATCTTCAAGGATGGCTATATGGAGCGAGGCGGAGGATCTGTATCATTCGGAAGAACTGATACTCATGGATATGCAGACGGGCTTAAGAAAAAGTGTAACCGCAGCTTCGGGGGAGCTGCTCCTGCCACTGGGATTCTTCGGGGATGATGCGATATACGGCGTGGCCAGATCCTGGGATGTGACAAAGGATGAAGCCGGGCATACGATATTCCCGATGTACAGACTCTGCATAGTCAATAACCAGAACGTTCTGCAGAAGCAGTATGAGAACGAAGGAATGTATGTAACGGAGGCCACTCCCGAAGAAGGGATGATGAGGCTTAAACGTATGAAAAAGGACGGGACCGGAGCTTTCGTGGAAGCGCCGGACGACCAGATACTGAACAACAGGACAGGTATCGCAGGCAGAAATGTGGTCGAGACCGTAGTCACCGAAAGATATGAGACCATGGTCCAGATAGCCCTGAAGAGTGAAGTAAAAACGGAGAGTCTCAAGATAATGGCTCCGAGACAGGTGCTCTTTGAGGGTGAGAGAAGGGCCCAGCCCGAGGAGAACCTGAAGAGGGATTATTATCATCTGTATCAGTACGGACATCTCGATAAGGTATATGAAGACGCCTGTGAAGCCGTAGAAGCGGCTGTTGCCGGAGGAGGAACCGTAAGGAATTCCAGGGGGCAGTTTATATATCACAGGATGACACTGCCGCTTAAAAACCAGATAATGGCAATAAAAGGAAAACAGGCAGTTTCAGAAGATAAGGAAGACCGGATCAGTGCCTGCCTTGATGAGATACTGAAATTTGAAGCAGTGCAGGAAGAGAGCCGATCCCGTGTAAAGAGCGGCATGAGCCCTGCAGAAGTGCTCTCTGAGATGATAGATAATTGTGAGCCCATTGACATCTCGGGATGCAGGCTTGATGTGGCGATATACTTTATAGGAAACGAAAAACCGGTGTTCATGGAAACTGCCGACGGTGCCATGCTGCTGATAGGTTATAATGAGATAGCGGTGGTAGTAATGGATCCGGAAAACGGCGAAGTTTACAAGGTTAACAGGAGTGAACTGCAGAAACAATCCGAAGCCGGCAGCCTTAAGATGCTGGCATATGCGATACGCGAGGAATGAGCATGTTTAAAAGAATGAAAAAGATCATAGCAGCTGCTCTGGCGGTATTGATGCTCTGTTCGGCACTGATGCCGGCAGTCAGTGTTTATGCGGATCCGGCCATTGATGATGCCAAGAAAAAGAGGGATGAGACTCAGGAACAGCTGGACGAAGTAAATGCGACTCTTGAGGAACTGGCGGAAGAACAGGCAAGCGTCGAGGATGAGATCGATGAGATGGATGACGCACTGACCGAAATAATGGGAAGTGTGGAAGCTCTGCGTATACAGACGGAAAACAAGGAAGCCGAGATATATGAAGCAGAGCTCCGTTATGAAGAAGCGGTTGAGACCGAGAGAAGCCAGTATGAGGCGATGAAGGTCCGCATACGCTATATGTATGAGCAGGGGGATACCACTTATCTGGCACTGCTGATGGAATCAAAGGGTTTTGCTGAGATGCTGACCAAGGCGGATTATATCGAAGAGCTGTATGAGTATGACAGAAACATGCTCATCAGTTATCAGGATACCGTGAAGGAAGTGGCGGAACTGAAGGCACAGCTGGAAGAAGAGAGGCTGGAACTCCTTGCCATTACTGCCGAATACGAGCAGGAGCAGGCATACATGGAGGGCGTGATCTCGGAACTGCAGGCTGTGGCGGCAGACTATAAGAGCCGTATAAGCAAGGCCAAAGCCAAGGCCGGCGAGTATGCCAAACTGATAGCGCAGCAGAACAAGGAGATAAAGAGACTGGAAGAGGAAGAGAGGAAACGCAAGGAAGAGGAAGCCAGGAAAAAGGCCGAGGAAGCTGAGAGAAAAAGAAGAGAGGCGGAGGAAGCTCTGGGTGACGCACCCGAGAGCGGACAGGTTTCCAACGGAAACAATACCTTTGACATATCAGTAATATATAATTCCAAGGGCAGCCAGCTTGGCAAGAACATTGCGGCCTACGGCTGCAAGTTCATAGGCAACCCCTATGTTCCGGGTGGAACATCGCTTACCAACGGCTGCGACTGTTCGGGTTTTGTCTTCTCGGTGTATAAGGCTTTCGGCTACACAGTACCGAGGACTTCCTATCAGCTGAGGAGCGCAGGAAAAGAAGTGAGTGCTTCCAATGCGGAACCCGGAGATGTGGTATGCTATCCGGGACACGTGGGAATATACATAGGCGGTGGCATGATAGTGCATGCTTCCACACAGAAGACGGGTATCAAGGTCTCTTACATGAATTACAGGACGCCTTTAACCATACGCCGTATCATTTAATATCATGGGTAAACTTCTGAAGATGCTTTCGGAATACGGAAACGGCGATGTGCTTGCTTTCCATATGCCCGGGCACAAAAGAAAATATAAGGGAGAGGATCCCTTTTATGCGGAGTACTGCAAAAGGGATATCACCGAGATAGAAGGTTTTGATGATCTGCACGATCCCACCGGTATCCTTAAGGAACTGCAGGAAGAAGCTGCGGTCTTTATGGGAGCGGACAGTGCTTTTTATCTCGTAAACGGTTCCACCGCGGGAGTAATGGCTGCGATATGCTCGGCCGTACCGAAGGGCGGCAGGCTGATAATGCAGCGGGAATCCCATATGAGTGCATATCACGCGGTGATGCTCCATGATATCACTCCCACATATCTGTATGGCGAACATGACGGATACGGGATCCTGAGCGGAATAGATATTGAGGAAATAAAGAAGTGCGGACCGGCTGATGCACTGTTCATCACTTCGCCCACTTATGAAGGTGTGGTACAGGATATAAAAAAGTATGCCGATTACGCTCACAGCGCGGGGATGAAGCTGATCGTCGATGCAGCCCATGGCGCCCACTTCTGCATGGGCGGGATATTTCCCGTAAACGCGCTGAGGCTCGGAGCCGATTATGAAGTGGTAAGCGTTCACAAGACCATGTCTGCGCCGACACAGACAGCTCTTCTGGGTCTCGGGAAAGGAGCGGATCCGGATAAAACGGCCGCATTCCTGGACATGTTCCAGAGTTCGTCCCCGTCTTATCCGCTGATGGCCGGAATTGAAGAGAGCATGGATATAGCCGGGAAAACATCTCCGGAAGAAATGCAGGCCTGGCTGGGCTTGAGGAAGGGGATCGATGGCGAATGCCGGGATCTGAAGAGGTTTAAGCTTAAAAACTTCGAGGGTAACGATCCGTATAAACTGACGATACTGATGAGCGATCATGCCGGCGGAGTGCAGGCTGCTAAGGCGCTGAGGGATCGCTACGGGATAGAGATCGAGATGGCACTCCCTTCGTATATGCTGCTGATACTTAGCATATCTGACGAAGAGGCGGATTATAAGAGGCTTGTACAGGCACTGCACGAGCTGGATAAAGAAGCAGCGGGAGCCGAAGCCTTCGATAACAGACTGCTGATACCGGAGAGCGTGATGAGACCGTCGGAAGCCTATGGCCGGGAGTACAGAAAATTTGCACTCTCTGAGGCGGCCGGTAAAGTCAGTGCGGGAATGCTGGTGGCTTATCCTCCGGGAAGACCCATAGCAGCACCCGGAGAAAGGATCACTGAGGAGACCGTCACTCTGATACGCAGCCTGCATGAACAGGGCGTGAACATACGCGGGCTGGATAAGGATATGAGGATTAAAGTGTTATGAGACTGTTTTGTCTGATGGGAAAAAGCGCGTCCGGAAAGGACAGCATATATAAGGAACTGCTGAAGGATGAAGAACTGAGGCTTGAGCCTTTTGTGATCTATACTACCAGACCCATAAGGGAAGGTGAGGAAGACGGGCGAGAGTATCATTTTACGGATATTGAAGGGATGCGCCGTCTTGAGGAAGAGGGAAAGGTGATAGAATCAAGGGTTTATCACACCGTTCACGGCGACTGGTACTATTTTACCGTGGATGAGGGGACAGCAGGGAAAAAAGACTGCTTGATTATTGGTACGCTTGAAGTGTATAATAAAATCAAGGTGTATTATGGCGAGGATAGTGTTATCCCCTTATATATCAATGTTGATGACGGGGTGAGACTTGAGCGCGCTCTTAAACGTGAACGTGCCCAGAGCGAACCCAGATATGCGGAGATGTGCAGACGTTTCCTGGCTGATGATGCGGATTTTTCCGCTGAAAAGCTCAGGGAAGCCGGCATTGATGTCATTTACCAGAATGACGATCTGAACGAGTGTTTAAGCAGGATAAAGGAACGTATCCGCCGGGGGTGAGGGTATGGACACACTGAAGATAAACCAGCTGACTCAGCAGGTTCCTGTACAGGAAACCAAAGCGGTACCTGAAGGTGACGGCAGTTTCAAGTTTATGCTGGCATCCCATATAGAGGAAGGCGAACTGCAGGAAAAACTCACCACCCTGATGAGCGAGATCACCGCGCAGGGAGAGAAGCTCGGAAAGAAAAAAGACATACGCGATATGAAAAAGTATCGCAGTCTCATAAAGGAATTCATGAACGAGATAGTGAACCGTTCACATGAGTTTTCGAGGGAGAATTTCCTGGATAAACGCGGGCGTCACAGAGTATACGGTATCGTCAGGCTTGTGGATGAGAATCTTGATGCACTGGCACAGGAACTCGTCAAAGAAGAGAAAGACCATATGGAGATACTTTCCAAGATAGGTGAGATCAGGGGACTGCTCCTGGATCTGTTCACTTAAGGAGGTGAAAGAGCATGGCAGGATTTGCGGACATAATAGGACAACAGCAGATAAAAGACCAACTGCAGGCATCCATAGCTGCAGGCAAGGTTTCACATGCATATATCCTGTACGGAGAAGTGAGGAGCGGAAAAGAGTTTGTTGCAAAAGTTTTTGCACAGGCGCTTCAGTGCGAATCACCGGTCGTTGATGACAAAGGCTTTGCGGAGCCCTGCGGAAGCTGTCATTCATGTTCACAGGCCATGAGCGGCAACCATCCGGACATTATATATGTCCAGCATGAGAAACCCAACACCATAGGTGTGGATGATGTAAGGAACGGTATCATCGAGACCGTACAGATCAAACCTTACAGTTCGAAATATAAGATCTATGTGATAGAGGAAGCGGAGAAGATGACACCCCAGGCGCAGAATGCCCTTCTTAAGACCATAGAAGAGCCGCCTGCTTACGTGGTATTTCTGATACTTACCAGTTCCACCGAGAGCCTGCTTCCCACCATCAGCAGCCGCTGCGTGACTCTTACGATGAAGCCCGTAAGAGACGATGAGATGCGTAAGTATCTGATGGAGAATCTGCATGTGCCTGAGAGCAGAGCCGAGATCTGCATAGCGTTTGCAAGGGGCAATGTGGGACGTGCCAAGGCACTGGCTTCAAGTGAGGACTTCGATAAGATAAGGGTGAGCGCGCTTTCTCTCTTGAAGAACATAAGAGAGATGGATACCGTGGATATCATGGACACGCTCAAGGCCATCAGGGAGTTCGGTTTTGACATAAATGATTATCTGGATATTATGGCGGTCTGGTACAGGGATATACTGCTGTTCAAGGCAACCCATGACCTTAACCACCTGATATTCAGGGATGAGATACAGAGTATACAGAAGGTAGCGCAGTACAGCGACTATGAAGGCATAGAGGAGATCATACAGGCCCTTGAGACGGCAAAGAACCGTCTGAAGAGCCAGGTATCCTATGAGCTTACAATGGAGCTCCTGCTGCTGACCATCAAGGAGCATTAAGGGATATGAAAACAATTGTAGGAATCAGGTTCAATACAGGAGGAAAGGTTTATTTCTTTGATCCGGCAGGACTTACCATAGAACGCGGAATGCATGTGATAGTCGATACCGCGAAGGGCATGGAATACGGAACGGCTGTAGACCGTATCCGTGAGATAGAGGATGAAAAGCTTAAAGCACCGTTGAAACCGGTCCTCAGGATCGCAACGGAGCGGGATGATAAGCAGAATGCAGAGAACAGGGAAAAAGAAAAAGATGCGGTGCGTCTCTGCAAGCAGAAGATAAAAGACCACGGACTGGAGATGAAGCTCATAGAGGTGGAATATACTTTCGACAGGAGCAAGATCATTTTCTATTTCACCGCAGACGGCAGGGTAGATTTCAGGGAGCTGGTAAAAGATCTGGCTTCGCTTTTCCACACCAGGATAGAATTAAGACAGATAGGCGTGCGTGATGCCACCAGGATGATAGGCGGTATAGGCACCTGCGGACGTGAGCTGTGCTGTCATTCTTATATGACGGATTTTATACCCGTGTCCATAAAGATGGCCAAGGAACAGAACCTGTCCCTGAACCCGGGCAAGATCTCGGGTATGTGCGGAAGGCTTATGTGCTGCCTGCAGTATGAGGCGGATACTTATGCCTACCTTAACAGGAATCTTCCGGGCAACGGAGATACCGTAACGACTCCGCTGGGTATCGAGGGCAAGGTTGCCAGCGTGGATGTGCTCAGACAGCGGGTAAAGGTGATCGTTGAAGAGAACGATTCGAGAGAGATCGAGGAATACCATGTAGACGAGCTTAAGTTCATCAAGAGACGTAAGGGCAAGAAGGAAAACGAGAACCTTACCGAGGAGGAGCTTAAGGAGTTAAAGAAGCTGGAAGCAGTCGATATCACCGAGGGTGAGGAAAAGCCGAAACAGCAGAAGAAGGAAAACCGCGAAAACAGGGAAAAACGCGATAATCGCGAAAACCGTGACAACCGCGACAAACGTGAGAACCGCGAGAACCGCGATAACAGGGAAGACCGCGACAATAAGGAAAATAAAGACAATAAAGACAACAGGAAGAAGGGCAACTGGAAGAAGAACAGACGCGGCGATAAGAAACAGGGAGATAAACAGGGAGACAAACAGCAGGATGAATGAGAAGCTTTTTGTTCATGAAGGAGAGAGAGTCGATGATCTGCAGATCTCGGGACTTTCGATCATTCAGGATCCTAAGGCTTTCTGTTTCGGCATGGATGCGGTACTGCTTTCCGGATTCGTGAAGGTCAAGGCGGGAGAGAGTGTCCTTGATATGTGTACCGGCAACGGTATACTGCCCCTTCTCTTATCCGCGAAGACAAAGGCATCACGGATATGCGGGATAGAGATACAGGAGAAAAGCGCGGAACTGGCTGCAAGAAACGTTGCGATGAACGGGCTTGAAGAACGCGTGCAGATAGTATGCGGAGATATAAAGGAGGCAGGAGCTTTTTTTAAGCCTGCTTCTTTTGATGTTGTGAGCTGCAATCCGCCTTATATACCGGGGGGCAGGGGACTTAAGAATCCGGATGATGTGAAGAATATTGCCAGACATGAGATACTCTGTGATTTCGATGATGTATGTGCTGCTGCGGCGCTGATGCTTAAGAACGGTGGCAGGCTCAATCTGGTACACAGACCGGAGAGAACAGCGGAACTGATATGCAGTCTGTCCGCACATAAGCTGGAATGCAAACGGCTGAGATTTGTCCATCCCTATGTCGACAGGGAACCCGCGATGGTGCTGATAGAAGCGGTAAAGGGCGGAGGAACGGGCTGCCGTGTAGATAAACCTTTGATCATATATGAGAGCGAGGGAGTATATTCAGCCGAGATAAGGGAGGATTACGGTTTTTGAACGGGACATTATACCTGTGTGCAACACCTATAGGCAATCTGGGAGATATAACGGAAAGGGTGCTTAACACACTCAGGGAAGCCGATATGATAGCCTGCGAGGATACCAGGGGAAGCCTTAAGCTGCTCAGTCATTTTGATATCCACACTCCCATGACCAGTTATCATGAGTTCAATAAGTATGACAAGGCGGTGACCATCATCGGAATGCTGAAGGAAGGAAAAGATGTGGCGCTTATCACCGATGCGGGAACTCCGGTCATCTCGGATCCCGGAGAAGTGCTGGTACGCATGTGTCATGAGGAAGGCATAAGCGTGACTTCGCTGCCCGGCCCCTGTGCCTGCATTACTGCCTTAAGTCTTTCCGGCATATCCGGCAGAAGGTTCTGCTTTGAAGGCTTTCTTCCACATGATAAGAAAGAAAGGAGTTTTGTGCTCTCGGAACTTAAGCGGGAGAGCAGGACCATGATACTTTACGAAGCACCCCATCATCTGAAAGCTACACTGGCCGTGCTTTACGAGACTCTGGGTGACAGAGAGCTTGCGGTATGCAGGGAACTGACAAAACGTTTTGAAGAAGTGGTGCCGACAACGCTGGAAGCGGCGGTCAGGTATTATGAGGAAAACGAGCCAAGAGGAGAGTACGTTCTGGTGCTGGCGGGAAGGGATCCCGAAGAGGCGGCGGCGGAAGAACGACAGAAATATGAAGAACTTACCATAGAAGAGCATGTAAAGCGGTATGAGGATCAGGGACTCGATCATAAGGCAGCTATGAAGCAGGCAGCGCAGGACAGAGGGGTACCCAAAAGGGAGATATATAATGCTTTACATAAGACTTGACAAATATAGTGTGTATTAATATACTTTTGTCGCGAGGGGAAGTTTAGTAACTTGCATAGGAGAGAATAAGACATGTTAGAGAAAATATCCGAACTGATAATAGAGCAGCTGCATCTGGCAGAGGGAACGGTGATCACCGAAGATACGAACTTCATGAACGATCTGAGAGCTGATTCTTTCGAACTGATGGAGCTGGTTATGGCCCTGGAAGAAGAGTACGGACTGAAGATAGAGGATGACGATCTTGAGAATTTCAAGACTGTCGGAGATGTAATGGAGTACTTACGTGCACAGGGTATAGAGCTGGAGTGATGGGAAACACTTCATATTAAGGCAAAGACGATAGGAAGAATCCTCTCTGTTTATGAGGGGGTTCTTTGGTTTAAGGGGATATTATGGATATTATAATGACAAACAGGCTGGACCGCGGATTCCAGATGTACCGGGAGCAATTTGAAAATGCTGCACTCAGAGTGCTTCGTTCCGGTTGGTATATAATGGGGCGCGAACTCGAAACTTTTGAAAAAGACTTTGCGGCATACTGCGGGGCAGCACACTGTGTGGGTACCGGTAACGGTCTGGATGCACTGTATCTGGCCTGCAGGGCGCTTGGCATAAAGGAAGGCGATGAAGTGATCGTCCAGGGCAATACCTTTATCGCCAGCGTGATGGGTATCAGCATGACAGGAGCCACACCGGTCTTTGTGGAACCGGATGAGTATTATCAGATAAATGCTGACCTTATAGAAGAAAAGATAAATGAAAAGACAAAGGCAGTCATGGTCGTACATCTTTACGGCCAGACAGCGGAGATGGATAAGATCACGGAGATCTGCGCAAGGCACGGACTCAAACTGATAGAGGACTGTGCCCAGTCCCATGGGGCAAAGTACAAGGGACAGGTAAGCGGAACCTTCGGCGACGCAGGCTGTTTTTCCTTTTACCCTTCCAAGAATCTCGGAGCTTTCGGTGACGGAGGCGCAGTGATCACGGATGATGAAGAAACGGATAAAACTCTCAGAATGTTGAGAAATTACGGCAGTGCGAAGAGATACTACAATGAAGTTGTAGGTGTTAATTCCCGTCTGGATGAGATGCAGGCGGCTCTGCTTGACGTAAGGCTTAAGCATCTCGATGCCCTTACTCTGGAACGTAAGCGTATAGCAGAACGTTACCTTAAGGAAATAAAGAATCCCAAGATAATGCTTCCTAAGCTGAGAGAAGGCTCGGAGCATGTTTATCATCAGTTTGTGATAAGATGCAAGAACAGGGACAGGCTGGCAGAGTATCTGGAAGAGAAGGGTATTGGTACAATAGTGCATTATCCCGTGCCACCGCATCTGTCAAAGGCATATGCTTATCTCGGGCTCAAAAAGGGAAGCCTGCCGGTCACGGAAGAGTATGCTGATACGGTGCTTTCCATCCCTATGTATAACGGTATCACCGAAGAGGAACAGGAAACGGTCATCGGAGCATTGAATGCTTATGTATAAAAACGGCATCCCGGAAAACTTCATTCCCGAGGGCGTGGGTGTTATCATTAAAACCCTGGAAGACGCAGGTTTTGAAGCCTATGCTGTAGGCGGCTGCGTAAGGGACAGCCTGATCGGCAGGATCCCCGCGGACTGGGATATAACGACTTCGGCACTTCCCGGAGAGGTAAAGAAACTCTTCAGGCGAACCGTGGATACCGGGATAAAACACGGCACCGTAACGGTGCTTATGAAGGAAAAGGGCAGGCTCAGTTCCTATGAAGTGACGACCTACCGGGTTGACGGCGAATACGAGGACGGACGTCATCCGAAGGAAGTCAGCTTTACGGCAAGCCTGGAAGAAGATCTGAAGCGCAGGGATTTTACCATCAATGCCATGGCCTGGCATCCTGAGAGGGGCCTTGTGGATCTGTTCGGAGGAACCGAGGATCTTAAACAGAATGTTATACGCTGCGTCGGAGAAGCAAGTGAACGCTTTTCGGAAGATGCATTAAGGATGATGCGTGCCGTGCGCTTTGCCGCACAGCTCGGGGGCAGCATAGATGAAGCTACCGTAAAGGCGATAAAGGAACATGCGGAGGATATAGAAAAGGTCAGTGCGGAGCGCATACGCACCGAGGCGGAAAAGCTATTGGTAAGCGATCATCCCGCTATGTTCAGGCTCTTTTACGAATACGGGCTGACAAAACACTTCCTTCCGGAATTTGATGCCTGCATGACAACCGAGCAGGAAACACCGCACCATTGCTACACCGTGGGAGAACATATACTGCACAGCCTTGAAAACATCAACACGGCCGCGCTGAAGGAAGAAGCCAAAGAAGCATACGACAGGGAACTGAAAGTGCTGCGTATCTCCATGCTTCTGCATGATATCGCCAAGCCTCTGATGAAGACCGTTGACGAAAACGGGATCTGCCATTTCAAAGGCCACCCGAAGAAGAGTGCGGAGATGGCCGATGAGATATTGAAGAGGCTTAAGTACGACAACGATACGATCAACAGGGTTAAGAAACTCATAGAATTCCACGACGACCGGACCGAGGCAGACAGGCGGCTGATGCGCCGTTTCGTGAACAGGGCCGGAAGAGAAGCTTTCCCGCTGATATTTTATGTACAGGAAGCCGATGTGCTCTCCCAGAGTACTTACAAGCGGGAGGAGAAGCTTTCGCGGCTTTATAAGATACATGCCATGTGGAGAGAGATAGAAGATAATGAAGAGTGTGTGGATCTGTCACAGCTTGCAGTAAAAGGCGCGGATCTGATAGCTGCCGGGGTAAATCCGGGACCTGTCATGGGAGAACTTTTGACTCAAATGCTTAAGGATGTTCTGGAAGAACCGGAACACAATACGAAAGAGTATCTGCTTAAGACCTATGTCGGAAAAGAATGAAAAAAACAGAATACTGAAAGCGCTGCCGCTGATATTCTGCCTGGGACTGGCCCTTCCGGGCTGTTCGGCGTCGAAAGACACCCCGGAACCGGAGACGATGGAAACCGGCTTTGTGCCGGCTCTTGCGGGTAACTATGATTCCATCGATACTGCCCTGGTAGTGCGCAAAGACGTGCAGGCATCCACGATCACATTTCTCAATACGGAACTCGGAAAGAAGTACACCCTTAACTATGACGGTGCGACTTCTTATGCTGACAAGTATTCGCAGCCTATAAGCCTGGCACAGCTTGAGACAGGCACCATGGTGGATGTTACCTTTGTTCATTCCAGGAAAAGGCTGAATTCACTGAAGGTTTCCGCCGAAGCTTTTGTATATGATAATGTTAAGGGCTTTTCGGCAAGCGACGGCGGCAGGAATATCACCCTTGGCGGTGAATTATACAACCTGAGCAGGGATCTGGTGGTAATGACGGATACCGGTGAAGGGGAACTGATGGATATCAACGGCATGGACAGGCTCAGGATAACGGGCATCGACCATACCGTATACGGGATAGTGGTGGAAGAAGGCCACGCTTATCTGCGCCTTATAAACAGCGACTATTTTAACGGTGGCTGGGTGCAGATCGGAGACAATCTGGTGAGCCAGATACAGCCGGATATGCTGCTGGCCATACCCGAGGGCGACTATCCGGTCACCGTGTCCCATAAAGGTTCTTCGGGCACGGAGAACATAACCGCAAAGGAAGGACAGGAGATTTCTCTGGATGTGAGCAAGTGGGTCAGCGAGCCCGAATACGGTTCCATCATATTCACCGTGATACCTGAGGATGCAAGGGTTTATATAGACGGGGAGAAGACCGATACCAACGATAAGGTAAAGCTTTCCTACGGCATCCACCAGATGGTGGCCGCAGCGGAGGGCTATACCACCGTGAGCAGATATATCAAGGTGGGCTCGGAGCTGGCCAATCTGAACATAATACTTGAAAAGGATCCGAATGCTTCGGCCTCGGAGAATAAGAGTACGGCCGAGCCTTCGGCTACACCGACTCCGGCACCTACTGAGGTACCTCAGGGTAATACCGTGGAAATGATAGATGTGGTAGCGACACCCACGCCCACGCCTACACCCATACCGCCCGAGGATGCATCGGCAGCGGCCGCTGTCGGAGAGTACAGGGTATATATAGATGCACCTGCCGATGTGGAAGTGTATAAGGACGGCATATATCTGGGAATATCACCGATATCCTTTGTCAGGGAGCCCGGGAACTACGTGATAACCCTAAGGCGGAGCGGCTACCAGACCAGAAGCTATACGATCAGTGTGGGAGCGGAGGAGAGCGACCTGAATTATTCCTTTTCGGAATTAGACCCGATAGATTAAAGCTTTTACAGATTTCAATATGTAAAAACTCTGAAAATAGGCACTTATTTTCGCTGATTTGCTAAAAAAATGGCAAAATAAGCCAAAAATCACCATATATTGTGTGCCGCCCCTTGACAAATCCCCCAAAACCTAATATAACCTTTAATGTAGCTTTTTTAAAGCGTACACGCTAAATCAAACATAAAAGGAGATAGTAAAATGAACAAAACAGAATTAGTTGCAGCAATCGCAGATAAGGCAAGCCTTACAAAGAAGGATGCTGAGGCAGTTGTTAATGCCTTCACAGATACCATCACAAAAGAGCTCAAGAAGGGCGGCAAGGTTTCACTTGTTGGTTTCGGTACCTTCGAAGTAACCAAGAGAAGCGCTCGTACAGGCCGCAATCCTCAGACCGGCGCTACAATGAAGATCGCTGCTTCCAAGGCTCCTAAGTTCAAGGCTGGTAAGGCTTTCAAGGATGCTCTTAACTAATACTTAAGTTACATTGAAGATTAACGGGAGAGCTTTCGCTCTCCCGTTTTTTTAGCCTTCCCCCCGAGGGGGTTGCTGCGTGCCGGTGGCACGCGTTTAGCAACGACCGGTCCAATGCGTCCGGGGGACGCATGCTTTGGACCGACCGGAGCGGAGCGGAGACCCGGGAGGCGAGACAGGTGGCCGCGAAGCGGCCGGATGAGGGGATAATCATGAGACTTGATAAATACCTAAAAGTATCACGTCTGATCAAGCGCCGTACGGTGGCCAATGAAGCCTGCGATGCGGGACGTATAATGATCGGAGACCGTGTGGCCAAGGCTTCAGCGGAGGTGAAGGCCGGCGACATCATAACCATAGCTTTCGGCAACAAGGAGACGAAGGTAAGGGTCCTTAAGATACAGGACAGCGTTAAGAAAGAAGATGCCGAAGGCATGTTTGAATATATCTGAAATCCCTTGAAGATATCCCTGTGATATGTTATGATAACGTGGCTGAAACTTAACATATCAAAGGAGATAAGAAAATGGCTTTTGGAACAGGAACCAAATGTGTACAGGCAGGTTATACACCCGGAAACGGTGAACCGAGGCAGATCCCCATCATCCAGTCTACTACTTTCAAATATAATACCAGCGAGGATATGGGAAAACTCTTTGATCTTGAGGCCAGCGGTTATTTCTATACCAGACTTCAGAACCCTACCAATGACTATGTTGCGGCAAAGATAGCGGCACTTGAAGGAGGAGCAGCGGGAATGCTCACTTCTTCGGGTCAGGCGGCTAATTTCTTTGCGCTTTTTAATATATGTGAATGCGGCTCCCACATCGTGGCATCATCTTCGATCTATGGCGGAACCTTTAACCTGATCTCGGTCACCATGGCAAAAATGGGAATAGAGGTTACCTTCGTATCGCCCGATTGCAGCGATGAGGAACTTAACGCGGCATTTAAAGAGAATACCAGGGCGGTCTTCGGTGAGACCATCGCCAATCCCGCGCTTACCGTGCTGGATATTGAGAAGTTTGCAAAAGCTGCTCATGAGCATGGTGTTCCCCTGATCATAGACAATACCTTCCCTACACCGGTCAACTGCAGACCTATAGAGTGGGGAGCTGATATAGTAACACATTCCACCACAAAGTACATGGATGGTCACGGAGCCGCAGTAGGCGGAGCCATCGTGGATTCGGGCAAGTTTGACTGGATGGCACATAAGGAGCTGTTCCCGGGACTTACCACACCCGATGATTCTTATCATGGTATCACCTACGCCGAGAAGTTCGGTAAGGAAGGGGCTTTCATAACCAAGGCTACAGCACAGCTGATGAGAGACTTCGGCTGCATACAGGGCCCCCAGAACGCCTTCCTGCTCAATCTCGGACTGGAGAGCCTGCATGTGCGTATGCCCAGACATGTGGAAAACGGTACTGCGGTAGCAGAATTCCTTTCCGCACAGGAGCAGGTTACAAAGGTTACCTATCCGGGACTTAAGGGTGATAAGTATTATGAAAGAGCTCAGAAATACTTCGGAAACGGCGGCTGCGGTGTCGTAAGCTTTGAAGTAAAGGGCGGCAGGGCTGCTGCAGAGAGCGTTATGAAGAAGCTGAAGCTGATCGCTATCGAGACCCATGTGGCTGATGCAAGGAGCTGCTGTCTCAACCCCGCTACTTCCACACACCGCCAGATGACCGACGAACAGCTGGCAGCAGCAGGAATACCCGCAGGTCTTATCAGGCTTTCCTGCGGCCTCGAAGATAAGGAAGATCTGATAGCCGATCTGGAACAGGCATTAGGCTGATCAATATTTAGGGGAGAAGGTTTTTCTATGATATACGTTAATCAGGCGGGTTACTCGGAAAAAAGCAAAAAACACGCTACCATAACGTCATCGTCACATTATAAACTCTTAAGTGCGGACGGCAGAACGGTTAAAGAGGGAGATATCGCTCTTTCCTATGATGAAAACTGCGAACAGGAGGCAGGGATCATAGATTTTTCCGATGTCACCGAAGCGGGAACATATTACTTTACCGATGCCGAGGGAAACAAGAGCTGCAGTTTTGCGATAGGAAACAATCATTATGATGAAGCACTGAGAGCATCGATGAAGATGTTCTATTTCCAGCGCTGCGGAATGGAGCTTGAAGAAAAGTATGCCGGAAGGTTCAAGAGAAAGGCCTGTCACCTGACGGATGCCTTTGACCTTTTAAATCCCGAGAGAAAGATAAAGATGAGGGGCGGCTGGCATGATGCCGGTGATTTCGGCAGATATGTGACGGCTGCGGCAGTGGCACTGGGACATCTGCTCTACGGTTTTGAGCTGGAAAAGAAAGAGCTGGATATTGATATCAATATTCCCGAAAGCGGCGGAATCTATCCTGATATACTTGCGGAATGTAAGTATGAGCTGGACTGGATGCTGCAGATGCAGGAAGAAGACGGCGGAGTGCATCACAAAGCCACGTCAATGAATTTCTGCGATTTCATTATGCCTTCGGATGATGAACTCCCTATAACGGCTACTCCGGTTTCGAGCCTGGCAACCGCGGATTTTGCGGCAGTTATGATGCTTGCGGCCAGAGTATATAAGGAATATGACGAAGAATATGCCGGGGTGATGAAAGCTGCGGCCTTAAAGTCATGGAAATGGCTGGTGGAGAATCCTTCTTTCGTCTTTGAAAACCCTAAGGAAGTACTTACCGGAACCTATGCGGACAGATGTGATGCCGATGAGCGTTTCTGGGCGGCTGCGGAAGTATACCGGAGCGAAAAAGATAAGGATGCCGGATTCTACATTTTTGAGATGATGGAACTGAAGCTGAACATGACTGCTCTTGGCTGGTCCGATGTGGGCGGCTTTGCTTCCCTCTGTATCTTCATGGCAGGAGTTGAGGTATTCGGAAGAGATCTGTACAACAGGATCAAACTTAAGTGGATGGATGAGGCCGACAGGCTGAAAGCTCTCTCACAGAGCAGTGCTTTCGGACTCACACTGCGTCCCCGTGAGTTTACCTGGGGCAGCAATATGGTGGTGCTCACCAACGCCATGATACTCTGCTATGCATATGAACTCAGCAACGACAGGTCTTATCTGGATGCTGCCGAGTATCAGCTGGATTATCTCTTCGGCAGGAATGCCATGGATGTGAGCTACGTGACCGGCATAGGCGAAAAGGCCTTCAGGGATCCCCATAACAGACCGGGTATCGCTGACGGGATCGACGATCCTATACCGGGCTTTGTATCCGGAGGTCCGAACTACCGACCCAGTGACGAAGCCGCCAACCTGAAGAATATGGCTGACAGGCCGGCTATGTGCAGATATGCGGATGACAAGCTTTCCTATTCTACCAACGAGATAACGATCTACTGGAATTCACCGCTTGTATTTGTACTAGGTTATATAAAAAGCAGAGGAGGTTACAGATGAGATTCGAGAAAGACGGTAATGCGCTGATAGTACGCGAGGCAGCGGAATATCTCCGCATAGAACCCTGGGGAAAGAATGCACTGAGGCTCAGGTCCACTCAAAGGACCGCCCTTACCGGTGAAGACAGAGCCCTTACGGAAAAGATTGAAAAAGGAAATGCCGTGATCAGCATAAACGAAAAGACCGCGGCCATAAGCAACGGCCGTATCCGTGCCGCTGTCAATCCTTCGGGAATGATAGAATTTTTCAAGGATGACGTGAGAGTGCTTTATGAATATAACAGGTTTTACGGCGAGCCGCTGACAAAAGAGAGCAGGTGTCTAAAGGTACCCGCCAGGGAATATGTGGGTCAGGCCTCGGATTCCTTTAAGATAGCGGTACGTTTTGAAAGAAACGAGGATGAGAAGATCTTCGGTATGGGACAGTATCAGCATCCTTTCCTGGATCTGAAGGGCTGTGTGCTTGAACTGGCACAGCGTAATTCCCAGGTCAGCATTCCTTTTGCGCTGTCTTCCGAGGGTTACGGCTTTCTGTGGAACAACCCGGCCAGCGGCAGGGTTTCTTTCGGAAAGAACCTGACGGAGTGGATGGCCGACGAATCCAAGGAGATCGATTACTGGATAACCGTTGACGATACACCGGCTGCTATAGTCAAGAATTACACAGAAGCAGTCGGACGTGCTCCGGTGCTCGGAAGCGAATACCTGGGGTTCTGGCAGTGCAAGCTGAGATACCGTACTCCCGAGGAAGTACTGGCAGTTACCAGGAAATATAAGGAGATGGGCATACATCTCGACGTTATGGTCATAGATTTCTTCCACTGGCCTTATCAGGGAAGCTGGTGCTTCGATGAGAAATACTGGCCTGAGGACAAAGTACGGGCAATGGTCGATGAGCTGCATGCAGACGGAACCAAGGTGATGGTTTCCGTATGGCCCTCCGTTGACAAGCGTTGCGAGAACTTTGAGGAGATGCTCTCAAAGAATATGCTGGCACGTACCGACAGAGGAACGATCGAGACCTATGATTATCAGGGCGAATGCGCGATCTTTGATACCTTCAATCCCGAAGCCCGTGAGTTTGTATGGAACAAGCTGAAAGAAAATTATAAAAAATACGGCATAGATCTGTTCTGGCTGGATAATGCGGAGCCGGACAGCGCCGTTTACCAGTTTGACAATATGCGTTATTACACCGGCCGCAGTGCCGAGGTGGGCTGTGAATATCCGAAGAACTACCTGAAGGTGGTTGCCGAAGGAACCGTAAAGGATGGAGGAGAAGTGCCTCTTTCACTTATAAGGTCAGCCTGGGTGGGTTCGCAGAAATACGGCTCACTGCTCTGGAGCGGTGATATTCCTTCAACTTTTGAAGCTTTCAGGGATCAGCTTTCGGCAGGACTTAACACCGGTATCGCGGGTATTCCCTGGTGGACAACGGATATCGGAGGCTTTATGACCGATGACGTAAATGATCCTGATTTTGTGGAGCTTCTGCTCAGATGGTTCGGCTTCGGTGTGTTCTCACCTGTCATGAGACTCCACGGGGACAGAGGCCCCAGAGATATACCCACACTGGATGACCGGGATTTCGGCGGCGGATATCTCTTTACCGGACAGCCCAATGAGATATGGAGCTACGGTGAAGAAGCCGAGGCGATAATGAAGAAGTACATAGAACTCCGCATAAGCCTGAAGGATTATACCGCGAGACTTATGAAGGAAGCTTCCGAGAACGGTTCGCCGGTGATACGTACCATGTTCTATGAATTCCCGGAGGATAAGAAGTGCTGGGAGCTGGAAGACCAGTACATGTTCGGCCCTGAGTATCTGGTAGCACCCATATTCAAACTCGGCCAGCGCAGCCGCGAAGTCTACCTCCCCGCAGGCAGCTGGGAAGACATAAACACAAAGCAGGTCTACGAAGGAGGGCAGACCATCACCGCCGACGCACCGATAGACATCATACCCGCCTACAGAAAGATCTGACAACCCGGGGACAGTCATCTGTCCCCTTTTTATTTTGCACGACAGAGTCAGCAGACATTAAGTCCTGCTAAGTCGTTCCGCACTAAGCTCAAACGTCGCAACAAAACTATCCCGGACTCTCACCGTCCCTTTCAGGGCGTTGATCCGTCCGGGATATGTTGCTCGTTTTCACTAAGTGCTACACTAAGTCGCAGGACTTAATTGCCTGCTGACTCTGTCTGTATCTAAGTATTCGCATCAGAATACAGGGACAGTCCTTCTGTCCCCGTCTGAAGATACTTTCAAATGTCAAAAGATCGCTTCAGGGCAAGACTGTGTGAGGCCGCCGGTGCTTAACGAGCAGGAGACTGTGGCGAACTGCGAGTTTAGCACCGCTGCGAGTCCGAACCCAAGCGGGAGCGGGTCTTGCAATGAACGATCTTTTGACTTTTGTGATTACGTTAGGGGGACAGAAGGAGAGTCCCGGTGTGATCACTCCCAGCCTTCGAGGAATTCGCGGAATTCTTCGCGGGCTGCATCCATTCTCGTGGGGTCCTGAGTGTTGAGAGCCTGCTCGAAGAGACGGATGTGGTATTCGATGATCTCGCGGTCTTCACCGAAATGTTCTTCGTAGAGACGTTCTCCTTTGGATAAAAGCAGCTTGTTGTGTTCCTGCTCGCGGGGAGGTATCTTCAGATAGGAGAGCTCTTCCATGCGCTTTTCTATCTCTTCGTCGGTCATGTCCACATCCCGGCCCTTAAGTATCTGTTTGGTGACAAAGCCCGTTGAATGAACCTTAACCTGTACCTCAAGGATAGAGTTCACATCATAGGTATAGGTCACATCAAAGCCGCTGTCTTTTTTCTTTCCGGGAGGGAGATCTATATCCAGGAAACCCAATTCCAGATTGTTCTTTGCAAAACGGCTCTCGCCCTGCAGCACGTTCACATGGATGGAACTCTGGTTATCGTGCAGGGGATAGAGGGTCTCGGTACGGCTGGCCGGTATCGTGGTGCCCCTCTCGATGATAGGGCAGACATGACCTGCTTCAAAACGCCCATCTTCCCGTTCTATGGATATCTCAGTGCTTAAGGTAAAGGGGCATACATCGGTAAGTATCACTTCCTTGACGGCTTCCTTGCGTTCCTTCATGGCAGCCTGTATGGCAGCCCCCAGTGCGATGGCTTCGTCGGGATGTACCGAGGTATCCGGCAGAGCCATGAATAGTCTTGCAACCAGATGCTTTACTATGGGAAGCCTGGTGGCGCCGCCTACCATCACTACCTTGTCTATTTCTTTAAGCTTTATCTTTGCATCGGAAAGGGATCTGCGGATGGGGATCCTTATGCGCTCAAGCAGATCCTCACATTTTTTCTCAAAGGTTTCCAGTGAGATAGTGGTCTCCATGGGTGTATCATTGATGTTGCAGCTCATGACCACGCTTCTTTCGTGCTCGAACATCAGCTTGGCCTGTTCGGCCTGCTTATGTATATAGCCCATGGTCTTCTCATCTATCTCGGAGATATTTACATCATATTTTTTCTCGATACGGCTTAGATAGATTTCCTTTAGTATGCGGGTGAAATCTTCGCCGCCCAGGTAGTTGTCCCCGGCAACGGCCTTGACTTCCAGTATGGTGCCGGAGAGTTCCAGCACGGATACGTCGAAGGTACCACCGCCAAGGTCGAAGACCAGGATGCGTGAGTCCTCCTGCATATCGTAGAGGCCGTAAGCTACAGCAGCGGCCGTAGGCTCGCTGATGATACGTTCCACCTTAAAGCCTGCCAGTTCCCCGGCTCGCTTGGTGGCACGTCTTCTCGCATCGTTAAAGTAGGCGGGAACACTGATCACGGCTTCGGTGATCTCTTCACCGAGATAAACTTCCGCATCCTCTTTTAGGGAACGCAGCACAAAAGAAGACAGATCCTCGGCACTGTATTCCTTGCCGCCGAGTCTGTATTTCTGATCCGTTCCCATGGCGCGTTTAAATACAGAGGCACTGTCGTCGGGGTGAGTGAGCATGCGCTCTTTCGCAACCTCGCCGACATATACTTCGTCTCCTTCAACGCTGACCACCGAAGGGGTAAGATTCTTTCCCAGTCTGTTGGGAATGATCTTCGGGCCGTCTTCGGTATAAACGGCTATAAGTGAATTGGTAGTTCCCAGATCTATACCTGCAATCATTGATCCTTTTTCCTGTTAACGTATTCTCCCATGGAGTTTTCCCTGTCACTCGGACAGATACTTAAGGCTTTGCGGAAGTATTTCAGGGCTTCTTCCTTATTTCCTTCTATCTCGGCTGCATAGCCTCTTATTATCAAAGCATCATAACACTGCTGGTGCTGGCAGTCAATGCAGAGGGGTGAAGATTCCGCTTTATCCAGAAGAGCCATGGCCTTGTCTTTTTCGCCCATGCACAGATACAGGGAAGCAAGAAGCTTGTATCTGTAAGGGTTCTTGCCTTCAAATGAGTGAACATAGTATACTTCATCCCTTTTTCCGTAGCTGAATTCCGCTACCTTACGGATCGCGGGTTTCTTCTGCAGCAGTACCTTTAGGCATCTCTTTGCATATTTGGCAGCAGCCCCATCTTTTCCGGCCAGTTTACAGGCCATAGCCAGATGCCGGTTGATCTCTATCTCATTGTAGACCCAGGTATCGGGTTCCTGCAGATAACCGGATTCCCCGAGTATCGCATGCAGGGCACCGGCTTTTTTCAGATAGCTGATGCACTTATCCAGCTGTCTTGCAAACAGGAGCTCACAGCCCATATCAATATAGGTTCTTACAGCCTGGATTGTCTTCTTGTCGGATGAGACATAACCCCGCAGTATCGTGAGAAAATATGCCCCGTAATCGTGGACATGAGCATCTTTGCCTATAGCCTTCCAGGTCTGCTTAAAGACCTGATCGAAATCCTGGGGAGCCGATATCATTATCTCATTAAGTATCAGCCTGTGGTATTCGATGGAATCGATCTTCTTCTCTTTATAAAGTCTGTCGTAGATCTCGCCGGCTTTTTCGGGATGGCCGCAGCTTAAATGGAAGTCGGCATACTTCTTTGCAAAGAAGGGCTGTTCCATAAGTCTGTCAGCGTAGGCAGAAAGCCATTCGAGGGCCTTTGCCCACTCGCCTCTTGATCCGTATACGTCGGCAGGCTGCATCAGTGCGCCGTAATGAGCCTCGTCAAAAAGTTCGCGGCTCTTGGCAAAGCATTCCATTGACTTTTCCGTATTATGGGTCAGGAAATACAGATCGCCAAGGTCATACCAGGAGGAATCATAGAAATAGCGGCATTCCGGATCCCTGCGCAGGGCTTCTTCCAGATCCGCGATGGCGTCCTCATAGCGTGCTCGGAGTTTGTACATATACGCACGTTCCGCAAAATATCTGGGATGACCGCTCATCTCTATCAGCTTGGTAAGCTGTTCCACCGATTTTTCAAAGCATTCGACCTGTTCTTCGTTCTTATACAGTACCTTGTAGTACAGTGCCAGCTCAAAGCGGGGTTTTTCCGCTTCGGGCGCAGCCTTTATCGCAGCCTCAAAGGACTCGATAAACTTTTTGTGATCGTTAAGTGCCCTGTAGCATAGCATCAGATAGTAATTGACATCGCAGGCATCCGCACCGAGTTCCAGCACTGTCTTATAAGCTTTTATCGCTTCATGGTTCCGCTTGTCCATGCGGAGTATATTGGCACGCAGCATATTGGTGGGCAGATGCTTGCAGCCTTCCTTTATGCGTGCGTTGATCAGCTTCAGAGCAGTCTTAAAGTCATTATGCTCGGCATATACGCAGTAAAGCTGATACCAGGCATCATCTATAGTCAGCTTATCCTCATCATCGGCATAAGGAGGTTCCGGATTGTCTTTAAAATATGCGATGAGCTTATTGCATTTCTCAATGGCTTCATCCATATGCTGCTGATCGTCATACTTGCCCCTTAGTATACGAAGCTCCTGTATATCAAGGGTAGGGTGGGATACAAGGTTCTCCTTTGCCGTCTTCAGTACGTTCTCGGCATTATCCCACTGCGCGTGGTCTATCAGCACTCTCGCGGCCAGCAGATAGGTGCGGTAATAATTCTTTACTTCTCCGATAATATAGTGGTAATCGTCTACGATACCCTGTTCGTTTCCGAGATGATAATAGGCCTCCTGCCTGCGCAGATAGGCGGGGATATAGTTTTCATCATCCTCAAGCATGTTGTCGCACATATCCACGCATTCTTCGTATCGGCCTGCACGCAGATAAAGCTGCATCAGCTGGTCCTTATAGATAAAGTGCATCGAAGGATCTTCCTCCGCGGAAATAGCATCCTTGAGGTAATCCTCGCTCACCTTATACCAGGATTTGTCGGTTTTGATCTTACCCAGTTCAAAACAGCACTGGCCTATGACGAATTTCTGGTAGCCCAGAGTCTTCTTACGTTTTCCGTATTTCTCGCTGCCGTCATCGGGCAGGTGCTCAAGTTCGTATTCCCATTCCTTCAGGTAGCGGTAGCTCTTGTCATAATCCTGTTTTTCAAGATATATGCGTCCGAGCATATCTACATAGTCGTAATACTCGGAAGTACCTTTTTTAAACTCGCGTTTTTCAAGCATCGCGAGGGTTTCGTCAAACTGATTGCTGTGGAAGAGAGACCAGCAGGCTTCGATATAGGTATCATCATTATCCGGATCGGCTGCCAGTTTCTTCATCAGGGCTTCATGCTTGTCTTCCTGCAGCTTGATAAAGAAATTGCGCAGATGAGGTCCGCCGCCTGCTCCGCCGATATTGTCCCTTATCATGTTTTCGGCCGCATCATATTCACCTATATGATGAAGATAAGTGGCCATATCCATGATGGCAGCCTGGTTGCCGGGCTCCTTCTTCAGTATGCGGTCCCAGCAGTCCCTTGCTTCTTCCCATCTGCCCTGCAGAGCCAGATACTCGCCGCAGATCTTGAGTATCAGCATTTCATTCGGATAACGGTTCAGCAGTTCCTCTGTGTCACCCGAAGCATCTTTAAGGGTAAGCTTTATACGGAGTTTCAAAAGGTCCTCGTAGGGATGCCACAGTCCGCATTCTGCCAGTTCGGGGATACGATCCGGAAGCTTTCGCAGTTCTTCCTTAAGCTTATCAGTCCCTTCCTTTTTTCTTTCCTCATCCAGATCGTCACGGCTGTTTATGATCTCAATCTCACCTGAGGTCCTGGAATATATGCCGAAGAGTTCAAAATACAGTATCAGATATTTATCAAGGGATTCCTCGTTAAAGCCCTCTTTCTTTTCAAAGATCGAGTAATCACCAAAGGTCTCGGTCTCAATCTGGTAGAACACATACTGAAGGTAATTGGAAGGGAATTTCTCGAGAAGATCCTTTTTATCCTCCCTTACGGAAAAGCATTGGTCTATCAGAGCCCAGACGGTATGCGGGAGATAATGATGATCCATAAGGAACACCAGCAGGCGTTCCCTTGCCTCTTCAAAGGAATCAAGACCGACGCAGACGTCATCCGCGAGGATATCCTTCCACAGTTCCTCATCGATACGTTTTTCCGGATAGGGATAGATTTCCCTGATCCTGTCAAGCCAGTGCTCGATGGCATCATCGGGCCTGTTTTCCTCTTCCTTCTCATCCGGAGCATTTATGAGACGTATGGCTTCATCAAAGGCTTCGCGCAACTCTTTAAAGCCCTCCGCATCATCCTCGGGATTGTGCAGGGGCAGAAGCTGTCTGTATCTGGCTTTTATCAGTTTTTCGTCTTTGGTGGGTTCCATGTCCAGAACCTGCCATACTTTCTGTTTATCCAAAGATCTGTCCTCCGTTTTACTCATACAGAATTAATTATACCATAATAATCCCATGTAAGGAAGATTACATAATACAGGTGTCGCAGCCGGTTTTCCCACCCTGTCCCTACGGAAAAGCAGTCCGCTTCTCCGGCCGCTTTTCCCTCCGTGTCCCCATGGGAAAAGCAGTCCGCTTCGCCACTGCTTTTCTTTCCGTGTCACCACGGAAAAGCAGTCCGCTTCGCTGATCGCTCCGCACTACAATTCGGCCATCGCATCTGAGCGACCTGCCCGTCGCCCATTGTTGACAGCCGCCGATCACTACCGTACAGACCCGGGCTTTGGGGCAGGTCAGATGCTCGCCCTCATTAAGTGCTGCGCTTAGGCTCGCGGCCTTGCTTTTCCGTTGGGGACACGGGCTGTAAAAAGAGGAGAAAAGCTTGAATTTACAGCCGTTCTCACCGAAAAAAGCCTGAAACGAGCAGTAAAGGACTGTAAAAAAGGGCAAAAGGTCTGAAATTACAGCTGTTATCATTGGAAATAGGCAGAAATTAGACGTAGAGGGCTGTAAAAAAGGATGGAAAGACCGAATTTACAGCTGATAGCAGCGAAAAACGAAAGAAAAGGGTGTGCATTGACTGTAAAAATAGGGAAAATGTTCAAAATTACAGCTATTCATGCTAAGAGCAGGCGGAAGCCGGGCGAGAAGGACTGTACGAGCGCCGGTGGCGCAGAAGGATCCATTCCTGCTTAACCAATAAAGATCTGCCGGGGGAGAGTTGTCAACCCTGCGAAGCACCGCATTGCGGCTTGGGGTTGACCACTCTTGCACGGCATATAAAATAACAGCTAAGCAGGAATGGATCGGAAGGCCGTAAACAGTTGGATAAACGGAATGGATCGGAAAGCCGTAAACAATAGGAAAAAACAGGAAATGATCCGAAAGCTGTAAACCGCCGGGAAAATATAAAAGACTTGCGGGAGCATAGAGGATGAATGGCCGAAAAATGTTGAAAATACGGTTACTGTACTGTATGATACTATAAGATGAAGCTTACAGAAGACGGACATACGATGGAAGCCGGAAAGGTCCGGCTATGAAAAGGGAGCTCCGCTTATGGATTTTGAAAAGATAATATCAGAGTATAAGACGACTACCTGTGTGATGTCGGTAGAAAAATATGAAGACGGGGGATACGGGAATATCCGTATCGTTGCCGGGAATAAGGCGCATTGCGAAGAGATGGAGAAGGTAATGCACCGTCCGTTCATCCCGGATTCGCCTTATGAAGAGTATCTGCCGCAAAATAATAACTTCGAGGATTTCTGCTATCGCTGCGCCATACTCGGCCAGCCGCTTCATACCTATGTTCCGCTTCCCCAGATGGGGTTATGGCTTGCCATATTTCTCTTACCGCTTCAGTCAGATAAGGAGAATGTAGGCTACTGCATATATTCCTATGATGTATCACCGGAAGCCGATGCAGAACAGAGGGCTGATATTTCGGTTGAGAATTCTTCTGCGGTCCTGAAGACCTGTGTGAAGCTCCGCAGTTCAGACAACAAACGAGAGACCTTTGCCGAGGTCATGGAAGATATCAGACAGATCTGTGATTCGGATGATTGCTGCATAATGCTCACGGATCATGAAAAGAAGAGCTGCAGTTCTTTATGTGAAGCCATCAGACCGGGCTGCAATATTCAGCCAATAGAAGCTTATATCAGTGAAGGTTCTTATGAGTTTACACAGACCTGGGACGCGGTCATCGGTGACAGTACCTGTCTCATCATCAAGGATGAACATGACTGGGACTGGCTCAGATCCGTACATCCCGTATGGGCAGAGTCCCTTATTGCGAACAAAATCAAAAGCATCGTTCTTTTTCCGCTGAAATATAACAACGTTTTACTGGGCTATCTGTGGGCGATCAATTTTAATGTGGAAGATACGGTGAAGATCAAAGAGACACTGGAACTCACCACTTTCTTTGTGGCTTCGGAGATAGCAAATTATCAGCTGCTTGATCGTCTTGAGATCATGGGTTCGATTGATTCTCTGACAGGAGTCAAGAACCGTAACAAGATGAATTCCATGATAGACGACATCGTAAGCGGAAAGATCTCCATGCCTTCGCCTTATGCGGTTGTCTTTGCAGATCTGAACGGACTTAAGAATGTTAACGATGTACACGGTCACAGCGACGGTGACAGGATATTAAAGAGTGCAGCCGAAATCCTTAAAAAAACCTTCCCCGAAAGTGATGTTTTCCGTGCAGGCGGTGACGAGTTCATGGTCATAGCCACCGGTCTTGATGAAGCTACACTTGAAAACAGAAAAAACCAGGTCAAGGAACTGGCCGCAGCAGTGAAAGATCTCTATTTCGCTATCGGTTCCCATCTTGCAAACGATAACAACGAGATCCTTCAGGCCATGCGTATGGCCGACCAGGGCATGTACAGCGATAAGAAAGAATACTACGCTAATCATCCCGACAGAAGACGAAGATAAAACTTTAATAGTTTCTTAAAGATTTGAAAAAAGCAGACATGCTATGATCTCACTAATAGGAATAGGAGAGGTTATGGCATGTTTTTTAAAATGTTGAAAAATGACCTGAGGGCACATAAAGGTCTGAACATCATACTGTTTGTGTTTATCATAAGCGCGTCGGTCATATCCGTGGTGGCTGCCAATCTGATGTATACGGAGATAGCAGGCAGAGCAAGGACCGATAAGGTGAGCAATATTGCCAATGTTGTTGTAAATGTTAATATAGGTTCCGGCAGGATGGCTGAGAAGGAGCAGGCTCTGACAGAATGGATGGACAAAAGCTCCATGGTGGATGAGGGCGAGATCAAAGAGTACATCAGACTCCTGGATGATAACGTGCGCATTAACGGAGTGTATGCCTGGGACGAATCATTCCCGGAACATGAAACTTTTCATCTGACAACGGCGTCATCAAGAGTAAATCTCCTGTACAACGATGCCGACAAACGTTTTTCCGTGGGTTCCGGCTGTGTGGCGATAAGCATGAACATATCGGATATGGCAGGCATAAAGCGCGGAGATGAGATACGTATCACCACACAAATGGGAACGGTGTACAGCTTTAAGGTAAGCGAGATCTATAAAACTCCCTTTGATACCAATTGTGAAGAACTGATCCTGTCCGACGGTGATTTTGAATATCTTAAAGACGAGATACCGTTCAGAAACTGCAAGCTCCTGCTCAGAGCCGGCAGCTTAAGCTATACGAGCAGCATACGCGACGAAATCTATGAGCTTGAGTCGGAAGGCAAAGTGGTCCGCGCTCTGACGACTTTTGAATACTCACCCGAGCTCGATGAGGAATATACCATTGTTGTGGTGATATCATATTTTCTTGCGGCAATGAGCGTGATGATCATTATCATCATGATGATAATGATACGTTATATGATGATAGCGGCTATCAAACGCGAAGAAAAAGAGATAGGCATGATGCGTGCCATAGGTGTGGATTCCTTCCGTTACCGCTGGATGTTTGCCGCGACTTATATTTCTTTTGCCTTTATCGGCGGCATAGCCGGTATCACGCTCGGAGTACCGCTTGCCAGATACGTACTAAAAAAATTCTGTAAAAACATCATTCTCCGGGATCCCTACATCATACAGAAGACAGGTCTGATAGTATCGCTTAGCTTAGTGTTACTGATCATCATCTTTTCTGCTGTATTGATGAGACGCATACAGAAGATCTCCATTGTGGAGGCACTGCATGGCAGCAATACCGGTGAACGTTTTGAAAGCGTCAGTCGCATAGCCCTGTATCGTTCAAAAAAATGCAGGGTCCCGGCGTTTCTCGCTATATCCGATATGATAAACAGCTTTGGCAAATACAGTTTCCTTATCATAAGCTATATGCTGGCTGCCGTGATACTGCTTACGGTATTCAACTTAAAGAGTACCTTATTAAGTCCCGAATATCAGAAGAGCTTTCTCCAGGTGGAAAGAGATTTCTATTTCATCTTTTATGATGCCGATGTTTATGATTATTACTATCAGAAAGGCGGA
>JAILES010000120.1 GCA_024687205.1 Lachnospiraceae bacterium
AGTGAACGGAACCCTTCTTAAGAAGGGAAAGAAGGCTGATTACACAACCGAATACCTCGGCGGCGGAAAGATGAAGATAGAGGGAAGCGGAAACTACAGCGGAAGCATCGAAGTTGAGTTTAAGGTAGGCGGAGGCGAAGACCTCGGAAAGGCCGGGCTTAAGGCAGGCAAGGGCCAGAACTTTAACTATAACGGCTCAGCTTTTTCCGATAAGGCAGAAGGTGTAAACCACGTGAACGTGGAATGCAGCAAGACCGCGGAGTACAGGTTCTTCAACAATGTGAACAAAGGCACGGCAGTATGTGTTGCATACGGCGACGGAGTGAACACCACCGGAAGCAAGGCCGTGAAGTTTAAGATCAAAGGTGCGAAGAAGCCGAATGATGTGAATGAAGAACAGACAGACGACGGGGGCAGGAAAGTAAAGTGATATGAAAAAAATAATGATCGTTGATGATGACAGCTGTATCAACGAAATGCTCAATACAAAATTAAGCGAAGAAGGCTATGAAGTGACATCGGCTTATTCGGGAACGGAAGCACAGCTGCTTTTGTCCGGAACGAAACCTGATCTGATTCTGCTGGATCTGATGCTGGCATAAAAGAGCAGGGCTTCATTCCGACATATCAGAGAACAAAGCTTACCGATAATCTCCATGAAGCCTGCGGCTTCCGTACAGACTATGAATTCATCACGAAAAGTCAGATGAAAACAATTCAAAAAAACAGCAAAGGAAGGTAGAAATTACTATACTTCAAAACAAAGGAAAAAGTCTCGCAATGCCCCTATTTATCAGGGATGCGAGACTTTTTTCTCTTTCGAACTGTCAAAGATGGGATTATAACACATTTGGTTGTGTATGGGGGTGATATGTGGTAAAATAATATGATTGAAATTCTGAGGGGAGGATCTGTGTTGGATAACGCCAAGATCAAAAGGATAGATGAACTGACAGCGCTGCTTTCCGAGGCTTCGAGGGCATATTATGCCGAAGACAGGGAGATCATGAGCAATTTCGAGTATGATAAGCTCTATGATGAACTGGTGGAGCTGGAGAAAGAGACAGGCATAGTACGTGCCGGAAGTCCGACGGTAAATGTCGGTTATGAAGCTGTGGACAGCCTGCCTAAGGAGAGGCATGCATCTCCGATGCTGTCCCTCGGCAAGACCAAGAGCCGTGAAGAACTGGCAGAATGGCTGGGAGATAAGGAAGGTCTGCTCTCCTGGAAAGAAGACGGACTTACGGTCGTACTTACTTATAAGGGCGGTGAACTGGTTAAGTGCGTAACCAGAGGTAATGGTGAGATCGGTGAAGTTGTTACGGCCAATGCCAGAACCTTTGTTAATCTGCCGGTTAAGATACCCTATGACGGCGAAATGGTCATAAGGGGTGAAGCAGTCATTACCTACAGTGATTTTGAGCGTATTAATTCTGAAATTGATGATACCGATGCGAAATATAAGAACCCGAGGAATCTGGCAAGCGGCTCCGTAAGGCAGCTGGACAGTGCCGTGACGGCGGCAAGAAGCGTAAGAGTCATAGCATTTGCACTGGTGTCGGCTACGGACAGTAACGGAGCAGAGCATGATTTCGGCCATTCCATGGATGCCGAGTTTAAATTTCTTACAAAGCTCGGATTCACCGTTGTTGAATATGAAAGAGTTACTGCAGGCAATGTGGTCGAAAAGATTGCAGAGTTTGAGAAAAAGATAGTTACAAATGACATCCCCTCGGACGGTCTGGTACTTGCCTATGATGATAAGGCTTATGCAGCTTCTCTCGGACGTACCGCGAAGTTCCCGAGAGGTGCCATTGCATTTAAATGGTCGGATGAAACCGCTGATACGGTGCTCAGGGAGGTGGAGTGGAATACTTCCCGTACAGGACTTATCAATCCGGTGGCTGTGTTTGACAGCGTTGAACTGGAGGGTACCAGCGTATCGAGAGCCAGCGTACACAATATCAGCATAATAAAGGAACTGAAACTGGGTATCGGTGACCGGGTCAGCGTATATAAAGCAAATATGATCATTCCCCAGATCGCCGAGAATTACGATAAGAGTGATAATCTTCCGATCCCCGAATGCTGTCCCGTTTGCGGTGCGAAGACCGTTATAGAGAAAGCTGCGGATTCGGAGGTACTTAAGTGTACCAATGATGACTGTCCGGCTAAGAAACTTAAGAGTTTCGTTCATTTTGTGGAAAGAGATGCCATGAACATTGAAGGACTTTCCGAAATGACGCTGGATAAGCTGATACAGACAGGGCTTATAAAAGAGTTTGCGGATATTTACAGGCTGAGGGAATCAAGGGATGAAATATTGGAGATAGAAGGCTTTAAGGACAAGTCCTGTGATAATCTGCTTGATGCCATAGATAAGAGCAGGGATACTACGCTTCCGAGAGTGCTGTATGCCCTGGGTATACCCGGCGTGGGTGCTGCCAATGCAAAGATGGTGGCAGCTCATTTCGACGATGATATCAAGGGAGTGCGTGAAGCCACCGAAGAAGAGCTGTCTGCGATAGATAAGGTGGGGCCGGTGATGGCTTCGGATATATACCGTTGTATGCATGACGAAGGTTTCATTGCAGTCATGGATAAGCTGCTTTCGCAGCTTAAGATAAGTAAGCGTGAAAGCAGCGGCGACAGCAGCCTTGCGGGGCTGGTATTTGTGGTAACGGGCAGCCTGAATCTCTATGCTTCGAGATCCGAACTCAAGGAAGCGATAGAAGCAAGAGGCGGTAAGGTTACCGGGAAGGTAACGGGCAAAACAAAATGCCTGATCAACAATGATGTTAATTCCACTTCTTCGAAGAACAAAGAGGCGAAAGCTCTCGGCGTGGAGATCATCTCCGAAGAAGATTTTGTTAAACAATATTTGAGCTAACGAGGTGGAAAAATGCCAATCAGAGTTAAGAATGAACTGCCGGCCAAAGAACAGCTGGAAAATGAAAATATATTCGTAATGGATGAAAACAGGGCTATGCACCAGGATATCAGACCCTTAAGGGTCGTGATCCTGAACCTTATGCCCGTAAAGCAGGATACGGAACTGCAGCTTTTACGTGCTTTTTCAAATACCCCGCTGCAGGTGGATGTGACTTTTCTGATGGTCAAGAATCATGTGTCCCAGAACACTCCGGCCAATCATCTGAACAGCTTCTACCAGACCTTTGATGATATCAAGGGAAGACGCTTCGACGGTATGATCATAACAGGTGCGCCTGTGGAACAGATGCCTTTTGAGGAAGTCGATTACTGGGATGAGATGAAGGAGATAATGGAATGGACAAAAGAGCATGTGACATCTACCTTCCATATCTGCTGGGGAGCCCAGGCAGCGCTTTATTATCATTACGGGCTTAATAAGATACAGCTTCCCGAAAAGCTTTTCGGAATATATAAGCATCGTGTGATGCACAGGAAGACACCGCTGGTGCGCGGTTTTGATGATTATTTCTATACGCCCCATTCGAGGCATACGACCATTGCATCCGAGGTGATACACGGATGCAAAGAGATAACCGTGCTTGCGGAATCCGAACAGGCGGGAGTGCTTCTGTGTATGGCTAAGGAAGGCAGACAGATATTCCTGATGGGACATCCGGAGTATGACAGGTATACGCTTGATGCGGAATACAAGCGTGATATGTCCAAAGGACTGCCGATACATATACCGCTGAACTATTATCCGGATGATGATCCGCAGAACAAACCGGATCTGCAGTGGAGGAGCCATTGCAACATTCTGTACAGCAACTGGCTGAATTATTACGTATATCAGCTGACCCCGTACGATTTTGATTAAGTTGAATCAAGCCGGTATATGGGGTATAATACAACACAGATTTATTTGATAAAGAAAGGATCGTAAGCTTAAAATGCAGGAGAAGGAAAGCAACAAAACGCTGGTCATCATACTTGCCCTGATGGCAGTCATATTCGTGGCAGTCATGGGTGTGATAATAGTCTTCCTGGTAAAGAATTCCAAAAAGAACGAAGAATACGAGGAACCTGAGATAGGCGTTGTTGATGAGAGTGACCTTATAGAGACCGAAGTTGTTAAAGAAGTTCTGCCGGAGATACCGGTAAGTACCAGGTCCATCAATATGATGCCCGGCGAGAAGTCGAGTTTTAAAGTAAGCAATATAGATAAGCTGGAAGGCTTTTCCTATAATGCTAAGCACAGCAATGTGGCAACGATCAAGAGCGGCAGCGCAGGTTCTTTTGATGTGGAAGCTAAGCAGCCCGGAAGTGCCCAGATAGTACTGAGTGCCGAAGGCTATGCTGATACCAAGGTGAGAGTCAGGGTAGGAATGCCTTCCCCTACACCTACACCGAGTCCTTTTGACAAACCCATGAGAGGAAGTATCAAACCTGACCAGCTGACTGTACATGGCCAACAGATAGATGTTTATGCCCTTGACGGTTTTGTGCTGGATTATAACGGAGATCCCGATTATCTGTATTACGTAAATAAAAATGATCCCTTTGAATTCTATACCGTATTTTCCCAGCTCCCCGAAAAGATGTATGATTATTACTGGGGCATGGGAGTACAGAATGATCCGGATTACAGCTTCTACTACGAGGAGACAGGCTATGCGGTGCAGGGACTCGGAGAAATCTATATAGGCTATGCTACTGATTATCAGGACTGGGGAAGCTATGAATACCGTTATTATATGCTTGTCGGTGACATCAATACCGGAGATATGATAGCCGTTGAGTTCCTTCAGGATACACAGCTGCCCTGGTACGAGACCGAGTATGCGATATATGCCCACTGGATATTCGGCGACCTGGATCCTAATTATACCGGTGTGCCCTATCCAAGGACCTATAACGGAGGTTCATCCTCGGGATATAATCAGTATGTACCGGATTATGATGATGAAGAAATCTACGACTATTAAATAATATAAGGCCATGGATTATTATGCAGCCTGTTCGGCTCTGGGGATAGCTCCCGGTGCCGACATGACACAGATCAAAAATGCATACAGAACACTGAGCAAACAGTATCATCCCGACAACGGAGGCGAAGGTGATACCGAACGCTTCACGATGATAAATGAAGCGTATACTTATCTTGAAAAGCTTTATGAAATGAATGCAATGGCTGTTTCTGCTGCTACGGCAGTTCCGCAGCAACGCAGGTCAAAAGTGATCGGCGGTGCTGTAACGGCTCATCCCGGAAGCCAGGAAGCCAGAGAAAGAAGAAAGAATTTTGAGAAAAAGGCCAAGGCTGAAGAAGAACTGAAAAAGCTAAGACAGAGACAGGAAATGGAAGAGCGCAGGGCAAAGCTTCAGGAAGAAAAAGCGCAGATGAAAAAAGAAAAAGATATATTGAATGAGATAAAGATGATCAGACTTGCGCATGCCATAGAGGCGATACTTGCGCCGGAGGCAAAGGAATGACAGTGGATCTGAAAGCCGGTCTCCATATGGTGACACTCGGATATATCAAGAAAGAAAGATATACCGGCAGCGGAGGCGGACTGAGATATTACATACAAAAAGTAAAACCCGCAGAGGGAGAAGAAGGCGAAGATATGATAGAGGTCTGTATCTGGAATGAGCCCTTTTCCTTTGAATGTACGCCTGAGGAAGAGAAGCATTTTCGCAAGTATCCTCTGAACGAAGATGGCTTATCCGAGGCTCTCGACTATATAATGAACATTTGTAATAACGATGATAACTGATCACAGCGGAGGTACAAGATGAGAGGAACTTCTATAAGCCGGAGAGTACTCATATTGACTGTATGTATACTTTTTGTTCTCGTAGCGTTTTCGACTTTTATAGCCTATGTCTTTTATTCGGATGCGCTTGTTTTTAAATATGAGCCCGGGGAACTTGATTATGCAAGGAAATCTTTCTTTGTGATCCTTATAACCGCTGAAGTGATGGTAGCCATAGTGCTGGCGGTGATCGCCTCGCTTTATGTCGATTATCTCATAACCAAACCTGTCAGATCCCTGACTACCGTTATCGATATCTTAAGCACAGAGGAAGATGATAAAGGAAGCCTCCAGGAGCTTATGATAAAGAGCGGCGATGAAGTAGAAGAACTTTACCGCAGCATAGTCAAATACAAAGAAGTAACGGATGAACGCATAAGAAATGCAGAGAGCGATAACTGGATAGAACAGCATGATTATATGACCATGCTGGATAATAACGAACTGTATGACAGAAGGGTAAAAGAATATTATCCCCAGATGAAGCATATATTCGTGGCCTGCCTCAAAGTCCTGAATGCAGAGTCCTTAAAGGAAAAGCTGGGAGCTGAGGCGGAAGAGTGCATGCTGCAGAAAGTCGCAAGAGAGATGAGAAGACTTGCAAGCGAGACTGCACATGCATACAGACTGGACGGAGATAATTTTGTCCTGATCTTTACGGAGTATAACGAGAAAGAATCCAGAAGTCTGATGGATGAATGGATAGCACGTGTGGGACGCTTAAACCGTGAAGGTGACAGTTTCGAATGCAGGCTGGTATGGGGTGGGGCTTACGCCGAGAATGATTTCAAGACCGCTGATGTAAGATACAGAGCGCTTGCGGAACTCGAGAGAAACATCAAAGGAGCCTGAGATGTCAAAAACCATAGAACAGGAGTACTTTGTAGAAAAAAAGCCCATCACCCGTTTTGACAGGATGGAGAAGCTTGACCGTGACAAATATTACAGCAAGCTCCATGAAAACATGGTCAAATGGTGGAACGTCAGCATAGAGGAAGAACCTAAAGAAGAAGCTGTAGAAGAAGCCTACGATCCCGATGCGGCGGCCGAGGAACTCCTTGCGGATGCTCTCGGAGAGAAGTATTACGATGATAATATCGCGATACCCGAAGGTACTGATGATATAACGGCAGAAGCAATGGAAATATACAACAGGATACAGGCGGAACTGGCATCCGACGAAGCGGCCAAACAGGCTGAGATAGATAAAGCTAAAGCAATGTGGGAATAGATCCCCGTAAAAAAGGCTTCCCTTTAATGGGAAGCCTTTTTCTTACGTGCTGCAGAGAGCATCAGTTTGATACGGTTTAACTGGTTGACTTCGCTGGCACCCGGATCGTAGTCGATGGCGACTATATTGGATTCGGGATGCTGCTTTCTCAGAGCTTTGATAACGCCCTTACCGACAACGTGATTCGGGAGACAGCCGAAAGGCTGCGTACACACGATATTTGGTGTGCCCGAGTGTATGAGTTCAAGCATCTCTCCGGTCAAAAACCAGCCTTCACCGGTCTGGTTTCCGATGGAAACTATATCCTTTGCATATTTAACAAGATCGTATATATCGGCGGGAGCATCAAAATGTTTGCTCTTCTTAAGTGCTTTTGCAGGGAAGGAACGTATGAAGTTCATGCCCTTGATGCCGAGTTTTGAGTTGCGTGCAGTCTTCTTACTGGTTCCTAAGTGTTCTGCTTTATATATCTGGTTATAGAAGCAGTAATACATGAAATCAAGAAGATCGGGAACTACGGCTTCGGCACCTTCGCTCTCCAAAAGATCTACCAGATGGTTGTTGGCGGCAGGTGCAAACTTAACAAGTATCTCACCGACTATACCGACTCTGGGTTTTCTTTCCTCATTGATGGGGATGTTATCAAAGTCTTCGATCATCTCCCGGCAGATACGCTTATACTGCGAGAAGCGGGGATGCTTGGATACAATGAAGTCAATGCAGACCTTCAGCCATTTCTGATGTACCTCCTCAACGCTGCCCGGAGTCAGTTCGTAAGGTCTCATCCTGTAAATGCAGCGCATGAAGATATCTCCGAAGAGAGCTGCATAGAGCAGCTTCACTGCAAGCTTCAGGTCTATCTTGAAACCGGGGTTGGGCTCAAAGCCGTTTAAGTTAAGTGAGATAACAGGTATGTGTTCAAGACCTGCCTTTCTTAAGGCACGTCTGATAAAGCCCACATAGTTGGTGGCACGGCAGCCGCCGCCGGTCTGGGTCATCATCAGCGCCAGTTTATTTGTATCATATTCGCCGGACAATACCGCATCCATCAGCTGGCCGACAACGCAGAGTGAAGGATAGCAGGCATCGTTGTTGACGTATTTAAGACCTACATCCACCGAATGTCTGTTGTCGTTTTCAAGTACCTTCAGTGTATAGCCGCAGGCCTTGAGCGCCGGAGCAAACATATCGAAATGCAGAGGTGACATCTGAGGTGCCAGGATCGTATAGCCCTGATCACGCATCTCTTCAGTGAATATAACCCTGTCATATGAAGTCTTGTTGATCGTTCTCTTTTCTTTTTTCTTTTCCTTAACTTCAAGGGCAGCGATAAGGGAGCGTACGCGGATGCGGGCCGCACCCAGGTTGTTGACCTCGTCGATCTTTAAGCAGGTATATATCTTGTCGGAGCCCGTAAGTATGTCGGCCACCTGGTCGGTGGTGACGGCATCAAGACCGCAGCCGAAGGAATTGAGCTGGATCAGATCCAGATCTTCCCTGGTTCTTACATAGGTTGCTGCCGCATATAGCCTTGAATGGTACATCCACTGGTCTGATACGATCAGCGGCCTGTCGGGTTTCGCAAGATGTGAAACCGAATCTTCGGTGAGCACGGCGATATTGTAGGAAGTGATAAGTTCGGGTATGCCGTGGTTGATCTCGGGATCGATATGATAAGGACGGCCTGCGAGAACTATACCGCGGTTGCCGCTTTCTTCGATGTATTTAAGGACTTCTTCGCCCTTTTTCTGCATGTCTTTATGAGCGGCGTCAAGTTCGTTCCATGCCTTCTCTGCAGCAGCTGCGATAAGATTACTGTCTATCTCGGAAAATTCTTCCACAAGAGGAGGAATGATGGTGTCAAGATCCCTGAAGGACATGAAAGGATGGCGGAATACCACATCTCCGCGGCCTATCTCTTCTACATTGTTTTTGATGTTTTCTGGATAGGAGGTGACGATGGGGCAGTTGTAATGGTTGGTGGCACCTTCCGTTTCTTCGCGCTCATAGAAGAGTGAAGGATAGAAGATGAAATCAACCTTCTGTTCGATCAGCCACTGTACATGTCCGTGAGCCAGCTTGGCGGGATAACATTCCGATTCGCTGGGGATGGATTCAATACCCAGTTCATAGATCTTTCTGGTTGAAAGAGGAGAGAGCACTACTCTGTAACCCAGTTCCTTAAAGAAGGTAGCCCAGAAAGGATAATTCTCATACATATTAAGGACACGGGGGATACCCACTGTGCCTCTGAAAGCCTTGTCAGCCGTGAGGGGTTCATAATCGAAGAAACGCTGTAATTTGTACTCAAAGAGATTCGGGATATTGTTCTCGTTCTTGGCTTTGCCCAGGCCTTTCTCGCAGCGGTTGCCGGAGATATACTTGCGGCCGCCGGAGAAGTGGTTGATGGTAAGGCGGCAGGTATTAAGGCAGCCGCGGCATTTAGCCATGGTTGTTGAAAATTCAAGATGCTCTATCTCGTCAAAGGAGAGCATGCTTGATGCCTTGCATTCATCAAAACGTTCCCTTGCGATAAGGGCCGCACCGAAAGCTCCCATGATACCTGCAATATCGGGACGTATGGCTTCGCAGTTTGCAATCTTTTCAAAGGAACGCAGTACCGCATCGTTATAGAAGGTACCGCCCTGTACGACTATGCGCTTTCCGAGTTCGGAAGCATCGGAAACCTTGATGACCTTGAAAAGAGCATTCTTTATTACGGAATAAGCAAGGCCGGCAGAGATATCGGCAACCGAAGCGCCTTCTTTCTGGGCCTGCTTGACCTTTGAATTCATGAAGACCGTACATCTGGTGCCCAGATCTATGGGATGGGGAGCAAACAGAGCTTCTTTTGCAAAATCACGTACATCATAATTAAGGGACTTTGCAAAGGTCTCGATAAAGGAACCGCAGCCGGATGAGCAGGCTTCATTAAGCTGTACCGAGTCGACGGTGCCGTTTTTGATCTTTATGCACTTCATGTCCTGGCCGCCGATATCAAGTATGCAGTCAACCTGAGGCTCAAAGAAAGCGGCGGCGTAGTAGTGGGCTACGGTCTCTACCTGGCCGTGGTCCAGAAGGAAAGCGGCTTTCATAAGCTGCTCGCCGTAACCGGTGGAACAGCTGCCGGATATATCGGCATCCGCAGGAAGCAGAGAACGGAGTTCTCTGAAAGCCTTGATGGCCGTTTCCATGGGGGAACCGTTGTTATTGCTGTAGAATGACCAGAGCAGTTCACCGTGGTCACCGATAAGAGCCATCTTGGTAGTGGTGGAACCGGCATCTATACCGAGGAAATAGTGGCCGGAATAGCTTTTGATATCGCCGGTGCCGACGCAGTGTGCATCATGACGTTTTGTGAAGGCATCATAGGCCTTCTCGTCGGCGAAAAGAGGCTCCATACGTTCCACTTCGAATTCCATATGAATGTCGCTGTTGAGCCTGTCACACATTTCGGAAAGCTGTAACTGGCCATGCTCCGTGGCGTTGAGGGCGGAGCCCATGGCAGCGAAAAGATGGGAATTCGTGGTATCGATTATATGTTCATCATCCAGTTTGAGAGTACGGATGAATGCCTGTTTCAGTTCGGAAAGGAAATGGAGCGGTCCTCCGAGGAAAGCAACATGTCCTCGTATCGGCTTACCGCAGGCAAGTCCCGATATTGTCTGGTTGACCACAGCCTGGAAAATGGAAGCGGAGAGGTCTTCCCTTGTAGCACCGTCATTGATAAGGGGCTGTATATCAGTCTTTGCAAACACACCGCAGCGGGCAGCTATGGTGTATAAGGATTTGTAGTCTTTGGCATATTCGTTGAGGCCGGAAGCATCAGTCTGTATAAGGGCAGCCATCTGGTCAATGAAAGAACCTGTACCGCCTGCACAGATGCCGTTCATACGCTGTTCTACGTTGCCGTTTTCAAAATAGATGATCTTGGCATCCTCGCCGCCAAGCTCGATAGCCACATCGGTCTTGGGCGCAAAGGTCTCAAGAGCGGTACTGACCGCAATAACCTCCTGTACGAAGTCCACTTCAAGATGTTTGGCAAGAGTCAGACCGCCCGAACCCGTGATCACAGGCTGGACCGTCATATCGCCAAGCTCGGAAAAAGCCTTGTCCAGCAGGTCTTTAAGCGTTGTGCGTATGTTAGCAAAATGCCTCTCATAATCGGAGAAGAGCAGGTTGTTGTCTTTATCTATAATGGCTATCTTAACGGTCGTGGAACCGATATCAATGCCGAGTCTGAAAATACCGTCTTTCATATATTACCTCATAATTATATTAAAGAAATAAGCTATAATAACACGAAGTGGTATTATACTATATTATGCAAACAAAAGCAAATCACGGGAATACGATCGAAGATCGTATGCCCATTTGAACTTAGTATGTTATAATATATCGAAATATTTGAAAAGGAAAAGGACGGAATCTGAAGATGACAAAGGAAATATACAGGGAACTGGGAATAAGCGATAAGGTATACGAATTCTGCTCCGAAGTGGCCGAAGGGCTGAAGGAGAGATTCGAAGAGATAGACAGGAGGGCTGAGTATAACCAGCTAAAAGTCCTGAAAGCCATGCATGATGAACAGGTGGGGGAAGCCTGCCTGATGGGAACTACAGGCTACGGCTACGGAGATATAGGAAGAGATACCCTGGAACGGGTGTATTCAAGAGTATTTAAGACTGAAGATGCACTGGTGCGTCCCCAGATCACCTGTGGGACCCATGCACTCGCCGTATCGTTGTCCGGTAATCTGAGACCGGGGGATGAACTCTTAAGCCCGGTGGGAAAGCCCTATGATACTCTTGAAGAAGTGATAGGCATCAGAAAGGCTGCAGGTTCCCTGGCGGAATACGGTGTGAGCTACCGTCAGGCTGATCTGAAGGCGGACGGCAGTTTTGATTATGAAGCCATAAAGTCAACCATCAATGAAAAGACTAAGATGATAACTATCCAGCGTTCGAAGGGATATCAGACCAGGCCCACGCTTTCTGTGGACCGTATCGGAGAATTGATAAGCTTTATCAGGGGCATCAAAGCTGATGTGATAATACAGGTTGATAACTGCTACGGAGAGTTTGTTGATATAAAGGAGCCTTCCGAGGTCGGGGCGGATCTGATAGTGGGTTCTCTTATTAAGAATCCCGGCGGCGGCTTATGTCCTACCGGCGGATATATAGCAGGTAAAAAGGAATATGTGGAAAATGCAGCCAGAAGGCTGACTTCTCCGGGACTTGCCAAGGAGGTGGGAGCATCCCTTGGGATAATGAAGGATTTTTACCAGGGCTTTTTCCTTGCTCCGACTGTTACGGCATCGGCACTGAAAACCGCAATATTTGCGGCTAAAGTATATGAAAAGCTGGGCTTTGAGGTTTATCCCGCATCGGAAGAGAAGCGCCATGACATAATTCAGGCAGTGACACTTAACTCCGAAGAGAGGCTGAATGCTTTCTGCAAGGGCATACAGGCGGCAGCACCGATAGATTCCTTTGTGACTCCGGAAGGCTGGGATATGCCGGGTTATGATGCGAAGGTCATAATGGCAGCCGGGGCCTTTGTCAGCGGTTCTTCCATAGAACTGTCGGCGGACGGCCCGCTTAAACCGCCTTATAATGTTTATTTCCAGGGAGGGCTTACCTGGCCTCACGGGAAGTACGGGATAATGAAGACGGTGGAGGAACTGGGAGAAGCCTGATAAAAAGCGCTTGTTATAAACGGGGATTGTATGCTATAATATCTAAGCTTTTTGTGAAGAAATAAAAACAGGAGTTTACGATAATGGGAATCGCAGCCTTCGGGATCGATCTGGGATCCAGTAATATAAAGATATATAACGCAAATAACGACACTTTCTTTATGGAAAAGAACATGATAGCCATAGAAGGCAGAGATACGCTGCTGGCATACGGTAATTCGGCCTTTGACATGTATGAGAAGGCGCCGGACAATATTAATATTTCATATCCCGTTGTTAACGGCGTTATCGCTGACATCAGGAATATGAACACCCTTGTGCATTATTTCATCAATGACCTTTCCAGAGGGAATATCAAGCCTGCGGATTATTACATAGCCGTGCCCACCGATGTTACTGAGGTGGAGAAGAGGGCTTTCTATGATCTGGTCAGGGATTCCAACGTGAAAGCAAGAAGGGTATACGTGGTGGAAAAAGCCGTGGCGGACGGCCTTGGCATGGATATAGACGTTAAGACCAGCCAGGGTATACTTGTGGTAAATGTAGGCTTTGATACCACCGAGATCTCCGTGCTCTCACTCGGAGGTATTGTGCTCTCGAGACTGATAAAGACCGGCGGACTGGTATTTGATGAGGCCATAAAGGCGGCTGTCAGACGTGAGTATAACCTGGTGATCGGTTCCAAGACCTCGGAAAAGCTGAAGATCGCCATACGCGAAGTCGATGAGCAGGGGAAGAATGCGATAGTATACGGAAGAGATATAGTCACCGGACTTCCGGTAGAAAAAGAGATATCTTCGAGACTGGTCTATGAATGTCTGAAAGAACATTTTGACGCTATCGTTGATAATGTAAGACAGATACTGGAACGTACGCCTCCCGAACTGGGTGTGGATATACATCACAGAGGCATTTATTTATCGGGTGGAGCTTCACAGGTCGGACATCTCTCGGAATTGTTGTCGGCAAGCACCGGACTTCGGGTGAATATGATAGATGAACCCATAGGCTCGGTGATCGTCGGACTTTCAACGATCATCAGAGAGAACAGATTTGCAAGTCTTGCTTTCCCGGTTGACAACGGAAAGTAAACATATATCAGATGAGTCCTGTAGTAAAAAAGAAAGCAGAAAAGAAAAAAATACCTCCAAAGTACGCGCTGCTTGCAGTGACCGTACTTTGTATTATTTTGATGGCCCTGACTTATAACGGAAAGATAGGTGTAGGACCCGGCAGTGCCATCGCCGGAGCTGTACTTGTCCCGCTGCAGAAAGGGCTTACTTCCGTATGTAACGATCTGGTGGAGGAAGCGGGACGCAGGCGTAATCTTGATGAAATGATCGAGGAGAACAAGAAACTTCAGGAAGAGATAGACACCCTCCAGGCTGAAAATGCCAGACTTATGCAGGACAGATACGAACTGACCGAACTCAGGGCTCTCTATGAGCTTGACCAGGCTTATGAGGATTATGATACCGTAGGCGCAAGGGTCATCGGTGCGGATTCCGGAAGCTGGTTTGATTCTTTTATCATCGACAAAGGCAGCGAAGACGGTATCGAAGTGAACATGAACGTGATGGCCGGCGCAGGACTGGTGGGGATAGTCAGCAGTACAGGTCCCCACTGGGCAAGAGTCAATACCATAATCGCCGATAATTCAAATGTAAGTGCCATGGTACTTCATACCCAGGATCATCTGATCGTCAGCGGAAGCATGCAGCTGATAGAACAGGGACGTATATCCTATTCCCAGCTGATAGATGACGATTCACAGGTACAGAAGGGTGATAAGGTAGTTACGTCTAATATCAGCGATAAATACCTCCCCGGAATACTGATAGGTTATATTTCCTCCATCAACCTTGATTCCAACCAGCTGACAAAGTCGGGGCTGCTGGCTCCCGTAGCTGATTTTGAACATCTGTCCCAGGTACTGATAATAACCAGGATGAAAGAAAGCTATGATCAAACGAAGCATTAGTACCATCTTAAGCATAGTGATAGCTTTTCTCATACAGACCTGCCTTTTAAGGTATCTACCGACCGGCAGGGCTACGATTGATCTGCTGCTCCTTATCACCTGCATATACGGATATATGCGGGGAGAATATGCGGGGTTGATCACCGGGATGCTCTGTGGCCTTACTCTCGATATCTTTTATTCCGGCGGTCTGGGACTTTATACCCTGATCTATGTTTATACAGGATATCTGAACGGACTCTGTAACAGGTTCTTTGAAGAAAATGACTTTAAGAAGCCGCTGGCGCTGATATTTTTCAGCGAGCTGGCTTACCTGCTTTTATATTTCCTGCTCTTTTATGTATTCAACAACAACTTTAATTTTTCGGATTATGCTCAAAAGCGCATGCTGCCCGAACTCCTGCTGACCTGTGTGTCAGCCGTGGTCATCTATCCGCTGCTTCTTTTGCTTGAGGTAAGGGTTATCAATTATGATCCCGAAGAGGAAGAGAGGAACAAAAGGAATCTGGCGCGTTCCGTGGAACGGGAGGTGAAGGGCTGATATGCTGGAAGCTTTAAGAGAAAAAATTTCCGCTTTCATCCATTCGAGATTTATGCTCCCGTATATCCTGCTGGCTGCGGTTACAGCCGTGCTTATCGGAAGGATCTTTTCGATGCAGATAGTACATGGCAGGGAGTATATGAACAACTTCACCCTTAATATCGAGAAGGAAGTCAATATCCCCGGTGCGAGAGGAAATATCTATGACAGGAACGGACAGCTGCTTGCCTATAATGAGCTCGCATATTCCATCACGCTTACGGATACCATTGAATCCGGAAAGAGAAAAAATGAGACCCTTAATGCGATAATCTTAAGGATGATAAGGATAATCGAGAGCAATGGTGACCATATCATCAATGATTTCGGCCTTTATCTTGATGAGGGTGATAATTTCTGCTTTACACACGAGGGTAACCAGCATCTGAGATTCCTTGCGGATATTTACGGACATGCATCCATCAGTGATCTGAAATATGCCGAAAAGACTTCGAATCCGGATGAGGTAATGACTTATCTCTGTTCCTCGTCCAATTACGGCATCGGCTCTTATACAAAGACCGGCAACAAGGTGACCTTCTTCCCGCAGATGGGCTTCAGCAAAGAAGAGATGCTGAAGATCGCGGTCATACGTTACCAGCTTTCGATGAACAGCTTTACCAAGTATATCGCCACAACGGTAGCTACGGATGTGAGCGAAAAGACGGTGGCGGTGATCATGGAAAACTCCGATCTGCTGCAGGGTGTATCCGTTGCGGAAGATACCATAAGAAGATATAACCACTCGGTTTATTTTTCACAGGTCACGGGTTATACCGGCAGGATCTCCCAGAGCGAGTATGAGGAATATTCCTTAAAGAATCCTGATTATACGACTAACGATTATATAGGAAAGACCGGTATAGAACTTTCCATGGAGGATCAGCTGAAAGGAAGCAGCGGCAGTGAGCAGCTTTTTGTTGACAATGTGGGAAGGATAATCGAAAGAAATAACGTTAAGCTGCCTCTTCCGGGAAATGATATATATCTTACCCTGGATGCGGATCTGCAGATGGCAACCTATAATCTGCTTGAACAGAAGATTGCGGGTATACTGGTAAGCCGTCTGGTCAATGAGAAAAAGGTGGAGCAGAGCGGCCGTAACAGGGTGATCCCTGTTTATGATGTGTATAATGCGTTTTTTGACAATAATGTCATTAACCTCAAACATATGGCAAAGAGCTATGCCGGTGATTATGAGAAAAAAGTTTATTCCCAGTTTGCTATTAAGCAGGGTTCGGCCCTGCAGCATATAAGGAACGATCTGATGACTTCGGATACGCCCTATAATGAGCTGGAAGACGAAGATAAGGAATATGAAAGCTTTATCGTATCCATGCTTTCCAATTCGAATTACGGTATCATCAAGAGCGACGAGGTCGATATAAACGATGAGATCTATAAGAACTGGAGAGTAGAGGAGACCATAAGCCTGAAGGAATATCTGATGTACTGCATATCACAGCAGTGGATAGATATCAGCAAGCTTACGCTGGATAACCGTTATGCTGATTCGGGAGAGATATATAAAGCTATAACCGAATATGTGGTCACTCATCTTGAGACAAATCAGGACTTTTCGAAAAAACTGTATAAGTATCTGCTGCATTCGGATATGATATCCGGACGCGATGTATGCATGATACTCTGGGAGCAGGACATAATAGCCGTAGATCCTTCAAGGATTGATAAGCTGAAGAGCGGCGAAACAGAGGCTTACAGTTTTGTATCCTATCTGATCAGGAACATATATATCACACCTGCCCAGCTCGGACTCGAACCCTGCTCGGGCTCCGTTGTCATTACTGATCCTTCTACAGGTGAAGTGCTGGCGCTGGTATCCTATCCCGGATATGATACCAACCGGCTTGCTAATACAGCGGATTCCGCTTATCTGGCAAAGCTGTCCCAGGACCATTCCAATCCGCTGTGGAACTATGCAACACAGCAGAGGACCGCTCCGGGGTCCACTTTCAAGATGGTATCCAGTGTGGCCGGGGTGGAGGAAAGCGTCATCTCGGAAGCTTCCATAATAAAATGTGAAGGCAAGTTCACCAAGCTTAAAGGAGACGTGCATAAATGCTGGATAGATCCGGGAAATCACGGGGAACTGGATCTTTGCGGGGCTATCGAGAATTCATGTAACTATTATTTTTACGAAGTGGGTTACCGCCTGGCGGGTGGGAACGGTGACGGATATAATGATGATTACGGCCTTGAAAGACTGGCCAAATATGCCGATATGTTCGGCCTGGGTGAAAAAACCGGTGTAGAGATAGCCGAATCTGAGCCGAAGATAAGTGATAAGTATGCGGTGCCGTCAGCCATCGGTCAGGGTACGCATAACTATACTACAGTAGGTCTTGCAAGGTATGTGACTACGGTTGCAAACAGCGGTACAGTATACCAGCTGAGTCTGATACATGAGATAAAGAATCCTTCCGGTCAGTCGGAATATTATTACAAGCAGAATGTCCGAAATGAGATATTGATAGAGAACCGTCTGTGGAATACCATACATCTCGGAATGAAAAGAGTGGTGGAATCCAAGTCCTATTTTGATCTGCCCGGTTTATCGGCGGCCGGCAAGACAGGTACGGCACAGGAGCAGACCAACAAGGCAAACCACGCGCTTTTTGTGGGCTATGCACCCTATGAGCAGCCTGAGATAGCTATAGCAGTACGTATAGCTAACGGTTATTCATCAGACTTTGCGGCTCAGGTCGCTGCCGATGTATTCAAGTACCGCTTTAACCTTGAGAGCGAGGAAGAACTCATAACAGGTGAGGCTTCCGAGGCTACGGCTGTGAGCGGAGGAGACTGATATGAAACAGAAGCTGGAAATAAGGAATTTTAATCTGCGGCTTGTGATCCTGCTGATAACCATTTCCATCATGGGGCTGGTGGCCATAGGCAGCGCAAAGGCATCCGTACAGACCAAACAGGCTTTTGGTGTTGTTTTCGGCGTGTTTGTTATGCTGGTCATAGCTTTCTTTGATTATCACTTTACGCTGAAGTTCTACTGGATCATATATTTCTTCAATCTGGGACTTCTGCTGCTGGTTGACCGTTTCGGTGACAGCTCCCATAATGCGCAGCGCTGGATAGAGATAATGGGCATAAGATTCCAGCCCTCCGAGACCGCAAAAATACTGTTGATACTTTTTTATGCTCAGTTTATAATGAAGAACAGGGAACGTATAAATGACATACGGATCATCGGTATCATGATCGGACTGATAATACCGCCACTATATCTGGTATACAAGCAGCCGGATCTGTCAACCACTATCATGCTGGTGATCATATTCTGTATGATGCTTTATGTGGGGGGCTTAAGTCACAAGATAATCATCGGGACGCTGGCAGTAGTGATACCTGCGGTAGTTGTGGTAATCTTCCTGATCCTGCAGCCCGACCAGACCCTGGTCAAGCCTTATCAGCAGGAACGTGTGCTGGCATGGCTGCAGCCCGATAAATATGCACTGACGACAGCTTACCAGCAACAGAATTCCATCACAGCCATAGGAAGCGGACAGCTGTGGGGCAAAGGGCTGAATAATAACGAGATAGGTTCGGTCAAGAACGGTAATTACATATCCGAACCGCAGACGGATTTCATTTTTGCCATCATAGGTGAGGAAACCGGGTTTGTAGGCTCTGCGACAGTCATTGTAGTGCTGATGCTGATAGCCGCGGAATGCTTCAGAACCGGGATGAAAGCCGCCGATCTGGCGGGCGAGATCATCTGTTTCGGAATGGGCACAATTATATGTTTCCAGAGTTTTATAAATGTCGGCGTTACCACGGGACTGCTGCCGAATACAGGTCTGCCGCTGCCTTTTGTGAGCTACGGACTGACCAGTCTTGTGAGTCTTTATGCCGGAATGGGATTTGTTCTGAGTGTAAGCCTGAGAAGAAAGACTCAGGAAAGAAAGACGGTTCAGTATGTATCAATGCCGGAGCCGGATTTCAATCAATTATAAATAAGGGGTTACAATATGAAGATCGCACTGATAGCACATGATGCAAAAAAACGACTCATGCAGGATCTCTGTATAGCCTACAGAGGTATACTTGCAAGACATGAACTCTATGCTACCGGTACCACCGGACGCCTTATAGAGGAAGTGACAAATCTGTCTGTTCACAAATTCCTTTCGGGACAGCTGGGAGGCGAACAGCAGCTTGGTGTCCAGATAGAGCACAACGAGATAGACCTTATGATACTCCTGCGTGATCCGCTGAGTCCCATGACTCATGAACTGGATGCACTGAATCTTTTGAGGCTCTGCGATATGCACAACATCCCCCTGGCGACCAATCTGGCCAGCGCGGAGCTGATGATAAAAGCACTTGACAGAGGGGACCTTGAGTGGCGTGAAATCTATAAAGACTGAAAAACTGATAGCTTTGGCCTGTCTGCTCCTCTTAGCAGGATGCAGCTCACAGAAGCCGGATCTTCCTTACGGCTCCCTTGACGGCAATTCCGATTTTTCGATAGATACACAGACAGAAGCCGGAAAGCTGTCTTTTTTTGCCGAAGACCTTTGTGCCACGGCTGAAGATATAACGGACAGCGCTTCCATTGCAACTTCCGACCTGAAGGCCGCCTGCGTCTACAACGTGAGCGACCGTCAGGTTGTTTATTCTTATAAAGCAAATGACCGGCTTTATCCCGCTTCCCTTACCAAGATAATGACAGCGCTGATCGTATTGGAAAACTGCGACGATCTGAGCAAGGAAGTGACGGTGGGTGATGTCAATATCCGTGAACAGGGCGTACAGCTCTTCGGGCTTAAGGAAGGGGATGTACTTACCGTAAATCAGCTTCTCTATGCCACACTTGTGAATTCATCAAATGATGCGGCACTGGCCCTGGCTCTTGAGTACGGGGACAGTGTGGAACATTTCGTTGAGATGATGAACGAACGTGCGCTTCAGCTGGGCTGTACCCATACCAATTTCGTTAATCCTCACGGACTCCCCAATGAAGAACATTATACCTGTGCTTATGATCTGTATCTGATGTTCAACGAAGCACTGAAACATGATGAGTTTGTTAAGATCATAGAAACGGTTAAATATACTGTGGATTATCACGATGCCGAAGGCGAAATCCAGTCCAAAGAGATCACTTCCACCAATTCTTACCTGACCGGTGCATATAAAAAGCCCGGTGAAGTATCTGTAGTAGGAGGCAAGACCGGAAGTACGGCCTCCGCCGGAAGATGTATGATACTGAGTGTCGACTCCAAGGCCGGCGATCCTTATATACTTGTTGTCATGGGCGCAGGGGACACGGACGTTCTTTACGATACGATGACGAAACTCTGTAATGAATGTGTAAAATGATCCGACATGCAAACAGTTTTCGGAAAGGAGAAAAGAATATGAAGGGAAAAAGATTCTTTGCAGCTCTGATGAGTATCGTGATGCTGTCCGGCAGTCTGGAAAACTTCGTGTATGCGGGAGAGGATGAGCCTGTATATGAAGAAGTGATATTGTCTGAAGAAGAGAGCGAAGAGACCGGGGCTTTCGAAGAGACGGATGAAAGCGATATTACAGCGGAAACTGTAGAGGAAGAATACACGGATGATAATGCATCTGCTCCTTCCGAAAACGAAGAGGTATCCGAAGAAGAAGCATATGCACCTGTCGCATATGAGACCAAGGATTATGATTGGTTTAATACTCATTTTGAATGTGATAATTTCGGAGAAATTATAATTCTACAGGAGATCAAAGAGCAGAGCGGATTTCCCGAGAACCTGCTTATTCCTTCTACGCTGGATCTGGGAGGCGGTGTTACAAGGACCGTAAAGTTAAACGGCCATTCTTTTACCAGTTCATTATTTACCGGCGGACTATCAGCCACCGCTACCGTAAGGATAAAGGTAGCCGGAGGTGTTGAACTAGACAATGGCGATGACGGGCTTGCAGAGTTGTTCGAAGACTGCAATAAGCTGGAAGTGATCGACTTAAGTGAAATAGATACTACGAATGTCACTAATATGGCCATGATGTTTAAGGACTGTATTGCGCTTAAACAGCTTGATCTGGGCAATTTTGAGACCGTGAACGTAAAGAATATGCAGAACATGTTTGAAGGCTGTGAAAGTCTTACTGAACTTAGTTTAACAGGTGTTGATACAGCTAAGGTAGAAAACATGGAAGGCATGTTCAAGGGCTGTTCTTCACTTAAGAAACTGGATCTTGCTGCTTTTAATACTGCAGAAGTTGAAGGGATGAACGAAATGTTTTCCGGCTGTACAGCTCTTGAGGAACTGAATATCACATCTTTCAATACAGAGAAAGTTCAGAACATGTGCGCTATGTTCTTGAACTGCAAGAAGCTGGTATCCCTTGATCTTACAAACTTTGATACTGATAATGTTGAAAATATGGCCTATATGTTCTGTGGCTGTTCGGAACTGAAAAATCTGATAGTTCCCGGATTTGTCGGAAACAGTATCTCGAACAGTCCTTTTGATGAACAGGGCATTTCAAATATGTTTGCCGGCTGTGAAAAGCTTGAAGATCTGGATCTGCACAATTTTGAACTAAACAGAGCCAATGTGGCAAATGCTTTTAAAAACTGCAGGTCACTAAAACGCCTTGATATCAGAAGGTTCAATATGACTGAACCGATCAATTACGATACAATGTTTGAAGGGGCTGCCATTGAATATCTTGGCCTGCCGGGGAATCTCCCTCAGGCTGAAATGCATGTATTTATAAACGGTCTTAAGAGAATCTATTATGCGGCAGATAAGACACAGTGGGAAGCAGAGAACAGCTCCTTCGGAAGCAATCATATCATTTATGAATATAATGATCTGTCAAAGCCCATACCCTATCCCGGAGATGCGGATCTGAAGGAACTGACCTATTCCTTTGCAAACTACTTTAAAGAGGATACGACAGCAAACTTAGGTTATGAGGAAGACTGGGCTTATCACATCCCTCTCGAGAGATATAACGAACTCTTCGGTGAAAGAGGGCAGGAGATGTTCGATTTCTTTGATGATGAGTGGGGCGGCAGCTGCTACGGTATCTCATCAAGCTCTTCAATGCTTGCTCTCGGCGATGACAGCATCAGCATGAACGGCTTCTCCAAAGATGCAATATATCTGAGTGATCTGACCCTTCCTGCCGAAGTCGACAGGGATCCTTCCGATGATACCAAAGCCGAGCTTCGTACCGATCTGCGTAAGTTTATCGAGGCAATGCAGATATCCCAGTACGACGAAAGAGTTCAGTTCTGTCTGTCTCTGCCTGCAACACCGCTTGAGATCGTGAGCGCCATGGAACAGAGCGGCAAGCCCGTTATAGTCGGTCTCTTCGGACCGGAAGGCGGACATGCCGTACTGGCATATGCTGCAGAGACGGAGAAAGGTGCTGATCCGGCTCTTAAACTGCATATATATGATCCCAATTATCCGGGTGTTGATAAATTCATCTCAATGACTTCTTCCACGGGGAATCCGGATTATCCCGACAACTGGTCATATACCCTGGACTCTGCGGGTACCATGAATTGGGGCTCCGCAAATAAAGAATGTGATATCAGCTATGTACCTTATGATATTTATTCGCAGGTCTGGAAGGACGGCGGAAACTTTGATTTTGATAGCTGGGATCCCATGGCCGGCGGAAACTGGGAATGGAGTGATGAGGATGAAGCATTCCTTACCGAATACTGGGGCTGGACCAAAGAGGAGCAGGATTATATAACAGCCCATCCGGGTAGCGGAAATGATAATAACTGGACGGCAGAGGATGAAGAAAGATTCCGGCAGTATATGAAGACTTATCCCGAGGCACCTTCGGATATGGCTGTGGAATATAAGGTAAGGTGCAGGGCACGCTGCCGTGCAAGATGCCGCGCAAGATGTCGGGCGCGTTGCCGCGTACGTTGCCGTGCAAGATGCCGCGCACGTTGCCGTGCAAGATGCCGCGCCCGCTGCAGACTGCTGAACGGCGATTATGTTGATATAACGATACTCGATGATCAGGGCAACAAGCTGTATGAATACAAGAACGGTGACGGAGACGTACCTGACGCTCTCGAGGCGGAAGCTTATGAAGCACCGGCTCTCGGACTTACGGTTTCAGGTAACAAACAGAAGAAATCTTCTTATGCGAGAATGGTCACTACAGAAAAGATATCCGAGATCAAAGCATCTAAAGATCTTTCATATTCAGTTGTAGACGGCACCATAGCCCAGAAGGTGGATGCGGAAGCAAAGAACGTTAAGTTAAAACTTAAAGAAGATGAGATCACCAATGAACTTCGCCTGCCTTTGAAGAAGAAGGGCAAGGTTACGGCAGAGATGAAGATCCCCGGAGTGGATCTGATCATTGTCGGCAAGGGAACAGGCGCTAAGGAAGGCAGCTATATTTCCGAAGGTGAACTCGGGCTGACAATTGAAAATCTTACGATAGACAGCGTCAGTGCCAACGGAAACGTTCAGGCAGGCGGTAAAGACATAGCCGGGCTTAAGTTTGAATATGAGTCTAAGGTGCTTTATACCGGTGATATCATCACACCGGAGATAAAAGTTATCGACGGCAGCAAGACGCTTACAGCTTATACCGATTATGTATGTGTTTACAGTGAAAATACAAAGATCGGAACCGCTAAGGTGGTGCTGTACGGTATCGGCGATTATACCGGTATCAAGGAGCTGAGTTTTGAGATATACAAGGAAGATCCGCTTAACCTTGACGGTATGGATTTCCGCTTTGCAACGGACACTGACACATCATATGATACCGTTTCAAAGAATAAGTCAGGTAAATATGTGATAACTTATACGGGGGCGGCAGTAAAACCCCTGGTAAAGGTATGGTTTAAGGGACGCGAACTGTATGAGGGGACAGATTATACGGTTAAGTATAAGAAGAATAAAAAAGTCGGTGAAGCCGAAGCTGTGATCACCGGCAAGGGTATTTACAAATGCAGTAAAACCCTTAAATTCAATATAGTTGAAAAGAGCCTTAAAGACAGTGATATAGCTTATCCCGATTATATGATCGCCAATGGTGATAAGGCGCCCAAGGTGGTGATAGCTTATAACGGCATCATGCTGAAGGAAGGAAAAGACTTTACCGCTACGGCTTCGGATAAGGAGAAGGTAAAGATAAAAGGAAGCGGTAACTTTAAAGATGACATCACCGTGACAGTGAGCCGTGTGGCGGACAAAAAGAAGCTTGGCATCAAAGCAACCCTCGGAAAGGGAATAGCTAAGGTATTTAACGGGAAGGCTGTTGAACTCAGTACCGATGAACTTATCGTAAAAGACGGAGAAGGCAAGGTACTGCTTAAGAATAAAGATTATGAGATATTCTACAGCAATAACGTGAATGCCGGAAAAGCCAAGGTCACCGTGGCCGGAAGGGGCAACTATACCGGTGTCATAACAAAGAACTTCAAGATAAAGGCCGACAAGGAAAGCGTTGTAAGTAATAAGAATGATAAGACAGTGATAGGATACAGTGTTAACGGTTCAAGACCTGTAGTCAGCGTAAACTGCGGTTCGAGAGCGCTGGTTGCGGGACGCGACTACAAGCTCAGCTTCCCTAAGAACAAGGTTGGAAATGCTGCTTATTCCATCAAGTTCTCCGGAAACTACAAAGGCCAGAAAGCTATCAAGGATCAGGCTTATACGGTTACGGAAGGAGAATTTACTTCCGCTGTTATAAGTGTAAATGCAGCAGACATGGTAGTGAACAAAAAGTTTAAGGTAACACCCAAAGTATATGTTGATGACGGCGGCACGCTGTTAAATGCAAAAGATTACACGGTTGAAGTATGGGTTGACGGAAAGCCGCTGGAAAAGAATACGGTCACCATGGTGAAATCCGAAAAGCTTCAGGCTGTCATCAAAGTGAAAGGCAGGAATAATTATAAAGGCGGAGTCATCGAAAAAGAGGTGACCATATATCCAAAGGATACAAAGACCCTTGATATATCCGCTGCCAAGATAAAAGTATATGCGAAGAGCTCTGATCCCAAGCCTTCCAAGAGCCTGAAATTCAGTGGAGAGAAGGTGGTGCCGGGTAAGACCGAAGTATTCTACAAAGGCGGAAACATCAAGAGCAAGACAACGGTCAAGTACTATAACAACCTTACAAAGGGCAAAGCTGTTGTAGTTGCCTTTGGTAAGGGCTCGACCTATGCGGGTGCAGCTAAGGGAAGCTATAAGATCAAATAACGAGGAGACAGATAAATGGCAAAAATCGGTATGATAGGAGCCGGAAGCTGGGGCGTGGCACTGGCCTGGCTGCTGGATAATAACGGACATGAGGTGACGGTCTGGTCGGCACTGGCTTCGGAGATCGATATGCTGGACAGAGACCGCGAGCATAAGGACAAGCTTCCCGGTGTACGTTTAAGCGAAAGGATGAAGTTTACCAAGCAGCTGGAAGAAGCCGTAAAGGATATGGATCTTCTGGCCATGGCAGTACCTTCTATTTTTACCAGAAAGACCGCAAGACAGATGAAAGAGCTGGTTGCTGAGGGTCAGATAATCGTAAATGTCGCAAAGGGTATAGAGGAAGATACACTTAAGACTCTTGACGTACAGATAGCCGAAGAGATACCTCAGGCTGATATAGCTGTTCTTTCGGGACCTACACACGCAGAGGAAGTAGGACGAGGACTGCCTACCACCATAGTCGCAGCGGCGAAAAAGAAGAAGACTGCAGAATATGTACAGAGTATCTTCTCGTCTCCGGTATTCAGGGTATATACTTCGCCGGACGTACTGGGAGTGGAACTGGGAGCAGCACTTAAGAACGTGGTTGCCCTGGCTGCAGGTATGGCTGACGGTATAGGCTACGGTGACAATACCAAGGCTGCACTGATCACCAGAGGCCTAAAAGAGATATCGGTACTCGGTGTAAAGATGGGCGGAGCACCCGAAACCTTCGCCGGCCTTACCGGAATGGGAGACCTGATCGTAACCTGCGCATCCATGCATTCCAGAAACAGAAGGGCCGGTATACTTATCGGTCAGGGTAAGAAAATGAAGGAAGCCATGGATGAAGTGAAGATGGTGGTGGAGGGTGTTTATTCCGCCAAAGCAGGACTTGAACTGGCCAGGAAATACGATGTAGAGATGCCCATCGTCGAGCAGGTGAATAAGATACTTTTTGAGGATAAGCCGGTCAAGGAGGCCGTTAATGAGCTGATGCTCAGAGAATTAAAGAGTGAACACCAACTGCCCTGGGAGGAATAAAGTATGATCGAAGATTTCAAAAGTACAAAAGAGTATGTGGCGAGTGAAGCGCTGATGGGCAGTGTGAATGTGGCCATAGCACTGCAGAAGCCGCTGCTGATCAAGGGGGAACCCGGAACGGGAAAGACCATGCTGGCCGAAGCCGTGGCAAAGAGCCTCGGAAAAAAACTTATCATATGGAACATAAAGTCTACCACCAAGGCACAGGACGGACTGTATATGTATGATACGATACAGCGTCTTTACGACGGACAGTTCGGTGAGGAGGGAGTTGACGATATCGCAAGATATATCAAGCTCGGTAAGCTGGGTGAAGCTTTTGAAAGCGATGAGCAGGTGGTACTGCTTATTGACGAGATAGACAAGGCAGATCTGGAGTTTCCCAACGACCTCTTATGGGAACTGGACCAGATGGAATTCTATATCCATGAGACAAAGCGGACGGTCAAGGCTAAGCACCGCCCGATCGTTATCATCACTTCAAATGCAGAGAAAGAACTTCCCGATGCATTCTTAAGAAGATGCATCTTCCATTACATAGAGTTCCCGGATGCCGCGCTCATGGAAGAGATAGTCAAGGTACATTTCCCGGATATCGAGGAGAATCTGCTTAAGAACGCGATGGACGTTTTTTACTGGATAAGATCCATAAGAGACGTCAGAAAGAAACCCTCCACCTCGGAACTCATAGACTGGGTAAATGCGCTGCAGATGGGGGGCATCCCTACGGATACTCTTAAGGAGAAACTGCCTTTCATCGGGGTTATCGTTAAGAAGGATGAAGATCTCGAGACCGTAAAGCATTATGTTCAATAATTTCTTTAATGCCTTAAACAAATATGGACTGAATGTGACGCTGAGTGAATGGCTGACTCTGCAGAATGCTCTTGATAAAGGGCTTTGCGAGTCGTCACTCACTAAGTTTTATTATATTGCAAGATCCATACTTGTTCACTCGGAGACCGATTACGATAAATACGATCAGGCTTTTGAGGAATGCTTTAAGGCTATGCAGCATGAGCCGGGTGTTACCGACAGGATGCTGAAGTGGCTGGACAAGCCGGATATGAACGAACTGCTCCATGAAGAAGACAAGGATTATCTGAACTCGGTTGAAACTTTTGAGATAGATAAGGATGACGTTGAGAAGAAATTCAAACAGCGTCTGAAAGACCAGGACAGCGAGCATAACGGCGGCGCTTACTGGATCGGAACCATGGGAAAGACTTCCTTCGGAAATACCGGCGGAAATATCGGCGGTATAAGAGTAGGGGGCGGAACAGGCTACCAGAGTGCTTTCCAGGTCATCGGCGCAAGGAAATACCGGGATTTCAGGGATGACAGAGTGCTTACCGGAAGACAGTTCATGGCGGCGCTTCGCAAACTCAGACAGTTTTCATCAAGGCTGGATATACCAAAGACAGAACTTGATATAGACGGGACGGTACATGATACCTGCGAACAGGGCGGTGTACTCAAGATAGTCATGGACAAACCCAGGAAGAATACCGTGAAGCTTCTGCTGCTCATGGATTCCGGAGGAACCATGATACCTTACTGTGATCTGCTGAACGAGCTTTTCCAGTCAGTACATAAATCAAATCATTATAAAGAAGTAAAGACCTATTATTTCCATAACTGCATCTATTCCCATGTATACAACGATCCTGGCTGTGAGAACGGTAACTGGATAGAGACTGAATGGATGTTCAAAAACCTGGATAAGGATTTCAAGGTGATCATCGTGGGCGATGCGGCTATGGCTCCCGAGGAGCTGTATGCAAAAGACGGTAATTACCGCGGACCCAACGGAGGTTATTCGGGACATGAATGGCTGCTGAGAATGCGGCGCAAGTATAAAAGGATAGTATGGATGAATCCGAAGATGGCGCCCGGAGCTGCTCCCTGGAGGGAAGCTGAGACAGCCATAAAAGAGATATTCCCGATGCTGCCGCTGACCGTAGAGGGACTTAATGAGGGGATGGAGATATTGATGAAGAGGGATTGAAGCCTCTTTTGACAATTGGGTGGCATTAGGATATAATCACATTTAGCTTAAAACGGAGGTATGTATATGAGGAATTCACTGGATACACATATGGGGAGTATATCCATTGACAATACCGTGATCGCACAGTATGCGGGTAATGTTGCAAACGAATGCTACGGTATAGTCGGAATGGCTTCCGTGAACGTAAAGGAAGGTCTGGTACGTATACTTAAGAAGGAAAGCGTTGAACACGGCATTCAGGTAAGGAGCAATGCCGGCAAGCTTACCATAGATTTTCATATCATTATAGCCTATGGCGTGAGCATACGGGCCGTTACCGAGAATCTTGTCGAGACCGTAAAATACAAGGTTGAAGCCTTCAGCGGTCTTGAGGTTGAGAAGGTTAACGTGTTTGTAGAAGGCGTACGCGTAATAGACTAATTCAGGAGGATACACAAGGTGGCTGTTAATACCTTAGATGCATCGCTGCTTGCAAAAATGTTTCTTGCAGGCGCTAAGAAGCTTGAGTCAAAAAAGGATGAGATCAATGAACTGAACGTGTTCCCGGTACCGGATGGTGATACGGGAACAAATATGACCCTTACGGTGATGTCAGCAGCAAAAGATGTATATGCGCTGAAGGATCCCGATATGGATACCGTCTGCAAGAGTATAAGCTCCGGTACCCTAAGAGGAGCAAGAGGTAACTCGGGTGTTATCTTAAGTCAGCTGTTCAGAGGCATGGCTAAGGTCATCAAAGGACATGATACCATAGATATAGGCATTATCTCGGCGGCCTGCGATAAAGCTGTGGAGATGGCTTATAAGGCGGTTATGCAGCCTAAGGAAGGTACCATCCTTACCGTGGCCAAGGGCATAGCTGAAAAGATCAACGAGATATATGAAAGAGGCGAGGAAGATTTTGATGTCTTCTTCAAAGAAGTAATAGAAAAAGGTAACGAAGTGCTTGCCTATACGCCGGAACTGCTGCCTGTATTGAAGGAAGCCGGCGTGGTGGATTCCGGCGGAGCCGGTCTGATGGCTGTCGTTGAAGGTATATATGAGGGATATCTCGGCAAAGGCATTGAGTTCACTATGGATGAAGAAACCTCCGATGCAGCCGGAGAAGTAAGGCTTTTCGGTGCAGAGGAGAAGAAAGTTAAAGAGTACAAGTATCTTTACCATACAACCATCTCGATCATGCTTGATAAAGCCTTCCATATACAGAGAGAATCCGAGGTAAAGAAATACCTGAACGAAGTCGGTGATGAAGTCACTGTTTCGGTTGACGAAGGCATAGTCAATGTGGGACTCAATACTTCGGATCCGGGTATGGTCTTACAGAAAGCACTGCAGTACGGTGAACTGATAGATGTGGCCATCGTAAACAGAAAGATGGCTGAGGAAGGCAAGGTAGCTGCTGAGAATAAGGAAACGGCTAAAGTCAGCAATGAGCCCAGAAAACCCGTCGGCTTCGTGGCTGTAAGTGCAGGAAGCGGTATCGGTGAGATCTTCAAAGGTCTCGGAGTTGACTGCCTGATAGAAGGCGGCCAGACCATGAATCCCAGTACCGAAGATATGCTGAATGCGGTGAAGACAGTAAATGCCGATACGGTATTCATCTTCCCCAATAATAAGAACATAATCCTTGCCGCCAATCAGGCCAGGGATCTGACAAAGGATAAGAAGATAATCGTGATACCCACCAAGACGGTGCCTCAGTGTATATCTGCTATGATCGCATATATGCCGGATGCATCTGCGGAGGATAACGAGGCTTACATGAATGAAGCTGCAGGAATGGTCAAGAGCGGTTCACTTACCTATGCGGTAAGGGATACTTCCATAGACGGCGTTGAGATACATGAGCATGATTTCATGGGTATCGGTGACAGCGGCATACTTTCCAACGGAGCTGACATTCAGGAAGTAATGATAGCCATGCTTGATAAGATGGCCGAAGATACTTCCGAACTGATAAGCATATATTACGGAGCCGATGTCAGCGAAGAAGATGCGGAGGCTATGAAGACTAAGGTTTCCGAGCATTTCCCTTCACTGGATATTGAAATGACTGCAGGAGCACAGCCTGTATATTATTATATAGTATCGGTGGAATAAACTTGGAATTATCGGACGGCATCACAAGCGTTAAAGGAATAGGCGATAAGAGCGCAGCTTTGTTTTACAAAGCCGGCATATATACGATAGGGGATCTTTTGGGATATTTTCCTTCATCCTATTCCCGCATAAGTCCCGTAAAAAAAATAAGTGAGATAAAAACGGACGGAAGAGTGACCGTTAATGTAAGAGTGCAGACCAAAGCTGCACTCTTTCGCGTTGGCGGCAAAAATATCTTGAGATTTAAAGTTTCCGATGACAGCGGAGTACTGAGTGTTTCCATCTTTAACATGCCTTATCTCAAAAACAGCATAATACCCGGCAAAAACGTAGTGCTCAACGGTATGTGCAGTTATAAGAAGAACGGATGGCAGTTAAGCCAGCCCCGCTTTATGACTGAAGAAGAATACAATGAAGAGGCCGGAAGGCTTAAGGCGGTATACCCGCTGCATGGGAACCTGACGGCATCAAAGCTTTCTAAAGCAATCTCAGAGACCATTTCCCTTGCGGATAAGACCGAAGAATATCTGCCTGAAGAAGTACTTGCCTCGGAAGGTCTGATAAGCAGGGCGGCGGCCATCAGGAATATCCATATGCCGCTTGATCAGGAAGACATAGACAGAGCCAGGAGAAGGCTGGCCTTTGATGAGATCTTCCTCTTCCTTTCAAAGATACAGCTGCTGAAAGAAAAAGAAGAAAAGGAAAAGACCGATGCGGTGGCTGATGAAAGTCCCCGAAGCGATAAGCTGATAAAGAGTCTTCCTTATGAACTTACCGGTGCACAGAAGAGAGCAGTGGAAGATATCGGCAGGGATCTTAAATCCGGATACTGTATGAACAGGCTGCTGCAGGGAGATGTGGGCTGCGGCAAGACTGCGGTGGCTTTTATCTCGGCCATGAAAATGATCGATGCCGGTTATCAGGCCGCGATAATGGCGCCTACCGAGGTGCTGGCAAGACAGCATTATAACGACATCTGCAGGATGAATGAGGAATACGGACTTGATGTTCATCCGGTACTGATAAGCGGTGCGCTGAAAGCAGCGGAAAAAAGGGAAGCTTATAAGAAGACTGCCGAAGGCAGCGCGGATATCATTATCGGAACACATGCACTTATACAGGAAAAGCTGGAATATAAAAAGCTCAGCCTTGTGGTTACGGATGAACAGCACCGTTTCGGAGTCAGACAGCGTCTGACTTTCGGTGAAAAAGGCATGCATCCTCATGTGCTGGTAATGTCGGCAACTCCCATACCAAGGACACTGGGGCTGATACTGTACGGAGATCTTGATGTAAGCATCATCGATGAACTTCCTGCCAGACGTCTTCCTATCAAAAACACGGTACTTGATACAAGCTGGAGGCCGAAGCTGTACAGCTTTATCCTCAAACGTATCAGTGAAGGAAGACAGGCGTATATCATTTGTCCGATGGTTGAGGAGAATGATGAGCTGGACGGAGTTGAGGATGTGGAAAACTACTCGGAGAAGCTTAGGGAAACACTGCCTTCAAACATAAGGATTGATACCCTTCACGGCAGGATGAAGGATGAAGATAAAAGAAAGGTTATGGAAGCTTTTTCCAAAGGCGAAACTGATATACTGGTATCAACGACCGTTGTGGAGGTCGGTGTCAATGTTCCCAATGCTACGGTAATGATGATAGAGAATGCAGAAAGATTCGGCCTTTCCCAGCTCCATCAGCTCAGAGGCCGCGTAGGGCGAGGCTCCGAACAGTCTTACTGCATATTTGTCGCGGGAGGCAGCGGGGAGAAAAGCAAAAAGACCTTAGAGCGTCTGGAGATAATGTCCAAGACGAATGACGGCTTTAAGATAGCGGAAGAAGACTTAAGACAGCGGGGGCCGGGAGATCTCTTCGGTCTCAGACAGTCGGGAATGCCACTGTTTAAGATGGCTGACATATATGAAGACAGCGAAGTGATAAAGCGCTGCAGTAATATCATAGTACGGATTTTTAAAGAGGATCCGGCTTACAGGGAAAGAATGAGCATGATAGCAGGGGATGATCAGGACAGAAATGTGATCATATGACTTGCAAAACGGGATTATTATGTTAATATAAAAGTTGGACCTTTTTATTAGGGAGGAAAAGATATGAAAAAGATGTTGAAAATGATGCTGGCGGCAGTATTGTTGGGGATCACCGTTTTTATCGCAGAAGGGGAGTATGCGAGAGCGGAAGAACCCACAGCGAATCCTACTGCAAGTGTTTATCCTGACGGTTTTGATCCCGTATACTATGCCAACAAGTATCCGGATGTAAAAGCCGTATGCGGTAACGATGCAGCTCTTCTGTACAGTCATTATACGATGTTCGGAAAGAGTGAGAAGAGATTCAAGAATGC
>JAILES010000131.1 GCA_024687205.1 Lachnospiraceae bacterium
CAAGTTGGACATTATACCACACTTTCGGGAATTGTGCCAATCTGAAACCATTTTCTTTCATGCGATCTGTTTCAAAGTATTTTTAATTTTCTTAACAGCACTTCGCGCATAAACAGGGTCATCCATTCGCCCTTCATGCTCCCAATATATCTCTTTACGAAGTTTCGGAGAAAACAGCATAAAATCCGGATACACCGTCCCATACCCGTTCACCTTTCTCAGACAGGATCACCGTCGCACCTTCCTGAAACTCTTTCCCTTTGTATGTCTCGTTTATCCAGCAATCCAACAGTTGCTTTAATGTCGGCTCTACCGGTGTGATCAAATGCTGTCTCTCCATATGTGTATAAAGATATACCTGCTCAATCTCATCATCCTCATAATCGCGGAGAATTCCGGAAATCTGCTTAAGCCGCAATTCCGCTTTTACCTTACTAATGATCTCTTCCAAATGATTTTTCTCTTTGATCAGCATATCCTTTAATCCATGCATAGACTTCCTCCTTTTTTTGATTCATTATGAAAAACTGCGACTTGCAGTCACAGACAGATAGCCTCGCCTGTGACTTATTATTGAATTTCTTGATCTGCAGTCACTGGCTGCCTTCCACGACTGTGACTCATTTTTGATTTTCTTGATTTGCAGTAACTGACATACCCTACTGCTTATGACTTATCTATGGAAAATATGATTTGCGGTCACCCGACCAAGCGATTTGATTGACTGCATTTGAAAAACATGAATTGCAGTCACAAAAGATTTAAACGGAAATCCCGGAAGCAGACGCCTCCGGGATAATAAGTCCAAAAATAGTTGAAAGAAAAGATTATCTCTTTGAGAACTGAGGAGCACGTCTCGCTGCCTTGAGTCCGTATTTCTTTCTTTCCTTCATACGAGGGTCTCTGGTGAGGAAGCCTGCTTTCTTGAGAACAGGTCTGTTCTCTGCATCTGCCTGAACCAGGGCTCTTGCGATACCGTGACGAACGGCACCAGCCTGTCCTGTGTATCCGCCACCCTTAACGGTAACCTTTACGTCGTATTTGCCTACAGCGTCCAGAGCTGCAAGAGGCTGACGAACGATAACCTTCAGAGTCTCAAGTCCGAAATAATCGTCGATGTCTCTCTTGTTGATCGTTATGTTTCCTTTACCGGGAGCAAGATAAACTCTTGCTACAGAGCTCTTCCTTCTGCCGGTTCCGTAATATCTTTCACTAGCTTTCTTTGCCATCTTAATTCTCCTTTCGCCTTAGAACTTAAGCTCTTCAGGCTTCTGAGCCTGATGCTTATGCTCGGGTCCGGCGTATACAAACAGCTTCTTGTACATTTCCCTGCCGAGAGGTCCCTTCGGGAGCATACCCTTTACTGCCATTTCAAGTACTTCTTCCGGCTTGGTAGCCAGCTTCTCTCTTAAGGATGTCTCCCTGAGTCCGCTGACAAATCCGGAATGATGGTAATACTTCTTCTGATCAAGCTTCTTGCCCGATACCTTAACCTTGTCAGCATTGACAACGATCACATAATCACCGGTATCAACATTGGGGGTGAAGCTGGGTTTATTCTTGCCGCGAAGCACCTTAGCGATCTCGGATGCCAGACGGCCCAGTGTACATCCGTTTGCATCAACCACGTACCACTTACGCTCGATGGTAGACGGACTAGCCATAAAAGTCTTCATCTCGTTTTCCTCCAAAAATCATAACAACTGGTCATGCTTTGATCTGTGATGTCCGGGCACAGACCGCCGCAGATAATGATTATACTGTATCGACATATTAATGTCAATATATTTTTTACGGTCTGTAGGGTTCGTAGGCAAAGATCACGCGGTCCTGGTCATCAAGCATTATGCGCATCAGAGCTTCGTATCCCCGCCTCTCATACTCCTCAGTCGTATACCAGAGGCGCTGGCTGCCCTCTTCCGGGAACTGCAGGAAGAAGGAGCAGTCATCCGATACCTTATATGGTACGTATCCGTCGCCTGCTTCGGCGATATAATAATCATTCACCATATCATCATCCGTGAGATTGTAATGCTGCATCAGGCCTTCGTCGCCCCAGCCTACCCATACGACTTCGTCGATGAGCAGTCCGCCCTTTCCGTCGCTCTTTACGTAGCCTGTGATCTCCCGTGCGGGTTCTTCCTGAGAAACCGTGGAAAGCCCGTCCGGAGTACCTGCAAGGGTAAGCCCGGTCATCAGCATCTTCTCCTGTTCAACGCTGTACAGTTCCGCATCCGGATCAATTTCTACTATATAAGCATAGGTATATACGGTTCCCATATCTCCGGAATAATTAACGTTCTGATAGATTTTCGCCATACAATATCTGTAGTCTTCATTGCTGCCTTCCGACCATGTGCCCATGAAGCCATCCTGTCCGTTGATATTGTTGTAGATATCTTCGGCGTTGTTATACTCCCCGGTCAAAAAGTAAAAGCTTTCCGGCTCATGGTAGTTTCCGGTCTTATCAAGGCATTCCCTGATCAGCGCTTCCTTATCTTCTTCGCGGTAACTACTGAGGCCCTGCTCTTCCTTAAAGCACATGTTCGTTACCCTTACATATCCGTAGATATCCATGTCTTCACAGAAATATGTGCCGTCATCATTTATATCAAGCTTCTGATTATTGAGCCCCGGCAGCTTTGCACGGTTCTTGATATAGAGCCTGTTATCCTCACAGCAGCAGGAGGATGTAAAACCTGCATCCTGCGCTTCATTATAAAGTCCGCAGAAATACATTTCTTCGGGATAATCCTCGCCATACTCCCAGTCTGCTCCGTAATATCCGGAGAAATACATGTTGGCTACCCACATCAGATATCCTTCGGGAAGTTCCGAAACCGGCATTCCGGGAAGATAGCATCTTAAAGTCCTTGTTTCGGCAATACCGTAAGGTTCGGAATATACGTAACGCACTCCGTCCTCTATCTCCTCGGTACCTGCCTCGTTGGCGAAGCTTACCTGTCCGAGATTCAGCTCATATTCATAGTCACTTATCTTCTTACAGCCCTTGAGCTTTCCGGAAAAATTGCAGATATAAACGGTTCCGTTGGGATAGTTTTTCCCTGTATCTCCCATATCACTGTCATGATACATACCTGTATAGGATCCGTCAGCCTGGAAATTAAGGTCGGTGCCCCATCCGCCTGCACCGCTTGAGAAAAGAAAGCTCCATTCGGAAAGCGTCTTGTAAAGCGCATCCTGCTCCGCAGTATCCTTAGGAGGCTTCGGTGCTTCCGTAGGTGTGGCTTCAGGCTCTTCAACCTCCGGTTTGATTTCTTCCGTAACCTCTGCGGGCTTTACTTCTTCCTCTTCCTCTTCTTTTCCGCAGCAGGTGAAAAAAAGCATCAGCAGCATAACCGGTATCAGTAATTTCTTTTTCATATTGTTTTCCTCCCCTGCAATTCTATATTGATCAAACAAAGTCCGTTGGGCGGAGCCGTGGGTCCGGCCAGATGCCGGTCGCGTGTCTCCAGTATTTCCTTTACTTTTGAAGCTTCCATATGTCCGCGGCCCACTTCCATCAGCGTGCCTGCGATTATCCTCACCATATTATACAGAAAACCGTTGCCCTTTACCACTATCGATATCTCTTCACCGATGCGCGTAACGTCCAGCGAGTATATGGTCCTCACCCTTGTATCCGTCTGGGCATGCACACTGCAGAAAGAAGTATAATCATGTTCCCCGACCAGATGCACCGCCGCTTCCTTCATACGCTCCACATCCAGTGGCACATAGGTCCAGTGCGCGTATCGGTTTTTCAGCGGATCCCTGACCGCAGTGTTCAGTATCCTGTATTCATAAGTCTTAATGCTGTGACAGTGTCTCGGATGAAAATCCGGAGCTACTTCTTCAGATTCAAGTACCACTATGTCTTCCGGCAGCTTCGTGTTCATTGCCGCCGCGACCTTCTCAGCCGGTATGCGAGCATGTGTGTCGAATACAGCAAGATTGCCTTTCGCGTGAACTCCCGCATCCGTCCTGGATGCACCGCTTACCGCGATATCTTCTTTCAGCAGTTCGCAAAGGGCTTCGTTCAGCCTGCTCTCGATGGTCACCATGCCTTCCTGGGCCTGCCAGCCGTGATAGGCCTTACCGTCATATGCGACCTTTATCATTATCCTTCTTGCTTCACTCATAGATATCTACCTATCAAAATGATGCCTGCCAGATACAATATCAGGATAAGATATGCAACAAAGTCCCGGGGCCTGTATTTAAGCGGCTTCATCTGGGTCCTGCCCTTGCCGCCGTGATAGCAGCGTGCCTCCATTGCCATGGCCAGATCATTGGCCCTCCTGAATGCCGAGATAAAGAGGGGTACCAGCACCGGCACCAGACTCTTTGCTTTTTTTATAAGATTGCCGCTTTCAAAATCAGCACCTCTTGCAAGCTGCGCCTTCATTATCCTGTCGGTCTCATCCATGAGTATGGGTATAAAACGCAGCGCGATAGACATCATCATCGCGATCTCATGCACCGGCACTTTTATCAGCTTCAGCGGTGCCATCAGCCGTTCCAGACCGTTGGTGAGTCTCGTGGGAGTAGTCGTCAGCGTCATCATATTCGAACCCATTACAAGCAGAGTAAGTCTTGCACCCATATAAAGCGCCTGCTTCACGCCTTCCTTTGTTATAGTCAGTTTCCAGAGTGTAAGTATCACCTCGCCCGGCGTGACCAGCATATTCAAAACCATCGTGAAAACGAGCAGGAAGATGATAGGCTTCATTCCCTTTATCATGTAAGTCGGCGGTATGTGCGAGATCAGTACACACAGCAGAAGGAAAGATGCCGCGAATATATACACATATGCATTTGTAAAAACGAACAGGCTTATCAGATACACAAAAGTGCCCACCAGCTTGGTCCTGGGATCCAGCTCATGCAGCTTCGATTCCGTCTGATAATACTGTCCGAGTGTGATATCACGTAACAATCCTTAATATCTCCTCTTTCGCTTCCTCTATATCAGTCACGTCGGTCCTTACGTTAAAACCAGCGGCCTTCAGTTCCTGCATCACATACATCATCTCCGGTGCCGCAAGTCCCATCTCTTCCAGTTCCTTATAATGTGCAAAGACTTTCTTAGGTTCATCATCATATACGATGTGCCCTTTATCCATCACGACTATCCTGTCCGCAAGCTTTGCCACGTCTTCCATGGAATGGCTGACAAGAACTATTGATAGACCTTCACTCTCTTTAAGCGAAAGTATCATCTCCATCAGTTCCTCCCTGCCCTTGGGATCCAGTCCTGCCGTGGGTTCATCCATTATCAGTATCTCGGGCTTTACCGCCAGAACCGAAGCGATAGCAACTCTCCTCTTCTGTCCTCCTGAAAGATCAAAGGGAGAATGGTAAAAGCATTCATCGGGAAGGCCCACCTTCTTTATTGCGGCGTATGCGGAGAGTTCACTCTGCTTTTTATCCATGCCGAAATTCTTCGGTCCGAAACATACCTCGTTGAAAACCGTATCCTCAAAAAGCTGATGCTCCGGGTACTGGAACACAAGCCCCACGCGTCTTCTCAATTCTTTCCTGTCATAGCCTTTTTCATATATATCCAGACCATCGTAGTAGATGGTCCCCTTATCCGGCTTCAGCAGTGCATTCAGCTGCTGCATAAGCGTAGACTTGCCCGAACCCGTGTGACCGATGAGTCCCACGAATTCTCCCTCATTCACGACAAAGCTCACATCGTCAAGAGCCTTGTGCCTGTTAGCCCCGCTCTTGTCGTATTCAAAGCTTATATGATCCGCTATCAGTTTTATTTTTTTCTTATCTCCTGCCAAGCCTTATAAGCTCCTCTGTCAGTTCTTTTCTCGTAAGTATCGGGAATTTTATCGGAACCCCCGCCTTCTTCAGTTCCCATGCAAGCTCCGTCACCTCGGGTACATCAAGCCTGTAACTCTTAAGCCTCTCCACCTGTGAAAAGATGCTCTCGGGAGAGCCCTGCATCACTACGCTTCCCTCTTCCATTACGAATATCCTGTCTGCATATATGGCTTCTTCCATATAATGCGTGATAAGTATGATCGTGATGTTTTCAACATCGTTAAGTGCCCTTGCAGCCCTTATGACTTCCCTGCGTCCTTTGGGATCCAGCATTGCCGTAGGCTCATCCAGCACTATACATTTCGGATGCATGGCTATCACGGAAGCTATGGATACTCTCTGCTTCTGACCCCCGGAAAGCTTGTTGGGCGACTTCTTCCTGTATTCATACATCCCCACTGTCCTTAAGCTTTCCTCCACACGCTCCCATATCTCTTTGGTGGGAACGCCCATATTCTCCGGACCGAAGCCCACATCTTCCTCAACAACCTGTCCTATTATCTGATTATCGGGATTCTGAAAGACCATGCCCGCCGTCTGCCTGATACTCAGCGTCTTCTCATCATCCTTCGTATCCATGCCGTCAACAAATACAGTCCCCTCCTCGGGAACAAGCAGCGCATTTATATGCTTCGCAAGCGTAGACTTCCCCGAACCGTTGTGCCCGAGTATCGCAATGAACTCACCGGCCTTCACCGACAGCGTCACACCATTGACTGCAGTCGTAATGCCTTCCACATTGCCTTCCTCATCCCTGCGTATATATTCATATGTCACTTTGTTGATATCCACGATTCCCATAACTTCTGTATATTACCATAATACCCCCGTCTTTTCAATTTAATTATTTCCACTTTACCACGGGGACGCGAACCATGGGGAACCATGGGGACGGACCTCGTGGTCTTTCGCAGCGAAACCACAGGGATCGCCCCACAGCTTTACCAAGCTTTCACAGAATGCGATCAATTTCTCCGGCCCTTAGTGCAGCACTTAATGAGAACGAGCAGCAACTCCCAAGCGAACCTTGTCTGAGCGAAGCGAGTTGTGAGCGCAGGAAGTGTTATGCTGCGAAGTTCGAATTCTAGTGCGGAACGACCCGGCCGGGAAATTGATCCGTTCTGTGAAGCAGAAAAGAACCACAAGGTCCGTCCCCGTGGTTTCTAAGCAGAAAAAACCACAAGGTCCGTCCCCGTGGTTCCGTCCCCGTGGTACACAAAAAAACGCCCCGCGAGCCTGCGGGGCGCTTAAGTATGTCGAAGATTATACCAGCTCGATGATAACCATCATTGCTGCGTCACCCTTACGGGGACCTACCTTAACGATACGGGTATAACCGCCGTTACGGTTAGCATACTTGGGTGCGATCTCATCGAACATCTTTGCAACAAGGTCAACCTTCTTGGTTGCTTTCTTTCTTCCCTGTGCTTCTGTAGGAACGCTTGTTACATCATAGAATACTTTGAGCATCTGATGTCTTGCGTGAAGTCTTGAAGGCTTGTCCTTCTTGATCTCCTTGTCAACCTCATCGTATACGGTAACGGTCTTGCCGTTTTCCATGCGGATGAGCTTGCCGTCCTTGTCGCGGATATCCTCGGAAAGAACCTTGGAAGGATCGTTCTTGTCAACGATGTGCTTAACGCGTCTTCCGTCTTTGTCCTTCATAGCAACCTTAGCCTTAACGGTTACGGTCTCGAAGTTGTCTCTTTCCTTAACAGCGAGAGCGATCAGCTTCTCAGCTATCTTCTGGATTTCCTTTGCTCTTGCTTCTGTTGTGGTGATGCGTCCGTTGAGAACGAGCATTGTCACCTGGTTACGAAGCAGTGCTTTCCTCTGGTCTGATGTCTTGCTTAATTTTCTGTACTTTGCCATTTTGGCCTCCTTTCGTTTCCGGCTCCCTTACCCCCGCTCTTTGGTCTTACGGGATAACGGACGAACTCCGAAAAACTTCTGCAGGTCTTACGTTACACTTCGGATTTACACGAAGACCACCTTAAGTTCATTTATTCCTCAGCGTCGCGGAGATGCAGGTTCAGCTCTTTGAGCTTCTCAAGCACTTCATCGAGTGACTTCTTGCCGAGGTTTCTGACTTTCATCATCTCATCGGGAGTCTTGTTGGTGAGCTCCTCGACTGTATTGATGCCTGCTCTCTTCAAGCAGTTGTAAGAACGTACTGAAAGCTCCAGTTCATCGATGGTGATAGCCAGGCTCTGCTTCTGTGAATCTTCTGTCTGGTTGTCGATGACTTTTGCGTACATACCCTTGTCTGACAGGTTAACGAACAGCTCAAGGTGTGCTGAAAGCACTTTAGCAGCAAGGCTTACCGCATCATCGGGTGAAAGTGCTCCGTTGGTGAATACTTCAAGTGTCAGCTTGTCATAGTCTGTGATCTGACCTACACGGGTATTCTCAACGCTCATGTTCACACGCTCAACGGGTGTGTAGATGGAATCTACTGCGATGCTTCCTATCGGAGTATCGTTGCCTTTGTTCTTGTCAGCACCTACATAGCCTCTGCCCTTGGTGATGAGCAGGTCCATCTGCAGGCGGGTATCCTTTGCACCGGAAAGTGTAGCGATCACCTGATCCTGATTTACTATTGTTACATCGGGATCTTCGATCTGGATATCGGAAGCCTTTACGACTCCGTTACCTGAAAAATCTATCCTTGCTTTCTTCGGTGTATCATTATCGCTCTCATCCTTTATGGCGAGAGACTTGATGTTCATGATGATCTCCGGCACATCCTCTTTTATTCCGGGGATAGTCGTAAACTCATGAAGAACTCCGTCAATCTTTATCCGGCTGACTGCAGCTCCGGGAAGTGATGCAAGCATTATCCTGCGAAGCGAGTTACCAAGAGTAATACCGTAACCTCTCTCAAGAGGCTCGATAACAAACTTGCCGTACTTCCTGTCCTTTGAGATTTCTGCAACCTCGATGTTGGGACTGTCGAAATTGAATTCTAACATTTGGAATCCTCCGTTATATTAATTCACAATCGGTTACTGGTTTCAGCTTAATTATTTGGAGTACAACTCGACGATAAGCATCTCGTTCACGGGAACATCGATAACTTCTCTGTTAGGCAGCTCCTTAACGGTGCCTTTCTTCTCCTCATAATTTACTTCAAGCCAATCGGGAACTATACGTCTCTCGGTTACTTCGATCACGTCCTTGAATCTCTGCAGTCCTTTTGACTTCTCGGTAAGCTCGATAACATCGCCTGCCTTTACCTGATACGAAGGGATGCTGATCTTCTTGCCGTTTACAAGTATGTGCTTGTGACCTACGACCTGGCGTGCCTCTTTACGTGTACGTGCGAATCCCATACGGAATACCACGCTGTCAAGACGGCTCTCAAGAAGGATCATCAGGTTCTCACCGGTCTGTCCCTTCATACGGTCTGCCTTTGCGTAGTAGTTACGGAAAGGTTTCTCCAGAACGCCGTAGATGAATTTTGCTTTCTGCTTTTCCTTAAGCTGCAACCCGTACTCGGAAACCTTCTTGTTGGGGTTTCTTAAGTTACGGATGGACTCGTTCATACGTCTGTCCAGTCTCTTGTTTATGTTTTTCTTGCGCCCGTCTACTTCCTTCTTCCAATCGCTGGTGTGAGTATACTTCTCTACT
>JAILES010000133.1 GCA_024687205.1 Lachnospiraceae bacterium
ATCCATATCGATATCTCCTTTCTCATAGATTTCCGCTTGCGGAAATCTTGGCGCCGAGCACGGTTGCCGCAGGCAACAATTTCATCTCGTGCGAGTGCGCATCTTCCGGACTTTTTGTATTAAACGCATTAGCGTTTAATACAAAAAGTCCTTGACAGAATGATTCTTTTCTGTCAAGGACGAATAATCTACTATCCGCGGTGCCACCTTGATTCCCGAAAATGACTTCGGGCACTTACAGGATACCTGCATATCCCCGGCAACTTACGTATGCCTTCACGTCACGGATACTTGGGATCTCTCCTGTTCCCCATGCCCTCGGCGGCCCATATAAGAGTTCTCACTCACGCATCCCTCATACCATCCGGCTCCCACCGTCCCGGACTCGCTGTGGCGATAAAATGCTTTTTCTTCCGCTTCACAGGTTTCTTATGTCACTAAGGATTAAAACATAATTTTTTTCCGCTGTCAATAATTATTTCTTTCTTTTTCGATATTTTCTGCCCATTCGGCTGTCAGCGGATCCAGCGCCACATAAGCGGTTTTTTCCTCAAGGATTTTTATACCATCAACCCGGTCAAGATATACCCTGTATAATACCTTGACGTAAGGTGTGGATACATCCCTGATATCCGTATGGCTTTGGCTTAGCAATAAACCGTTCAGTTCTTTGATATTTTCCCTGGTTATTTTATCATCTTCTCCGCTTATATAATACTCCTCCGGTTCATCAAGATTCTTGTATAAGCCCCAGTTGAAATCAAAACCGGATCTGTACATATTTTTGTCTGCGGTTTTATCAGGGTGCATGTTCTGGAATATTACCGACAGACCTTTATACAGCACACCCTCTTCCTCTGAGTTGTTTTTATATTTAGTATCTTCTTCCCAGTCGCTAAGTGCGAAAGTAAGCAGGTCCTTATCCGTATGATTATTCAGATAAGCCATGTAGAACTCCGGCGTATTGGGTGTTATATAAACAGTCTGTACCAGATCATCTTTCGTCGTTATCTCAAATCCCGGATATCCGGCTATGTTTCCTATGGAGGTAAGAGTCCTGACAACCTCGGAAAAATCTTTAGTGTACAGTTCATTGAGCAGCGCCGTATACTCGGCATATGACAGATCACCGCTTCCCGAATATATATCATTTGTCATACTTTTTATCTCATTTTCCGGTATGGCTGTGGTAAATATAGCTTTGAAAGAAGGATCTTTTTCAAGTATCTTCATCAGCTTATCCCAGTCACCCTCAGTCATTTCAAACTCTCTGTTCTTAAACAGGGTGCCCGATGAAAACTTAAGTGACAGATTCATCATTACCATATCCGTATTTCCGTACATCTGCTGATATAAACTGAGGGAGTGACACAGAAGCTCTTTTGCCTCAGGATCTTTAATGGCATACTCTTTCATCTTTACGGCATAATAATCTTTATCGCCGGAATTTTTAAAATATCTGAAACTGTTAAGACATATGCTGATATCTCCTGCGGATGCTGCATCGGGGAAATCTTTTGCTATAAGGCTCTGTCCAGCAAGCACGCTGCCTGCAAAGATCAGATTGAAGAGCACTACGATCAGCAGACCCGGAGCTTTCTTCAGCGTTTCTTTCAGCTTTCTTGTCGTAAACAGTTCGTAAGCAAAGTATACCAGTATGACGAGCAGATAGAGCATGATCAGGATATACATTCCTTCAGGCTGAAATGCTTCTTTCGAATCATCCAATAGCATGATCATAGGAAGGATGCTTACAACACAGGCGGGTATGGTACGAAAAGCTGCCTGCCATTTTTCGGAGATCGAAGGATAACCTGCTATCTCGGAAGGTCTCTTTTTATGAGCCTTTATCGCTATGAAGCAATAGATCAGGCCTACACAGAGAGTGTATATTATGCTTTTTATGCTTATGTTTCCGAAACTGTCGTGAAAGAGCGGACCGGTGAAGAGTCCGGTTATCACATTCAGTCTGTCATCAAGTATCGTTGCGCTAAACAGGTTATCTATGGTATGATTCGCCTCACTTACCAGTGCAAGCCAGACAGATACAGTCACGCGGGGAACAAGGATCAGCATCATGAATGCACTGATCGCTGCAAAATGATTACCCGTGACCGACAGAGCAAGGTACATCGCACCGCTCATAAATACCGCTGCAGCTATGTAAGCTCCCAGTACCAGGTACCAGTCATTTACTCCGAAAGAAACTTTCCTGCTGATGCCTGTCATTATCTCGGCAGTTGCAATCCCAACTGCCATCATAACCGCGCTGTACATCAATACGCATAAGAGATTCGAGAATACCAGGCTTTCCTTTTTTACCGGAAAGGCTGCGTAAAGATCTCCGGCCGAACGTTTCATCATATACTGGCTGACATACAGTATCATCGCGGGTGTGACCAGCAGAAAGACAACTGCTGCCGGCAGAGACATAAACTGCACCGATACCACATGTCCGTATCTGAACAGGGACTCTGACGTGTTTTCAACCACAAGGCTGAACAATACCTGTGCAATGATCATTACCGCGGTCGCAAGTATCACCGGGAGTGCCAGCTGTTTTGCGGCTTCCTTAAAAGCTCCCTTATGGAATAAAGCATTATCTGTTTTCATCTTTATCCTCCACTTCATTGTCAAAATAATAACCGAGGGCTTCGAGTTCGTAAGTGAACACTTCATCCAGAGTAAGCGGCAGGACATCAAGGATCAGCGGTTCTGTTTTTTCAAGCTGTTCCAATACCTGCTCCCTGCTGCCGCGAACAATCAGGTTTGTGACCGAACCTTTGCGGCTGTTCTTTACCACATCAAAACCTTCAAATCTGCTTTCATCATATTCACCGGCATATGCTACCTGTACCTTTAAGAGTGAGGACTTCAGCTGGTCGGTATCCTTCTCGAACAGAAGACCGCCTTTATGGATGAAAGCAAACTGATCGCAGAAGTCTTCCATTTCCCTTATGGAATGTGAGGTCAGGATCACCGTTGTATTCCTGTCTGCAACATCCTCACAGATCACGCGTCTGATATGTCCGCGGACTATCGGATCTATGCCGTCAAAGGTTTCGTCCAGCAGAAGATATTCGGACCTGACTGCAAGGGCAAGTGCTACGGCTGACTGTCTGCGCATGCCTTTTGAAAAAGTGCTGAGCTTCGCATTCCGGTCCAGCTTGAGTCCGTCGGTTATCTTATTGAAATACTCCGCATCAAAGCCAGGATAGAATGAAGCATACAGTGATGACATATGGTTAAGATCTGCTTCCTGCGGAAAGTAGGGTTCATCCGACAGATAAAAGATCTTGTTTTTTGCTTCGGGGTTTTCATAAACCATAAGGAAGGGATCTTCCCCGATCAGTATCTCTCCCTTGTCAGCTTTGTACACACCGCTTATCAGCCTTAACAGCGTGGACTTGCCTGCGCCGTTGGAACCCACGATGCCGCAGATGCTTCCCGAGGGAAAAGTGCAGTTCACGTTCTTTAAGGCTTCGTGTTTACCGAAAGCTTTTGTAACATTATTTACTCTTATCATTTCTTCCCCTCCGAATATACTTCGTCGACACAGTTCTCGATCTCGTCCCGTCCGATACCGGCCATACGGAAACGTCTCAGCTGTTCTTTGAATTCTTTAAGCTCGCCCCTGTGTTCTTCCTTAAGGATCTCGCCTGCCCGGTCAGAGATGAAGCATCCCTTACCCGGAACGGAACAGATGATGCCCTTGCGGTCAAGTTCTGCCATTGCTTTCTGAATGGTATTCGGATTGACTGCAAGACTGCCTGCCAAAGACCTGACGCTGGGAAGCCGGTCGCCCGGGTTCAGGATCCCCTTGAGCACATACATCTCTACCTGCCCGACAAGCTGTTCATATACAGGAATATGACTCATATTGTCTATCTGGAACATGTCTCCTCCTTTGCAGATATTTGAAACTGTTTTAACTGTACTACCCGTCATAGTACAGTTATATTAATATCACCTTCCGGAATTTTTGTCAACACCTTTTTTTCAATCATGGGGACGGTTCTCTGATTGATTCTTGACAATCACAGAACCGTCCCCCCGATTGAAGGGGAAGCCTATAAAAAAACCACTGCATAGCAGTGGCTTATAAAACGTTCCCTGCGAGAATCGAACTCACAACTGGGGCTTAGGAGGCTCCTGTTATATCCATTTAACTAAGGGAACGGACAGATGATATTATACAATAATCATCCGCATTTGTCACGAAGATTTTTTTCTTACAAAATCCGTGTGCATCCCTGCAAAGTGTTGCAGTGCTTTATTGTACTGCTCTGTAGCACTTGGATCTTGTAAGGGCGTTTTCAAGGAAACGCTCCGCTTCATCACATAATTCTTCAACAAGGTCCGTATCTATGTTATGACCGCAGTTTGAATATATGACCAGCTTGCAGTTTTCTAGACAGTTTGCTGTACGCACCATCAGCTCCGGCGTGCTTATGGGATCTTCGCAGCCGCCGAGTATCAGGACCGGTGTCTTTATGGAAGATAACTGTTTGCAGAGATTCTCTTCGGTTTTGTATTTCATCAGCGGTCTTCCGTAATCGATCTTCTTCTCACGTTCATCCGCTTCAGGAAGACGGCTCAGCCACTCCTCGCGTTCCTTACGCCTTGCAGATCTTCCTTCGTCATTGACGATAGGCGGATCGAAAGGAGGCGGCGCATCGATAATCCCCTGCATCAGCATCTGTCTGTAAGACATCACGCCTTCCTTAAGACTGTGAGGTCCGGGAACCGCAGCTATAAAAGCGTTGACCCGCTCCGGATGATTGATCACCAGATGCCAGCCTATGCCGGCGCCGTGGGAAGCTCCCATATATGTGAAAACAGAGATATCCAGACTGTCTGCCAGTGCGACCACATCATCGGCAAAAACATCGTACCAGTTCTCACCATAATCTTCGGTTATATACTCGGAAGGATGGAAGCCCCTGATCGTCAGGCAGTATACATGGTATCCTCTGCGCGCCAGCTCCTGCTGCATCCCCCTGGGATAAAAGCCCACCTGCGCAGAAATGATCACACGCTCACCTTCCCCGTATTCATCGTAATGAAGCTTCTTCCCGTCTTTTGTCAGAAACTCTCCCATTGGTTTTCCTCCGAGATGTTTTTATTTCTTTCACAGAATGATTTTATATATATTTTCCTGCAATAACAATAGCGAGTTTTACAGATCCGCCGGTGTTCAATGAACACACTGCGATTTTTGTCGATTATGCACATATTTATTCTTGATATGGGCAGTGATTTAGTGTATAATATATAGAACCAGTTTTTATGCTAAAGGAGGAAACCGCTATGAGCACTTATACTCAAAAAAATGACAACGGCAATCAATCAAAACTTTCCATGCGCATAACGCTTATCTTGTTTGCTCTGATCCCTTTGATCATTGTTGCTGTCATACTGGGAATAGTATCCATCACTAACAGTAAGAAGGAACTTAAGAATTATACTCACAACTCCCTTGTTCAGGTCATTACCAATATAGGTCATGACTTCGATACAATGGCGAATAAGAACGGAGATATCTTAAAGGGATACAGTACAGCTCCTGTACTCAAAGAATTCCTCGCACATCCCGATGATCCCGATATAGCTGCAAAAGCCCAGCAGTATACTCTCGACTTTTTCTCAGACCTTCCCGGCTGGGAAGGCTTATACCTCGCAGACTGGGGTTCCAAGGTCATGACTCATCCGGCCGCCCCTGTTATAGGCAAAGTACTGCGCGAAGGTGATTCCCTCGTAAGTCTTCAGAACTCTATGCTTTCGGCACCCAACGGTGTTTACAATACAGGTATAATGGAAAGTCCGGCTTCGGGCCAGATCATAATGTCTATCTATACGCCTATACTTGATAACGGCACAGCTATCGGCTACGCCGGCGGCGCCTTCTATGTTCAGGATATAGCAGCTCTGATCTCCGATGTTTCCGCACTTGAGCTCAACAGCGCTTATGTTTATTTCGTTGACTCTGAAGGTACCATGCTCCATCATCCGGACGAAAGCAAGATAGGAAATCCTGTTGAAAATGAAGCGGTCAAATCACTGGTTGCAGGACTTAAAGAAGGCAAGAGACCGCAGCCCGATCTGATCGAATACTTATACAAAGGCAAGATCAAATATGCCGGATATTATATAGGTAATGAAGGACATTATATCGCTGTGCTCACCGCAGATGAAAGCGATGTTCTTTCAAACGTTACCAGAATACGTAATATCATGATCGCATTTATTATAGCAAGTATAATCCTTTTCGGTGCTTGTTCATTGTTTGTTGAACGTCTGATCTCCGTACCTCTGATCGAGATCTCAAAATCACTTGACGAACTCAGTACCGGTGATGTCAATGCCTCCTGCAATGCAAAGACTCATATCAGGGAAAGCCTGAGCATACTTAATTCTTTCAATGCGCTGCGTGAAAACCTGGGTGGTTCCATGCGTTCGGTCATGGATGCTGCAGGCGAACTGAACAGTTCGATCATAAACGTAGACAGCATGACCGGCAGTAACCTGGATGCCATCTCTCAGATAAATACCGCCGTAAGTGAAGTGGCGGACACTTCACAGGCTGTGGCAGAAAACGCTCAGGATATGGCAGAAAAGGCGATCTACCTCGGTGAAAACGTAGAACAGCTCAATACAAATGTGGAGAACCTTTTCGACGCTTCACAGACTATCAAGAATGCAAACAACGAAGCTACCGAATGCATGAGATCTGTCTATGCAGGCGCAAACGAATCCGTAGATGCTATGCAGGAGATCAGCAGCAAGATCAATGAAACCAACTCTGCAATAGTCGAGATCAGTTCCGCGATCCAGGCGATCGAGTCGATCGCTGCCCAGACCAACCTGCTTTCACTCAATGCTTCTATCGAAGCAGCCCGTGCAGGAGATGCAGGACGCGGCTTTGCAGTCGTTGCAGATGAGATAAGATCCCTTGCGGATTCTTCTGCTGAATCGGCAAAAGAGATAAAGCTCATCATCGAAAACGTCATTGCTCTCTCGGGCACAACGGTTGAGATATCCGAACGTGTCAATGAAGTGATCAGAAGAGAACAGGCTGATATAGCACAGGCCCAGGACAAATTCAATATGCTCTCCGAATCCGTGGAAGCATCGATAAGCGAGATCAATACCATTAAAGATATGGCAGAGACTCTTGACAGTATCAAGACAGATCTTACCAATTCGACAACGGATCTGGGTGCTATCTCGGAAGAGCTCGGAGCTTCGGCGCAGGAAGTTGCGGCATCCTGCCAGACCGTAATGAGTGCATGTACCGATACTCAGGATTCCACCGTTGAGATGAAGAAGATCAACGAAAACATGAGCGATGCGATCTCATTCTTTAAACTGTAAACGGTTATTGGGGGAAACAAAAAAGCGGGCTGTCAACTGACAGCCCGTTTTAATTTATCCTATCTTGTCTTTGCCGCCCATGTAAGGTCTCAGTACTTCGGGTATCCTGATGGAACCGTCAGCCTGCAGGTTGTTCTCGAGAAATGCGATCAGCATTCTGGGAGGAGCGACCACGGTATTGTTAAGTGTATGGGCAAGATACTTTCCGTCCTTGCCGTCTACTCTTATCTTCAGTCTTCTTGCCTGAGCATCGCCTAAGTTGGAGCAGCTGCCCACTTCAAAATACTTCTTCTGTCTCGGGCTCCATGCTTCCACATCGATGGACTTCACTTTCAGATCCGCAAGATCACCCGAGCAGCACTCAAGGGTTCTTACGGGAATGTCCATGGAACGGAACAGATCCACGGTATTCTGCCACAGCTTATCAAACCACATCGGGCTGTCTTCCGGTTTGCAGACAACTATCATTTCCTGTTTTTCAAACTGGTGTATACGGTATACGCCGCGCTCTTCCAGACCGTGTGCACCCTTCTCTTTTCTGAAGCAGGGCGAATAGCTGGTAAGCGTGTAAGGAAGTTCTTCCTCGGGAACGATCTGGTCGATGAACTTTCCGATCATGGAATGCTCACTGGTACCGATAAGATAAAGGTCTTCTCCTTCGATCTTATACATCATCGCATCCATCTCCGCAAAACTCATAACGCCTGTCACCACATTGGCGCGGATCATGAAAGGAGGTACGCAGTAAGTGAAACCTCTGTCGATCATGAAATCTCTTGCGTAAGCGATCACTGCCGAATGAAGTCTTGCAATATCTCCCATCAGGTAATAGAAACCGTTTCCGGCAACACGTCTCGCGGCATCCAGATCTATGCCTTTAAGTCTTTCCATTATATCCGTATGATAAGGTATCTCGAAATCGGGAACCACCGGCTCGCCGTACTTCTGTACCTCTACGTTTTCACTGTCATCTTTTCCGATGGGAACCGAAGGATCGATAATGTTGGGGATCACCATCATTATCTTTGTCACTTCTTCTTCGAGTTCGGTCTGACGTGCATCAAGTGCTGCAAGTTCATCAGCTTTCTCGGTTACCTGCTTCTTTACTTCCTCGGCTTCGTCCTTCTTGCCTTCTTTCATAAGTGCGCCGATCTTTTTGGAAAGCGCATTCCTCTCTGCTTTCAGATCATCGGCTTTCTGCTGGCAGCTTCTGCGCTCCTTATCAAGTTCGATAACCTGATCTACCAGGGGCAGTTTGCTGTCCTGAAATTTCTTCTTTATATTTTCTTTTACTTCTTCAGGATGTTCTCTTAAAAATTTGATATCGATCATTTTATTCTCCTCCCATTGCACGCCTCATTGCTTCCTGCTCTTCGGCGCTTAAGTCTAAATCGCATGTACCGTTCTTGATCCTCTTAGAATATGAATAACATCCGTTGGATGAATGAACCGAATTGATCACGAATCCGTTATCGTTCTCATCAAGGAGCACCAGACAGAAACTCATGTTACCGCCCATCTCCTTAAAGGCATCATATTTTACAAGACCCATTTTCTGCAAAGCACCTTCATGCTTTTTGAAAAGCAGGTCTATATCATTGGAGTAAGCACGGGATTCCTTCTTAAGTTTGTCAACATCGGAGATGAGTTTCTGTATCTCTCCTTCAAGTGATATTGCTTTTGATCCCTGCATGAACTTCTGATATCTTCTTTTCATATCATTCATCTTGACGATCAAAACAATGATAACGATCAGAAGTATTATCAGCAAAAGCGTTACCACAATGAAAAACCAACCGGTGTCGGCATTACCCAGTCCCAGTATTTCCAGTATTCCTTTTTTAGCAGTGTTAGTATCCATGTCAGTCAGTTAAGGTCCTGTAAATTTTTTCAAAATCATCCAATGAGTAAAAATCTATTTCCAGCTTTCCGCTGTTCTTTTCCCTGAGGCTGATGCTTACTTTCGTTCCGAGTTTGGACTCCAGTTTCCTGGCATATTCTTCATACTGAAGCTTATACTGCTCCGCATCATCTTTTGCCTTCTTTGCTTTTGAAGGCTTATCAAGTTTTTTGATCAGCTTCTCCACTTCACGTACGGAAAGTTTCTGATCAAAAGCATCCTGAGCAAGTTTGTACTGACGGTCTCCGTCGGTTACCGTAAGCAGCGCACGGACATGCCCGGTGGTCAGCATCTCATCTATTACCATCTGCTGTACGCGCTCATCAAGTTTCAGAAGTCTGAGTGAGTTGGTGATCGCAGCACGGCTCTTTGAAACTTTTTCCGCAACCTGGTCATCGGTAAGTGAGAACATTTCCTTGAGCTGCTTGAAGGCCTGGGCTTCTTCGATCGGATTAAGGTCCTCACGCTGAAGGTTCTCTATAAGAGATACTTCTGCCATCTCCTGCTCGGTGTAATGCTTGATCTCAACCGGTACTTCCTTAAGACCTGCAAGTCTTGCTGCGCGCCATCTGCGCTCACCGGCGATTATCTCATAATGATCACCGCGGTCCTGTACAACTATAGACTGGATGATGCCATGCTGTTTGATGGACTCAGCCAGTTCGTCAAGCGCAGCTTCATCAAAATTCTTACGGGGCTGCTGCTTATTCCTCTCGATCTTATTGATATCGACCATCACCCGTCCTTCTGCTACGGGTGTTTCCTTTTCTTCGTTTTTCTTTGTCTTCTGAGGGATCAGAGTATCGAGTCCTCTGCCCAGACGAGTACCTTTTTTAGCTGCCATATTCTCTCTCCGTGCTGTCCTGCTATTTCATCTTATGTAATTGCTTAACAGATATGGATTATAGCATGATTGCTTTTTTTCTGCAAGTTGTTACTTACTCTATAGATCATATAAACTCCGGTTCGATAAACTCTACTCCATTGTTGATCAGTTCATCGATGAAAGTCATGAAATAGCCCGGTTCCATTTCTTCGGTTTCATCGTGCGCATGGATCAGAAGTATATGATTGTTACCGTCTTTCAAAAGTGCTGCTCCTTCTTTCGGATCTGCATCATGAATACGGGCCATTACATTATCTTTAGTGAAACCACTGTCCGGACGGATGCAGTATTCCATGAAATCAAAAGTCCAAAGTGTATCGATATCTTTATCCAGACCTTTTTCCTTCCACCAGGGATAATCCAGCTCGGTATCTTTCACTTTGTCAAAACCTTTTTCGGAAAGGTACTGCTGTATCGCATCCTTATTGTCACCACCTTTATCTCCATAGGGGAATCTGAAGGGACGATATTTTCTTTCTACACCTGCCTGCTCATAGAATCTGTCCAATACTTCTTCATTCTTTTCAATCTCTTTTTTACATTCATCGATGGTGATGGAAGAGAACTGCGGATGGGTGTAGCTGTGATTGCCCACTATGATACCATGCTTTAATGCATAGATCAGTTCATCGGGATGATTCTCCGCCCACTGTCCCACACAGAACATTATCACCGGGATATTCTTTTCGGAAAGATAGTCTACTATTGCGGGTGTGTTTTTTGATGATACATCATCAATGGTAAGTAATGCTTTGATCATTTTTGTCCTCCTTCAGATCTTAACTTTACCGCTGCGGTATCTTCCGAAAAAGATACCGTCATCTACATACTTGGATGTTTCCGATACCCACATCGGAAACTCTCCTTTTTCAAGAATAGTCTGTCCGTTAAGCATACCTGTATGGAAAGAGATATGCCTGAACTGACGAAGTATCAATTCCATACGTGTGTATCTGCAGCCTTCCGGTTTTTCATAAAGCATATCATCCGTCAGGCTGTCAAGATAATCATAGGTCTTTTGCTCGACTTCATCCAGATAGGTCATCAGCTGTTCATCAGTGAGGATTGCATTGCAGGTTTTTTCCGGATCATCCATTCCTTCCACATGAAATGGTGGTTCTGTGTAATCGGCAGGATTGATAAACCATTTATCCGCCGAATGAAGTGCGTGATATGCCCATCTCCAACAGGGTGCACCGTAACAAAGAGCATCCCTGTCATAAGTTTGGAGCGAGGTTCTTATGTTCAGAAAATTTGGTTTGACTACTTCTTTGATTATCTTACACAGATCGTTCATGGCTGTTCTCCTCCGGTTTTTATCTTATATGATGAATATCTTCACTATATGTAGTAAGACATAATTTTATGGGTTTACACTTATATTTACATGTTTCACGCTCATTTTTGCCATATAATGTTTCACGTGAAACATCGACTACAATAACTTGTGATGATCTTTTTGAAGGGTTTAATGTTTCACGTGAAACATATGTAAACCTTAGATCCTATATATGGCCTTGCTCTTTTTCGTGTTCTTTGAACTTTTTTATTTTTTCTTCCAGCTTTTCTTTTTCAAGTTCCAGCTTTCGGTGCTCTTCTTCCATACCGCTCATCTTTCTATCCAGATCTTCAAGTTTATCATCTGTACCTTCCATCCTGTATCTGATATAAATCACAAGCGAAAAAACAATCATTACCACCGCAGCTGTGATCGCTGCTTTTTTGTTCAGGGCTCCCAGTGTCAGTACTATAAATAATCCTATGAAGAATAAAAACACTTTTACAAATTCACGGACGTCCCGCCCTTTATCATTCTTCTCGATATTCATATAATAGCCGAGCAGATCCTGCTTTTTTCCTTCAAGATACAGAAGCCTGCGGTTTATCATATTTTTCTTTTCAAGCATTTTGGAAAGGATCCTTTTGTTTTCAATCTCATCATTTGTCAGCGGTACATATTCTTCATTGCTGAAAACAAGCGGCATCTCTCCGCCATATGAGATCACCGGATCATTCTTATACGGATTATTGACCGGCTCCGATCCTGTTTTCTTTTCACCAAGATAAAAGGTAGTTTCATTGTTTTCCATATGAACACCTGCTATCTCATGAGATTCATGAGCATGTCTGTCCGGTTCTTCGTATCGAGCCGGTAATACTCTGCGATCTTTATCAGCATCCCGTCGACGTTACCGCTTTCTTCTCCTATCTTCAGACTGTGTATCAGATCAGGAGGAAAGACAGCCTGCATAAGTAAGGCCTGGGAAAGAGGATTACCCCTCCGCACCCAGGATGCAGCCTTCAATACTTTATCCCTCAGTACTTCATAACTGAGTGCACTGACGCAATACTCCAGTCCCTTATCGATGGGAACACCACAGGCATAAAATGTTGCCATGTTATCGGCAAAATCTGCAAGCTCCCTCTCCAATATCATCCTGCCTATGACCGGAAGTTTTATAAAAACGTTGCCGACTATCTTACTGTTTCGGCTTACGGTATCCGCACTGTATTTTGTTGCGATCAAAATAACGATAATACAGATGATCGCAGCCACGGCAAGTATTGCATGCGGAAGAAAGCCCCACACGCTTGCAACCGCAAAAAGTGAAATGACGAAAACTATCATTACTATTGCCGGATAAATACTTGCGGTTACCAGCTTTGATTCGATCTCACTCTGTCTGTCAAACTTCTCCGCCATCCGATGAAAAGCATATTCTATTCTTCCGGTCTGTTCGGTAACATATATAAGACTCACCAGCTCGGAAGTAAAGACAAGTTCATCTTTTCTCATGGACAGACTCAGAGACTTCCCGCGGCGCACTCCCTCATAGGTCCTTCTGACAGCATCTGCAAGCAGACCTTTTTCTTCATCCTGAACCACCATCAAAGCCCGCTCAATATCAAAGCCGGAATGCAGTGCCTGTTCCATCTTATGACAAAAGATTGCAAGATCTCTTTTTCTTCCCATACTATTTCTCCTTACCGATCACGGGGACGGTTCTCTGATCGCTATCACGATCACGGGGACGGTTCTCTGATAGCTATCATACTAATACTAACATTTCAAGATACATATGTAAACCGATAGGCTTCTCCCCCTGGGGAGAAGCCTTTTTTCCCACCATATGCTACTAGATATAGATTTACATAATACAAGATATTGTGTTTGCTTTTTGGGCTGAATTATGAGAAAATAATTATGTATGAGCAAAATTTAGGAGTTAACATAAGGAGAAACGGAATGGAAAAGATCATTGCTATAACCAATCAGAAGGGTGGCGTGGGCAAGACGACGACGGCGGTAAATCTGACTGCATGTCTCGCAGAGCTCGGAAAGAAGGTGCTTCTGATAGATACGGATCCTCAGGGCAATGCAACCAGCAGCTTTTCCATAAACAAGATAGAACAGGAAAACACTATCTACAATCTTCTCCTTGGTGAAGAATCGATAAAGAACTGCATCATCAAAGATGTGATGCCGAACATTTCGGTGATTCCTTCAAACGTGAATCTCGCAGCCGTTGAGATAGAACTCATCGGCGTTAATGATAAGGAATTCATACTCAGTAAGGAAATAGAGTATATACAGGATGATTATGATTACATCATCATCGACTGCCCGCCTGCGCTGAACACGCTTACACTGAACGCAATGACAACGGCATCTTCGGTAATCGTTCCCATACAGTGCGAATACCTTGCAGTTGAAGGACTCAGCGACCTGATCCATACCGTTAACATGGTAAAAGAAAGACTGAATCCGAAGCTTGACCTGGAAGGCATAGTATTCACAATGTATGATTCACGTACCGTTCTTTCGCAGAACGTGGTCGAGGAAGTAAAACAATATTTCCCCGACAAGATATATCAGACCAAGATTCCCAGAAACGTAAGACTTTCCGAGGCTCCCAGCTTCGGCCAGCCTATCACGGTATATGATACCAAGAGTTCCGGTGCGGAAAGCTATCGCCAGCTTGCAAAAGAAGTAGCGGAAAGAAAATAAACTATGAGCGGAAAGAGGCGTATTGAAGAGATCGATGTTGCCAGATTTATCGGCATCTGTCTCGTTGCATTACAGCATTCCGGAAATCTTCACGGCAAGAATCTTGATTTCGTGATGATCTTTATCATGCCTCTTTTCTTTTCACTTTCAGGCTATACTTCGGCACTGGTCAAAGAACGCAGCATTCCTTTTAAAACTTATCTTGCTAAAAAAGCAAGAGCGCTCATGCTGCCCTATCTTTACTTTACTTTCATATATATAATCATCAACTTCCTGTATCAGTTTAAGAATACAAGATCCATAGACTTTTCGATAACAAAAGAAATGATCATAAAAGCTTTAAGCTTTTACGGTGTATCCGTTCTCTGGTTTTTATCCGCTTTGTTTTTTGCTGACCTTATAATGCAGGGACTGCTCAGAGCCGCTAAAAACCTGCGTCTCCTGATCTTTCTCGCGATAGTCGCACTTTCGATCACAGCACATTTCCTGACAAATCCGGTTGCCGACTGGTGGTACGGAACAGCCGAACACAGCGATTTCGAAATGTATCTTTTCTACCTTATAAATGCAGTAATGAGGTTGCCCATGTGTGCGCTCTATCTTTTCGGCGGATACTTTGCAGGTTCCATATTCCGTTATCCGAGAGCAAAGAAAAAACTGCCGGCCGTCATACTTCATTTCGTATACGGAGCAGTCTGTCTTGCACTCTGTTATCTGCTTGCCGCGATCAATGACGGCGGAAACCTTGCAACCTTCTATTACGGAAAGCATCTGTATTTATATATTCCCGCGTCGATCCTCGGAACCGTTGGCACACTCTTTGTCTCACATGCCATTGTTCTTACGGATTTCAGATGGCTGTTGAAAGCATTGACTTATCTCGGAGAAAACAGTCTGATCATACTGCTCACCCATCTTGATTTCTACCTGTTATATGCTGCGGTACTTCTTACTTCAAATATACCTGTGCTCAGCTTCCACGGCATCACCCGCATGCCTATGGTGCTTGCAGTGATGATGATAATTGAAGTCCCGTTTATCGTACTCATTAAAAAATGCTTCCCGTTCCTTATCGGACGGAAAGCACGTAAAAAGCCCGAATCACTTACCCATACAGAATCTTGAGAATATCATGTTCGCAAGGTCATCTTCGATCTCTTCACCTATAATGAATCCCAGATGTTTGTAAGCATCCGTAAGATCTATCGAAAAGAAATCTTCGGTCATAAAGTTTTCTATGCTTCGCAGCACATTCATAAGACTCTGCTGCGCAAGTTTTAATTCCTGAAGCTGTCTGGTATTGGTCATGATGCTTTCATCATCAACCGCAGCTTCTTTTTTGATAAAGAGTTCCTTCAAAACAGCTTCCAGACGTACATCGCTTTCTTCATCATTTTTTGAAAACTCAACCACAGGTACGTTTCCCAGTTTTTCAAGTATATCTTCAACGGATATCACCGCTTCAAGATCAGTCTTATTAAAGAGAACTACGATATTCTTTCCATTTATCATTTCCATGATCTTTATATCGTTATCATCAAGAGGTATAGAAGAATCAACGACAAAAAGTATCAAGTCCGCATCATTGCTTATCTTTAAAGCTTTTTCAACTCCTATGCGTTCCACTTCATCGTCCGCATCCCTTATTCCTGCAGTATCCGTAAGATTAAGCTGCAGTTCACCGAGACGTACGGATTCTTCGATGCTGTCCCTGGTGGTACCCGGAATATCCGTAACTATGGCACTTTCACGACCTGAAAGCATATTCAGTACTGAGGATTTACCTGCATTGGGTTTTCCTATGATGGCAGTCCTGATGCCGTCTTTTCTGATCCTTCCGCTTTTTGAAAGCTGTATCATCCTTTCGATCTCATCAAGCATAGTATTTACTTTTCCGTCAAGTTCTTCGGGATAATCAGTCAGATCAAAATGTTCGGGATCATCAAGTGCGGATTCTATATATGCGGTCTCATAAAGTATCTTCTGACGCAGCTCATCTATCTTCTTGCGGAGACGCCCGTTCAGATGATCCATGGAATTCTTAACCGCATATTCATTCTTTGAAGATATCAGATCCATCACCGCTTCAGCCTGTGTCAGATCCATCTTTCCGTTTAAAAAAGCGCGCTTGGTGAATTCCCCGGGTTCAGCCATCACAGCACCCGCATCCAGAACGATCTGCAGTATCGCGTTGCACAGATACATTCCTCCGTGGGCATTTATCTCAACCACATCTTCTCCGGTATAAGAACGTGGTCCTCGCATTACCGACAAAAGCACTTCATCAAAAGGACGGCCGTTCTTCATTATATTCCCGAGATGTATGGTATGTGTTTTAAAATCACAGACCTTATCTCCGGAATATGAAGTGAAAACTTTATCGGCTATAGCAAAGGCATCAGCCCCGCTTATGCGGATGATGCCGATGCCTGCACTTGTCATTCCCGTTGCTATCGCAGCAATTGTATCAGAGATCATTTTATTACCTGCTCTTAAGTGTTACTACCACTTTCCTGTACGGTTCTTCGCCTTCCGAATGAGTAGTTACATATCTGTCATTCTGAAGTGCCGAATGTATTATCCTTCTTTCATAAGGATTCATGGGCTCAAGTACCATGGGACGTCTGCTTCTCTTTACCTTGAATGCGATGTTTCTTGCAAGCTTTTCAAGTGTATCCCTTCTTCTTGCCCTGTAATCTTCGGTATCTACCTTAACTCTTATATAATCGTCGCGGTCCTTGTTTACTACAAGTGATGCAAGATACTGGAGTGAATCGAGTGTCTGTCCTCTCTTGCCGATGAGCAGTCCCATCTCTTCTCCGGAGAGATCAACGGTAAGGGTACCGTACTCATCAATCTTCATATCCATATTGACTTCGATCTTCATTGCAGCGAATACTTCTTTTAAAAATTCGTTTGCGTCACTTATGATCTTGGTCTTTTCTTCTTCAGGTATGTCTTTTAATTCTCTTTCCTTCTCTTCAACGACTTTCTTTTCCTCGTCGTTTCTTCTGTTATCTTTTCTTCCGTGGCGGTTCCTGTCCTTACGGTAGGATCTGTCTTCGCCCTCTTCCTCGTTCACTCCGTTCTTCTCACGGATAGCTGCTGCACGCTCGGCATTTTCTTTTCTCCTGGCTTCTTTCTCTGCTTGTTTCTTAGCCTTTTCCTGCTCAGCTTTCTCCTGTGCCTTTGCCTTCTCTGCAGCTGTTTCTTTTGCCTGCTTCTCTTCAAGCTCTTCGAAAGACTCTTCCTTGATCCTTGCCTTGATCACTGCATCTTTCTTACCTATTCCTATGAAACCCGAAGAACCCTCCGATACTACTTCATAATCAAGTCTGTCACTGGTAACACTGAATGTCATGCATGCATCTGTTATGCAGTCTTCAACCGTCTTTGCTGAAAATTCCCTGAAATCAGCCATCTCTGTCATCTCCCCTTTCAATCCTTATTGTTCTTTTCATTAAAATTCTTTACCATTGCAGCCTTTGAAGCCAGACTGCCGGGCTTTTCCGCATTTTTATTGTAATAATCCGTGGAGTCCTTTATATTCTGGGCTCTCTTAGCCTTATCCTCCATAGTCTTTTCTGCTTTGGTCTCAACTTTTCTTGCATTGACCATTGCATTGGAGCTTATCTGCTGAGGAGGAAGACCGGCTTTTCTTCTCTTTTCATTAGCCTTCTCAACATTCTGCTTGATCATCTCATCGATATCGATCTTATCCAGATGCTTGTTGACCGCAACCTGGATGATACTTCTTACAACCGAACCTGCGATCCAGTAGATACCCATACCTATGGGAAGCGAGTAGCAGAAGAACATTGACATCAGCGGCATTATCGCATTCATGGTCTTCATTGACTGTGCCACTGAGTTATCCTCGCCCTGCTTGTTATTGTTCTCGGGCTGGGGCATAAGCTTGGTATTGATCCACTGTGTAAGTGCTGCAAGCAAGGGGATCATAAGTACCCCGACCACTGCAATATAATTCTTATTTACCAGATTCTCACGTACTGCCAGTGAAGGAGAATTGGCTATGTTAAGTCCGAGGAAACTGTTGAACTTGTTGAGCGTTTCATGAGTAGTATTGATATTCTCCAGAATCGTGGAAGATGAAGAATATGCCATCTTCAGTTTTTCCCAGTCTGCGCTGTTGGAACTGTTGAGTATATCAATCAGGGTATTCTGTGTATCTACGGAATTTGCTACGAAAGCGGTATCCGTAACCTGATTTGAAAATCTTGTAAAACCGGAGAAGGACTTTACAAAATGTCTGATAAAACCTACTTCCTTTTCATTAGTAAGATTTGCAACAAGCGGATAATATACCTGCTTGATTCTTGAAACATATGCAGGCATGTTATAGATAACACGATAAAGAGCAAAGAGTATGGGCATCTGTATCAACAGCTGCACACAGCTGCCGGAAGGACTGGTCCCGTACTTTGCATAAACAGCCTGGGTCTCAGTCTGCATCTTCATCATGGATTCCTGATCGTTCTTTCCTTTATATTTAGCCTGGATTGCCTGAAGCTCAGGATTCATCTTATTTGAAAGTTTTGCGAATTTCTGCTGCTTGATCGTAAGCGGAAGTAAAAGAACATATACTATTATAGTAAATAGTATGATCGCAATACCAACGTTAGGGTATTCGGAAAAAACTCCGAGTACCTTAAAAATACCCTCCATTATCCATCCAAGAACGAGGGCAAAGGGCTTAAGTATGCCCTGCTGCTGTGTAAGAAGCATTATTAATCCTCCGTACCACGCGCGATATATTTAATATGAAGTGAAAGATTATCGGGCACGGGATCGTACCCTCCTTTTGAAAAAGGATTACATCTGCATATCCTGTATATAGTCAAAACTCCGCCTTTTATGCACCCGTGTCTTTTCACAGCTTCCAGACCATATTCTGAACAGCTCGGAAAATAAGGACACTTCGTGCTCTTAAGCGGAGACAGATATTTTCTGTATAACTCTATCAGAAATATAAAAACATACTTCATTTATCTATCAAAATACCCTGCTTGCGTGCAAGGTGTAAGATCGCGCTCTCGGTTTCCTTATAATCTATGTCCGCAGCCTCTTTTCTTGCTACAACAATAATGTTCAGACCACTACTGAACCTCGACTCATTCAATCTGTAGCTCTCGCGGACCAACCTCTTAATCCTGTGTCTTACTACACTGTTACCTGTCTTCTTACTGACAGATATTCCCAGGCGGTTCTTTTCCGGCTCATATTCCGACACATACATGATAAAAAATCTGTTTCCCTTAGATTTTTTCTGTTCATAGACCCGCCTGAAATCGTCATTCTTTTTTAAAGCTTCGGTAAAGATCATTAATTAAGCGGAAAGTACCTTTCTTCCTTTACGACGTCTTGCTGCAAGTACTTTTCTTCCGCCCGGTGTGCTCATTCTTGATCTGAAGCCATGTACTTTGGATCTCTGTCTTTTCTTGGGCTGAAATGTCATCTTCATGGTGTTCACCTCCCTGATATATATTTAGGCATAATGATGCCAAATTTTGCGTCCGTTTGAGATTATATAAAATAAAAACAGCCTCGTCAAGTTAAAAAATAAGGCTTTTTCCCGTAAAAAATAAAAAAAATTTAATATTTAAAATTGTTTTCAATATGTTGTAGAGTTATAACCGTTTACTCCACAAAATGTGGAAACAAACAGACGTTCTGATAAATTATTTTAATTGACATAAATTTATCCACGAAATGTGGAAAAATTGTTTAAAAAATCTCATAACTTATAAACAATTCCTAAAAAAGGCAAAAAAACAGGATTTTTTACAAGGTCATATTTTATGAACATCATTTTCCATATTACATTCTTTTTTATATGTAAACTCTTATAATTCTTTTTTGTAAACAAATTTATCCACTTATCCACATTTTTGATGTGTTTGCATTTAGAATTATAAACATATATAATATGACCCACAGCCGAGCAAGCAGGCACATGACCATGCTTGCATGAAATCATGTGTTTGTTTGTGAGGCGCACAAACACGAGGAAGAAGGAGTTTTTTTATCAAATGAGTATCATCGAACAGAACTGGGAAGAAATAAAGGAGAGCATACGCGATGAAAATGAAATAATGAAGATCGCATATGATATATGGCTCAAACCTCTTCAATATTATAAAGAAGAAAACAATAAGGTTTTTGTCAGAGTCCCTAAAAAAGAACTGTTTGATTATGTTCAGAAAAACTATAAAAAGCTCTTTGATGATACTCTTTCAAACCTGATGCAGGAAAAATATACGGTAGAATTCACGGTTGACGAAGAAATGGACCAGATCGTCACCGAGAATCACAATACCGGTTTTGAATCAAATCTTATAAAAAAATACCGTTTTGATAACTTCGTAGTAGGATCAAACAACTCACTTGCCCACTCCGCTGCACTTCATGTAGCCGAGAATCCCGGCAAAGATTTCAATCCTCTATTTATATATGGAGGATCCGGTCTGGGTAAAACCCATCTTATGACCTCTATCGGTCATTATATTATGGAAAACAGCAAACTTCGTGTTCTTTATGTAACATCCGAAGAGTTTACAAACGAAGTGATCAACTCCATCCGAAACGGAAATACCGCAGCCATGGCAGAACTCAGGGACAAATACCGCAATATAGATGTGCTGCTTGTTGATGATATTCAGTTTATAATAGGAAAAGTTCAGACTCAGGAAGAATTTTTCCATACATTTAATACCCTTCAGAATAACAACAAAGCCGTTATAATAACCTCCGATAAGCATCCCAGCCATATGAAGGATCTTGAGGAACGTTTCAGGACAAGGTTTTTAAGCGGACTTCTTGTTGATATACAGCCTCCGGTATATGAGACCAGAATGGCAATACTTAAGAAATTCTCAGAAACCAATAAAAAATACCTTCCGGATACCATCATTGATTATATAGCAAGCAATATAAAGTCAAATGTCAGAGAGCTTGAAGGCGCATTTAATAAGGTTTATGCGGAAGGAATGCTCAGAAACAACAATAATATCAATGCTATCAGCCTTGATCAGGCCAAAGAGATACTGAAAGATTCGGTTTCAAAGGATAAGCCTACAATAATATCTCCCCAGTACATACTTGAAATGGTGGCTGATTATTACCATATAGATACCGATGATATTACTTCTAAAAAGAGAAATGCCGACATTGTGCTTCCCAGACAGGTTTTCATGTACCTTTGCCGTGAAATGACCGACGTTACACTGGCACATGTTGCCACTATATTGGATAAAAAAGATCATTCCACAATTATCCACGGTTGTAACAAGATAGATGAGGAAATCAAGATAAACACCCAGCTGAAGGAAAGCATAGAAGCCATAAAAAGCCGTATTTATTCACAATGACCCTCATCCTTTATTTTTTATATAAACAAGTTATTATTTCCATTTTTTCAAAAGTTTAGTATAATAGGAAAGGTTATGAACATTTAAACTCTACCTACTATGAATATTATGATATAATAATATATTATACGCGCACAGGAGGAACCAATGAAGATAGTATGTTCTAAACAAAATCTGCTTAACGGACTCAATATAGTATCAAAAGCTATTCCTACCAATACTACAATGTCCATACTTGAGTGTATACTCATTCAGGCAGGCAACGGCAAGATCAAGCTTACCGCTAACGATATGGATCTTGGTATAGAGACCATAGCTGAAGGTAAGATAGAAATAGCCGGTACCGTAGCTATAGAAGCCAGGATGCTTATAGATTCAGTCCGTAAGATGCCGGATGATGCAGATATTTGTATAGAATCCGATAAGAACTTTAATGTAAGCATTTCCTGCGGAAAGATAATCCTTAACATAAACGGCAAGTCCGGAGATGATTTTACTTATCTTCCTAATATTGATAAGGCTGATCCTATCAGCATATCTACTATGACATTTAAGGATGTTATAAGACAGACTATCTTCTCTATTGGTAACAGTGATATAAACAAGATAATGTCAGGTGTTGATGTTATAATCAAGAATGATCAGATGCGCATCACCACTCTTGACGGTCATCGTATATCAATAAGAAAAGTGCAGCTTAAGAATATTTATTCAGAGCAGGAGATAATTATCCCCGGCAAGACCTTAAGCGAAATAAGCAAGATCATTCCTTCTGATGCTGAAAAAGAGATAGATATGTACATGTCGGATGCTCATGTACTTTTTGAATTTGATAATACCATAGTGGTATCAAGACTGATCGAAGGTAATTATATAAATGTTGATAAGATGATGTCATCAGCTTATGAGACAAAGATCAGCATTAATAAGAAAGCTCTTTACGATTGTATTGATCGTTCAATGCTCTTCTCAAAAGAGGGTAATAAAAAGCCCATCGTTATAGAAGTTAAGGATGATGTACTTGAACTTAAAGTTAATTCTCCTCTGGGCAGCCTCGATGAAGAGATAGATATAACCAAGCAGGGTAAGGATATAGTTATAGGTTTTAATCCTAAGTTTATACTTGATGCATTAAGAGTTATAGATGAAGAAGAAGTTGATATGTATATGGTCAATCCCCGTTCTCCTCTTTATATAAAAGATGAGAATGAAAAGTATGTATATATGATACTTCCTATCAATTTAAGCTGATCATGGTAGTTAATATCAGAGATGAATTTATAAAACTTTCACAGGCAATGAAACTTGCTTCCCTTGTATCGGAAGGATCGGAAGCAAAGTATGCCATCCAGAACGGAGAAGTAAAAGTAAACGGCTCCGTTTGTGATCAGCGCGGTAAAAAATTGTATAAAGGTGATTCTTTCGAATACAACGGTGAGACGGTTACCATAGCATGATCATTAAATCATTAGAACTGAATAATTACCGTAATTATACAGAATTAAACTTAAATTTTGATAAGGGCGTAAATATTCTTTACGGAGAAAATGCTCAGGGAAAAACAAATATTCTTGAAGCTATATTTATGTCCGCAACTACCAAATCCCATAAGGGAAGCAAAGATAAAGAGATAGTAAATTTCAACAGCGAAGAAGCCCACATAAAGACCATACTTGATAAGGATGGCCTGGAACGCAGGGTTGACATGCACTTAAGAAAGGGCAGATCAAAAGGAATAGCTGTTGATAAAGTAAGGCTTAAAAAAGCTACCGAACTTCTCGGAATATTGAACATAGTTTTCTTTTCTCCGGAAGATCTTAATATAATAAAAAATTCGCCGGCTCACAGAAGACATTTTGTTGATATGGAGCTGTGTCAGCTCGATCATATATATCTTTATGATCTGAACAATTATAATAAGATAATAAATCAGAGGAATAAGCTGCTTAAAGAAATGGGTTTCAATCCCGAGTACCGTGAAATGCTTAAAATATGGGATTCGCAGCTTGTATCTTACGGGAAAAAAATAATAGAGAGAAGACGACAGTTCATAGAAGACCTGAATGTGATAATAGAAGGTATCCACAGAAAATTATCCGGAAACAGGGAATTACTGAGGATAGAATATGAACCTCATACCGAAGCTTCGGAATATGAGGAAGTGCTTAAGAAGAATATAGAAAAAGATATAAAAATGAAAATGACCACCGCAGGTCCTCACAGAGATGATTTTATATTTTTTTCAAATGATATAGATGTAAGGGTATACGGTTCACAGGGACAGCAGAGAACTGCAGCTTTATCTCTTAAGCTTTCCGAGATAGAACTGGTAAAGCAGCTTACAAAAGATAATCCGGTACTGCTTCTGGATGATGTGCTTTCTGAGCTTGATTCAAACAGACAGACCTATCTTCTTAACAGCATAGGAGATATACAGACTATCATTACCTGCACCGGACTTGATGACTTTGTAAATAACAGATTCGATTATGATAAGGTGTTCCGCGTAGTTGAGGGAACCGTGGTTAGTGAGAATTAGGATTTAGAGAGGGAAAAAAATGTCAGACGAAATCAACCAGCAGGAAATTGACGAAGAAGGAAGAAAGATCCTTGAAAATCTTCAGGAGATAGAATCGGAGCACGTTGAGGGAGAATACGGTGCAGACCAGATCCAGATACTGGAAGGTCTTGAAGCCGTGCGTAAACGTCCCGGTATGTATATAGGTACTACTTCACTTCGCGGACTTCATCATCTTGTTTATGAGATAGTTGATAACTCAGTTGATGAAGCACTTGCAGGATACTGCAATAAGATAGAAGTACATATAAATCCCGGAAATTCAATAACCGTGCTGGATAACGGCCGCGGTATTCCCGTAGGCATCAATTCAAAAGCAGGACTTCCCGCCGTTGAAGTTGTATTTACCATACTTCATGCCGGCGGTAAATTCGGCGGTGGCGGATATAAAGTATCCGGCGGTCTGCACGGTGTTGGTGCTTCTGTTGTTAATGCACTTTCCACCTGGCTTGAAGTTGATATCTATCATGAAGGAAAAGTATATAACCAGCGTTACGAGCGCGGTAAGGTTTGTTATGCGTTGAAAGTGATAGGTGACTGTCCCGAAGGAAAGACAGGAACCAGAGTAACTTTTCAGCCGGATCCCGAGATCTTTGATGATACACATTATGATTTTGATACCTTAAAAAACCGTCTGCGTGAAATGGCCTTCCTTACCAAAGGCTTGAAAATAGAGCTTTTCGACGATCGTGAAGAAGGAAATACTTCAAAGCAGTCTCTTACTTTCCATTATGAAGGCGGCATAAAAGAATTCGTCGCATATCTTAATGACAACAAGACACCGCTTTATGATAATATACTTTATTTTGAAGGTAAGCGTGACAATGTTTATGTTGAAGTTGCTTTCCAGCATAACGACGGTTTCAACGAAATGCTTTACGGTTTCGTAAACAACATAAACACACCTGAAGGCGGTACCCATGTTGAAGGCTTCAAACGTTCCATTACCAAGACTTTCAACGATTACGGCCGTTCCAATAAATTATTGAAAGACAATGAACCGAACCTTTCCGGTGATGATATACGTGAAGGACTTACCGCTATCATCTCCGTTAAGATAGAGGATCCCCAGTTTGAAGGACAGACCAAGCAGAAGCTTGGTAATGCAGTTGCAAACGGAGCCGTTGCAGGTATAGTAGGCGAACAGCTTACATATTTCCTGGAGCAGAATCCCCAGATTGCAAAATCGATAGTTGAAAAATCGGTACTTGCACAGCGTGCAAGAGAAGCTGCAAGAAAAGCAAGGGATCTGACAAGAAGAAAGACCGCGCTTGAAGGTTCTTCACTTCCCGGCAAGCTTGCAGACTGTTCGGATAAGAATCCCGAAAACTGCGAGATCTATATAGTAGAGGGTGATTCCGCAGGTGGCAGCGCAAAGTCAGCAAGAAGCCGTGCAACCCAGGCTATACTGCCTCTTCGCGGTAAGATACTTAACGTAGAGAAAGCAAGACTCGATAAGATTTATGCGAATGCAGAGATAAAAGCAATGATCACTGCTTTCGGTACAGGCATACATGAAGATTTTGATATCAGCAAACTGCGTTATCACAAGATCATAATAATGACCGATGCCGATGTGGACGGTGCTCATATAGCAACGCTTATGCTGACCTTCCTTTACAGGTTCATGCCCGAGCTTATCAGACAGGGTTACGTTTATCTTGCGCAGCCTCCTCTGTATAAGCTTGAGAAGAATAAGAAGATCTGGTATGCATATTCGGATGATGAACTTAATAAGATACTTAACGAAGTGGGAAGGGATCAGAACAATAAGATCCAGCGTTACAAAGGACTTGGAGAGATGGATGCCGAGCAGCTCTGGGAAACAACCATGGATCCCGAGAGACGTATACTGCTTCGCGTTAACATGAATGAAGATGCTGAAAGTGAACTGGATATGACCTTTACCACACTGATGGGTGATAAGGTAGAACCCCGTCGTGAGTTTATAGAGGCTAATGCCAAGTTCGTTCAGAATCTGGATATTTAAAAATGTCAGCTCAGAAAGAAGTAAAACTCTGTCCTAAGTGCGGAGCTAAACGTTCGGAAAATGAATTGAAATGTCCGTATTGCGGATACTATAATGACAGCTTATCCTTAAAGAGGGAAGAAGAGAAACTGGAAAACCTTCATGATGAACATGTAAAGACCATGGAGGAAATGCCTGAAAAACTGGTAACGAAAAACCGGCGCAGGATGTTTACTCTTCTCGCTCTTTTTGTTATTGCGGTTGTGATCATCATAGCTGCATGGAATATATTGTCGGACATGAAAGATAAGAATGAGTATAAAGCCATGCAGGCATATATGGCAAAACTTGAAGAACTCTACAGTAACGGAGACTATGATGAGCTCTTTGATGCGTATTATAATAACTCGCGATTTCACGGAAGCAGTTTCGGAAAATATGAAAATACCGCAGATGTGGCCAATGCAAGATACTATGCCGTACGGAGTCTGAAAGATTGTTATGAGAAAAAAGGGGATGTTAATGAGCTGGCAGAAGCATTGAGAAAAACTTTTCGCTGCCTCAGAATGGCACAGAACCTGCGTGAAAAAGGATTCATCTACGGTGAAAAAGAAGCGGTGGAAAGCATAGAAGCAGAGATGCTTGCTGCAATCAATGATACCTATGCTTTAACTGATGAAGATATAGAAGAAGGCATTAATGCATACGACGGTTATGACAGCGATTATTCTGAAATGGCGGAGCGTATACTGAATGGAATGTAAAAACTGCGGGGCCAGTTATAAGTTAAGCAAACTGCGCTGTCCCTATTGCGAATCCGAAAACCTCATAGGTAAGATGCTGCTGTTAAAACGCAGCGAGACCATCAAGCAATACGAACGTGAGCAGAAAGAAGCCAAAGTACGCTATATTCCTTATGTAGCGAGCAAGCTTGTAAATACAATGCTGCTGTTTTCACTGCTAATGATAGTGATCCTTGGGGTTTTATTTACCGGCTTTAACGGAGAAAATTCTTATGCCAGTAAACTATACAATGAAGGAAGATATATGGAACTTCACGATTACATGTCCTCTTTCGATATGTTTCAGGATCTTCCGAAATACATGAGCCAGGCGGCTTTGCTGGCATATGATTATAATGAATTTCTTTCTCACAGAATGGCATATGTGGATGATGATCCCAATAACTGGGACCCTACATACATCTCTCTGGCGATGAAAGAGGCAATGGATATATATATTCTGGAAGTCGGAGTATACAGCGGTGAATTCAGACAGAATGAAGAAATGTATAAAGAATACCGTGAACGTATTATGGCATTCTGGAGAGGTACCATGCTCTGTGATGATGAAGATATTGCATTCCTGACCGAGCCGGAAAACTTCTGGCATCAGTCTCATATGACTGAAATGGCGGAAAAACTGAAGGAAAGGAGAATCGAAAAAGATGGAAAATAAAAACACCTACCGTTCTCCGAAACCCCTTGGTTTTATCCTGAGAGTGTTATTACTGGCATTCAATATGTTTCTGGTAATAGCAGGCTGTTTCAGCGCTGCAAAGAATATGGGTCTGATAAAATTCAGGAAGTTCAGTTCGGCAGAAGACAGGACTTTTTATGATTCATATTATTACAAAGGACAGTACGGATCATTAAGAGATCTCTTTTATCTGCATAACTTACCTGATAATGAAGTATACGGAAAATTCTGGGAAATGATAAGAGCAGCAGAACATAAGAATGCTTACGATGATTTCAGCAGGGCAAAGGAACTCGGATATTATGAAGGAGACAAAGCAGAAACCGAACTTTCATTGCTGGAAGAAATGGCAGCTGAACCGGTATATCCCGAGAATAAAGAAAAGATCAATGCTTTGCTTGTTGAAAAAGGAGAATGAGTATGAATGTATGGACTTACTGGAAATGTCCGTCCTGCGGGGCGATAATAAGAGGAGATAACAGGGACTGTCCAAACTGCGCTACACCGGTGCCGGCCGGCACGAAGTATCTGATGCCTGACAATCCCGAAGTAGCGAGAGCCATAGAGAACGGTACGGCTTATATCACTTCCCATGAAATGGTTCAGGACGCCGTAACTCAGGTTTCCGAAGAAAAGAAAAGCGATAAGGCCAACTGGGTCTGCGAATACTGCGGTTACCAGAACCGCTTTGAAAATACCGTATGTGAAGGCTGCGGTGCTCCGAAGGAGGAATCGAAGAGAGATTATTTTACACCGGTTCCCGAAACGCCTAAGCCTCAGCAGACAGCTCCGGTAAGAAGAAGTTCGGGAAGATTTAAAAAACTGATCCCGATCATTGCGGTGATCCTCTTCCTGATCTGGCTGTTCACACCTGTCACGAGAAAGACCGTGGTAAGCGGCTTCGAATGGATGAGGAGCATAGCGGTAGATGAATACCAGCTCTGTCATGAAGATGACTGGAGCCTGCCATCCGGAGCCTCGCTGACAACGACCAAACAGGAGATACATCATTACGATCATGTCATAGATCATTACGAGACCAAGACCAGACAGGTATCGGAACAGGTGCTGGACGGTTATGATACGGAATACAGAGATCTTGGTAACGGCCAGGCAGAGACAGTATCGGTACCGAGATACCGTACCGAATACAGAACGGAAACCTATGAAGATCCCGTATATGTAGATGTTCCGGTATATCAGACCAAGTACTATTATGATATAGACAGATGGATAACGGTGTCGAGCATAGACACAAGCGGTAAAGATCACGATCCCAAATGGGGTGATTCGGATCTGCCCGAATCGGTGGCATCACCGGTATACGGCGACAGAAAGCTGGGCAGCAGAAGCGAAGAATATTACGTGATCTTTAAAGATAAAAAAGGTAATGAACAGAAAAAAGAATACAGCTTTTCCGAATGGTCGGATATGAAGCTTAACGATGCCATAACATACAAGAGTTTCAGATTCTCATCCAAAGCATTATGAAATGAAAAAAAGCCACGGTCACGTGGCTTTTTTAATCCAGTGCATCCATCAGCATGCGTGCTTTTTTAAGTCTGTCTTCCGGTGCTGCGACTTTGAATTTATTCTTTCCTGAGATATGATCGGTATAATAGCGCAGTCCCAGTTCGAAACAGATCTTGTTGATCACGTCGGGAAGCTTACGCATGTCTTCATTACTGATCAGTCCGAAGGATCTGGACAGATATCCTTCCAGCAGATATTTTGAAGCCAGGTGATCCATATGCCCGTTTACCAGACAGCAGGAACGGATGCAGTCTGCCAGATCTTCAAGCAGCGAACCCTGCATGATCGTATCCAGATCCAGGAAAGTCAGGACCTGTCCGTTCTTGAACAGGATGTTTCCGAGCTTTGCATCTCCGTGTATCACGGCTGTTCTGTCGAGCTCGATATCAAGGAGTTTATCAACCCAGGTATTGATCTTGTCTTCTATATAAGGATCTCTCTCGCTATCCGGGATATCACCGCCTACCAGGACATTTATATATTCTTTGTAATAGTACTTCAGATCATGAAGCATGGGATAAACTGCCCAGGGCTTATCACTGAAGGTCTGCAGTACGGCATGCAGTCTGGCAAGCCCCTGTCCGGTGGCGTACAGCAGCTTCTGTGAAAGAGGCGGCTCCAGTATATCTCCGCAGATATAAGGATAGGTTCTCCAGTGATCACCGTTTGCATCGGTGGAGATATATCTGCCGTCGCTGTTTCTGATCCATTCCGGATGCAGGTAATCGGCTTTCTCACAGGCTTCGGCAAAAAGAGCATAATTGTGCTCAAGGATCTCGATATCCATGGCACTGCGTATCTTCTGGGATACATACCAGTTACTGGTGGTTTCCACCAGATAACTGTCGTTGATATGACCCTCGCCGAGAGGTTTTACGGATAAAGCTTTACTCATGAAGAGTGTACTCCTTATCTTCGTCGATTATCTCTATCATGCACTTTTCTCCTTATCGGACCGGACGTCCTAAACTGCCTAACTATATCATAATACCATAAAATGCCGAAAAATGCGATAATCTGTGAGAGAGAAAAGAAAATTGAAATATCCGGAGCTTTTTAGTATAATAAACGCCGTAAAATACGTATTTATTATGAGAATTTGAAATGAAGATCTGTTTAGTCGGCTCGTCCGGAGGCCATCTTGCACAGTTATATATGTTAAAGCCTTTCTGGTCAAAACATGACAGATTCTGGGTGACTTTTGATAAGGAAGATGCACGTTCACTTCTTAAGGATGAAAGGATGATCCCCTGTTATTATCCTACAAACCGGAGTATAAAGGGGCTTATTGCCAATACAAGGCTGGCCCGGAAGGTCTTAAAGAAGGAACAGCCCGATCTTATCATTTCGTCGGGGGCTGCTGCAGCTGTCCCGTTTTTTTATCTTGGCAGGCTTATGGGCATAAAGACGGTATACATCGAGATCTTTGACCGTATCGACCGTCCCACACTTACAGGCCGGCTGGTTTATCCTGTCGCGGATAAGTTTATCGTCCAGTGGGAGGATATGAAGAGGATCTATCCCAAGGCGATCAGTCTGGGAAGTATTTTTTGAAGCATTGTTTTAGGGAGAGCGGGAATGATATTTGTGACTGTGGGAACTCATGAGCAGCAGTTTGACAGGCTTGTGAGCTATATGGATAAATGGGCAGGTGAGAATGATGAAGAAGTCATCATTCAGACCGGATATTCCGCATATGAACCGAAAAACTGCCGTTTCAGCAGACTTTACCCATACGAAGAAATGAGAGAACTGGCAGAAAAAGCAAGACTTGTGATCTCTCATGGCGGCCCATCCAGCTTTATCGTACCGCTGCAGGCCGGAAGGATCCCTATAGTCGTACCGCGGAGGAAGAAATACGGAGAACATATAAATGATCACCAGCTCGGCTTCTGCAGGGAGCTTAAGAAGAGATGGGGCAATATCATTGTTGTTAAGGATATTGATAAACTTGGTGCTGTAATAAAAGGGTATAACAGGATCACAAAAAATATCAGGAACGATTACAGAAGCAACAACGAAAACTTCTGCAGGGAATTTGAAAAGATCATCAATGAGCGATAAGATACTGGACAAAGTCGTGCTTTTTGCACTTATAACCCAGATAGGCTTTATTCTGTATATGAACTTATTCCGGGCGGATACCATCATAGATTATGATTCATCCAGTGTCTACATGCATGAAATAGAGATGGGAAGCCAGGGAAAGATCTTTCCGTCGGAGTACTGTTATCAAGGGTCGTTGGATCTCGACAGTGCCGCGATCATATCGGCAACCCTGTATCGTCTTAGCGGAAATATTTTCCTTTCGAGAGGGATCGCCAACAGTCTGGTAGTCATACTGTACATTTTCGTATTAAATTATGTTCTGGCCAATACCGGTATTTCGCTGAGATGGAAATACTTCGGCATCATGCTGTTCTTTATTCCTTATAGTATGATAATGCTCGGGTACTGGCGGATGCTCTTTACCGGCGGCGGTTTTTTCGCATTAAGGGCTCTGGTACCTATCCTGATGATCAGTATTCTGCAGGATATGGAAAAGAAAAAAGCATTCAGACAGTATGCACTCAGGGCTTTTCTGGTACTGTTCATAGTATTTCTCACGGGCATGAGCAGCGGAGTGTATATCCTTTTATGTGCGGTGTGTCCTCTGATAGTCTGGGAATTCATACGTGCTTTTCTGAAAGGCGATTACTCTAAAGTCAGATCCAAAAGAACGGTGCTGGCGCTTGCCGCCGTTCTTGCTTCTATAAGCGGGATAATACTGCAGAAGGCAATGGGCTTATCCTCCATATCAGACGGTATGAACATCCTTACCTCGAATAAATGGATAGGCGCGCTGCTTGCAAGCTTTGCCGGGATATTTGAACTCTTCGGAGGCCTGACGATCCATGAGCGGGTGAAACTCTTCTCTTTCGAAGCTATAGGAACGGCAGTTGATTTTGCAGCTACCTGTATATTACTGACAGCGATAATATATACGTTCGTAAGCAGCATAAAGAAGAAAAAGATAACGGATACAAAGGGATATATTCTTTCACTTATGCTGGTCAATGCGATGATGTTCACCTTCGTCGATCTTAAGTACGGGGAAAACGTTTTTGAAAGCAGATACCATCTGGTCCCATTGCTGCCCTCATTTCTCCTGCTGGCTATGATGCTGGATGATATCAGCAAAAGTGAAGCTCTTAAAAAAGTACAGATACAGACCATAGAACTGCTGGCAGTATTGATCTTCGGGGCATCCATGCTCTTTGGAGATGCGCAGTGGGTATATGCCAAGACCGCACTGGGAACGGAGCAGCTCAAGGAACTTAACAAAATCATAGAGGATGAAGGTATAAGCACCGCATTTATCGTGGGAGATGATAATAAAGTACTGGGCAGAAAACTCAGGGTATACAGCAGGGATACCCATTATATAGTATTAAATGACGGCGCGGAGTCGGCATGGCAGACCACCTTCGGAGGGACCAC
>JAILES010000134.1 GCA_024687205.1 Lachnospiraceae bacterium
TCCTTGAGAGCGAAGAAAGCTGCATGAGCGTATCTTCAACTATGCCGCTGCCGGATAAAGATTTTAAGGCCCGTGTCAGGGACGGCATGGTAATGAAGGTCGGAGTTGACATCTTTGAAGAGGCAATGGAGGCACAGGCGCTGTATAAGCTGAATAAGGATGACTGGAAAGTATGGCTGGATAAGATAGCGGAGTTCTGCGAGGCAGGCAACAGAAGGGTATATGCTGAAAATGCCCTGAACGAGCTGAATGGAGCTGCCAATATCCGTGCGCTGGACGTAGAGGATCTGTTGTGCGCGGAGATAGATACGGCAGAAGACCTGGCGGTCGTCAGCGGAAGGCTGAAAGAGCTGCGTTCCAGGACGGTATATATGTGTTTTTCAACGGATATCATACACGGCGGACATATCGCTATAATCAAGAAGGCACAAAAGCTGGGTAAGCTGATAGTGGGTGTGATGTCGGATGAAGCGGTGGCAAGCTATAAACGTTTCCCTCTGGTACCGGCCAGCGAGAGGAAGATCATGTTTGAAAACATAGCGGGAGTGTATAAGGTCGTGGACCAGAACAGCTTAAGCTATAAGGAAAATCTTGAAAGATACAAGCCGTCCATAGTGGTACATGGTGATGACTGGTGTGAGGGTTTTCAGAAGGTAATACGTGATGAGGTAGTAAGGATACTTGATTCCTATGGCGGCAAGCTGGTGGAGTATCCGTACGGAAAGGATGACAGATATAAAGAGATAGAGGCAAGGACGCGTTCGGATCTGGCCATGCCGGATATACGCAGGGGACGCTTAAAGAGAGTGCTTGAGGCAAAAGGACTGATAACGGCAATGGAAGCTCATGACGGGCTGACAGGACTGATAGTGGAGAATACTGTGGTGCATCAGAACGGCGGAGGTCACCAGTTTGATGCCATGTGGGTGAGCTCGCTCTGTGATTCTACTGCTAAGGGAAAACCGGATATAGAACTGGTTGATATGACCTCAAGATTCCGTACGATCGAAGATATAACAGAGGTCACCACCAAACCGATAATCTTTGACGGAGATACGGGAGGAAAGACGGAACATTTTGTGTATACGGTGCGCTCGCTGGAGAGACTCGGCGTATCAATGGTGATAATTGAGGATAAGACGGGGCTTAAGAAAAACTCTCTGTTTGGCACGGAAGTAATGCAGACGCAGGACAGTATAGAGAATTTCTGTGAGAAGATAAGAGCCGGCAAGAGAGCACAGAGGACCAGAGAGTTTATGATCTGTGCCAGGATAGAATCCCTGATTCTGGAACGCGGTATGGAAGATGCACTTGAGAGAGCCTTTGCATTTACGGAAGCAGGGGCAGACGCGGTCATGATACACAGCCGTAAAAAAGATCCGTCGGAGATACAGGAATTCATAGAAAGATTCCGTAAAAAAGATATGAGCACACCGATAGTGATAGTCCCCACGTCCTTTAATTCGGTAACGGAGGAAGAGTGGAAGGAACGCGGGGCCAATATCGTGATCTACGCAAATCAGCTTATGAGGGCGCAGGTCCCGGCCATGCAGAAGGCGGCGGAGACGATCCTTACAAATCACAGGGCACAGGAGTGCGATGAAATGCTGATGCCTTTTAAAGATATAATCAGACTCATACCGTCAGAGGTGGAATGATGGACCAGAGGATCATATCGCCGGATGATGATTACAGAGCCGTAGATGAATGGATAAGAGAAAGCGGTATAAAACGGCTTATGCTGGTGTGCGGCAGCTCAATCGGGTATCAGAAGGAACTGAACGGATATCTGGAAGAACTTGAGGACAGAACAGGGACAGCTGTGATAAGATTCAGTGACTTCAGACCGAATCCGGACTATGAAGATGTATTAAAAGGTGTTTCACGTTTTCGGGAGAAAGAATGTGACGGGATGATGGCAGTCGGCGGAGGTTCTGCCATGGATACCGCCAAGTGCATAAAGCTGTTTACGACAATGGAAGGGAGCGGGGAGAACGGTGCTTTTCTCGGAACTGATGGCGAGGGCAATGATATCCCGTTTCTGGCAGTCCCTACTACAGCCGGCTCCGGTTCGGAAGCCACGCGGTTTGCCGTGATCTACCATAAGGGGAAAAAACAGAGTATTACGCATGAGTGTATACTGCCGGGGACCGTGCTTTTTGATCCCTCAGGTCTTGTAAGCCTGCCACTTTATCAGAAAAAATCTACGATGGCGGATGCACTTAGTCATGCCATGGAAGCGTTCTGGTCAGTCAACAGCACGGAAGAGAGCAGGGAATACTCGAAACAGGCGATCCGTCTGATCCTCGAGAATACAGAGTCTTATCTTGCCGGAGGATCCGAGGGACATGAGAAGATGCTGCTGGCAGCCAATATCGCAGGCAGGGCGATAAATATCGCCAGGACAACTGCGGGACATGCTATGTGTTATAAGATCACCGGCCTGTTTTCCATACCGCATGGTCATGCGGCGATCCTGTGTAACCGTATCCTGTACCCGTGGATGATACAGAATACTGATAAATGTATCGATCCCAGGGGAGAAGCTTATATAAGAAATACTTTCGATGAACTCGGAAAGGTACTGGGGGGCGATGATGCTCAAAGCGGTGCAGATATGCTTTCAAAGACGGTTGAAAAGCTTGGGCTGTCTGTGCCGGCAGCTTCCGTAGAACAGCTGAAGGAGCTTAAGATCTCGGTCAACCCGGAGAGGCTAAAGAATAATCCGATACAGCTTGATGCGGAGGATATTGAAGGTTTATATAGGAAAATACTGGTGACGGAATAAAGTAAGTCGGAGAAAACGAACATGAAGGTTGAAGAATTTGTAAATATCATAGGCGCAGAATTCTATACGGGAGTGCCGGATTCCCAGCTGAAAGCGCTGTGCGATCATCTGATGGACAGCTACGGGATAGATCCGAAGCATCACATCATAGCAGCCAATGAAGGAAACTGTGCAGCTTTAGCTGCCGGCTATTATCTGGCTACAGGGAAAGTGCCGGTTGTATATATGCAGAACAGCGGAGAGGGAAACATCATAAACCCTGCTGCATCGCTCTTAAATGATAAGGTATATGCCATTCCCGTGATATTTGTCATAGGATGGAGGGGAGAACCCGGTATCCATGATGAACCGCAGCATATATATCAGGGTGAAGTGACCCTTAAGCTTTTGGAAGATATGGGGATAAAAAGCTTCGTTATCTGTAAAGAAACAGGCTGTGAAGAACTGCGGACAGTGATGGCAGATTTCAGAAAAGTGCTGGCTGAAGGTAAGGACGTTGCGTTTGTTATCAGAAAGGGAGCACTGACGGATGCGCCTGAGATTGTCTATAAGAATGATAACGGAATGATACGTGAAGAGATAATAAAACATGTCATGAAAGCAAGCGGGGAAGATCCTATAGTATCAACTACGGGCAAAGCTTCGAGGGAATTGTTTGAAGCCCGGGTGGAGAACGGAGAAGATCATAAATATGATTTTCTGACTGTGGGATCCATGGGGCACAGCTCGTCCATAGCTTTGGGTATAGCTATCAATAAACCCGGAACGCGGATATGGTGTATAGACGGGGATGGAGCCGTGCTGATGCACATGGGAGCAATGGCAGTGATAGGAGCCAATAAGCCAAAAAATCTGGTGCATGTGGTGATCAATAATGCGGCGCATGAGACGGTAGGCGGTATGCCAACGGTAGCCGGAAGCATAGATATGGCGGCTGTAGCCCAGGCCTGCGGCTATCCTAAGACAGTGAGTGTCGCTGACTATGAGGAACTTGACAGAGCTTTGGAAGAGGCAAAGCAGGGAGGCGAGCTGTGTCTTATAGAAGCCAAATGTGCCCTTGGTGCCAGAGCCGACCTGGGGAGACCGACGACTACCGCGCTGGATAATAAAAAAAGCTTTATGGAGTACATACGGAAGTGTTCGTGATATAATATCCGAAAAAAGTATAAACAGAAAGACTATAAAAGCATGATATTATATATTGATCCCGGAACCGGCAGCATGCTTTTTACTGTGTTACTGGGACTTATAACAACAGTATATTTTTTTGTTCAGAGGCTTTTTGTCAGACTAAAAGTCTATCTGGCAGGCGGTAAGAACGGCAAAGCAGATAAGAACTATATGCCTTTTGTTATCTTTTCGGATGATAAGAGGTATTGGGATTACTTTATCGATGTCTGCAGGATCTTTGAAGAGAAGGGGCGGGAGCTTGTTTATTGGACCTGTTCCAAAGACGATCCGATACTAAAGGAAGAATACAGACATGTAAAGGCAGAGTATATAGGGAATATCAACGCAGCTTCAGTCAGACTTAACAGGATGAAAGCCGGAGTATGTCTGTCCACGACACCGGGGCTGGATGTATATCAGTGGAAACGGTCCAGAGATACAGGTTGGTATGTACATATTTTGCATACAGCCGGAGACGCCAGAGTATACAGGATGTTTGGTATGGATTTCTATGATGCGGTGCTTGTTACAGGCGGGCATCAGATAGAGGAAATACGACAGCTTGAGAACATCAGAAAAGAAGAAGCAAAGGAGATAGTGGTTGCGGGGGAACCGCATATAGACAAGCTGTATGACCGTTATAAACGTGAGGGAGTACCGGATAAAAACGGATTTACGGTTTTGCTTGCACCATCATGGGGTGAAAGCGGAATACTCCGCAGATTTGGTGAGAAGATAATAGATGCTCTGATTGATACGGGGTTTTATATTATCATAAGGCCTCATCCGCAATCGATGCAGTCGGAAAAAGATATGATGGACCGGCTGATGGAGCATTTTCCCGATAGCGATAAGCTGGAATGGAATTTTGATCATGATAATTATGAGTGTTTAAGTAAGGCAGATATAATGATCTCTGATTTTTCAGGTGTTATTTGGGATTATATGTTCATATTCGAAAGGCCGGTAATCTATGCGGATGTAGAGATAGATGAGGGACCGTATGACATATACTGTACAAAAGATAAACGCTGGCCCATAAAGATCCTGGAAAGAGGCGGAATAAAGCTTGAGGAAGAAAGCTTTCCGAAACTGAAAGAGATAATCGAAGATGCCGTGAATTCTGAAAATATCAGAAAAACCATAGAAGACGCCAGAAGTGAAGCCTGGGCAAACCCGGGAGAGGCGGCTGAAAGGATAGCGGACTACATGTTAAGTAAATATCAGTCATTAGAGGCGGATACGGGGGCATGAAAACAAAAATTTTCAGACTTCTCTGCCGCATCTTAGCTCCCCTCATGATGCTGGTCATCTTTTATTTTTCCTCCAGGCCGGGGCCGGAGTCGGATGTGGACAGTATGGCGATAGGCAGGATCATCGGGGAGATGGTGGTACCGGACTTTGAGGATATGGAG
>JAILES010000136.1 GCA_024687205.1 Lachnospiraceae bacterium
ACCGGAATGTGCTTTGATCGCACTTGGCGGAGTAGGTGTTTCATTCCTGTTTCTTCTGATGATATCGAAACACAGCAGTGCCAACACGAAGGTGCTTAACGCAGAAAACGAAAAGCTCACAAGAGCGGCGCTGGAATATACCAGAGGATTGCCGGTAGTTAAGTCGTTTGGAATGGAGGGTGCATCGGTTAAGGATTTTACTAAAGCCTGCGCAAGCGCAAAAAAGATAGCACTGAAGATAGAATGGGGATTCATACCATATAACTGCCTGCATATATTCGCATTGAAAGCAGCCAGTGTATGGATGATAATAGCGGTTATGTATGCCGGTCTTGCGGGTAACATGGAATTACCCATGGTACTTGTTGTATCATTTTTATCGATGTCGATATTTAATTCCATTGAGTCCATCGCTGACAGTGCTCATGTCCTGTCTGTGATAAACAATGCATTCGATAAGATGGAGATGTTCTCTGACGCCAAACTGCTGGACGCCAAAGGCAAAGATATAAAGCCGGATCGTTTCGATATAGAGTTTAAAAATGTTGGATTCTCGTATTCAAACGCAATATCGACTGAGAGCAGGAAGGTGCTTAAAGATGTAAGTTTTACCATACCCCAGGGAAGTACAACTGCGATCGTAGGTCCTTCAGGCAGCGGTAAGACCACGATCTGTAGCCTGATCGCACGCTTCTATGATGTTACGGACGGAGCTATAACACTTGGAGGCGTTGATGTTAAAAAGTACAGTCTGGACAGCCTGCTTACAAATATTTCCATGGTATTTCAGAATGTTTATCTGTTTAACGATACTATCAGGGCAAATATATGCTTTGGCAGGGATAACGTAACGGAAGAAGAGATGATAGAGGCTGCCAGAAAGGCACGTTGTCATGATTTCATTATGGAATTGCCGAATGGGTATGACACCGTGATCGGTGAAGGCGGCGGAACACTGTCGGGAGGCCAGAAACAGCGTATATCCATAGCCAGGGCGATACTCAAAGACTCGCCGGTAATTATCCTGGATGAGTCGACCGCAAGCATAGACCCGGAGAACGAGCATCTGATACAGGGAGCTCTGTCCGAGCTGTCAAAAGGTAAGACCGTGATCATAATTGCACACAGGCTTGCCACGATCGAGGCGGCAGACCAGATACTTGTCGTGGATGACGGACGGATCGTTGAAAGAGGAAAACATAATGAACTTGTGGGCTCGGACGGAAAATACGCAAGTTTTGTAAAGATCCGCCGGGATGCCGAGAATTGGCAGATAGGCTAAAAAATCTCAAAAAAAGTACTTGACAAACGAGAGCGAACAGTGTATTCTCTTAAAAGTGAGCGTACAGTGTTCGCTCTTTTGATGAGGTGTTATATATGTCTATTGATAAAACAGAAAGCCATGAGAAAATTGTTGCAGCCGCAAAGAAAGAATTCCTGACGTATGGGTTTACAGATGCCTCTATGCGGCACATTGCGGAAGCGGCCGGCATGAGCGCTTCCGGGCTGTATAAGCATTTTACCAGCAAAGAGGAAATGTTCTCGGCACTGGTCGAGCCTGCCTATCAGGGGCTGTTAGATCTGTTCCACCTGGAAGCGGATGACGAGGAGCAGTATATCGGAACCGGTGACTTAAGTGTTTTGGAAGTAGGGCAAGATGCAAAACTCGCGATCAATTACATTTATAATCATCTGGACGCTTTTCGTCTGATCATCTGCAGATCTCAGGGAACAAAGTATGAAAGTTTTATTCATGACCTGGCTGTACTTGAAGAAAAAGTGACACTTTCTTTTATGGCCAGGCTAAAAAAACAGGGCGTGAAGCTCAATAAATTCAGCGAAAGAGAATTTCATCTGCTGACCACGACCAATATCAGTGCTGTTTTTCAGACTGTAGAACATGAACTTTCCAGGAAGGACGCTATGCACTACGCGGAGACTCTGGATCGGTTTTTCTCCAAAGCATGGAGAGAATTCTTCGGGTATTAGGATTTAAACGCCTTCTCAGGCTGATCAAAAGGGAAGGCGGTTTTTATCAAAGATGGGTTAGCTATACCTAACCAAAGGGAGGTAATTTAAAAATGAAAGAACAAAAGCCAAATCCCATGGCAAGGATCTGGGAGATCGCAAAGCCCGAACACGGCCGGTTGCTGTTGTCTGTTGTATTGGCAATTCTTGGCGTCGTATCAGGTATCATTCCTTTTGTATGTGCAGCAAAGACCATTTCCGGAATAATATCCGAAAACAGGGAATGGAATTATTATCTCGTATACGTTATTGCTGCCTTTGCAGGCTTTGCTCTAAAGAGTCTGTTTTATGCAATGGGACTGAGCGTCAGTCACAGGGCGACATTTTCTCTGCTGGGGGAGATCCGTAAACAGATTTTTGCAAAGCTTCCGAAAATGCCGCTTGGCACGATCATTGATACTTCCAGCGGAAAATTAAAGCAGATCATCGTAGATGAGGTTGAGAGGATGGAACGTCCCGTAGCACATATGATCCCGGAGCTTACATCCAATATCATCGGGGCGATAGCTGTCTGGATATATATGATGATCATTGACTGGAGAATGGGACTCATATGCCTGATCTCTGTACCGGTCGGCCTGATGTTTTTCGGCTTTATCGCCGCAAGTTTCGCCGCAGATTACAAGAAATCAGTGGAGATCACTCAGGACATGAATGCAAGTATAGTTGAGTATGTCCACGGGATCGAAGTGATCAAAGCTTACAGCCAGAGCAGATCGTCTTTTCAGAAATTCAAAGACAAGGTGCTTGCAAATGCTGCCTTCTATTGCTATTGGATGAAAAAAACAGAAGTTTGCCAGGCCCTTTGCTATACTATCGCGCCTTGTACCCTGATCACAGTATTGCCGATCGGCTGGTGGATGTATATCTCAGGCAGTATTACTGCAGATGTTTTCATGACTTCCATCATGCTTTCCATGTGTATTGTCGGACCGATTCTTACTGCGATACAGTTTACGGATTCATCCGCTAAAGTATCGACTACCGTGGCTACGGTAGATAAGCTGCTGGCCGGTGATGAACAGGAACATTCAGAAACTCCGGTCACATTTGCAACTCATAATATTGAATTCTGTAATGTTAACTATTCTTATCATGAAGAGGAGGAAGTTCTTCATCATGTAAATCTCAAAATACCGGAGAAAAGCTTTACCGCGCTCGTAGGTCCTTCCGGAAGCGGAAAATCAACAATCGCAAAGCTTGTCGGCGGATTCTGGGATGTAAAGGATGGCTCGGTAAAGATGGACGGAAAAGATTTAAGGTCGATCCCACTTGAGCAGCTTTATGATCAGGTGGCATACGTATCTCAGGACAACTGGCTGTTTGACGATACGATCATGAATAATATCCGCATGGGAAAGACATCGGCTTCGGATGAGAAGGTTCGTGAAGTTGCCAAAGCATCCGGTTGTGATGAATTCATAACGGCTCTTCCGAAAGGTTATGAAACAAAAGTGGGAAACGGCGGAGCCCGCCTGTCCGGCGGTGAACGGCAGCGGATCGCAATTGCCAGAGCCATGCTTAAAGATGCGCCTGTTGTAATACTTGATGAAGCAACAGCATATATCGATCCGGAAAACGAGGCTGTAATACAACGCGCTCTTACTGAACTGATGAAAGATAAAACAGTAATTATCATTGCTCACAGGCTTTCTACAGTTACGAATGCAGATCAGATACTGCTGATCAACAATGGATCGGTCGAATGTGCGGGTACTCACAGTGAGCTTCTGGCAAAGAGTGATCTATATAACTCGATGTGGAATGCTCATGTCAGCGAAGGAGGTGCAGCGTAATGCTTGAAGCGATCAGAAAGATCATAGATTTTTCCGGACAGGAAAAGAGCAAGATATACAGAGCGATCGCCATTTCATTCTTCAAGTCTCTGTTTTCAATGTTCAGGATGGCTGCGATCTATTTTGTTGTTCTGGCATTTGAAGAAGGTGATCTTACAATGAAGCCTGCCTGGACAGCGCTTATATTACTGGGAATAAGCATCATCGGACAGCTTGTCCTGAAAATGGCCGCAGACCTTCAGGGCGTTCATGCAGGTTATTACATGAGCGCATACAAGAGGCTCGATATTGCGGAAAGATTGAAAAAAGTTCCTATGGGATATTTTGATGACAACAATCTTGACCAGATAACAGGTATCGCAACTACTGTATTGGATGTTGTGGAGAATCAGGGCGCAAATGTTATCGTGATGATCCTCAGCGGATTGATGAATTCCGTTGTCTTTTTGATCTGTGTCTTATTCTTTGACTGGAGGCTGGGACTGATCGAACTTGTCGGTATGATAATTTATATGCTCATCACATCATCCATGGAAAAGAAGAGTCGGGTGTTATCCCCGATAAGGCAGAAAAATGAGGCTGCTCTGGTATCAAAAGTTCTCGAGAGTCTTCAGGGAATGAGCGTGATCAAATCCTTTAATCTGACCGGCAAGGGAGATGCGGCCCTGAAGAAAGCAATCGACGACAACAGAGACAGCAATCTGGCCATGGAGAGGCTTTTCATTCCTTACGGGGAAATTCAGGGAGTAATCCTTGGCGCCTTCAAGGCTCTGCTTCTGCTTGTAGCTGTGGCGCTTTTTATCACAGGCAACATGACGATAACATATGCTTTGATGGCAGTGATCATCTCTTTTCAGGTTTTCGCCGATATCGAACAGACCGGAGCCGGTCTTACTGTACTGAGGGTGGTTTCGAGCTCTATTGAAGAAGCCGAAAAAGTCAATACACTTCCCGTTATGGATGAAAACGGAAAAGAATACGATCCGGAGAATTACAACATATCGATCGATCATGTTTCATTTTCATACGGTGACAATGAGGTGTTAAAAGATATAAATCTGAATATACCGGAGAAGACCATGACCGCATTTGTCGGATCATCCGGTGCGGGAAAAACGACGCTGGCCATGTTGATAGCACGTTTCTGGGACGTGAATAAAGGAAGCATTTCCATCGGAGGAAGGGATGTAAGAGACTACACGCTGGAGAGCTTGATGTCGCGGATCAGTGTTGTTTTTCAGAATGTATATCTTTTTGCTGATACGATCGAAAACAATATAAAGTTTGGAATGAAAAATGCGAGTCATGAAGCAGTTGAAGCAGCTGCGAAAAAGGCATGCTGCCATGACTTTATCATGTCGCTTCCGGAGGGTTATTCAACCGTGATCGGTGAAGGCGGGGCGACACTTTCGGGAGGAGAGAAGCAGAGGATATCCATTGCAAGAGCTATTCTTAAAGATGCTCCAATCATTATTCTGGATGAGGCAACGGCGAACGTGGATCCCGAGAATGAAGATAAACTGATTGCAGCTTTTAATGCCCTGACTGAAAACAAGACGGTGATCATGATCGCACACAGGCTCAAGACTATTAGGAATGCCGACAGGATAGTAGTAATTGACGCAGGAAAGATAAGCACCGGTACACATGAAGAACTGCTTGAAAGTAACGAAAAATACAGCAATTTCATAAAACTCAGAGAAGAAGCCGCAAGCTGGAAGATGCAGTCTGCATAAATCACAGAGGCATTCCTGATATTTATTTACAAAGTAAAACCGCGTCTCGGGTAAATGCTCTCGAGACGCGGTTTTTCGATCTTTCTTGACAAAAAACGATACTGTGCATAAAATTATATAAATGCTTCAGAATTGAAAATGACAGTTGTTTCATATATGGAGGGTGCTGTGCTCATCGATCTGTTTTTAACGTTTGCTAGGATAGGGATGTTTACATTTGGCGGAGGCTATGCAATGCTCTCTCTTATTGAGGACACCTGCGTAGAGGATAAAAAATGGATAACCCATGATGAAATGATGGATGTGACAGTGATCGCCGAATCCACTCCGGGACCGATTGCGATCAACTGCGCTACGTATGTGGGATACAAGAAAGGGAAGCTTCCCGGCGCTGTGATCGCGACGCTTGGAATGGTACTTCCGTCTTTTATCATCATTTATATTATTTCCAGATTTCTGGACAGGTTTCTTGAGATAACCTGGGTAACAAACGCCTTTAAGGGAATTAAGGCTGCTGTTGGTATATTGATCGTGGATGCGGCGTTCAGGATGCTCAAAAAGATGAAGAAAAAGCCGTTACAGGTCAGTATGGTCAGCTGTTCTTTTATCGCTTTGATCCTTATCAATATTTTTGCTTTGAACATCTCTTCTGTGGTACTTATGCTTGTGGCAGCATTTACAGGTATTATCGTATTTGCTGTCAGAGATTGTACGGGAAAGGAGAGAACAAAAGAATGATCTATCTGGATTTGCTTTTGGGTTTTCTTCAGGTTGGATTCTTTTCCTTTGGCGGCGGGTATGCGGCGATTCCTCTGATCAGGGATATTGTGCTGGCATATGGCTGGCTTGATGATGAGCTCCTTACAAACATGATAGCCGTCAGTGAGAGTACGCCCGGACCTATCATGGTCAATATGGCTACTTATGTCGGAAGCGTTAAAGGTGGTATCCTTGGAGCAATGATCGCTACTGCGGCGGTTGTTTTACCTGCTTTTGTGATCATACTGCTGATCATGATCCTCCTGAAAAAACTACTTCAGAACAAATTTGTCAGGGCGGCGCTTAGCGGATTGAAGCCCTGCATTATAGGGATAATACTCGCGACGGGAATCCTCATGATCATCAGAACATGCGGTATATGGCCTGCGGGGGAAACAGATGTTACCACGATCTGTCTGACATTTGTCATGGCAATAATTTATTTTGGATCGCGAAAAATACTTAAAAAAGGCATCAGACCGATCATGCTTATCTGTTTATCGGCGATAGCGGGTTTGATTATTTATTAAAAAAGCTGTTGACAAATTACAGTTTGCAGGGGAAGCGATTATCATGATAAGAAAAGCAACCATTAAACTTGAAGAAGGTACTACCGAGTATCTTATTCTTATGAAAATGAAAGCGTGAGATTATAAGCAGATGGATAAAACATTCTTACTCCTGCAAGGCCGGTTATGAAACAATGGGTTTCGATAATAAAGAAGTATATAAATGACGATAGAGGAATGTGATTATGGCATCAGGAAAAAATTATTTGGATTTCATACTGGAACAGCTTTCGGAACTCGATGATATTTCATATCGGGCAATGATGGGAGAGTATGTTCTTTATTATCGCGGGAAAGTCTTTGGCGGAATTTATGATGACCGTTTTCTGGTAAAGCCTACTAAGTCGGCCAAGGCTATGATGCCGGATGCTGAAATGGAATTGCCATATGACGGCGCTAAAGAAATGATTCTTGTAGATGACGTGGAGGATAAGGAATTCTTAAGGGAACTGGTTGGTGCAATGTATGCGGAATTGCCGGCTCCGAAGAAAAAGTAATGGGCGCAGGAATAAAGTGATATGAGTGAAGATAAGATTGAGGAATTACTGGAGAAACATTATTGGATCATAGATATCCTTCCGAAACAGGTTCCGAAGGACAGTCCGGGGCAGTACTTTGCCATCGAGGAATTCCTTATTATAGAACAGCTTGAAGAAATTAAGAGGAAGCACATCAATGTGATCCTGAAACTGAACTGCTACATGGATATTTCTATAGATGATGAGGAAAATCCGACGCCGGAGCAGATCCGAGATATAATGCTTGATCGTTATGTTTACATCATGTTGGGAGATGCCATGATTCTTTCTGAAGCGGATGATACCCACATGACGGTTTTTAATCCCAACGAAGAATTGCTTGATTTGATCAGAACGGTTTCTTCTGCAGAAGGATTATTTGTTTGGGAGGGCGACGGTAGATGACGAATTAACACAATGATACTGATTACCACATATGGTCTAAAGCATAATGAATACTATAGTGATTTTATCAATACCGTTTTGCACGATGCTGTTTATAGATTCCGATCATCGCAAAAAGGGATACGGAAAGCTGCTGACGGAACACTGGGAGCATGATATGAAGTCGCAGGTATATGGAATGCTGATGACATCCACTCAGGTCGATGAGGATGCACAACACTTCTACCGCAAGTTTGGATATAAGGACTGTGGAGGATTCGTGGTCGATATTCCCGGATATGAGCAGCCCATGGAAATGATCATGATAAAGGCGATGTAATATGGGATATAGAACAGAATATGCAAAATTAACTGTCTTTACTACTATCACAGCTTGCGGTGAATGCTGCACGGGCTGTTCGAAAAAGATAAACGGGGAATGCCCCGGGTGTATAGAAGCTGATGGACGAGTTCCGGAATGGGCGCAGTCCGGAACGTGCAAGGTACATGCATGCTGTAAGGAGCATAACGCCAGATTCTGCGGTTTGTGCAGTGAGTTTCCGTGCGGCAAGCTTCCTCAAATGATCTCCTGGAATCCGGAGATCATAGATCACCTTTCAAAGCTGAGAAATGAGTATATCAGAGATATCCTGCAAGACTGTTATGTGGAAGAGGATCTGTTTCCGATGATCTTCACAGAGTATGAGGAACGGGAGTACGGTATTCTGTTTTATAACACGCAGAACAAGGACTCGTACGACTCAAATCATGCTGTAATATATAAAGACAGGATACATGATCTTCCCCAGGTGTTGAAAGATATTGTCGAGTTTTATAAGGCGAATGGTAGCAGGCCGATCATCTACCAGTCGATGCTGGATGACAACTGGTTTGATGAGATAAAAGATGAACTTACTGCGGCGAGATATAAGAGTTGGATTGAAGATCAGGAATATATGCTTCAGTCTGACAGAAACCGCATCATCCCCAATCCGGAAATAGAAGTACGAATGGTTTCGGAATGGAATAATGAGATAGAAAACGTATTTCTCGAAGCGGAAGAGCCGTGGGAGATCATGGTGGCAAAGAAGACGCTGGCTTACCAGAAAGCATGGATGTTTGTGGCTTATTTAGACGGAAAGAGCATCGGCCTCTTATATGGGCATATTTCAAAGAGAGCCTGCCGTGTCGATTATCTTATCGTATCAAAAAAACACAGAAAAACTGGTGCCGGTCGAGCACTGTTTTATAGTTATGTGGAGTGGTGCAGACAGAATGATATGGGGAAGGTATATATTTGGCCCGATGGGGATACTCCTAAAAGAATATACGAAGAAGGCGGATTTAGAGTTGTTGAAATCCGTAAAGCAGGTCGCGCGGTGTTAGATGAGACAGTATGACGACAGAATCCAGGCTGTTATAACAGCAAGCGATTTGTTCAAGAGGTTTTAAATTACGCTAGATGATGTGATTCGGGTCATGGGTACAGACAAGGGGACAGGGAAAAAGGATATTGAAAAAGCTCTGGCACATTATGGGATTATGCAGGCCAAAACTATGACTAAAGCGGATAATAATACACCTTTGCCACCTGTTTGTATTTTAAAGGTGTTGATGCCGAAGTACAGTCATTGGATATTGTATTATCATGGTAAGTATTATGATCCTGAATTTGGATTAATGGATGAGCTTTATACCAGGGCGAGAATACAGTCATACTTGGAATTATATGAGGAATAGCCTTTGATCCCTGCAAGAGCATTTAAAATATCTTACGGCATTATCGGCAACTATACCTTGATCGTGAAAGGAAGAAGGGTATGAAACTTTGGGACGCTTATGACGGCAATTTTCAAAAAATGGAAAAGGCACAGATCAGATTTTTTGAAAAAGCAGCGAATGACGGATTTAAAGGGCTGGAAATCAAGCATTATGACGGATGGGAGCTCAGGTTTTCCGAAGGATATACAAGACGTGTTAACTCAGTAAGTGTATATGAAGACGGAGAACTCGATGTGGATGAAAAGATCGCATATTGTGAGAATGAGTACAGATCCCATGGACTTCCGTGTATTTTCAAGATCACTGATGCGGACAGAGAGCTTGCGGAAAAGCTTCTTAAACGTGGTTATATCGTCACGGCTCCCACGGATCTGATGATACTGAAACTTGATGAATACCAGTCAGATAATCCGGAAGAAGTTTTGAAAAATGTAATATTCAGTCCGGAACCCGATGCCTGGTATGAACCGTATTTTGAATTTGAAGGTCCGAAGGATGCAAAGAATCAGGAACTATGCAAAAGAATAAATAACGGCGTTACCCTCGATAAATTGTTTGTTAAGCTTATGCATGAGGGCAGTACTGCAGCGGTCGCATCCACTGCGACATATGAGGGATACAGCCTTCTGCATAATGTTGTCGTTAACGAATCGCTTCGAGGAATCGGGCTGGGCGAGAAGCTGTGCAGGGCAACTATAGAGAAGTCAAAAGAGCTCGGTGCAAAGTATTCATATCTTCAGGTTATGCAGGAAAATGAAACTGCATTAAGCCTTTATAAGAAGATAGGATTTGTGAAACTTTATGAATATTGCTATATGAAAAAAACGAGTGATGTTTTATGAGGAGGTAAAAAATGGGAAGTTCAGAATTTATGAAGGGAGCATTTGAGGCTTTAGTAACCAGAGGGGTGATTGACAGATCAACAATAATTGATGTAAGTATTACCGATGAAGAATTTGCGGCATTTGAGAAGGATCATGAAATCCGGATTCCTGAAGAAGTTCGTGCGTATTTACGAGCGTACGGGCATTCATTTAATATGATAGCAGCGGCCGTACCGGATGATCTTTATGGTCATAGTGACTATATTGTTGATATTAACCGTCAGATAAATATGACAGCTGAAGAGATCGCTGAATTGGATGAGGATGATCGATTTGACTTAACTGTTACCTGGAGTAATTTTATACAGGTTGATAAGGATGATCCGTTGAAGAATCTTGGCGATTGTCTGGAAGGCTTTAGAGGATATGCGAGCTGTGTGGAGAATCCGGAAATTGACGATGAGAAAATAAAAAGATTTCTTCCTATTGGGGATTGGATGAGTGCAGGAGCTCTTTGTCTCGATACATCCAAGAGGAAGGAAGACGTCGATATAGAGGATCCTGATACATGGCAGATCAGATGGTTTGATCATGAAGTACTTGATTGGGAAGATGAGGAATACATTGGTGAAGATGGCGATATTACAGGAGCTGTAATGTTTCCGGATTTTGAGTCATTCATAAAATTGTATTTTTATGGTGCTTTTGATGGGGCTTATTTAGCGCAGTGCGAAGATTGGGAAGAAGATCCGGAAGATAAGAGTACCTGGGTTCGATAAGTATGAGCCAAATATGGGGAGAGTAGTGAAATGATCACGGATTCATTTGATAACTGAAAAAGGTAAAGGAAAACGGAAAATAGGTTAGTAAAGGTGAAAAAGTTTACCACAATCATATTATCATATAGTCTCATATTTCTTGCATCCTGCGGCGCTCCTTCGGATGTGAAACAGGAGGCCCGGGATAGATTAAAAGAATATAAGCCATTATTTGAACAGAAGGTTGAGGATGTCTACGGTTCCGACGCCAGGCTGAAAAGAGTTAAATGTGACGTGACTACATATGTTGGTTCTCCGGTTCCTTCGGTAAGTTACAGCGCTAATACATATTTATCGGGAACGATCAGCTTGAGTGGCGGGAATTATGACGCTATCTATATGACATATGAAAACCGTATGATTGATACCGTTCACACAGAAGATATCTGCAGTTCGGTAACAGATGCCCTCCCTTTAGATCCTGATAAGTTTATTAAGGTGAAATATATAAGTTCTGTGGGCTTTGAACCAATGTTTGAGTCGAAAGTTGATTCTCTGGAAAAAGCGGCTGAATCAGATGAAGGAAATATAATTACATTTGTTATTATTACAAGTGAGGATTTATCAGCATACAAGGAAGATGATTTTGCAGATATACCCGAGCTTCAGACGATAACGAACAGCAAAAGTCTGAGCGGCAATATTAAAATAGTATCTATTAAAGATAAGAGCATGGCTTCATCTCTGTGCGGCAAGATCAGGGATCTGAATTTTACATATGATACCCATCCCATGGTTTATAATAACAATGGAGATAAAGATGCATTTGATGTTTATGGGATCAGAAATGCAATATCGATTAAGCTGAATCCCGGCAATCTGGATTATAATTATATGGATTAAAGAGGTGTAAAAGAGAAAGTGGGGGATACAATATGCATACAACAGACATTAATATATACGGACTTCCTGTTCTGCTGATAATTATCAGCATTTTGTTTATTGTACGCTGGCGTTTCTACGCCGGGAGATATAAGAATAAATACACAGTTGCGGTGACTGCACAGGTCACCGAAGTGAAACGCGCTGCATTATTTATACCACTGATAGTGTATGAAGCCAACGTAAATGGTAAGGCAGAGAAACTGATAGAGCTTCCGCCGATTGGTGCACCCGCACTTAGGCTTCCGCCGGGTGCAGAGGTAAAACTCTATATCCATCCTGATCCTGAAAAACGGAAAAGAGTGATGTTCACGGAAAAGAGCAGACCTTTTGTTAATGAGCTTACAGCGCCTTTCAACAGCTTATTTTTCGAACTGCTGGGACTGGGCTTCATACTGGCAGCAATAGTGATATTCAAGCTTTCTGCGATGTTGTAGAAAATATCATTCGAGTGACAGATTGAAAATAAGGTTTTTCAGAGAGTCAGAGATCATAGGAGGAAAAATGGGACGGTTAAAAGAACTCAGAAATTATATAAACGGTGAGCTTGATAAGATAGATGATGTCGATGAGAGAACTGCTGCTACAGTACATCTCTATGGGGTTTCCCTTGCAGCTGTTATACTTGCCAAGAAGCGAGGTCTGAATGAAGAACTTGCTGCTATGGCGGCTATGCTCCACGACCTTTATGCATATAAAACCGCATCATACGATGATCATGCTCACAAGGGAGCTGAATTGGCAGGAAAGGTTTTGAAAGAACTTGACCTGACAAATAATGAGGAGACCGAGATCATCTGCTCGGCAATATATCATCATGATGATAAGAACGCCGTGGATTCTCCTATGGAAGAACTTTTGAAGGATGCCGATGTAATATCACATACTATGAATGATCCTTCAAAACCTGTAAAAGAAAAGGAACAGCTTCGCTACGATAATATATGTAAAGAATTTGGGCTCACATGAAATGAGGATAACTTACAACGACAAAGGATAATGCATTAAGTGTAGTCATTTTTGCATTATATGCAGCATAGTATGGAAAAGAGTGCGTCTTTCCTTTATTATTTCGTTAAGGAGGGACACGGCATATGAATAAACGAAAAGCATTTTTGGGGCTGCTTATTATCTTTACTATAACACTTTGTATACAGAACAATATATGGGCTGCAAACGGGAATGATATTGAAAGCATAATAAAGCAATATCAACAGGAAACAAAGTGTGAACATGTAAGCGTTGCCGTCTTCGATAACGGAAAAATAACATATTATGGAGAAAGAGAGAGCCTTTATCAAATAGGTTCTATGACTAAGGCATTCACCGGCCTGGCAATTCAAAAGCTGATAAATGAAGGGCTTGTGGATGCAGATGGGGTTGTATCTGACTATATTAATGGGTTTGAGGCTTATTATGGTTCAGAAAGAGCTGATATTGCGGTAAAAGATCTTCTTGGGCAGAAAAGCGGATACACAAATATCGAAAAGGATTATCCGAGTGCCACGGAAACAATGACTCTCGCTGAATGGGCAGACAGCATCTCCGGGCGTGAGTTGAGCTTCAAGCCGGGAACGGAGTATACTTATTCCAATGTGAATTATAACCTGCTGGGTTTGATCATAGAAAATGTCTCCGGAATATCCTATCGGGAGTATATGGAGCGGGAAATCCTGATTCCGCTTGGATTAAGGGATACTTTTGTGGGAACACCTGATGACAACAGGATCATTGAAGGTACAAGGCTTGGATACCGTCACGTGTTTAAGTTTCCGCTGACCGTAAAGGAAGCAAGCATACCCGCAGGATATTTTTATTCCAATGCCGAGGATATGGGACGGTGGATTGAAATATGGACTGAAAGCTGTGACCTGCCGGAGGATCTTAAAGAAGCGTTATCAATGGTCAAGGAACAGCTGAAAGAAGAAGGGGATTATTATTCCGGCTGGGAGCTGTTCGCAGACGGTATAACGGGGCACTCGGGAGGTACCCCTAATTATTCTTCAAGGATTGTGTTTGATAAAAAAAAGCAGATGGGTGCCTGTGTCCTCAGTAATCTGAATGTAGCAGCAACCACGGACAGTCTGTGTAACGGCATTTTTGATATAGTGGCCGGGAAGGCGCCTGCGGAGCTTAACAGAGACATTTGGACGATATTTGATAATATCTTTGCTATTGTGACAATGACCGGTATGTTCCTTTTTCCAATCATCCTCGTCACTAAAAAGAGATCCGTGCTCATTGCCTTTGATGTGATATTGATATCTCTTCTTACATTAGTGCTCATATTGTTTCCGATGACATTCGGTGCAGGAATGAAGGAAATAGTGTTTATCTGGGCACCCTGGAGCCTTGCCGGAGGGTTATCGGCCATCATAGCAGATATTGCGGGAGCCGCTGTAAAACTTTTGTCAGGAAATAAAAATGCAGATAATAACAAGACAGGTAAAGGACAAACCGCTGAAGGTTATAATTGAATATCCGGAATACAATGAATCCGTTAAGACTCTGGTACATAAGATCAGCAGCATGGAAATGTCTTTTTCTGCCGGTGTAGACGGAAGTAAAGTGAAGATCGGGCTGTCAGAGGTCTATTATATTGAAAATGTTGAGCGAAAGCTGTTCATCTACACCGAAAAAGAAGTGTATCGCCTTGATTATTCCATGCCGGAGATAGAAGCGATGACTTTAGATACCGGTCTTGTCAGGATATCGAGAACCTGCATCATGAATACGGATCATCTGAAAGAGATCAGGCAGGTCAAGAACAGCCGTCTTGAAGCAGTGCTTGATAACGGTGAGATAATTATTGTTTCCAGAAAGTATTTGAAGGATATAAAAAGGATTTTTCAGAAGGGATGATTATGAAGAGAATATTAAAAGATACCTGTATAATAGCAGCATTGATGATCTTTTCGGTATTTTCAATCTCAATAATATGGTCAGGTATCACTGATGAGATAGGTCTGGTTCTGAAGCTGTTCGGACTCGCATTTATCATATCACTTGCTAATTTTCTGTTTGATGAGTATATAAGCTTGTCAATAGCAGTGAGTTATGTGATTAAGTATTTTGCGATAACAGGCATAGTGATGCTCTATGGCTTTATAGTCGGCTGGTTCTATCCGAGCAATTTCTGGATGGCGTTTATATATGTCGGGGTAGTGCTTGTACTGGCGTATTTTATTGACAGCTTCAAAGTGAAAAAGGATATCGCATATATAAATACGCAGATTGCCGGTCGTACAAACCTGGCAGAGTGATGGACGATCAAACAAAAAAGAAGGTGTGTACCGGATCAGTGAGAGGTGAAAAATGGATATAAGTAAGCTTTATAACCCGGGAGAGGAAATAATAGAAAGCGACAGACTCATCATGAGACGCTTAAGGCCTGAGGATTATCTTGCAATGGCCGCATGGGATATGGATGAAAGAGTATATAAATATCTGATGAGTTCCGTATGCAAGACTCCGGAAGAGCCGCTTGTATGGCTTCCGAAGAAGGATCCCAAATCGAAGATCAATATACTGATGCTTGTAATGGATAAAGAGGATGGCCATGCCGTCGGTACTTATGCATTAAACCATGTTGTCGAAAGAGATGTTTGGACTATATCATATGTGAACCGATTTGACGATTGGGGAAAGGGCTATGCTACCGAAGGAATGAAAGCCTTTATGGATCACGCAGTTAAGGTCTACGGAGCACGTTCCTTTGAAGGCGAATGTGCAAAAGAAAATGTGGGCAGTGCCAAAGTAATGGAAAAACTCGGAATGGTATATGATCACAGTTCTTCATATTCCAAGAATGACGGAAGTGCCACATTTGAATCTGATGTTTATGTTCTCAAAATTGACGAATGAAAAAAAGTTCTCAGATTTATTTTTTCGTGAGGTAAAAGAATGCGATCAGTGTATGCAGGTGATATCATGGGGATGCTTATTTTCGGGATCATAGCTATTGTGATCCCGGGGACATTAACCATATGGAACCTATATAATTGCATGGCGGAGAAACCGAAGCTGGAGAAGCTTATATCAACTCTTACTGTTTTTATCGGAGCGGTTTTTTATGCGGCTTTATTTACCCTTAACTATGAGGAAGCAGGTGAATGGTATGAGCAGGTCAATACAATGCAGTATCATTACTGTGTTTCGTCAGAGTATTGGTTGATCGGCTGGATAGTCTTTTTCGGCTTTATCGGATATTTCTTTTTGCTGTATGTAAGAGCCGATGGGTTGCCGCCATTGATATCTGCATTTTCAATCAGTTTTTTATTTCTTATGAATATCCTCCAGATCGCATTTGCTCTTCAGATCAGCAAAAATGTGGACGGTGCGGATTGTCTTCTGTATGTTTATCATGCAAATATCCTGCTTTTGTCAGCGAGAGTGATCCACAGACATATGAAGGAGGAGGCTGAGTTTTTCAGAGACAGCTTATCATCAAACGGAGAGCATAAAAGATACAGTCGGATCTACAAAATAACAGACAGTCTGTCGAAGTATTCGATCCTGATCTTTGTTGTACTCTTTTTCGTTATCGCGATCATTGAGATAATATTTGTACTTTTGGGACAGGGGCTGGATGCTCCGGTCAAGGCGTTTACGGATACTGCGGACTGGACTTTTTCCAAACAGATCCCGCCACCGCCGCTGGACTATGACGGACATTATCTCTGCACCGTGGCTGCAGGGGGACACAGGAGAGTGGTAAAGCCTCTGAGATTAGGCACGAGAAGAAATGAAACTATAGTGGTCAATCGACAGTTATGTATTGCAAATGCTTTTGAAGAACTTATTCAGGAGAAGCTGCCGCGCTTCCACAAAAAGATCAGAAGTTTTTATGATACATACGGATATCCTCTGTCAAGAAAGATCACGACACCCTTCAGAGCAGATCTCATATATATTATGATGAAGCCGCTGGAATGGATATTCCTGATAGTTCTCTATACCTTTGATCTGAGACCGGAGCAGAGGATAGCGAGACAATATACATATACCGGACCGTTGGATTAAGGAGGCGTTTATGTTTATAGCTGATCCTGAGAAGCTGAGAGTGTCTTTTAATGAGTTTCACAACGTTGATATAAGTGATATGCCGCAGTATGGGGAGTTCTGTCTGCTTGAATTAAAAGACGGACGATATACCGGGGGAAAATGGCATCCGGATGATTACGAGGGTAAGGGCATGGCCGGCAAGTTCGGACGCGGTACGGCGGATACTGTTGACATTAATGAAGTATCGAGATGGCATTCGCTGGAACGTTACGATCTGACGAATTGTCTGGAAGATGAAAAGATAAATCATATAAACCTCGGAGTCGAAGAGAACAGTAATAGCGTAAATTTCGGTGACTTTAAGAGTTTAAAAGAGGGAAGCTTTCCGAAGCGTGAGCAATACTGTCTTCTGATACTGAACAGCGGAGAATTAGCTGCAGGAAGATGGGATATGTGGCCTGATAAGAGCAGAGGAACATTTATTTATGCATCGGCCCTTGCCTGTCACAGTATGGAGGAAGTGTGGGCGTGGACAGCCTTAAGTTCCGACGATATCTTCGAGCGTGAAGAAGAACGTGAAAGAGAAAGAAAACGCGAAGAGGAACTGAACAGGAATCCGACAGCGGATAAGGATAAATTCAAATACGGAACGGATATCGATACGTACTACGAAAAAGCATTGGATAAGCTCCGTAAGGAATACCCCTGGGCAACAATGCAGCAGATGAAAAAGAACCCGGCATATGTGATCATACCGCGCCACGGACAGTATATTTTCGGACGGGATAACGGAGTGTTTATGGGCTCAAGGATGGTTGCGGAATGGACAGAGGGCAGTACCGCTGACGAGTTTGTTGATTTCCTCTGTGAGTATAACAGGGACAATGTGAAGAACTCTGATCCCGGAGTAAAATTTAAGTATGGCAGGGATATTGAAGTATATCTGGATAAGGCATACGAAAACGTTAAAAAGGACTACCGCTGGGTAGAAAGAGACATGCTTGACGGCTGGCACTATGGGATAAAACAGATCGACGGTGAATGGGAGTTTGTTAAGGAATACAAGGACGATGGTGATCTTACGGTGCTGAATCCCGAATCTGCGGACCGCTTCATAGAATATGTTGAGGACAATTATGAGCGGGCAGCTCTTAATGCCAATCCGGTTGTGAAAGAGTATAAAGTTAAGTTCGGCCATATTGAGATGAACGGCTGGAATCTGGAAAAGTATGTCTTTTCAAAATTAAAGACAGGGGACTACAAGGTGTATGTGCAGGCCGGAGACCGCGTGACAGGCGGGGGCAGGGAGTTCTTTATAACTCCGGATTGTTTTAAGGTACAGTCATACGGGGAATTCCTGGACCGTTATCTTAAGATTGTTCCGGGAAGTTCATTCGGACTGAACAAAGAATATCTTATCAAGGATGAGAAACTGAAAAAATTCCTCGGCTTTGACTGATCAGTCAAGGCCGATAAGCTGTTGCAGTTCGGCGGCAACGGCGTTGATCGTATCTATGTCTATACGTTCCACTTTTCTGACGGGATAAATGAGATGCTTTCTTTTATAGCCGGGCTCCTTTGCATTGTTTCCGCGCATCACAAAGCCTTCCTCACAGGCTTCTATGGCGCCGTTCTTATCATATACACCATCCACATAAGTTGTGATGCTTTCTTTTTCCGAAAGGATCAGATAATAGGGCTTAAGTTTTTGAGGACTGTTACAGCGCTTTTTGACCGGAAGACTTTCACCGACACCGATGATGGCGTAGATCTGTGTGTCGACGCAGAGAAGTTTGCATTCCACATAAATATCTTCGCGGTACGGAAAGGGAGCTTTTGAAGGACCTTTGATCTTATGCTGAGCATATCTGGCAAAGGGAGCATAGCGGAGTTTCTCCCCCTTTCCGGGACAGATCAGGATCGCATTGTAAATGTATGCCGGCCACATCTTTTCAGTCGGGTGTCTCCAGAACTTTGTCCGCTTAAAGGTATCGTCAACGCATGAACTTCTGAGAGGCATCATGATGGCTTTGGTATAAAAGAATTCCTCGTTGTTTTCGTTTCTGACACCCTGATATTTTTCATTCATGGCGTTCATGAGTTCATAGCCGCCGTTCTCTTCGGTGAGCCCCCGCTCATCAAGTATGGCGATAAAGTCGCGGGGGCTCATGGCATAGTCTTTGTCTTCATCATCCGCAGCCTCGGCGGAGTTTTGAGCCTGATCATCGTTTGCAGGTATAGTCAGCTTTGAAAGATTCTCATCACGCTTGTGCTTTGTTTCAGAGCGCATGAATGCAGATTATATTTTTCTGTGGAATACCACATAAGCCCAGATACCGACATAAAGAACGTAGATAAGGATCGGAAGCCTGATAAGAGCGTTGGTAAATATGCGCTTCCACATGGGTTCGATGCTTATGAGTTCTTCATGGAAATCCGAGATGAGCTTTAACGCTTTTCCGATAAAAAGAAATGCGCCGGCTATTATAACGGCTATTACGCGGACTGCTGTTAAGATCACAGCGAGGCCGATGGCATCCCTGCCCTCTGTATGGTCAACAACAATGCACGTCAGTATGATCGCAAGAAAAGAAGCGGCGAATACGCAAAGTACGCCGAGCCATTCACCTCCGATGTTTTGCCAGAGCAGATCATATCCCTGTTGCATGTTTGCACCTCTCTTTGAATATATTTTAAGGATAAGCTGCCGCCTCGTCAAACGGATGTACATGAGGTCTTAAGCTGTGCTATACTATAGGTGGTTTCCGGAGTTATAAAAGGACGGATCATTTGAAGCGGGAGGGCTGATGGGATGAGCACTGTGCCTGATAACAAAGAAAAAGTCATAAGAGATTTCCGTGAGGAGATCAAGTCGGCCTATGAACCCGGGGCAAAGGTGATGAGTGCGGACCGCGAACTCAGATACTGTCTGGAACTTCAGCGGGACAGACTCGTGAACCGGCGCCTTACATTTAAAGAGGAGATGGTCCACAGAGGCCAGTTCCCCGGCGGGCTTAACAATGTCCGTTCCTGGAAGGACGGTCACTATGAGACGAGCTGGGCCGTTGATTTTATAGATCATAACAAGACGTATCAGAGAGACGGGATGATAACGTACAAAAAAACTGAGAAACAGTCCATGTACGAGACCGTCGTAGATGTGCGTGAGGGAGAGGATGTCAGTGAGGATACCTACTGCTGTCCCAACTGCGGGGCGGTATCCACCATCGCAGTACTGCAGGAGGGCTGTCCCTATTGCAGGACGTCTTTTAAGATGAGCGAGCTGTTTCCGAAGATCAGCAATTACTTCTTTGTTTATGATATCAGCGGCAAGGCGGACAATCTGGGGAAGACCGTATTAAGGTACGGCTGCTATCTTCTGCCTGTCAATCTCGCATTATTCCTGGGGATCAGTTATTTTCAGCAGGGGATCACACCCTTTGATTATCTCTCCGATCCCGGTATGCTTATAAAGCTTCTGGTGGGTATGGCCATACTCACACCGGTTTTGGGCTTTTTCGGCTGGATCTATTCCGTCATCTTTGATTTCATCAGACTTGCTAAAAAGGATCTGCCGGTGCTGTTCTCCACGGCCGGGTCCCGCGGGAAGTTTGCCTATAAGATGTCAGCAATCTGTCCGGAGTTTACCTTTGAGTATTTTACTTCGAGAATTACTTCGCTTTTTAAGATAGTTGTCTTTTCGGATCACGATGAGGGACTGCCCTTTTATCGCGGACCGGAGCTGGGAAGCATTTTTGATGATGTGGTGGACGTGGCCTTCCGCGGCAGCATGGGCTGCAAGAGGATAAAAGAGAAAGACGATATGGTCTATGTCACGGCGGATATCTATGTTGAGACCGCTCATGACCTGGGCAGACGCATAAAGGTGGAGACCGAGACCTACAGGATCACTGCGGGAAGAAGGACCGATATTCCTTTTTCCACAAACTTCTCGATCACAAAGATACAGTGCAGAAACTGCGGCGGCAGCTTCAATATCTTTAAATCGAAGAAGTGCCCGTTCTGCGGTTCCGAATATCAGGCGGAATACGATGACTGGGCGATATATGATATTAAAAAGATCTGAGAGATGAGCTATGAACAGTGAGGACAGGATACCGGATTCAAAGAGGGAATGGATAAGGGCGCGGGATCAGCTGGTGAATGCGATCGTTGCACTCGGCTTTCCCGGGGAACTGGGAGAACAGGTGGCGAAGATGCTTGGCAGCCCCAAGGCGATGGACAGGATGAGAGCGTATCTCTTCAATGTGAAGCCTAAGAGCGTCGAACTGGTGGTGGACGAAGCGCTGGCCATATGTTCCGATATCGAGAGATGGCGGGATAAGAAGGCTGCAGAAGAAGCAAATGCGCGGTATAATGAGATACTGTATTACGGATTGGAAACGGAGGAAGAAGGATAATGCTTAAGGCAATCAAAGCGGATATCACAAAAATTGACTATGTGGATGCTATCGTTAATGCGGCGAATAATTCGCTGCTGGGGGGCGGCGGCGTGGATGGTGCGATACACAGGGCTGCGGGATTCGAGCTGTATACCGAGTGCCTGTCACTTAACGGTTGTCCTACGGGGCAGGCCAAGATCACCAAGGGCTATAAGCTGCCCTGCAAGTATGTGATACATACCGTGGGCCCCAGGTGGAACGGCGGAGATAAGGGTGAGCCGGAGCTGCTGGCATCCTGCTATGAGAGCTCGCTGAGTCTGGCTGTTGACAACGGTATACGCAAGATAGCTTTTCCTTCAATATCGACCGGGATATACGGTTATCCGGTGGAAGAGGCGGCTGAGGTTGCGGTACGGACAGTGAAAGAGTTCCTGAAAGCAAATCCCAAAAAGATCGCGGAAGTGTACTGGGCCTGCTTTGATGACAGGACATTGAAAGCATATGAAAAAGAGATAGGGTGAGGGAGGCTTTATGGAAACATTTCATTACATTGTCGAAAGTATAGAATCGGATTACGCCAATCTGCGCAGGACCGATATAGAGAGCGATGATCTGAAGCTGGTGGCCAGGGCGCTGCTTCCGCCTGAGATAACAGAAGGCTCGAAACTTAAGTATGAGATGCTCCAGTACACGATGGAAGACTGAGGAAGGCGTAAGGGTTTTAAGAATGAGCGGAAACAGGCAGACGGCCGTTGGTTTACAATGCCCCGAAATACTGGTATAATCAGATACAGAGCCGTTTGAGAGGGGTTACGACTTATGATGAACAAAAGTGTATTTGACAGGATGATGCACTTCCTTGTCCACAACAGTAATTTTGCTACGGTAGTGGTCATGGGCTTTGTGCATCTGATCTTACTGATCTTTATGTGGGGGGCAGGGGTAACGCCCCTTGTTCAGTTCAATATTGTCAGCGTGATCGTCTATCTGTTCTGTTCCATACTGTGCAGTGTGGGTTTTATGCTGCCGGTTTTTATCAGCATCATTCTGGAAGTTACCGCATATACCGTTACTTCCACCTACTTTATAGGGCTGCGCTGCGGTACCTACTGTTTTCTCTTTGCCATAGTTCCGATCACGATCTATTTCGGCTGCTTTATCTTTAAGGGGGCCAAAAGATGGATCATAGTCGTTCTGCTCCTGTTGAATTTTACCGTATTTTCTTTCCTTTATGTCAGATTCGGTAATGCGGAACCGGTGTATGACATGGCTCCGGGAGCAAGGCTTGCGCTGGTTCTCTTTTCGTCCTTTGTGATGATCTTTGCGACGATCTTTTATAATATCGTCCATATCTATTCCAGTGAAGTAGAGGTTATCAGTCTTGAGCAGCAGAATAAGCAGCTGTCGGCAGATGCCCATGAAGATGTACTGACCGGGCTGCTGAACAGGCGAGGGTTCCTTCCCGTTGTTGAAAAAATCATGAAGGATACAAAGAACAGCCGTTTCTGCATCGCATTCTGTGATATCGATAATTTCAAGCGTATCAATGATTCCTATGGACATGATGCGGGTGATGAGGTTCTCCGGCATATCGCCGGACATATAAGAAAAGAAATGCATGGCTGTGACATCTGCAGATGGGGCGGTGAAGAGATAATAATACTGATGAAGGATTACGAAATGGATACCGCCAGGGAGAGAATGGAGTATCTGAGACACAGCATTGAACTGAATCCGACCATTTTCTTCAATAAACGTATATTCGCGACCATAACGATAGGACTCGAGGAAAATAAAGATATCTACCTGAAACCGGAGGATGTCATCAAACACGCGGATTCCAGAATGTACTATGGAAAGCAGCATGGAAAGAATATAGTTGTATATGAAGATAAGGAGGGATAAAAGACGATGCATTACGGTAATTTCAAAACAGTAGTATATATACCGGCGTGGACTGCATCATCGATGACTGAAGAGAGACTTGAAGAGGAATACTGTTTTATTGAGAAGTATGTAGGACTGGATAAGGTGTATCTGGAAACCCACAGAGGCGATATAGATGTGGAAAAAGACCGGATACTGATGATAAAGGCTTATCTGGAGAAAAAAGGCGTGGAGGTGTCAGGCGGCATCACCACGGTCATTCCGGATTTTGAAGGTGCGGAGCCCGGTAAGAGCAGGCTGTTCAACACCTTCTGTTATACCGACCCCGCCATGCGCGCAAAGCTTAAGGAGATATCCGAATATGCGGCGGGACTGTTCGATGAAGTGATACTTGATGATTTTTATTTCACCAACTGCAGCTGCGAGCGCTGTATAAAGGAAAAAGGCGACAGGGCCTGGGCAGCTTTCAGAAAGGAACTGATGAAGGAGGTTTCGGAAAAACTGGTGGTGGAACCTGCCAAAGCCGTAAATCCAAAGGTAAAGATGGTAGTGAAATATCCCAACTGGCGTGAGTCGTTCCATTTTACCGGATACATTCCGGATGAACAGCAGAGCATATTTGATGCGACCTACATAGGTACAGAGACGAGAAGCCCGAAGTATGCGGACCAGCATCTGCCGGAATATTTGAGCTATTCACTTGTGAGATTCCTTGAGAATGCCTGGCCCGATAAAGTCGGAGGCGGATGGTTCGATACCTATCAGTGCTGGTCGGCGGACAGGTATCTGGAGCAGGCTTACCTTACGGCTTTTGCAAAGGCAAAGGAGCTG
>JAILES010000005.1 GCA_024687205.1 Lachnospiraceae bacterium
ATTTCTTATCGACCTTAGCGTTATAGCGGTACCCGGCTATCAGCCTGCCGGTCTGCTGGCAGGAGTGATGAGCCTGACTTTCTGGCTTGTGGGTATTCTCATCACTGTTTTCGCTTTTGTGATGGATAATTTCAGAAGTGAGGTGATAAGCAGCGACAGCGATGTAAATGCGAATTACAACCGAGCGAAGAAGAAGAACATGGCAAAGCTTTATGTACTGTTCATCTGGATCAATACGATATATACGATAGTGAACGAAGCAGGTTTCGTTGTCGGTTTTACGGATATGTGGCTCATGATATCCATCGTGTTATACCTGGTGCTGCTGATGGCCGGAATAATGGTGTTCTTATATTACGACAGAAAGATAGACTCACTCTATCAGAAAGAAACCGAGATAGTGGAGGACGATGACGAATACTGGATCGGCGGAATGATCTATTACAATCCGAAAGACAAACGTCTGAATGTGGAAAAGCGCATGGGTGTAGGCGGTACCGTAAATATGGCCCATCCCGTCGGTAAGCTTGTGAGTGTGGCTCTTGTACTCTGTATCATAGGAACCTTCTTGTCTATCGTATGGATAGGCATGCTGGAGGCAACGCCCATAAGGCTTATAAGAGATGACAGCAAAGTGATCTGCCATCAGTTAAGGGATGAATATGTGATACCCGTCTCTGACATAGAGAGCGTGGAATACGGTGAAGATTTAAAGTCTCTCAAGCTGATGCGTATTTCGGGTGTGGGTATGGATACGCTGCTCAAAGGTGATTTTTCAGCGGAAGGCCATGCGGGCTGTAAAGTATTCCTGAACCCTCAGAATAAAGCATATATAAAGATAGTGACAAAGAGCGGACAGATATACTATGTAGGCGGTGTTGATGCAGCAGAGACTAAAGAAGTCTTCAATACCCTGGATTGATCAGGAAAGGAAAAGTGTAATGGATGCTTTTGATGAATTAAAAGAGGTGGTACGCAGGCTTCGCGCAGAGGACGGCTGTCCCTGGGACAGAGAGCAGACTCACGAAAGCCTGAAGCCTGCCTGCATAGAAGAAGCTGCGGAAGTGATCTGCGGGATCAATGTATATAACGAAAGCGGGAACGCCGAGAACCTGAAAGAGGAACTCGGAGACCTGCTACTGCAGATTGTGATGCATTCGCAGATCGCAGAGGAAGAAGGCATCTTCACTATAGAAGACGTGATACGCGGTATCAGCGAAAAGATGATCCGGCGCCATCCTCATGTCTTCGGTGATACCAAAGTAAACAGTTCTGCCGAAGTACTTCTGAACTGGGAAGAGATAAAAGCAAGAGAAAAAGAAGGCAAGGAAGATGTAAGCAACTATCTGCCGGAAGCTTTTGATGAATCAGTCGAGCTGATCGAAAGAGCGAGGGAGAGGAAAAAAAACATGGTATAATGCAGGGTATAGGTTCGTAAAAAAGGAGATACCGTCTGTTGTTCTATAAAAACAGTACTGACAATAATATATTTACTACCGTTTCTTATGAAACGGATGATCGGGGCTGTACGGAAAAGCTTTGTGAGTGCAAGATCGATGTGGATCCTGAAACAAAGACCTGGACGATCTCATCGTGGTATACGGAAGAAGGGCATAAACATCACGGTTTCGGGAAACTGACATTGAAAGCCTGTCTGGAGACGATCGCTGCTGTTCATGGCGCGCCGGATACCGTGGAATACATCTGGAACGGAGCTAACCGCTATGTCTTTGACTGGCTGGAAGAGAATTTCGGGGCACTAAGTAAGTGCCCCATAGCAGTGCAGAAATATGCTACCGATGATGACTGGGAATCTCATATCTATATCCTGAACAGAGAGAAGTTTTTAAAGTATTTCGGAATTCCCGCTTGATCAAAAATCCCTGGCAAGTCCAAGAAATTCCCAATCCAGGTAAATACTGTCATACAGGAAATCATCATCGACCTGTGCCCATCTGTCAAGAGTTTCATTGACCTGGTCAATGAAAGGATATTCAAGAAAACCATTGTCCTGATCATATCCGTCCATTTCACGCTCATTTGTTTCCCAGTCTTTTTCAAGAGTGATCATTTTGCCATCCATCATAAAAGGTATGTGCTGCGTACGACGGTTAACAAATGTTGCCATGAGCATGATGATCCGGTATCTTGTCTCTTCAGTTGCGGGGTCCAGTGATTCGGAATCTATATAATGCCAGGTATGAGATAAAGACAGTAACAGAGCATCAAATATCTTCAGACGGAGCTTAAATGCTTCTTCCTTCCGGCCTTCCATAAACAGGACAACTGCTTTATCAAATTCATCACTGATGATATCATCCCAAAGAACTGCCTGTGATTCAAAGGGAATCGGACAGTGCAGGCTGGCAAAGAAGTCTGTTCTGTTATTTTCCAGGGCATCGTGCATCAGAGAATAATTTACTTCATCCATTATGCTTTTAGATCCGCTGCTGTCGATGGCATAGTCATAACATCTTTTTAAAGTCTGGTAAAAGCCGAATCTGAAGAGCAGATTCATGTTTTCGCAGGCAAGGTCGAGTTTCCTTTCCTCGAGTTCCTGTATCGTGACCTGTACAAGCTGCCTGATCTGGGGAATACGCAAGCCTTTATCGAATCCGATATGCTCGTCAACTTTCTGGATGGAATGCATACTTGCTTTCAGCTCTTCTTCAAGCTCCTTTTTGAGTTCTTCGCGTCCGAAGTTGGCTCCGATCATCCTTACGGAAAGGATGCTCATCAGTACCAGTGAAATCAGGAAACTTGAGATGATGCCCATAGTACAGTAGAAGCCGCCCATACATTTGTCGGCGATCATTATGATGACACCATCGACGAATGTGGCGAGAATATAAGAGGTTATGGCTGTGAAGTTCCAGAATTTCGGCTTGATCAGACGGTACTGGAACATATCTTCCCAGTATACCTGCTTGGTCTGTGTTGAAAGAACGGTAGCCAGTGAGAGGACTATGAAGGTGATCTGTACTTCCACGAGGAACAGGTCCGTCACAAAGCCGTTCTTATCGTCAAGATTGGTAAATATCTGATTTGATATTCCAAAACAATAATCGATAATGCAGCACAGGATATTTAAGAAAAGAATGATCAAAAGTGAAGGAATAAGATATTTTATAACACTGTTCTTTTTCATGAAAGCTCCTTTCGGACATAAGCTCTTTGGTGTGACCAGGGACTGCAGGTTGAACACCATGGCAGTAGACTGTATCAGAAGTGCCATAAGGCATGTCTTTTTTCATGCTTTTTCCACGATAATACGCGAGGTTCAAAAAACTTTGTGTATCAGCTCAGAGCCGTATACGGCTACAAAAGTTCCCAAAAATCCGCAGCCTGCGCATATTAAGACAGAAACAAGGATCATCCAGGCTTTCCGGTTTTCTACCTTATTGTATGCATAAAGCATATATAGGATCGTGAGGATCAAATAAATGATCAATGCCACGAATAATATGATCCCCTCTAATGTTTCGGTTTCGTCACTGTTATGATAGAAATCGAAAGGAGCGTTCTTCAGCCAGATATACCAGAACAAAGAAGCTGCGAAAAACGACCAGATAAACTGAATGATAAAATAAGTGGCTTTTTTCATGATCATAACCTCCTGATTCAGGAATTGCTCTACAGCTGTAATTATAGCATAAAAACTTTAAACTGAAAGTTCATTCTTTACAAGAAAACAGTCCTCTTTGTCACGGCTTCGATTATACCTGTCTTTCACGAATGTCTGTCGGTATTCTGCGCGAAGAAGATGATCATGGACCGAAACAAGATGTGTTTGGTCTTTTCTTACGTTTTTAGTATAATAATTGATATTAACATTTAATGACGTCTGACTTTTAAACGATTTATTGGGTAGTTACAAGGAGAGGAAATATGAAAGAAATCAAATTAAGTGACATTATTAATTCTATAACTCCCTCAGAGTATAAAGTACATTTTGCTCGCAAATCGGGGAGCACAGAACCACTTAATGATTATATTGCGGATTTTGAATATTGGAAAGATTGGAACAGATACTGCACTAGAAATGATTTTAATAGAAAGTATATTTTTTCTCTTATATCTTTCTATCCTGAACATGATACATGGTTGTTTGGTGGTGTCTGGGAGGTTATTTCTTGTGATATGAATAAAACACCGTATCCGTATGAAATAAAACTTGTAGATGCCTATAGTTAGTATATTGGCCGTTTGAAGGTGAAATATTATTACAAGGATCGATCCACGAGAGTAAGGTTTGAAGATCATTTTGATAAAATGGTTGTAAAAGAGATTTTACCAGAACCATATTCAACGGTTGCATTTCCAGGTTATAAGAATATTGATATTCCGTTTATGACGCTTAGGGCGATAATGGAGAAGGATTCTCAGGCTTGGAAAAATGCCCTTTCAATAAAAGGAATATATCTTATTACTGATATAAAAACTGGTAAGAAATATGTAGGAAAAGCTGATGGAGAAAGAGGAGTTTGGCAGAGGTGGAGTGATTATATTAATGATGGGCATGGTGGTGATGTTGATTTGAAAAAACTGGTTGAAACAGAAGGATTTGAATATGTCACCCAGAATTATAAATTTACATTACTTGAACCTATTACAGGATGGGATGAATATGATATAGATGATCGAGAGAACTATTGGAAAAGGGTTCTTTTATCACGAAGGGAAGAGCTCGGCCATAATAAAAACTGAAGTATTATTCAAAACTATGGATATTAATTTACAGGAAGGCCGATCATAGGTACTTCCTGTTTTTATGATATAATCAAGTAATTAATTCATGTGAGTGGTGGCGAAGTAGAATATGATAAATGAATACGTAAAAGAAATAAAGCAGGCATTGAAGTATAAGTGTTACTACCCGGCGTTTGCGTTAGCTTTAACTTTACCTGATATGTGTGGAGCTGTAGAGTATCCGAAGAGTGCGGTTGCCGAGAGGTATATAAAATGGTATGACAAGTATGTCATAGGAGCATATTACTGTAAAAACGAAAAGGTTGAAGCAACAAATAAGACCAAGCATGACGGATGGAGTAGCTGAGAGAAATGTAGGATATCGGCGATAACATTGATACAACGAACAGCAGGAAGGTATTAAGCCCTGCGACTTAGTGGAGCACTTAGCAAGAGCGAGCAGCAGATCACCGTCGCAGCAACTCCTCGGAGAGGACGTTGCGAGACGAGGGATCGTTTTGCTGCGAAGCTCGAGCTTTAGTGCGGAACGATTTAGCAAGGGCTTAATGCTTCCTGCTGGTCGTGTATCGAAACCAACCGGAGAACCGTCCCCGTGATTGGATTGTCAACAAACAACCGAAGAACCGTCCCCGTGATTGGATTGTTAACAATCAACCGGAGAACCGTCCCCGTGATTGCCAGTTATTCTTCGCGGTGGTCGTAGACGCGCTTGGTCTTCTTTTCGGAGCGGGGAAGGGTGCCGACGGGAACGACGGTAACCCTGGGTGTTACGTTTATCTTTGACTTGAAGGCTTCTTTGATAAGCTTGCCTGTCTTCTCGAAGTTAACGCGGCCTTCCGCTTCGGCGGTTATAAGGATAACGTCTCTGTTGACTTCGTCATCGTGGGCGATGTCGATCTGGTATTCGCTGGAAACACCATCGATGGTGCCGAGAAGTTCTTCAACCTGGCTCGGGAACATGTTGACGCCGTGAACTTTGAACATGTCATCGCTTCTTCCGCGGATGATGTCGAGTCTCGGATGCTTTGATCCGCAGGGGCAGTCACCGGGGATGATGCGGGACAGGTCGTGAGTCCTGAAACGGATCAGGGGCGCGCCCTCTTTTACAAGAGTGGTGATGACGATCTCGCCTTCTTCACCGTCGGGAACGGGCTTGCCGGTAACGGGATCGATGATCTCGATATAAAGATAATCATCCCAGTAATGCATACCGGTCTGTTTGTCACAGTTGATGCCGATGCCGGGACCGTAGATCTCGGTAAGGCCGTAGATATCGTAGAGTTCTATGCCGAGCTTGTCATGGATGTAAGCTCTCTTTTTCTCACTCCAGCGTTCGGAACCGATCACGCCTTTTTTAAGATAAATGTCTTTCTTCATGCCGCGGCGTTCTATCTCTTCTGCAAGAAGCAGCGCATAGGAAGAAGTAGCGCAGATGACTGTGGCTTTTAAGTCTACCATCATCTGAAGCTGTTTTTCTGTATTGCCGGGACCCATGGGGATGGCCATGGCACCGAGCTTTTCGCAGCCGGCCTGGAAGCCTATGCCTGCTGTCCAGAGACCGTAGCCCGGGGTGATCTGCAGTCTGTCTTTGTTTGTTATTCCTGCTGTTTCATAGCAGCGTGCAAACATGATGGCCCAGTCATCAACGTCTTTTGCAGTATAAGGTATGATGACAGGCTTGCCTGTTGTGCCTGAAGAAGAATGGATACGTACCACTTCTTCATCGGGTACAGCCTGTATACCGAGAGGATATGCGTTTCGCAGATCTTCCTTGCTTGAGAAAGGAAGCTTTTCAAAATCTTCCTGTGAAGTTACGCCGCTGATGCCGGCGCCACGGTAAACATTTCCGTAATAGCTTTCGGTGTTTAAAAGACGCTTGATCTGTGCGTCCACCTGACTGATCTGAGTGTCATTTAATTTCATGGTTTTCCTCCTCATTAAAGATCCCGCGGGGGGATATTAAATACTTGTTCTCCTATTTCGAAACCGGCTTGGAAAGCCTTCAGGTTTGCTTCTTTAAATTTCGCGGGAACTCTTTTTCCTGTTTCTTCCAGCATGGTTTCTTTACTGATACCCAGCTCTTTCGAACCGCAGGCTACGCCGAGGAGTATGATATTTAAAAACTTTGCGGAGCCGAGTTTGGTACATTCACGATCGCCGTCTACGAAGATACAGCGAACATGGTTTTTCAGATATTCGATCATTTCGCTTCCGTCATAACCTGAGCGTGACAGGGATTCGGTCACGGGTTTTACCGCAGTCGTATTAACGATCGCGAGTCCGCCGGGAGCCAGATAGTTTATATTTCTTACTACTTCGGAAGGTTCGAAACCGAGGATCACATCGGCTTTTCCGAAAGGTATGAGAGGGGAGAATGCCTCGTCGCCTATCCTTACATGGCTGGTCACGGGACCGCCTCTCTGGGCCATTCCTATGGTTTCGGCTGAGTGCACGATATTTCCTTCCGCCATTGCCGAAGCAGCTATGATCTTTGAGGCAAGCACGGTACCCTGGCCGCCTACACCTGTGATAAGTATATCTTTAGTCAACGCAGCCACCTCCTATCGCTTCCTTCGGGCAGACCTGCATGCAGAGCGTGCAGCCGGTGCACAGCGAAGCATCTATCTTAACCCTGCCGCCCACATCGCTTAATGCGGGACAGCCGGTTTCAAGTATACATTTCCTGCAGTTTATGCAGGCATCCGTTACCATGCATTTGCTTGAAGACCTTTCGATGGCGATGCAGGGCGATTTAAAGATGATGGCTTTTACGCCCGGCATATCGGCACATTCCTTTACGGTCTGTATCGCTTTCTCAAGATTTAAGGGATTGACGGTCACGACCTTTTTAAGGCCTATCCCTTCGAGTATCTTTGAAATGCTGACAGCGCCTGCATCATGTCCCATCATATTCTTTCCGGTTCCGGGATGAGGCTGGTGTCCGGTCATTGCAGTTGTGGAATTATCAAGTATGCAGACCGTGATGTCTGCCTCGTTAAATACGGCATTGATGACACCGGTTATTCCCGAAGCAAAGAAGGTGGAGTCACCGATAAAGGCAAAGGCTTTTCCCTCTTTATCAATATGTGAGAAGCCCTGGGCCATGGTAACGCCGGCACCCATGCAGAGGCAGGTGTCCACCATGTCGAGAGGCATTGCATTTCCGAGAGTGTAGCAGCCGATATCTCCGCAGTAGTATGTCTTCTTTCCTGCCATAGCCTTCTTTACAGCGTAGAAGGAAGCTCTGTGAGGACAGCCTGCGCAGAGTACCGGAGGTCTTGCGGGAAGCGGCGGTATATCTTCTGTTACGGAATTTTCCGCAGCCGGGATATCGAGAAAAGCTCTGAGTATCTTTGCTATACTGTCGGCACTGTTCTCACCCATATGGGGAACATGGGAAGTGAGCTTGCCGCAGACTTTTAATGAAAGCTTGTATTTCCCTGCAAGCTTAAGTACCTGCTCCTCAAGATAAGGACTCAGTTCCTCGAGACAGATGAGCTCTTCGACTCCTTCCAGTTCCTTAAGCATAAAGCTTTCGGGAAAAGGAAAGGCAGTGGCGATGCGTATCAGTTTTACCCCGGGATGATCCTTGAGGAATTCTTTTGCATACATATAGCTGATGCCGCTTGCAAGTGCAGCCTTTGAGGAAACGGCACCTTCCGAAGTGTTAAAAGCGTAGAATGAAAAATCTTCGCCGATATGAACATTTCTGTCTTCGATGATGCCGTGATTCTTATATGAGAGACGCGGGAATATTACGAAACGTCCGGCGTCTTTTTTGAAGCCTTCGATTTTTTTGGGTGTATATGAATCGGCTGCTTCTATTGATGCGTAGCCGTGGCAGACGCGGGTGGTAGGTCTGAACAGTACCGGAGTTTTATATTTTTCCGAATACCCGAAAGCATCCTGTATCATCTTATAAGCTTCTTCGGGTGAAGAGGGATCAAAGACGGGTATCCTTGCAAACTCGGCAAAGCGTCTTGTATCCTGTTCGGTCTGTGATGAGATAGGGCCGGGATCGTCGGCGGATACTATGACCATTCCGCCTTCCACACCCACATAAGCTAAGGACATCAGAGGATCCGAAGCAACGTTGAGTCCCACCTGCTTCATGGTGACCAGAGCCCTTGCACCGGAATATGCAGCTGCTGCGGCTACTTCAAGAGCAGCCTTTTCGTTTACGGACCATTCCAGATGCAGGCCTTCATGCGGGTATTTTGCTATGGTCTCGATGATCTCGGATGAAGGGGTGCCGGGATAACCGCAGACTACGTTTACCCCTGCGTTCAGGGCGCCGAGAGCTATGGCTCCGTTCCCCATTACATATTCTTTCATTGCTTCCTTTTCTCCTTAAATATGCTGAAAACACATCATTAAAAAAGATACTTAAATAATGCCCTGCTGTCAAGTTTATCACGCGGCTTTTCTACGCCGGGAAAATATGATAGAATATGCGGTGATGCGGTCGGATGTACATAAGGAAGGAGAAACAGCATGAACGAAAACTCTAAGGGAGGACACGGCACATATACAAAGGTCTTTCTGGCACTTATACTTGCGGTTCTGACCATCGGGGTCATCGTCTCCATAGTGATGATGGCACGTATCAGCAAGGCCGTTGAGAACACGGACGAGCAGCTTAAAACTATTACCAAAAATGTTTCTTATATGGAAGACAGCCTTAATCATGTATCCCGTACAGTGGACGATATACTTGAGCAGAACTGCACGGGCAGTACAAGTACTTATGAACCCGAACCCGAACCTTATGAACCGTCTACTTTTGATCCGGGCCTGATGGAGGATAAACCCGTTATCTATCTGTACGGCGACAAGGCCGGTACCAAGGCACATGTGGAACTGGAACTTAAAGATGCGGAGATGACCGTGACCTGGCCCAAAGCTGCTGAAAGCGGAGATGTATACAGCTGGGATGTGACGGCCTATGAGGACGGGAAACTTCTTGATGAGGAAGGCAATGAGTATTCCTATCTGTTCTGGGAAGCAAAAGCCTATGGTGAAACTTCTTTTGATAGAGGCTTCTGTGTGGCAGGCAGCGACACCGCGGAATTCCTTAAGAGCAGCCTGGCGGAACTGGGACTGACTTCCAGAGAGTCTAATGAATTCATTACCTACTGGCTGCCCAGAATGCAGGGCAATGCCTATAATCTGATAAGCTTCAGCGGTATGGATGCGGCTGATGAATATAACGAAGCTCATAAGCTGAGTGTCACCGATGAAGAGGGCAGACCCGCTGATTCGGTGCTGCGCGTATTCATGACCTGGAAAGCAGCGGATGCTCCTGTCGATATGGAACCGCAGGAATTCAGCGGATTTGAAAGAAACGGCTTTACCGTAGTTGAGTGGGGCGGTACGGAAATTAAGTAATACCCACTGAGGTTGTATTAATGA
>JAILES010000008.1 GCA_024687205.1 Lachnospiraceae bacterium
CCTGTGTCTTTGCCGATAAGAGCAGGGGAAGGATACCGGTGCCGGTGCCCATATCGAGCAGCCGGGCATCTTTCTTTACCTTAACAAAGCCGGATAATACCACGGCATCCATACCGAAACAGAACCTGTCGGTATCCTGCAGGATCTTAAGTCCCGAAAGCTGCAGATCATCCAGTCTCTCCATGGTCTTAATCTTCCGGCTTTTCCAGCTTCTTCAGTTCCTGAAGCTCTTCCTTGGAGAGCTTCTCCTGATTCCTGTTGTCTTTCTTATTGTTATTGTGTGAGCGTTTGGTAAACTTGAGCTCTTCAACAGGATATTCTTCTATTTCCTTCTCATCGTTTACATCAACGATGACCTGTACTTTCTGACGGAGTACGTCCACGCTCTGTACAGTTCCGGTCGTATTGTAGGGCGTTACCACCTCATCGCCTATACGGGGCAGACGGCGGTTAAGATATGAATAGGTATCAGCCTCGTACTGGAGGCAGCACATAAGGCGTCCGCACATGCCGCTTATCTTTCCGGGATTTAAGGACAGTCCCTGTTCCTTTGCCATCTTTATGGAAACGGGGATGAAATCGGACATATAGGAATGGCAGCAGAGTACCCTGCCGCAGCTTCCCAGGCCGCCTAAAAGCTTGGTGGCATCACGCACACCGATCTGGCGCAGTTCTATTCTGGTACGGAACTGGCTGGCCAGGTCCTTTACAAGCTCACGGAAATCCACACGTCCGTCGGCGGTAAAGTAAAATACCACCTTATTGCGGTCGAAAGTGTATTCCACATCTATAAGCTTCATATCCAGTCCCCTGGAGCGGATCTTTTCCTTGGCAATGGGGATGGCGATCTTTTCTTTTTCGCGGTTTTCCGTATCTATGGCATCATCTTCGGCAGTGGCCATGCGGATGATGGGCTTTAAGGGCTGTGTGAACTTATCGTCGTCGATCTGTCTGGGTTCACTCACGGCGGTACCGTATTCCACGCCCCTTGCAGTCTCGACTATAACATGACTGCCCCTTTTTATCTGATATTCGCCGGGATCAAAGAAATATACCTTGCCTCCCGTGCGGAAACGTATTCCTACAATAGTTTTCATTAATACTAACTCTCCTGTATCGTTAAGAGCAGCAGTTCCATGGTCATCTCGTAATTAGCGGATGAACGCAGGCGGTTCTTGGCCACCTCAAGAGCACGTATCACTTCCTCTATGCCTTCATAATCGCTGAACTGTGCTGCCTTTTTTATATTTGTTATCTCATCCCTGAAGATAAGATGATTCATATCATGGGTTGCCTTAAACAGCAGTATGTCCCTGTACCATACAGCCATTATATCCAGATAATCGTTTATGTCAAAGCCGTATTCCCTTATCTGCTTGAGTGCGTCCATAACTTCCGCGGTGTCCATTTCTTTTATGTTCTTAAGAAGTGAGAGTGCACCGGTACGGATCTTATCAAAATCCTCGCTGGAAGCTAAAGCCTTGGCACGCCCTACATTACCGCGCGCAAATGCGATGCAGATCTCTGCACGGCTCTCGGGCACGTGAAGCTGTTTTATAAGGTAGTCGCGCATCTCATCATCATGTACCGGACGCATCTGCAGTACATTGCAGCGGCTGATGATGGTAGGCAGCAGGGTGCCGGTGCCTGTTGTGAGCAGTAAAAACACGACATATTCCGGCGGCTCCTCGAGCGTGCGCAGCAGCGCGTTCTGTGCCTGGGGAGAGAGCTTTTCAGCTTCTTCGATGATGTATATCTTATATTTGCTGCTGTATGGCTTTATCTGTACGGTCTCGCCTATGCCCTGGCGTATATCGTCAACACCTATAGTGTTTGGTTTTTCATGAGTGACATATATGATGTCGGGATGTGACAGGGCTTTTGCCTGGCGGCATGAATGGCATTCACCGCAGGCTTCCGTTCCCGCATCGGGATCGTTTACGGGATTTTCACATAACATGGCCTGGGCGAAATTCTTTGCGACAAATTCCTTGCCGCTCCGGTTTTCACCGCTGATTATGTATGCATGAGAGACTTTGCCGCTTTTGATAGCGCCCTGCAGCTGCTGCTTTATAAGGCTCTGTCCTACGATGTCCGAAAATGCCATGGTCTCACCCCCCTTTAAGTAAACAGATCCAGTAAGAGTCCGCGGATCTCGCCTATCTTTGCCAGTACTTCCATGTTGTCGCTTTCATCCTTTACCAGTTCCTGCGCCAGAGCGTCAAGATTTTCATCCACCAGGCGCACTATGCCGTATACCCTGTGCCGGCCGCGTTTATCCAGGAAATTCTCGCGTGAGAATTCGTGCGAACGGTTTACCACTTCATTAAGGAATTCTTTTATCAGACCGCGGTAGCGCTTCATATCCCTGATATCCTTGCGCTTGGAAAGCCGCTCGCTGCTCAGCCGTCTGAAAGACAAGATGAACCGCAAGATCCT
>JAILES010000075.1 GCA_024687205.1 Lachnospiraceae bacterium
CCGGCATGGATGAAATACGTACTTTCGGATGCTACGGTAAAGCGTTTTGCTATGTATGCCCGCAATGTATGGGATGTTAAGGATGATGATGACAGGGCGGCTGCAAATGCGGGGATATATCTTACAGAAAGATTTTTTAAGGAACTGGGAATGCCCTCTAAACTTTCGGAAGTGGGCATAGATGATTCGAAATTTGTCGTGATGGCAGCCGAAGCAGTCCGTACCAGCAGTCTCTCCGCCAGGGCGTATGTGAAGCTTAGTGCTTCGGATGTTGAAGCGATCATGAGGATGGCAATGTGAGGACACGGGGACTGTCCCCGGTGTCATTGGAGTAAAGAAATAGACAGTTGATAAGAAATTAAAAAGAATGAGTATTGGAATCCTTGGTATAATGCTTTCTGGCTAAAGAAAAACAAAGGAGGAAACCAATACTCATGGACATTATATCACTTTTAGCCGATTATGTAAGAGGTCTTTTGGACGCGGAGGATCAGTCGAAGGATCAGTTTATCCAGGATCTGGGACAGTTCCCCAGACTGGAACAGACAGTGAGTGATCTGAGCAGGAAGATGGCAGCTGATTTTCTCTCCCTGGTATTAAGCAACGCCGATGAACTGCTCCGTTCAAGCGGGCGAAGGAAGGCCATGTATAACGCCCAGAGACAGAAGACTGAGGAGAAGATAGGAAAATATGATCTGAATGATTTCTTCCTGTATTACACTTTGCGTTACGGTTATGAACCGGCCAGATCGGCAGCATATGCATTGCGGGCATATCCGGGACTAAGCACGGCGGAAGTGCGGGAGGCGGCTAAGAATTTCTTTAATAGATTCTTTTCGCAGCAGTTCAAGAGAAGCTGTCTGCCGGACGGACCCAAAGTGGGTTCGGTCACGCTCTCGCCCCGCGGAGACTGGCGCATGCCAAGTGATGCTTCTGCAGCGTTGTGGCTTAAGGAGCTGTGAGAGCTTCACGGGCAAAGTCAGGGAAGGAAATGCCTTTTTTTGTTGTGTTTTACAGTTTTCATACATTTTATGCATAAGAGAAGAAGACTTGTAACAGGGATGATTTTAGGTATAATAAAGAGCATGGAATTCATAAAACACTGTCGGAATAAGGGGAAAAAGATGAAAAGAAAAAAAGTATCTGCGATCTGTGCTGTACTTCTCGGGACACTTTTATTATGTGCCTGCGGCGGGGAAGAGGAAGAACGGAACAGCAGCGAGCATGTGCGTGAAGAAAGCAGAAAGGAACAGGCAGGGGCGGACATAAAGGAAGAGGCTGCAGAAGAGACAAAGGAAGAAGATAAGGAAAAAGAGAAGGAAGCAGAAAAAGAAGAGAAAGCAAAGGACGGAGAGGATGAACTCCGGACTGTACTCTATAAGAACAGCGGGGCTTCGGAAGCGGAGCTTCAGGTTTTTGAATATGGTGATTTTGACAGGGACGGCAGCTGTGAGGCCTTTGCCCTCATCGGTGATCAGATGGAAGATTACGGCGATGGACCTCTTGTGGAGGGAGCTTTATGGTTTGTCTCGGACGGCAGCTGCGACAGGCTCAGGGAAACAGGCGGAATGGGGTTCAGGAATGAGGCACGTACCATGGAAATCGGCGGTAAGGATTACGTGATGTTTGACGAGGTATATGTGACCGAGGCTGTTACGAATGTCTGGTATGTAGACGGAGGCGCTGTAGAGGCTTCATTTTCCTGTTGCGGCAATGTGGTGCTTCCGGAGGAGAAGGATCGTTTCTGTATCATGAAGAGCAGTTATGACGCTACTCTTGATCCGGATATCGGAACGCCCGTCGGACATACCTGGAAATATTATTATTTCTTCTATAACAACGAAGAGGGCAGAGTGAATGAGTATGCGGGCACGACCATCGATGCGGCGACCGTGGAATACCTCTGCGGCAGGGATCTGCTGGCCGAGCTCATGTCCGATCACGACAGGATTGACAATATCTTCTGCAGGGGAAACGGACATATTGTGATCAATTATGAGTATGAAGAGGGCGGACTGACCAATTATGAGCATTATATCTATGACTATCTGAACGGCTATTATCTGGATGATTACGGACAGAAACTACCCGAACCTGAAGCCCAGGCCGGAATCTGTGCTTCTTCGATCTGCCCGGGTATCGCAAGCTATCCCGGAGTGCCTGGACAGGGGGATGCAGTCTGGTATGGAGAGTGAGAAAGGCCCGCTGCATATGTCATAAACGGTGCCGATGTATCGGTAAGCATTAACATCACTTATCCCAAGGCAGTCAACTGGACGGGCAGTAAGATAACTCTTGCACAGCTTGCGGTACTTGCACAGGATGGAGAGATTGCTAAGGTAAAGATCGAAGGCCTTGAGAATGCCATAGCTGCACTTAACAAAGAGCAGACCTCAGTAAGCTCATCAAAGTAAGCTATGTGATCGGCAAGAAAAAGAAGGTAGGAGAGAAGGGCAGCTTCTATGTTAAGATCTCGCTTAACAGTAAAGTCTGCAAGAAGGCCAAGATTAAGGGCAAGGACAAGAAAGCGCTTGAAAAGCTGATAAAGGATATCAACAAAGAGTTCAAGGCGCATCCTTACGAGTTCGAAATCGAGCCCGTAGACTTAAACGATGCCGATGCTATAGAGAGTGTAAGCATAAAGGCCGCCTTCAAGAACGGCGAGCTGCAGCTTAACGGAGACGGGACTATAAAGAAGATCAAGAGCTTAAAGATTAAAGTAAAGATCCCGGGAAAGAAAAAGGCAAAGACATACAGCTTCAGCGGAAAGAAGATAGAGAAGAGCTTCACGATCAAGCTTACAGATCCCGCAACAAAGAAAGCTGAGATAACAGCGCTTGAAGGTCAGAACTTCAAGGGAAGCAGAAGCGGAGTGGAGATAGTGAAGTAATTCGGAAGTGATCTTGCTGAGATAAAGATTGAAATAAGGATTTGACGCCCTTGCGTGTGCGTATGTGCACGCAGGGGCGTTTTTTTCTCTGAACATCATAAAGCTTACGGACTCTTGCTTACTTTATTCCAGATCGAGTACCGTCACTTCCGGATGATTGAAGAAACGGGGGACGGGAAGATTTTCGCGTGCAAGTCCGCGGCTTACTTCGAGCAGGCTGCCGTTGGGAAGTTGGTAGATGCCGTTTACATATTCAGCCATAAGCCCCTGGTCCGGAGCAAATAAGCCTTTGTTTATAAAAGGAATGCGTATCTGGCCGGCGTGTGCGTGACCGGTCATGATAAGGTCAAAGTCGTAGTTGATATATTCTTTCACTGCTTCGGGACGATGGCTCAGCAGCAGTTTCAAATGTGAAGGATCCGTCTGTGAGTACGCATCGTCAAGCTGCGTTCTCCAGCTGCCGAGCCCGATATCGGTCGGATCATCTATACCGCAGATATCAATAACACAGCCGTTGGTGGTCACAGTCTCACAATCCCCTGCCAATACATGAACGCCGATGCTTTCAAGGTATGTTTTGATCTCATCAGCACGCCCGCTCCAGAATTCATGGTTGCCGGTCACATAATAGCAGGGGTATTTTTTTACCAGAGCTTCCGCTGTGATACGGGCGTTGTCATCCTCCAGCTTATCGTCAAAGAAATCTCCGCCGAGCATGATCAGGTCCGGGTCTTCGCGGAAGATGCGTTCCAGCAGGTATTTCTGATCCTTCCCGTATCGGCAGGAATGCAGATCCGTGATCAGAACGATCCTAAGCTTCGTATTCTTTACGGCCGGGAGATCCAGAGTAATATGTTCCGTCACCGGTACCCATGACCACAGCCATGCCAGTGCTAAGATCAGCAGCAGGACCGGAAAGACCGGGATTTTTTTCTTCTTGAGTTTCTTATTTTTTTCCATTTTGTCCCTTCGCTTGAAAACAGAATCTTCAATGAGCGATATTACCACAAAATAAGCGCTGAATCCAGTGAAGAAGCGAAGGAGAAAGAATGTCAGATTATCTTTTTAAAAGCTGTGGAAGGGAAAGAAGCAATGGAAAGCAAATGGAAAGCATGAAACGCGGGATAATTGTGGATTTTGACAATCTGCTGTATAATATAAGATTATGGCAGGCGAGGAATTTGAATGGCATTATCTGAAGGACGGGCGCACGCAGCATGAGCGCCTGGGTGAGAGACCGAAGCCGGGAAGGCGGCGGCCGTTGTTAAGCCTGCGTTTCAGACAGCAGTATCTGCCTGTAATGATGAGCCTGATGATGGTATATCTTGCCTGGGTGGTCATGAGCAGGGGGAGTACGATAAGCTACGCCGAACATCTTGAGGACGAAGTCGTAAGTATAAGTGACGGTGCGGGCTACAGCGAAAAGATAAGGTTTAAGGATATATCTTATTACGTTCTTGTGGCTGAAAGGGAAGGCGATAAGGCGGCAAGACTGTATGATGAAAAGAAGCCGACTGCATACTGGAATCTGTATATGAACGATGAGGGTGATGCTTCGGGATATATGTCCGATCTGGCAAGGCAGACCGTGCTGGATGCAGTGATACGTGACCGCATATATGCACATGAGGCTATGACGGCAGGGTTTGCACCGCAGCAGGAACTGGCAGAGGATACCGTATATGATGCAAAACGTCTGTATATGGGCCTTACGGACAGGGAGAAAGAGGTGCTGGCTCTTACGGAGGAACAGCTGGTAAATGATATGCTGAGGGAGGAGACTGCGAAGCAGTATATTTTAAGTCTCGGAGGCGGAGATGTAAGCAGGACACTTGCTTATGATACAAAAGGCGCGGAATACGAAAAGATAAAGGGAAAGTATACGATCGGGATCGATGAGAGCGTATACCGCAAGCTGCGGATCGGTTTCGTGACAATAAACTAAGACGGGAGAACGGAATGAAAGAACTGGATGTAAAAGGATTTATTGAGGGAGTTTGCCTTAATGCATACGAGTATTTCGGTGCACATGCGGAAGGAAAGGGAGTGAGCTTCAGAACCTATGCTCCGGGAGCGGAGGGAGTGAACATATTCGGAAGCTTTAACGGATGGACCGAGACACCGATGCAGAGAGATGAGCAGGGGTGTTACAGCATACACATAGACAATGCCAAAGCAGGGGACCTGTATAAATATGTGGTATACGGACGTAACGGCTGGAGAGCGGAGCATAATGATCCATACGGTTTTTATACCGAGTTGAGACCTGCGGCTGCATCCATCGTCGTCGGGAAGAGTACTTATAAATTCTCCGATGAGGAGTGGATAAAAAACAGGACGGATATGACGGAAAAGCCTATGTCGGTATATGAGGTGCATCTCGGTGCGTTCATAAGAAATCCGAAGAATGAGAACGGCTGGTACAGCTATAAGGAGATAGCGAAGCCGCTCATCGATCATGTGAAGAAAAGCGGATATACTCATATCGAGCTGATGCCCTTATGCGAGTATCCTTTTGACGGTTCGTGGGGATATCAGCTGACGGGCTATTTCGCAGCTACTTCCAGATACGGAAAACCCGATGAGCTGAAGTATCTGATAAATGAGTGCCATAAGGCGGGCATCGGTGTGATAATGGATTTCGTTCCCGTACACTTCGCGGTGGATGATTATTCGCTTAAGCTCTACGATACCACGCCTCTTTATGAGCAGAATACAGGCAGCAACTGGGGCAGTCTGATGTTTGATCATGCGAAAGGGGAAGTCTGCAGTTTTCTCTTATCATCCGCAGAGTATTGGATAAAGGAGTTTCATTTTGACGGGTTAAGAGTGGATGCCGTAAGCAATCTGATCTACAACGGCGGTGAGCAGAGCAGGGGAGAGAATGCAGCGGGCATGCGTTTCGCGCGCAATCTCACCACTCTGATAAAGAAAAAACATCCTTCGGTCATGCTCTTTGCTGAGGATTCATCTTCCTGGCAGGGCGGCGTAACAAAGAGCGTGGAAGAAGGGGGACTGGGCTTTGACTACAAATGGGATATGGGCTGGATGTATGACAGTCTCTATTTCCTTTCGCTTACTCCCGAAGAGAGAAAGAAGAATTACCACAAGCTGACTTTCTCCATGTGGTATTACTATACGGAGCGCTTCATACTGTCGCTGTCCCATGACGAGGTGGTAGGCGGAAGAGGTACCCTGCTGGAAAAGATGCATGGGAGTGATGCGGATAAATTCGCCCAGCTGCGCGCTTATTACATCTACATGTACATGCATCCGGGTAAAAAGCTGAATTTCATGGGAAATGAGCTCGCAGAACGACAGGAATGGAATGAGACCAAAGAGCTGGAATTTTCGCTGCTGGATAAAGCGGAACACAAGGGAATATATGAACTTGTATGTGAGCTTCAGAAGCTATATAATAAAAACGAGGCCCTTTTTGCAAATGAGTATGACAGGGAGAATTATGAATGGCTCTACTGCGATGATAAGGCCGAGCCCGTGTATGTGATGAAACGTATAGGGAAAAAGAAAAGCTTCGTCGCCGTGATCAACTTCTCGGATAAGGATATCAGGGACTTTGAACTGAAACTTGATAAGGAAGAGGAAGAGAAGAAAGACGGGGAAGATGCGGAGAAGAAAACACAGAAGAAGAGCGTGAAGAAAGAAGAAAGCTGGAAGCTGATCCTTTGCAGTGAAGATAAGGCTTTCGGGGGATCCGGCATGGCGGAGGATACCGGGCTTAAGAGCAGCAAGAGGATCATGAACATGGATATACCGGCGTACAGCGGATCGATATACGAGGTCAGGTAATGAAATACTCCGAGATACCGATGGGAGTAAAAGTGCAGATATGCGTTACCAACGGGGGAGACATGCAGGCAAAGTTCATCTCCCGTGTAATGAAAACGGGGGAGAAGACTCTCCTGGTCATTCCGTTTACGCACAAAGGGATAAGGGTCAACTTTCACGGAGCAAATGTCAAGATCAACATGGAAGTGACCGATGCCCAGGGCGGTACCTGGACATTCAAAAACTGCCGCATCGACTCGGTGAGAAAGAACGGTCTTATGTATCACAAGATACAGAGCCCGATGACCGAAGGAATAGAAAACAGGCGAGGAGAGCGCAGAACCTATGTATGGCAGCCTGCGGTATTCTCGGTAGAAGGCATACCGGACCAGCTGTTTACGACACTTAAGGATATAAGCCCGAGCGGCTTTGCCTTTGTCGTGGAACCAAAGAAGAGGCTGCAGATACCCGAGGGCAGGCTGGTCACATGTACGCTTAACGAAAAGGACGGAAATGTCGTACATATCCGGGGCAAGATAGTCCGGAGAGAGAAGATGGAACAATATGTGCTTTACGGCTGCAGGAGCGGGGAACCGAATCACGAAGTCGTTGAGTTTATAAACAGGCTGAATGAAAGAGCGGCCAGAAAGCCCGACGAAAACGACAATGAGCTTTATATGTCAAAAGAAGGGATATAAAAAAGGAGGAAAGATCATGGAATTCAAAGAGAGAAAACGCTGGGTGTTTTTGGGACTTCCCTTTACTTTTACGGTTTATACCGTAAGTGATGACATGGTCACCATAAACAGGGGATTCTTAAACAAGTCCGAAGACGACTGCTATATGTACAAGATAGTGGACGTGAGACTTAAGCAGTCTTTCTGGGAGCGTATAGTAAAGATCGGTACCATCGAGTGCTATACCGGTGATGTGACGGATCAGAAGCTTACTCTTCTGCACATAAAGAATGCCAAGGTCATAAAGGATTATATCTTCAAGGCTTCCGAGGAAGCAAGGATGAAGAGACGTACGGTGAACATGCAGAACATCGGTGCGATGCAGGATCTTGACGGTGACGGAGTGATGGACGACCTGACATGACAGAGGCCGAAGAGAGAGAATTCCTCGAGGAATGCAGATCCGCCGGCAGTGTGATGGATCTGGATGCCATGCATTTTCTTATGGAAGAACTGGGGCATCCGGAAAAGGCGGCAGCTTACATACATATAGCCGGGACCAACGGAAAAGGAAGTGTGCTGGCATATCTTCGGAGCATACTTAACGAGGCGGGACTTAAGTGTGGCTATTATTTTTCACCGGCCGTGTTTAAGCCGGGTGAACAGACAGGCATCGGAGGCCGGACCATGGGGTGCGGTGCTGCACGCAGATATCTTGAAGAAATAAGAAATGCCGCATTTAAGATGAGAGCGGCGGGAGGGCGCATGCCCACGATCTTCGAGGTTGAGACTGCGCAGGCTTTCTGCTTCTTCAGGGAAAGAAAGGCCGATATCGCTGTTGTTGAATGCGGAATGGGCGGACGCGACGATGCCACGAATGTCATACCGGCACCCCTCGTATGTGTGTTTACGCCGATATCGAACGATCATGTAAATATCCTCGGGAAAAATACCGGAGAGATAGCAGCCGTAAAGGCCGGCATAATAAAGCCCGGCAGCAGGGTGGTTAGCAGCCCTCAGGACGGTGACGCACTTTCCGTGATCAGAAAAAAATGCGAAAGCTGCGGGGCGGAACTCAGGATCGCAGAAGAGCCCGGTAACATCCGTTATTCACTGCGGGAACAGAGCTTTGACTATGGCGGATACAAAGCTTTTAAGACAGGACTGAAAGGTGTATTCCAGCCGTACAATGCTGCACTTGCGCTCACGGCGGCGGAGGCTCTCATTCAGTCGGGTATTGATATAAGCGAAGACGCGCTGCGGCGCGGACTTAAGAACGCAGTGTGGCCCGGACGTTTTGAGATACTTAAGAAGAAACCGTATATGATAATAGACGGGGCACATAACGAAGCGGCAGCGCTCGAGCTGGAACGCAGTATCAGAGAATACTTCAAAGATGAACGTTTCATAGCTGTGGTGGGAGTACTTAAGGATAAAGATTACCGGAAGGTACTAAAGATAATGAGGCCGCATATAGACCAGCTGATAGTACTTACTCCGCCGGATAATCCGAGAGCATTGCCGGCTATGGAGCTGGCGGAGTATGCGGTGAGCCTCGGCAGCAGGGTAACATGTGCTGACAGCGTGGAAGAGGCATACGAGATGGCGGAACTATTAAGCGGCGGAAAAGAAAATATACTGGCCTTCGGTTCACTGTCATGGCTTGGCAGATGGAAGACGGAAGCCGGGAAGAAGGATAATAAAAATGGTAGACGAAAGTAAGGTAAAAGAGGCTGTAGCGCTTTTACTCGAGGGGATCGGCGAAGATCCCGAAAGGGAGGGACTCAGGGATACTCCCGAGAGAGTGGCGCGGATGTATTCGGAGATACTGGCAGGGAAAGATGATGACGCTTCTGTTCATCTGGGCAGATGTTTTTTGGCTGAGACCGATGATATGGTGATGGAAAAAGATATAGTGTTCTATTCCACCTGCGAACATCATCTCATGCCCTTTTTCGGAACGGTACACATAGCCTATATTCCCGACGGCAGGGTGACAGGACTGTCCAAGCTGTCGCGCACCGTTGAGGTGTTTGCCAGAAGGCTGCAGATGCAGGAACGCATGACAGCGCAGATAGCGGATGCTGTATATAATGAATTATCCTGCAAGGGCGTGATGGTAGTGGCTGAAGCAGAGCATACCTGTGTGAGTGCAAGAGGAATAAAAAAGAGCGGGGCCAAAACAGTAACCTGCGCTTTAAGAGGCTGTTTCAAAGATGATAAGCAGCTGCAGGATCGTTTTCTTGCGTTCATAGGTAAATGAGCATGCTGATCGGCGGACGGGAATTTGATACTGATAAAGAAACCTACATCATGGGTATCCTGAACATGACACCCGACTCGTTTTCCGATGGTGGCAGCTATGCCGACGCGGATGCGGGATGCGAAAGAGCCCGGGAAATGATGGAAGAGGGAGCGGATATAATAGATGTGGGCGGCCTCTCTACCAGACCGGGATATACGGAGATAAGCGAGGAAGAGGAAGCTGCGCGCATAGTGCCCGTGATAAAAAAGATAAAACAGCTGCCGGGCACTGTCATCAGCGTGGATACCTACCGGCCGTCGGTAGCGGAGGCAGCGATAGAGGCAGGTGCGGATCTTATAAACGACGTAAGCTGCTTAAAAGAAGAAAGACTCGCACAGGTGGCGGCAAAGACAGGTGCTGCCTACTGCCTTATGCATAACAGGAATGCAGCAAAGCGGCCGTATACGGAGCTGCTTGCGGATGTCATTGAAGACATACGCGAAGGTCTTGAAAAACTTAAGGCGGCAGGTGTCGGACGGGACAGGATAATGATCGATCCCGGCATAGGCTTTGCGAAGGACTATGAGGAAAACCTGAAGGTACTTGCCGGTCTGGGACGGTTCGCGGAGCTGGGATATCCAGTACTTCTCGGGATATCGAGAAAGAGCGTGATAGGAAATGCGACAGGTCTGCCTGTCGGAGAGAGAGAAGAAGGGACCATAGCCCTGAATGTATACGGGATGACAAAAAAGGTTTCTTTTATAAGAGTTCATGACGTAAAAGGCAATGCACGCGCTGTGAAGATGATGAGGGAAGTATTGCGCTATGGATGAGATAAGGATAGAAGGGCTGAAAGTATTTGCATATCACGGCGTCCTTGAAGAAGAGAGCATAAACGGTCAGGATTTTTATATCAATGCGATCCTGCGGCTTTCACTGCAGCCGGCGGGGATCAGCGATGAGCTGGAACAGTCGGTAAGCTATGCGGAGGCATGTGAACTTATCGCAGACGTGATGCACAGGAAGCGTTTTAAACTGATAGAGAGCTGTGCCGAAGCGGTATCTACGGCGCTGTTTGGCAAATACTGCAGACTGCGGGAACTGGAGCTGGAAGTAAGAAAACCGCAGGCTCCCATAAGTGAGGAGTTCGGCTGTGTATCCGTACGGATCGTCAGGAAGAGACACAGAGTCTTTATAGCCTACGGTTCAAATGCGGGGGATCCCGAGCAGCATATAGAAGACGGTATCGCATCGCTTGACAGAGATCCCATGTGCAGGGTAAAACGTATGTCGGGTATCATAAAGTCAACACCTTACGGAGGAGTGGTGCAGGATGATTTCCTGAACGGAGTGCTGGAACTGTCCACGCTTTATGAACCGGAGATGCTGCTTAAGAAGCTTAAGGAGATAGAAAAAGAACATGGCCGGGTGGAAACGCTGCGTTGGGGACCGCGTACCCTGGATCTGGATATAATACTCTATGATGATATCGTGATGAAAACGGATGAGCTGATCATACCTCATCCGGATATGTGCAACAGGGATTTCGTGATGAGACCGCTGGCACAGATAGCTCCCGAGGTCCTGCATCCCGTATGGCATAAGACTATGGCGGAGCTGGCCGGGGAAGTCGCTGAGAAGCACATTATCTGAGGACTGCGTCCATGGCAGCGGTAAAAGGCATGACGTTGACATCACCGTAGGTGGGAGTGCAGTAGATGGGAACTTCGTTTTTGAATTCCCTGAAGTATAAATATGTGGAAGTAACGGAAAGATCGGTGTATACGCCGGTCTTTATTGTTTCCTGCATGGTGCCGTCGATGCGGGCACGTTTGAGCGCATAGCCTTCGGGATCCTTTTCATCAACGGTCTGGTAGAAAACGGTATCGCCGTAAAGATTGAAAGTGTCGATACGCTCGGGGATGAGTTCCCGTACAGTACCGTCGGAAATGGAACATACGGATAAGTGATAGTTGTTGTCAAGGTCGAGGAAATATACCTGATCCCCCTGAACTATCGGTTCATACATATTGGCTTCACAGACTGCCGTAAAGCTTCCTGATACCGGATCGAGACAGTGAAGGAAGTGGTCACCCTCCATGGCTGCATAGTACAGGCTTCCGTTCTGTGAGGAGGCGATCCTGGGATGCCCGGTGAAATATGTAAAATTGAATTCTCCGTCGGTAGACAGACCCTTCACGGTGACCAGGGCATTGTCGCTTTTTTCGTCTTCGGCAAAATCGGTATAGACCAGCAGATTCCCGATGAGCAGCATGCTGTCGGTGGTAAGGCGGCCTAAGAGTATATTGTTTTTGCCTTTTTTATCAACCCTGTACAGACCGCGGCCGTTCCGGACATAACCGAGACCGGACTGGTCGGCGGATGAACGGGAATAATAATACAGATAGTTTCCTGCAGCGTTTATATATGAGATATCGCCGGCGGAGAGCTTTTTCACTTCCGTCTGGTCCGCATTCATGGAGTACAGAGCATTGCTGTCATAGGCGTTCGAGAAAAATACCCTGTCACCGGACTCACAGAAATAACCGCCGTTATACAGGTTTCCGGCTGTATTGCCTGCAAGCGTCGGCTCGTTTTCCGGTATAACGTTAAGCCTCTTGCTTATGAACTTTGCCAGAGCCAGCAGTGCTATGAACAGTACCAGCGCCACAACGGTTATAACATTTCTTTTTTTCATTTTAAGAGTCTTTCTCCTGCGGGCTTCTTTGCGAAGAAGTATTTTATGCAGGCAATGATCATGTTCAGATAGCTGCCGTCATGATAACTGGAGAGGGCAATGTCCTTTAAACTCAGATAATCAGTGTATCTTTTCCAGTTTATCTTCGGAGAATGTTCGCAGTAGTTTCTGCGGACAAAGGGGAACAGATCCTTATGACGGTCCCACTGGTGGACAAGGGCAGGTACGTTTTTTCCTGAGCAGACCAGCTTGTCACCCGATATGCTGTAATCATCGGAGTCACCGATAGTGGCCGTGGGCCCGGAGTCGTTCGGTGAAAAGTGGATGGTGCCTTTTTCGGGTACTATGCCGTTATAGATCATGAACTGATAGGAAGTCTGGTCGTTGATGTCGATAAACCTGTATCTGGGATCCGCCAGATTGTCTATCATTGCATTGCAGAAGGAATGTATCACCTCGGAAGTACCCCAGATGGTTCCGGCGCAGAGTACATTTTTGTCCTTAAAGCGGTCATATACATCCATGCCGAAACGTTCCTGCATCCAGCGTCTGTTCCAGTCATCATCGCTGATGCGGCCGGGCTCGACTGCAGTGCCCAGATACGCTTCACCGGAAGCTTCGGGGAACATGGCTGACTGGAAAAAAACGTCCCTTGTATCGCAGAAGAGAACCTGGTCGTATTCGCTGCCTTTCTTTTTGAGCATTTCAATGTAGAGGGCATAGCGGTAATCGATGGGGCCTTCTTTTTCAAAACGGTCCGGTATCTCGATCGTGTGGATATGATACTCGCGGAGCTTGTCCATGGTGTATTTTGAAAGATCCTTGCAGAAGGATACTATGTCGCAGTTATCCCCGTTGTGTTTTGAACATGATATATAAAAGGGTTCGATCTTGTACCACCAGTAATGCTTGGCAACACCCATAATAAGATTTTTTTTGCTCATATTTGTCTCCCTGAACACAAGATATAGTTGTATTAAGATTATTACATATTTTTTTTTCATTGTAAAGGCAGGAGAAATCTGATATAATAATCGCCGTGACTGACTTTAGGTACCGGTTTTTCGGGAGGCTTGATCTTATGGACAATTCTGTTGCAATGGCAGCAAAGCAGAAGGCAGAAACAGCCGGCTTTAATGATATGGAAGTGTCTGCGATCGGGGAGGTGGCCAATATTACGCTCGGTAATGCGGTGACAGCTCTCTCGATGCTGATACACAGCGATGTGGATATATCGACGCCTCATGTGGAGATAAAGAACAAAGGCGATGTAGTAAAAGAATACGGTGAAAAAGCGGTGATCACGCGTGTGGATTACGTAAAGGGGCTTGAAGGCTATTCACTGCTTTTTCTTGTGGAAGACCACGTAAAGATAATGACGGATCTGATGATGGGAAGTGACGGGCACGGCATGTTCTATGAACAGGAGCTGTCGGAACTGCATCTGAGTGCGGTGTCCGAGTCGATGAATCAGATGATGGGCTCGGCGGCCACGGCTCTGGGCATGATGACAAACAGGCTTGTGGATATATCTACGCCTGCTACGACCCTGAACGAACCGGGCAACTATGTACATGAATCATTTCCGCAGGACGATCGTTTTGTACAGATAAGTTTTGATGTAAAGATGGGAAGCCTGTTGAATACTGCGATGATACAGCTTTATCCATTCAGGCTGGCAAAAGCCATAGCGGATCTGTTCATAGTCAGAAAACAGGCGAGTGAGACGGAGGGAATGTTCTGATGAGTGAAGAATGCGGCAAAAGCAGCTGTTCGGGCTGCAGTGAGAGCGGCTGTGCATCGAGAAGGATAGAAAAAGAGTCCTTAAGAGCGGGCAGCAGTGTTAAACGTGTGATAGCGGTAATCAGCGGAAAAGGCGGTGTCGGAAAATCGACTGTGACTGCTATGATCGCTGCGGCGCTTTCGGCCAAGGGCGAGAAGGTCGGCATCCTTGATGCAGATATAACAGGTCCTTCGATACCCAGACTCTTCGGAGTCAGCGACAAGGCTGAATCAGACGGGGAATGCGTATACCCGCGCGAGACAGGCAGGGGCATAAAGATAATGAGCATCAATCTTCTTCTTGAGGAGGAAACGGCTCCGGTGATCTGGAGAGGGCCGGTGATAAGCGGGACTGTCAAGCAGTTCTGGACCGAAGTGGCCTGGGGAGAACTGGATACCATGCTCGTGGATATGCCGCCCGGAACAGGAGATGTTCCGCTTACCGTGTTCCAGTCGATTCCGGTTGACGGACTGATAGTGGTGACCACGCCGCAGGAACTGGTGGGGATGATAGTATCCAAGGCCGTTAACATGGCGCAGATGATGAATGTACCGGTACTCGGCCTTGTGGAAAACATGGCCTCATTTAAGTGTCCCGACTGCGGAAAGATACATGAGATATTCGGACACAGCAATATCGCAGCCATAGCCGAAAGCTTCGGCATAGGGAATGTATGCAGACTGGCTATGGATATGGACAGGGCGAAACAGGCGGATCTCGGGAAGGCTGACGATTTTGAGACCGGGGAACTGACAGCTTTTATCAATGCATTATAAAGCATAATTATATATAAAGAAGAGGAGACAGAAAATGAAAAACATCATAGTAACAATAGGTTCAACAAATATCAAGAGCCTGCATTTCGAAAATCTTTTCACCGCAAAACCCGGTGAGCAGATACAGTTAAAGGTGAACACCAGCGTGGCAGTGCGCCTCAATCCCGCGGCACCTACCACAGCTACGGTATTGGTTAAATTTGAGGCTTCCGACGGCGAGCAGAAGAACATGTCTTTTGTTATGGAGACCATCACTCCGATCACCGTCAATACTTTCGTAGATAATCTTGATGAAATGATCAAGAAGAATTACTTAAACGATGTAATGATGGCGGTAAACGAGAGAATACGTATCGCGGCTACCGTTACCGGCCTTAATATCACAACCCCGGCAATCGCATTCGCTTATCGCGATGAAAGCGAAGGAAGCATCGATTCGGAGATAATCGCAAAAGTCTGATCCATGGTACTAAGTATTTCGGGGGTGGACGTCTCTTACGGAGCGGACGCCGTCATCAAAGACATAGAATTCAGTATTAAAGAGGGTGAGAAGGTCGCAATCGTGGGAAGAAACGGTTGCGGCAAGACCACCCTTTTACGTCTTATTACCGGTGAACTCACACCGGATCACAAGGACAGCAACACAGCTTCGGTCGTAAGCGTAGCGGAAAACGCAGTCATCGGAAGTCTGGACCAGATGAGCTTTACCGATGAAAATGCCTGCCTGGCCGATGAGATAAAAACAGTCTTTCTTCCGATCCTTAAGATGAAGGAAGAGATAGATGAGCTTCTGCATCAGCTGGATACGGATCCCGATGAGGAGAAGAGCGCAAGATATGCGGCGCTGGAAGAGCGTTTTAATTATCTCGGGGGATACAGGCTTGATAAGGATTACGAACTGCTGGTCAGGCGCTTCGGTTTCAGCGAAGAGGAGCTTTCGCGGCCGCTTTCGAGTTTTTCCGGAGGACAGAGGACGAAAATAGCTTTTATAAAGCTGCTGCTTTCCAAACCGGATCTGCTGATACTTGATGAGCCCACGAACCATCTGGATATCTCGACGATATCCTGGCTGGAGGGCTATCTGTCGGCCTACCGGGGAGCCGTGATACTTGTCAGTCATGACCGTATGTTCATAGACCGCATTGCTGAAACAGTCTATGAGATAGAACGCGGAAAGATCAGGAGATATCCCGGAAACTACACGGCTTTTGCAAAAAGAAAGCGTGAGATGCGTGAAAAACAGCAGAAAGATTATGAGACCCAGCAAAAGGAGATCGAGAGGCTGAACGGACTGGCTGAACGTTTTATCCATAAGGCGACCAAGGCATCAATGGCAAAATCAAAGCTGAAAGCCATTGAACATATGGATATAATCGAAAAGCCGGAAGATGATGATATCAGAGCCTTCCATGCGCTGACCGAGCCTGCGCGTGAGAGCGGGAACGACGTGCTGGAAGTCGAGAATCTGGCGATAGGTTATGACAGCGTGCTTTCAAAAGTATCGCTTAAACTGAAGAAGGGGCAGAAGCTTGGCATCATAGGAGGGAACGGATTGGGCAAGTCAACCTTCCTGCGGACCATAGCAGGTCAGCTTCCGGCAAAAGGCGGGAAATACAGATACGGACATAATGTGGAGCTGGGATATTTCGAGCAGCAGATGGCGAGATATGAAAGCAGCAAGACGGTATTTGATGAGTTTAAGGATGCTTATCCCACGCTTACCGATACCGCTGCCAGGAACATACTCGGA
>JAILES010000001.1 GCA_024687205.1 Lachnospiraceae bacterium
CACTCTCCACCTGTGATTATCAGGAGACAAACGGAAGATTTGTTGTTGTGGCAAAGAAGATCGGTTAGAAGAGAGAGCCGGAGGAAAAACGGGCCGGCAAAAGGAGGATGAAATGGCTGAAAAAGGGAAAGATACCAGACAGCGCGGCAGGCGTGATCAGCAGAAAAAAAGCGGTATGAGCGGAAAGATGAAGAGGAATATACGGTACAGTCTGGCCGGGATACTTCTGGTTTCGGCTGTTGCGATAGCTGCCATACCTTCGGACAGATCGGGAAAGGCGAGAGCCGATACACCAAACCCTGCCATGAACTATGCCACCGATGCAACGCTTAACAGAAACGGGGATGTAGCAGGTGATGCATCGCTTGTATATAATTCCGGAACGGCGGTCGATGTGGCTTCGTTCTCGATAACCGATAACGGTACTTTCTACGAACTCACACAGCAGTATAAGGCTTACCAGAAGCCGGGCATGGCTTCGGACTGTATCATTTACGGGCATGACGCCGATGATACCACTTCAAACCTGGTAATACCCAGATCCCTGCCTACCGGATATAAGATGATGAAAGAGAACGTCTTTACCGCGTACAGGGACGGGACTCTTCATAATCTTGATTTTGTCGTGACTCCGCATGAGACTTCCGCCAGCATCAGTGAAAACAATCTGGCTGCGGGGACCATTCCTTTCAGTGATCTGAAAACATATTTCCCTGACGAATGTGCCGAGATCGAGGCTATGCCTGCCGATGCACCGAAGGTGACACTGCACGGCTCCAGCATGAGGGATGATCTTAAATACAGATATTACTGCGAATACGGCAGCGGTGATAATTCCCTTAAGGGCTGCACGCTGGTGAGAGTGCAGAACCGTGCCATGGGAAAACTCAAAGACGGAGCAGGTAATGATCTGCCCTACAGTAATGACGAATTCGTACTTGCCGCACAGAAGGTAAGTTTTTCCGGTGAGAGTGCGACCAATGACGGGAACGGTTTTGTACTTGACGGCTTTAAGACGGTTGCCGGTATCGCAAACGGTGCCTTTACAGGCATGCAGGGAAGATATATAGAATCTGTGACACTGCCGGATACGGTGACGGGCGTGGGTGATGAAGCTTTTAAGGGCTGCCCGCTGCTTTCAAGCGTACAGATGGATAAGGTCAGCTTCATAGGAAACAGGGTGTTCCAGGGCTGTTCGGGGCTGACCTCGGTAAGCCTTGCAAAGAATACACAGAAGATCGGCAGGGAGGCCTTTGAAAACTGCCAGAGACTGGTCGGCATCAAGTTTCCGGGGAATGTCTCGGAGATAGGCTTCGGGGCTTTTGCAAACTGCATATCAATGACAAGTGCCGATTTTTCCGAAAACTTAAATGTTAATATAGGTGAATATGCCTTTTACAATACACCTACGCTCAACGTGACTTTCAGTAATACGGCTACTTATGGTCTCGGCAAGGCAGCTTTTGCCCTGCAGAATCCATCGGAAGGCATGAAGAGTTTTACTTTTCCAAATCTGATAACGGCATATAAGAGCACTGTCAATGATGTGGCCGAAGATGGTTATCTTACGGGCGGCGGCTACAGGCTTTATAAGAAAGATGATACTACCCACGATTCCATGATAGGCGATTATCTGCTGGCCGGCAGATCCGGTCTTACAGATGGCGTTAATATTTCCTCTGCTTTTGGTACCACAGAGGGGGTGATGGATCATCTCCCCAGAAATACCTTCTCGGGATGCACCAATATGGGAGCACTTATCCTCGGCAGCCAGGCGAACAGGTATCTTACCTATGATGATGATCTCTTCCGCGACGTTGAGAATCATGACCTGTACGTATACGGACCTGAGTATATCCCTTCAGGCGAGAACCCGCCTGCACTGCCCAGAACATGCACCTGGGAGGCAAAGTCCGCTGTAGAAGACTATGTACCTTATATCTACGGCGGGACCGGACCGGACGATACTGCAAATAACCACTATGAAGTGGGTGTGGTCAATAAAAAGGATGCTCTCGGAAATGTTACGGAAGGCTACAGGTTTGATCTGCAGCTTCTGGATGAGAGCAATGCGGCTATAAGGCTTGTAAGCTTTATAGGTACGGCACCCGATACCATTGACGAGTTCAGCATACCGTCAAAGGTGGCAAGCTACAATGTGACCACGCTGAATGACGAATGCCTCGAACCGGTAAAGGATAAGATCGTTAACCTTATAATCCCTGACGCATCCATTAAGGAGATAGGAGATAAGGTATTCTACAAGGCAGGAGCGCTTGAAAGTGTAAATATCGGCGATTCCGTGACCAAGATAGGTGATTCGGCCTTTGCGGCAAGCTCGGATCTTAAGAAAGTAGTTATAGGACCGAATGTCAAGGAGATAGGAGCGACAGCTTTCGGATCAAGCGATAAGCTGCAGCATGTATACTGGTCCGGCAGTTCCGCAACCCAGGCGGATATGACGATAGGCAAGGATGCTTTTGCGACCGGCGGCAAAAAGCTTTATTTCTACGGTGATGCCGAAGAGGGCTTCAAGCCTTTCGATTATGCAATGGAAGAGGACGTAAGACTCTACGATAATGCAGCCGAGCGTATCTGCTATGTTTATCCTTCGCCTTTATCCTACGGTGATGCTTTTGCGAGAGGAACAAGGCTCAATGCGGTAACCGGAGATACCGAGGTGATACCGAGTGCAGGAAATATGTTCAAGACACTCGACGATTATCCGCACTACAAGATCATCCGTGATGATGCTACCGGTCTGGCTACACTGATCGATTATCCCCAGTTCCGTGATCTTCCGATCGAAGTGAAGAAGTACTGGCTGGGGGCTGACGATGCTCCCGCAAGTCTCGGACCCAATGATCTGGCGCTCATCGATTCTACCGTATATATAAACGTACCCGAGGCTGTAAAGTCCATAGACGTATACAGCTATATCAACAGTAAT
>JAILES010000071.1 GCA_024687205.1 Lachnospiraceae bacterium
CGCAAAGCTTCACCAGAGACTGGGCACCACCATCATCTACGTTACACATGACCAGACCGAGGCTATGACACTGGGTACCAGGATCGTCGTTATGAAGGACGGTGTGGTACAGCAGGTTGATACTCCTCAGAATCTGTATGACAAGCCGGGCAACCTCTTCGTTGCAGGTTTCATGGGATCACCTCAGATGAACTTCCTCGATGGTGTGGTTGAGGTTCAGGGCGAGACCGCTTACCTCAAGATCGCTGATAAGTCCATACCTCTTAATGCTGCAAAGAGCCAGAAGCTCATTCAGGGCGGCTATGACGGAAAGACCGTTACCTTCGGTATCCGTCCCGAGGATGTATATGATTCGGAGATGATGGTTGAGAGTTCACCCAACAGCACTTTCGAAGCTACCATCAGAGTATACGAGCTTCTCGGTGCAGAAGTATTCCTGTATTTCGATCTTGACGAGTTCCCTATGACCGCAAGAGTCGATCCCAGGACTACAGCTCGTCCGGGCGATGTTGTCAAGTTTGCTTTCGATACAGAGAAGATCCATGTATTCGATAAAGAGACTGAAATGACCATCACCAACTAAGAATAAAAAGCATAAATTATTAAAGATGCGGTCTTGTACCGCATCTTTTTATGTGATAAAATATAATTTGAGGGGTATAGCAACAGATGAGAAAAATGCTCGTCTGCAGTTGTGAGATCGTATCCAGGGATGGAGTGGAGGAGAAGGTAAGTGAATAAAGGAAAGAATATCGATCTGACGCTTAAAGAGCTGTCCCGTCAGAAAGAAAGTCCGAAAAGTCTCTACATATTATTTGTTCTGTGTTATGTGGTCATTTCAGTCAATGTAGTCAAAACAGCAAGGAGTTCCGGAACCTTCATGGTTGCGGGACAGCAGATACCTGTATCTTATTTCGCGGGAGTTTTGACTTCACTTGCCAATATCTTTATTGTAAGCCTTGTTGTATTTTTCAGAAAGATCGGCTTTTTAACCGGCATTGTGATCGTTGTGGCCCAGATTCCTTTTTGGGTGATGAGTATTGTGGTGATGCACAATTTTACTGCGATCCCCGGCGTATTCACCACGGTCTTTGCGCTGGTGACCAGCTTTATAATATTCATCAACCAGCTCAGGGTTGAGAAATATCAGGCCAGCATGCAGATCCAGGTGGTAACGGATAACCTCACGAAGCTCCCGAACCGCTTCGCCTGCACCGAGCTTATAAATGACCTGGTTCAGAAGAATGACCGTTTTGCCGTAGTTTCCGTTGATATAAACAACTTCAAGAGCATAAACGATACGATGGGGCACGAGACAGGAAATGAAGTGCTGAGGCGGGTTTCGGATCGCTGGAAGGAGCTGGCGGATTCCTGGAAGACAGGGACCGTGGATTTTGTCGGAAGATACGGGGGAGACGAGTACCTGATAGTCATCAGGGAATTTGAAAAAGAAGAGGATATACTTAATACGATAAAGGCATATAAGTCCGTACTTGAAGAGAAGATGACCATTGATGACTGTGACTTTTTCATGACTGCCTGCTTCGGATATGCGATATATCCGGATGACGCGGACAACAGGGCATCCATGCTTTCCTATGCGGATGTGGCAATGCACGAGATGAAACGTGAGCACGGAGACAGTATCCTCCGTTTCAATAAGGATATGTCGCATGCGGAAAAGACGCTGGAGCTCGAAAGAAAGATAAGGGAAGCTCTTGATAAAGACCGTATATTAAGCTATCTGCAGCCTCAGTTCGATATGAGCCATAAGCTGAGAGGCTATGAGGCGCTCGCGCGCATAAGGGAGGATGACGGCAGCTTTATCAGCCCCGGAGAGTTCATACCCGTTGCCGAAAGTACAGGTCTCATCGATCTGGTAGATCTCAGGGTGTTTGAGAAAGCAGCGGAGTTTTTCGGAAAAGCCATCAAAAAGACGGATGCGAAGATAAGCCTTAGCATTAACATTTCCGTAAGGCATCTGATGAAAAACAATTTTATCGATGAGATAACGGGGATAATGAATAAATACGGTATACCTGCAGACCAGCTCGAGCTGGAGATAACCGAATCGATAATGATCGATTCCTTTGAAAAGGCGCTTGAGCGTATCAATGAAGTAAAGCAGATGGGGCTGAAGGTTGCCATCGATGATTTCGGCACCGGTTATTCATCGCTGAGTTATCTCAACAGTTTCCCCGCGGATCTGCTGAAGGTAGATAAATCATTTATAGATGTGATGAATGACAGTGATTCTTCCAGGCAGTACGTGGCTACCATAATAACCATAGGTCATATCTTGAATCTTGAGGTCATATCCGAGGGCGTTGAGACCGAGGAACAGCTTAAGACACTCGAGAGCATAGGCTGTGACCACATACAGGGCTTTATCTGGGGAAAGCCGCTGCCGCCTGAAGAAGCAGAAAAGCTTGTAACGGCATCATAACGGTTAACGGAAAATGAGCAGAAAAAACGATAAGAATAAATACACGGTCACCGATCATGAAGGACGGGAGGTGGCCGTTATCGATAAAAAGGATTTCGAACTGTTCCTGCGTACTCTGGGAGCGGACAGCAGAGAAGCCTTTTTTTCGGAGCTGATATGCGGCGGGCTTTCAAACCAGGCGATAGCTGCCAGGAGCGCGGAACTGAAGCTGGATACAGAGCTCAAAAGACGCATATACCTGATAAAGCTTAAGAATCCGGCACAGCTTGCTGCATCGATGGAGATCATCGGTCAGATATTTGCCGACAGCGAGGAAGATATTTCTTTTGAAAATGCAGCTGATGAAATTGTGCTGATATCGGCGATTAAGGGCAGGAAAGATATAAGCACTCCCTCCGACAGAGCCGACCTGATCGTGAGCATGATCAATACGGAGCTGATGGAGGAACTCAGGGTTTCCTACAGCAAAGCTTTTGATGAACTATCGGCTGCCCCTGCAGCTTATATGCAGGCAAGGGTCTCGATGGAGATAGGGCACCTTTTCTATGATGACAGACTGGTATGCGGTTATGACGAACTGGGACTCGGGCGTCTGGTATACGGCCTGAGTGCGGAGGACTGCGAAGAGTTCATGGAAGAGCATTTCGGTGAAAAGAAAAAGCTGCGCTTAAGCGAGGAAGAGCTGGCCATGGCCGGCAGGTTCCTCGAGAAGGGACTGAATCTGTCGGAGACAGCCAGGGATCTGTTCATGCACAGGAATACCCTGGTGTATCATCTGGAAAAGATACAGAAAAAAACCGGGCTGGATGTCAGGAAGTTTGAGGACGCGGTGATATTCAAGATAGCCCTGATGATAGAGAGAAGGCTGGGCTGAAGCTATGGCGGGAAAAAGGGAAAGAAGATACCTGCGTAAGCTTGAAAAGGAAGAAGCGGCCAGGAAAGAAGCGCACAGACAGGAGCTTCAGGATATAAAGTTTATGAAGCAGGCACTTAAACAGGCCTGCAAGGCTGCAGAGCTAAAAGAGGTTCCCATAGGCTGTGTGATAGTGCATGAGGGAAAGATCATAGCAAGGGGCTATAACCGCAGGAACTGCGACAGGAGCGTGCTGGCCCATGCGGAGATAAGCGCCATAAAAAAGGCGGCAAAGAAGATCGGGGACTGGAGACTGGAGGAATGTACCCTCTACGTGACTCTTGAGCCCTGTCAGATGTGTGCCGGAGCCATAGTCCAGGCCCGTATTCCGAGGGTGGTGTATGCCTGTAAGAATCCCAAGGCCGGCTGTGCGGGCTCGGTTCTCAATATACTTCAGATGAAAGAATTCAACCATCGCTGCGAGGTAAGCAGCGGTATACTGGAGGAGGAATGCAGCAGGCTGCTTTCTTCTTTTTTCAGCCGACTGAGGCTCAATCAGGGGGACGGTTCCGCGGTTGAAAATCTTTGATTTTCAACCGCGGAACCGTCCCCCTGATTGAGTAAGCTGAGGATTTGACATATCCGCGCTGTTTAGGGTATACTTGTGGATGCCGGTATGGCAGCCCTGCGTGGGTTAATGTTGATATCCGGGTCTTGCGCAATACGTGCCCGCGAACCGTGTCAGGGTGGGAACGCAGCAGCACTAAGCAGGAATTCGTATGTGCCGCAAGGGTGCCTGGATGGAGTTCTCCCGTGCAGACAGCGCATACCGGTTTATTATGCGGAAAATCACGCGTTTTTTGGTAGATCTATGTTAGCTATACTATTCATACTTTTTTGTATATTTACCGGAACTCTTCTGCTCTGGTGCCTTATCCCTTCTTTTCAGTACAGCGGCTGTAATGATGTCAGAGGATCTGAAATTAAGATACCCTGGTGGTGCGTAACGATCCCTGCCGCCTATATCACGGGTACCGTGATCAGCTGCTGGGCAGTATATCTTTTTGCATATCTTGAAGAAGCCCTTCATCCCGGGGCGGCAAACCCCCTGATAAAGGGCAACATCTTCGGTGTTTTACTTATACTTATTCTCGATATCCTTCTTTTTATCATAATTAAGAAACGTGAGACTAAGCCTGCTTTTCCGGAGCATGATCCGCTTAAGAAACATCCTTTCATCTACGGGCTGTGGCTTGTACTGGCGCTTTTTCTGCTGTTTTTCTTTTACCGTACTTTCAGGGTTTCAGACGGTGAACTTAAGGTAGGTCTCTCGGTATTCAGCGATTTTGCCACCCATGTGGGCATGGAAAGAAGCTTCGCCGTGGGCAACAACTTTCCTACGGCTTATTCCCACTACGGGGGCAGCGATATCCGCTATCATTTCATGTATCAGTTCATGATGGGAAACCTGGAATTTCTGGGTCTTCGTATCGACCATGCTTTCAATATACCTTCGTTTCTGGGAATGCTGAGCCTGTGCATGCTTCTCTATGTATATGGTACAAAGCTTACGGGAAACAGGGGAGCGGGGGTGCTTTCCGTAGTCTTTCTGCTCTTTAGGTCTTCGCCGAGCTTCTTTAAGTGGCTGGCCGAGCTTGAACCTGGAGATAATTTCCTTAAGCTTCTTAAAGACAGGACTGAGTTCTGGTCCTATACCGATAAGGAAAACTGGGGACTGTGGAATCTTAAGGTGTATATGAATCAGAGGCATCTTGCCATGGCCATGGCTTTTGTGCTTGTGCTGCTGATACTCTGGACACCCTGTCTTAAAAGCCTTAAAGGGAAATATGATAAAAAGACGGCTCTTGTCCTTGCGCTGTTTTCCGGCATTATGCTCGGAGCCATGTCATTCTGGAACGGGGCCATGGTGATAGGAGCACTTGCGATACTCTTTGTGATCGCTCTCTTTTCCGACAACAAGCCGGCTTTCCTGCTTCTGGCAGTCATAGCCGTAGGCATGTCTATGCTGACCAGCCGCTTCTTTATCAACGGCTCGGCGGTGAGCCCGTCCTTCCAGTACGGATTTCTGGCAGATAATGCCACCATTCCCGGAACCGTTGATTATATGCTTAAGCTCACAGGCATACTGCTGATCCTTGTGGCGATATGCTTTATCGTAAGCAGTGCTGCCGAAAGGGTACTGATCCTGGCTTTTTCGGCTCCGCTGATCCTTGCATTTACCCTTTCCCTTACGGTTGATATCACAGTGGGGCATAAGTATGTGATGCTTTCCCTTAATCTTTTCGGCATATTTGCGGCCCTGCTCTTGTACAGGCTGTGGAAGATAAGCAGGTTAAGCATAAGGATATCTGCTGTGATACTGGCGCTCATCCTTACCATGACAGGACTTGCGGAGACAAAGATACTGTATAATATCGATAAGCGAAGTCTTAATTATGAGACGGAAGATCCGCTTGTGAAGTGGATAGAGGACAACAGCGATTCGAAGGATCTGTGGCTGAGCGCACCCTATTCACTGGACAGACCCGTACTTGCGGGAGCCATGCTCTATTACGGCTGGCCCTATTATGCCTGGTCTGCGGGCTATGATACGAACTACCGCGAGAATATCTGCAGGGAGATATATGCCACCGCCGATCCGGCACGCAGGGAAGCGCTTTTGAAAAGTGAGGGCATACGCTTTATCATTGTTGATAAAGAAGCCAGAGACTATTATGATGTATCTGAGGCGTCCATAGCGGAAGCTTATGATGCCGTATATTCCGAAGGTGAGGACGAATACAGTCTTACCGTATACGAGAGAAAAGAGGAGCGTAAAGCTGAATGAGAGAAGAGAAAAACGATAATTCCTGGATATGGGCTCTGCTCATAGCCGCAACACTTATGATCGGAGCACTTCTGCTTGGAAACGATATGCTCTTTGTACTCAAATGGTATGCGGCATTGCTGCTGGGGACCATAGTTTTTTATCCCGTCGCGGCCCATCTTTTTGCGGGATTTAAGGATGTGCCCTGGTTCTTCGCAAAAGTCTGCGGTCTGATGATACCCGGATACGTGATGTGGGTATGTGCCTCGGCAAGACTTTTAAAGTTCGGAAATGCAGCCTGCATTGCGGTTTTTGTATTCTGCGCCATTTTGGTATATCTGCTCCCCTATGCGGCCGGGAGGAAAACACCCGCAGCGTTGTATAAAGGAGCGGACATTAATCGTATATTAAAAAGAGAGCTGCTGTTTGCGGCGGCCCTCACCGGATATGTGTATATAAGGGCTTTTTCGCCGGATGCCTTCGGGACCGAGAGGATGATGGATTACAGTTTTATGCAGAGCATGTACGAATCCTCTTATTTCCCGCCCGCAGATGTCTGGTTTGCCGGACAGCCTCTTAACTATTATTATTTCGGTCAGTACATCTTTACTTATCTGAGCAAGCTGTCCTTCAATACCATAGATGTCAGTTACAATCTGTCCCTGGGCAGCTGTTTTGCCATCTGCCTTTGCCTGGCGTATTCCATCGGCTTCGCGCTTATGGAAAAGAAGGGGAAGGCTAAGGCGGCAGCAGGTACCATAGGAGCCATGGCTCTTATGTTTGCGGCAAATATGCATTTCTTCATCTTTTACAAGCTGGTGCCCATGTTCAGGGAAATACTGGGAATAGGCGGAGAATACAAGGCTTACTGGTATCCCGATTCCACCAGGTATATAGGCTACAATCCGGATGTGGCGGACAAGACCGCCCATGAGTATCCGGCCTACTCCTTCATACTCGGTGATCTTCATGCCCATGTGATCAATGTTTTTGTGGTGCTTTCCATACTCGGGCTGGTTCTTTCCTATCTGAAGAGAAGGGAAAAATATGCTGAAAATAAAGGCGGCATGAAACAGGTGCTCATCGACAGATGTGTGTTTGCAGTGGGCTTTCTTATCGGCATATGTGCGATGGAAAATGCCTGGGATTTCCCTATTTATTTTGTGGTAGCCGGAGCGGTGATCCTTTATGCAAATATCATAAGCTTAAAGAGCGCAAAGGATGTGATACTCGCTACGCTCATTCAGGGCGGTATCGTACTGGCAGTGAGCATGCTGGTATCGCTTCCCTTTAACCTGGGCTTTGAGGCAATGGTCAACGGAATCGAGAAGTGTACCGAACATTCCAGATTTTATCAGCTGGTCATACTCTGGGGCATGCCGGTGATACTGCTGATCAGCTTTATACTTGTGCTGAGGCGGAGACTGACTGAAGCGGAGAGTAAAAAGGAGCAGACGGTTATCCCGTTTAAGCTGATCTCTTCCGAAGACATATTTACCGTGCTGATCGGCCTCTGTGCCCTGGGGCTTGTCATCATTCCGGAGCTTATCTACGTGGAGGATATCTATTCCGGAAGCTTTAAACGTTTCAACACCATGTTTAAGCTGACTTATCAGTCATTCATACTTTTTGCGGTAATGCAGGCACATATAATAAGCTGCTATCTCTGCAAAGCGGAGCGGCCGGGTCAGCGTAAAGGCGGGATCGCAGCCCTTGTGCTGCTGATACTCTGCTGCATGTATTTCCCTGTGGCTGTAAAAATGGGAATAGGAACCGTCGGTCCCAAGGGAGAGCTTAAGGGCATAGCCGCCGACGGATATGTATATGAGCAATGCCCCATGGACGCTCTTGCCATAGAATGGATAAAGACAGAGACCGAGAAAGGCAGTGTGATACTCGAGGCAAACGGAGACAGTTATACGATATATAACAGGGTATCCACGCTCAGCGGAAGGCCTACGGTCCTGGGGTGGCGCACCCATGAGTGGCTGTGGCAGAACGATTCCGAGGTCGTGGATGAAAGAGACGATGACGTCTGGGATATATACTGCGGGACTGATCCCGCAAAGATTAGGGAGCTCTGCAGCAAATATTCCGTGGACTATATCTTTATCGGAAGCTGCGAATATGAGAAATACCTTCCGGACGGTATGGATGCGGAACTGTTAAAGAGTCTGGGAGAGGTAGTTTATGACGGCGGCGGGATCGAGCCGGTGTATATCATAAAGCTTTAGAAGGGGAGGAGGCAGCTATGGCAAAGTATGATTTCCTGATAGTCGGAGCGGGGCTGTACGGAGCGGTCTTCGCAAGGGAAGCGCTCGATGCGGGCAGGAGAGTGCTGGTGATCGACAGGAGAAAGCATATCGGGGGAAACGCATATACGGAAGAGACAGAGGGAATACAGGTACATAAGTACGGCGCACATATCTTTCATACTTCCGATAAAAAGGTATGGGAGTATGTGAACCGTTTTGCGGATTTCAACAACTTTATCTTAAGTCCGGTCGCCGTATATAAGGATGAGGTATATAATCTTCCCTTCAATATGAATACCTTCTCGAAGCTCTGGAAGATCAGGACTCCTGAGGAGGCGAAGCAGATCATAGCTTCGCAGATCGGGGAAGCCGGGATCACCGAGCCGGCCAATCTGGAGGAACAGGCACTGATGATGGTGGGCAGGGACATCTATGAAAAGCTTATAAAGGGCTATACCAGAAAACAGTGGGGACGCGAGTGCAGCGAACTTCCGGCTTTTATAATCAGGCGTCTCCCCGTGCGCTTTGAATACGACAATAATTATTTCAATGACAGATATCAGGGCATACCCATCGGCGGTTATACGGCCATGATCGAAAAGATGCTCGCGGGCGCGGAGCTGGAACTGAAGACGGATTTCCTTGCCGGCAGGGAACGTTACGAAGCCCTTGCCGACAGGATAGTCTACAGCGGCATGATAGATGAGTATTTCGGATACAGCTTCGGCGAGCTGGAGTACAGGGGGCTTGAGTTTGAGACCAGCGTGCTTGATATGGAAAACTATCAGGGCAATGCGGTGGTAAATTATACGGAATACGAGATCCCCTATACCAGGATAATCGAGCACAAGCATTTTGAACTGAAATGCAGGGGGAATGAGAGACTGCCGAAGACCGTGATAACAAAGGAGTATCCGCACAGCTGGAAAAAGGGAGATGAGCCGTATTATCCGGTAAACGATGAGAAGAACAATGCGCTGTATAAAAGATACAGGGAGCTCGCGGGAAAAGAGGGCAGGGTGATCTTCGGAGGAAGACTCGGCGCCTACCGTTATCTGGATATGGATAAAGTGATAGAAATGGCCATGAAGGACTGCCGGGAAGCCTTATATCGGAAATTATTACATTGAAGCACATAGATATTGTGGTATAATAAAAAGTGTATGCCCTGATAGCGGACTGAGTCGGAGGGATCGAGATGACTATAAACGGAAGGAAGATAGGTGAAGGCAGTCCGGCTTATATAATAGCCGAGATGTCAGCAAACCATGCGGGGGACAAGTCGCGTGCGATAGAGATAATACATGCGGCTAAGGAAGCGGGAGCAGACTGTGTAAAGATACAGACCTATACCCCGGACACCATAACCCTGAAATGTGATAATCCCTATTTTACGATAAAGAGCGGCACCTGGGAAAAGCAGAATCTCTACGAGCTGTACGGGAAGGCTTATACTCCCTGGGAATGGCAGCCTGAGCTGAAAGAAGAGGCGGATAAGCTGGGACTGGATTTCTTCTCGACTCCGTTTGATAAGACTGCGGTTGATTTCCTTGAAGAAATGGGCGTGTCTTCGTATAAGATAGCCTCCTTTGAAGTGACGGATATACCGCTCATAAAAGAAGTGGCGAAGACGGGAAAGCCCATCATCATGTCCATAGGCATGGCTACAAAGGAAGAAGTAGACGAAGCTGTAGCGGCTGTAAGGGAATGCGGTAATGATTCGCTTGCGCTTTTGAAATGCTGCAGCGTGTACCCGGCGATACCGGATGATATGAATCTGAGGATGATACCGAAACTCAAGGAGATGTATTCCCTGCCTGCAGGTCTGTCGGACCATTCCATGGGACATACCGCAGCGCTTACCGCAGTTGCGATAGGGGCGGATATCATCGAAAAGCATTTCTGCATCAGCAGAAAGATAGAGAATCCAGATGCCTCTTTCTCGATGGAGGCCGGGGAATTTGCCGAAATGGTGAAAGCCATAAGGGATGCGGAGAGGGCTCTGGGAAAGCCGGAGTTTACGCTTTCTGAGGAAGAGAAGTCCTCCAGGACGCTCCGAAAATCCATTTTTGTATCAGCGGATATAAAGAAGGGTGATATATTAAGCCGCGAAAACATAAGGGTGGTAAGGCCCGGCGCAGGCCTGCATCCCAGGTATTACGAGAAGCTTCTGGGACTTAAGGCAAGCAGGGATATAGCCTTCGGCACACCCTTTGCTGCAGACATGGCGGAGGGATTCGAAGCGTGAAGCTTTATATCCGTACGGAAGCAAATGCGATAACGGCAGGCGGTCATATGATGCGCTGCCTTGCGATAGCAGCCGAAGCAAAAAGACTTGGGGAAGACTGCGTATTTATCACGGCAGAAGAAGGCTCGGCAAAGCTGCCCGCCGCCAGGGGTTTCGAGACCATAGTACTTAACAGGGATTTTAAGGATCTGGACGGTGAGATACCGTATATGAAGGAACTGATAAGGAGCCGCGGCATAGAAAGGCTGCTTATCGACAGCTACTATGTGACTCCTTCATATATGAGCAGCCTGAATAAGGAATGCGCTGTCGCCTATATCGATGATCTTCATGAACGGATATGGGACTGTTCGTTCATCATCAACTATTCCGTATATGCGGCGGACTATGATTATGAAAAAGAATATCCGCAGGCAGTAAAACTGCTGGGCTGCGATTATGTCCCTTTAAGGAGCATATACAGGGGAGCCGGGCGCAAAGCCGTGAGGGAGAAGGCCGAAAAGATACTGGTCCTGTCCGGGGCGGCTGACCCTGAACACTTTCTGCTGAAGCTGGCAGAGTATATCAAAGCAAAGCCCGATACTTTCGGATACACGCTGATAGCCGGGCGTTTTAACGAAGACAGAGAAAAGCTGGAAGGGCTCGCTGCGGAAACGGAAAGGCTGAGGATACTCGGGCCGCAGCCGGATCTGAAGGAGGCCCTTTCGGAGGCTGATATGGTCGTATGCGCCGGCGGCGTGACCATGTATGAGACCGCAGCTGTCGGAACGCCGGGAATAAGCTATATCTCGGCCGATAACCAGCTGGGAAACGCGAAAGGTTTTGACAGGCTTGGACTGATAGCTTTTTCGGGAGATATCAGGAAGGACTATTCCTATAAAGCTCTGCATGAAGAGATAGTTTCACTGGGCGGAGACTTTGAAAGAAGAAAGAGGATCTCGGAAGCGCTGCAGAGACTTGCCGACGGCCGTGGGGCCGAAAGGCTGGCAGGTATACTTACGGGGGCTGAATCATGAAACTGTCGGTGATAGTACCGGTCTATAATATGGCGGCGGGCAATAAGCTGAACTTCTGTCTGGATTCGCTGATGAACCAGACCCTTGAGGATATGGAAGTGATCGCGGTGGACGATGCTTCCACCGATGATTCGGCAGAGATACTGAAGACTTACGAAGAAAAATATCCCGGCAGATTCAGAGCCGTGTATTCCAAAGTAAACCGCCGTCAGGGCGGAGCAAGGAATCTGGGACTTAAGGAAAGCAGCGCCGAATGGGTGGGTTTCGTTGACAGTGATGATTTCGTTGCGCCGGATATGTACGCAAAGCTTCTTGCGAAAGCAGAAGAGAGCGGCGCCGATATGGTGGGCTGCGATTATACGATAGTTGAGAAACAGGGCTTTGAACCAGGCAAAACCGTAGAAAATAACAGCGCGGATCAGACCGGTGTGCTGGATGAGGCAAAGCACAAAAGCCACATATTAAAGAACGGCAGCATGGTGGTCAAGATATATCTGAGGTCAGTGATAGAGCAGAATAAGCTGACTTTCCCGGAAGGGATATTTTACGAGGATAACTGCGCAGCACCGCTGTGGTCCATGTATTTCAGCCACTTTGAGAGAGTGAATGAGGCCCTGTATTACTACCTGCAGCTGCCGGAGTCCACTACCCATCATGTAAGCTTTGAAAAGTGCGCGGACAGGATGAAGGCCATGGAACTGCTGCTTGAGCAGTGCAGGAGCAGAGGTATATCCGAAAGCTATAAAGCTGAGATACTGATGCGCGTGACAGAGCTCGGCTATGTCAACACCCTGTTCTCCTATATGTACGGGGGCAGGCACAGGAGCATGAAAAACTGCGGCATCATCAGGGATTACATCAGAAGGATATATCCGGAGTTCAGGGATAATCCCTACTATAAAGAACGGGTGAATGAGGAATATAAAAAGTTCATAGACCTGCAGCAGCGGTCAAACTTCTGCTTTTTTGTTTATTATATCGCGCTGCATGCTTACAGAAAGGTGATAAAGAGGATCAGAGGTGGAAAATAAAAAGAGGCTTGCCGTGATCACCGCAAGGGGCGGCAGTAAAAGAATACCGAAAAAGAATATAAGGGATTTCCTCGGAAAGCCGATAATCAGCTATTCCATAGAGACCGCAATAAGCTGCGGCATTTTCGATGAGGTGATGGTATCGACGGACAGTAAGGAGATCGCGGAGCTTGCGGAAAGCTACGGTGCAAAAGTTCCTTTTATGAGGAGTGAAAAGACTGCCGACGATCATGCGACTACGGCTGAGGTGCTGAAAGAAGTGGTGGAGGAGTATGAGAAGAGAGGCATGTTCTTTGATGAACTCTGCTGTATCTATCCCACGGCTCCTTTTATCAGACCTGAGGATCTGAAGGAGGCCCTTACGCTTCTGGAGGATAAGGACGCGGATACGGTCATGAGCGTGGTGCGTTTTTCTTTTCCCCCGAGACGCGCGCTGCTGATGCGTGAGGGCAGGCTTATTGCACATTATCCCGAGGATCAGCTGAAGCGTTCCCAGGATCTGGAAGCGGAATATCACGACTGCGGACAGTTTTATTTCCTTAAGCTTGAGTCTTTTAAGGAGCAGCAGGCGGTGGTGATGAAGAACACCGCAGGCATAGAGATGGATGAAAGAAGGGTTCAGGACATCGATACCGAAGAAGACTGGGCGATGGCCGAACTTAAATATAAGATGTTAACGGAGCAGGGCAGATGAGTTATTTTTTGAGGACAGTAAGAGATTATGATGCAAAGCTTCTGTATAAATGGGCTAATGATCCGGATACGCGGGCTGCATCATTTAAGCAGGATGAGATAAAGTGGGAGGAGCATGTTAAATGGCTTAAAGACCTTCTTGCCGATGAGGACAGGGACATCTTCATATGCATGGATTTCCTTTCTCCCATAGGTGTTGTACGTACCGCAAAAGATGAGAAGGACGAAAAGAAAGGCATTATCAGTTATCAGGTATCCCCTGACATGAGAGGACGCGGCATAGGCGTTAAGATGCTGAGACTCCTTGAGGCTAAGGAGAAGGAAAAATATACGGTGCTTCGCGGCGAAGTAAAGCCGGACAACGAACACTCGATAAACATCTTTAAGAAGCTTGGCTACGAACAGGTCTCTGCCGACGAAGAAAAGCTGGTATTTGAGAAAGATATCAGTAAAGAGCCGGAAAAGCAGAGCTATGACAGGCCCTACAGGGAGCCCCAGTTTGAGATAATGAGAGTCGTCGCCATGCTGATGGTGATTGCTCTCCATTACCAGATCATGGGAGGACGCTTAAGCAAGGCGCCTGCCGGGCTCGGTTTCATCGACTGGCTCGTGGAAGCTTTATGCATAGTGAGTGTCAATCTCTATGTGATGATAAGCGGTTATTTCCTGACTGAGAAGAGCTTCTCCGTAAGGAAATGCATAAGGCTCTGGGCCCAGGTATTTTTCTACAGCGTGTTCATCTGGGTATTCATGATGATAGTCGGTGCCGCCGGAGTAAATGAGTATTTCTCTTTTAAAGACGGCATATACATCAATGTTTACGATATCCAGGCCATGCTATTCCCGGTGATCAACAGGCATTACTGGTATGCCACGGTTTATATAGTATTCTATATATTCTCACCTCTTTTGGCTGCAGGCGTGAACAGGCTGAAGGAACGGCAGCTTAAGTGGATGCTGATACTGCTCATAGCGCTCTTGAGTATCCCCAAGTCCCTGCTGCCCGTGGAGTTTCCTATAGATGATTACGGTTACAGTGTTACCTGGTTCATCGTCCTGTTCATGATAGCCAATTATATCAGACGTTTCGGCATACCTTTCTTTGAGAAGAAGAGCCGTGCGCTTATCGTATATTTTCTGAGTGCCCTGATGATAGTGGCTGCGGAAGGCCTGGCTATCGCCATAAGGGGCCCCCAGCCGGACAGATACTATTATGCCACACCCATACATTACAACTTTATCTTTGTTATCACGGGTTCGGTAGCTCTGTTCTGCTTCTTTAAAAACCTGAAGATAAAGAATACGGATCTGACCTCATTCCTGGTATGGATAGCGCCTTATACCTTCGGTGTATATCTGCTCCATACCCACAGACTGGTGATGGACAAGTGGCCCATATGGCTGTGGCTGGGAGGAGACTACGGTGCTCTCAGACCCTTCCATATGATCTTCTGCGTGATGCTGATCTTCTGTATAGGCATCTTTATCGATATCATGCGTAACCGCCTGTTCATACTGCTGGAGCGTTTCCTCGACTGGTGCATGAGCTTCTATTATTCAAAGAAGGAAGTCTTTGACTATCTGATAACCGGCTTCCTTACCACTGTGATCTGCTGGGTGGCATATGCGATCTTTGATGACATTATCTTTAAAAATATGGAGGAACTCTTAAGAGTAAACTTAAGCGATGCGATCTCCTGGTTCATAGCCTTTGTGTTTGCTTACGTTGTGAACAGAAGCTTTGTGTTCCACAGCGACAAACATGGCTTTAAGGATATCACAAAAGAGTTTATTGCCTTCGGCGGAGCAAGGATATCCACACTTATAATCGAATTGGTACTGCTTAATATTCTGGTAGGATTCATGCATGTAAATGAGAAGCTTTCAAAATATCTGATCTGCAGTATCGTAGTGATAATACTGAACTATATATTCAGCAAACTGTTTGTTTTCAAAAAGAAGGATCAGACTGCGGATGAAAAAGATTGAACTGAAGGGAAAGACCATACTTGTGACCGGGGCGGCGGGATTTATCGGTGCCCATCTGGTGATGCGCCTTCTGAAGGAAGAAGAGGCACGCATCATAGGTCTTGATAATCTGAATGATTATTATGATGTGTCGTTAAAGAAGCACAGGCTGGAACTGATAGAGAAGGCAGCGGAAGAAGCTGCCGGCAGCTGGATATTCGAAGAGGGCAGCATCAGCGACCGCGAAAAGCTGAAGGAGATATTTGAGACTTATGATCCCGCGGTGGTCGTGAACCTGGCAGCCCAGGCCGGAGTCAGGTATTCCATAAGCAATCCCGATCCCTACATAGATACCAACATCAACGGTTTCTACTATATACTTGAGGAATGCAGAAGGGCAAAGACGGAAGGGAAGAGCTTTGAGTATCTGGTATATGCTTCCAGTTCTTCGATCTACGGCGATAATATGAACATACCCTACAGGGTGGAGGATCCGGCGGAACATCCCGTATCCCTTTATGCGGCGACTAAAAAGTCCAACGAACTTATGGCCCATGCCTATTCAAAGCTGTACGGCCTGGCTGTGACCGGTTTAAGGTTTTTTACCGTATACGGTCCCGCAGGACGTCCCGACATGGCATATTTCGGCTTTACCAACAGGCTCATTGACGGCGGCGTCATAGACATCTTCAATTACGGCAACTGCAAAAGAGATTTTACTTACGTGGACGATGTGACCAAAGGTGTGAGCCTGGTAATGAAAAAGGCACCGGAAGAAAAAGAAGGACAGCCGGCTTACGCACTATACAACATAGGAAACAGTTCGCCGGTGGATCTTATGGAATTCATAAACATACTCGGGGAAGAACTTATCAAAGCCGGAGTGCTTCCGGGAGACTTTGATATGAAGGAGCATCAGAGACTGCTTCCGATGCAGCCCGGGGACGTGCCTGTTACTTATGCTGATACTTCGGCCCTGGAGCGGGACTACGGATACAGGCCCTCCACGGATCTGCGGACAGGCTTAAGGGAATTTGCGGAATGGTATAAGAGGTATTATTTCAAGTGACGCTTTTCGGGAAGATCAGAAAAAAACTGCCGTTGATCTGTACCGTTCTCCTTGCGCTCTTCGCTTTTATCGGGGTGTGTGAAGGGGCTGATCTGACAGACAGTACATACAGCATGGGTAATTACGAGAGCTTCTACACCCTTCAGGGCGACTGGCTTTATGCTACCTATCTTTCCAATCTTATCGGTTTCATCATTTTCCGCATAAGCGGAGGAAGATTCCTTGTCTTCAGTATCATTACACGTCTGATACCCGCCGCCTGTGCGGTCTTTGTTTTACACGGCTTAAAAAAGCAGATACCCTTTCCGGTACTTTTCCTCGGAGAGATATTTGCGCTGGGTTTATGCTGGTGCCCCACGGTCATACTGTATCACTATCTTTCCTACACCGCTTTTACCCTGGCAGCTGTACTGCTGCTTACCGCGGATGATGAGAAAAAGAAGAGATATTTCTTTGCGGGACTGATACTGGGAATGGCACTGCTTGCAAGAATCTCGAATCTGGTTTACTGTGCCCTGATATTCTTTGTCATCTATGCGGATGCTGCGGAAGGTAAAAAGAATGAGATCCTTAAGGATATACTGAAGTGTGTCGCAGGATATATAAGCGGTGTGGTGCTCGCACTTCTGATGCTGCTGATATCCAGGTTGGCGGCAGGAGAGAGTATTGCTCAGTCTGCAGGCGGCATAGCAGAAGCCTTCGGCTGGGCGGCAGGCCTGCTTTCCGAAGACGGAGAGAGCAACGGCGGATACGGCATGGGGGATATGATAAAGCTCATTGCCGATGCCTATGTCTTCGCGGCAAAGAGGGCGGTATTCATGCTGCTTGGACTCACAGCCGGAACGGTCATGTTCATGATAAAAAAGGATGCTTTTGTTAAACTTAAGAAGATCCTGTATATGTGCGGAGTAGCCCTGCTTTTTATATACTATTACAAGCGCGGGGTCATAACCGTGAGCTATTATAACAACGGCAGCATATACGGAGTATGCGGCATATTCATATTGATCATGGCCATAGTATTTATCACGGTCCTTGTGCATAAGGATATACAGCTTAAAGAAAAGAAGCTGGCCTGCGCAGCACTCATACTGCTGCTGGTGGCGCCGCTGGGTACCAACAATCATTTTTACGCGCTGATCAATCAGATGTTTTTCATGGCTCCGGCCTGCGTGTTCTTAAGCATCCGGCTCATGAGACTTTATAAGGGAAAGGCTTTTGCTTTTCCTTTTACGGCAATGATGATATCCTTCTTCGTGCTGCTCCTGTTCCAGAGTGTGATGTTCCATTTTACCTATGCTTTCGGAGACGGAGAGGACGGTGTGAAGCGTGTGTACCGCATTGAGAATGAAGGCAGGCTCAAGGGCATGAAGACAAACTGGAAGAGAGGCGCTGCCATAGATGCGCTGATGAAAGCCGCAGAGGGTACGGAGGGGAAGCTGATAAGCTACGGCAATCTGCCGGGGCTGTATTATGTGCTGGATAAGGAACCCGCACTGTCAACACTCTGGCCGGATCTGGACAGTTTTTCCTATGAGGATATGAAAGCCGATATAGACAGCTTTGCTGCAACAGGTGAAGATGCGATGCTGATAATACGCAGCGAGCTGGCGGATGAAAGCGACGGAAAATACAGGCTTATAAAAGAATTTATAGATGAAAAAGGCTATGTTGAGGGATATAATGGAGATGATTATATAATGTATCTGCCCGGAGGTGTGAGATGAGGATAAACTTTAACGTACCGCCCTGCGCGGAAAATGCCATCGAATACATAAAGGAGTGCATAGCTGCGGAAAAGATCTGCGGGGACGGTGCTTTTACAAAAAAATGCAACAGCTGGTTTGAGGAGAGGACAGCTTCGGCAAAATGTCTTTTGACCACTTCCTGCACCCATGCAACGGAAATGGCGGCCATGCTCTGTGATATAAAGGAAGGGGACGAGGTGATAATGCCTTCGTATACCTTTGTTTCAACCGCGGATGCCTTTGTGCTGAGAGGTGCTAAGGCGGTGTTTGTGGATATCAGACCCGATACCATGAATATCGATGAGAAGAAGATAGAGGCAGCGGTCACCGAAAAGACCAAAGCCATAGTACCGGTGCATTATGCCGGGGTAGCCTGTGAAATGGATACGATACTTGATATAGCTAAGAGACACGGACTCTTTGTCATAGAGGATGCAGCCCAGGGAGTGCTTGCAAGCTACAAGGGGAAAGCCCTGGGAGCCATAGGTGATTTCGGCTGCTACAGTTTCCATGAGACAAAGAACTACAGCATGGGTGAAGGCGGAGCCCTGCTCATAAAAGACGGGAAATACATCGAAAGAGCAGAGATCATCAGGGAGAAGGGAACTGACCGATCCAAGTACTACAGGGGCCAGGTGGATAAATATACCTGGCAGGATGCAGGTTCCTCCTATCTTCCCAGCGACATGAATGCGGCCTATCTCTATGCCCAGCTTGAGATAGCGGATAAGATAAACGAAAAGAGACTGAAGATATGGAACCGATATTATACTGAGCTTAAGGAGCTTGAGGAGAAGGGTAAGATAGAGCTTCCTTTTGTTCCGGAGGAATGTGTTCACAATGCCCATATGTTTTATATAAAGACGGAGGATATAAAGGAGCGTACAGCCCTTAAAGCCCATATGGAGGCTAACGGCATACTTACGGTATTCCACTACATACCGCTGCACTCCGCTCCCGCAGGGAAGAAATACGGACGCTTTTCCGGCGAGGATGTATATACAACGAAAGAGAGCGAAAGGCTGCTGCGTCTGCCGCTCTATTACAGTCTTACGGAGGAAGATCAGGGATTCGTTATCGAAAAGCTTAAGGAGTTCTACGCTTAGGATGAACAGGACGCTGAGAGAAAGGCAGGGACTCGCCGCCATAATCGCTTCAGTGGCAATATATCTGTTGCTGTTCTTTTACCGCGCCCCTCTTTTTATCTTAAACGACGATGTTGCGATAGAGAGCATACTCTCGGGAGCATACAGCGGGACGCCGGATATGCACACTGTCTATATGGGTGCGGGGCTTTCCTTTATCTTAAGCCTCATGTACAGGCTGATACCCATAGTGCCCTGGTTCGGGCTCTTCTGCCTGCTGACGGTCATGCTCTCATCGGCCCTGGCGATCAAGAAGGACAGTACTGCAGGTTTTGCGCTGATAATCATGTTCTTTGCGGGCTGCGCCATGATGCCCCACTATACCGTGGTAGCCGCCTGCGCAGGCTGTGCGGCTCTTTTTACGCTATGCGGCGACAGTGAAAAGGAGAAGAACGAAGACTTTATCTCAGCCCTGATATTGCTGATACTCTGCCACCAGATACGGATGCAGGTGTTTTATATGTTTGTTCCTTTCCTGCTGCCGGTACTGATCAGAAGATACGTTAAGAACAAGGGGGAAGCACGCTACGGCAGGATGCTTCCGCTTATAAGCTGTGCAGTTGTATTTCTCTTATTGCTGCTGATCCAGTTTCTGGCCTACCGCAGTGAAGACTGGCAGGCTTATCTTAAGCTCAATGAGGCGAGGACCGAGCTCTATGATTATACGAGCGTCTGGGAAAGCGATGCAGCGAGGGATTACTATAACAGCCTGGGCGTCAGCAACAGCGCATTTCCGGTATATAAGAATTATGACATATTAGCAGATGATGAAGCAGATACCAAGAGGCTTCATGATATGGCACAGTACCGCGAAGAGGGCAGGCAGAGCGAAGGGCTTCAGAGGATAAAGGAAGCGCTTTATACGGTCAAAGTATCATTTATACCGGGACTTGAGGATCCGGGCATGCCCTATGCTTATGTGTTCTGGCTGATGACAGCAGGAGTCCTGGTATTGTCCGTATTGGATAAAGATATAAAAACGCTGATCGCCGCCTGCTTCTGTGCAGGTATACATCTTGCGCTCTACGGCTATCTGGCATATAAGGGACGCATGCCGGAAAGAGTGGTGGAAGCCCTCTATATGGCAGGGACAGGAGTCATGACCGCTCTCCTTATGGGGATAAAAGTAGAAAAGCATAAAAAAGCGGCCATGGCGGTACTTGCTGCCGCAAGCCTTATAGCCCTTATATTTACGGTAAAGGACTTTATCGATGTCGGCGATTATGAAACACAATTAGCTGTAAATAAGGAAGATGATGTGTTATACTCTTACATGGAGGATCACGGGGAAGAGCTGTTTTTCCTGGAGACCTATGCGACGGTCAACCGCACCAAGTATGTATTAAGCAGCAAAAGGAGCGAACCGGCCAACTGCGTGCTTTTGGGCGGATGGCTCTACGGTTCACCGCTGCAGGAAGAGAAGCTTGCAGCATACGGCTACGGAAGTGCAGAGGAAGCAATAAAAAGCGGAGAGAATGTGCGCTTTGCTTTTCGTTCGGGAACCGGTCTTGCTGCATGTGAGCTTGAGGAATTTCTGACAGAAAGATATTGCATAACGGGCTTAAGATCTGTGACCCTGACGGAAGGAAAAAGGGAGCGCTTTGAAATCTATGCTCCCTGTCATGAGTGATGAAAGAACGTATAGAAGGTAAAAACATATATCTGAGAAGAATGACGATCGATGATACGGCTTCGGCGGTAAAGTGGAGAAATGCGCCCTGCGTCAGGGAACAGTTCATCTTTAAAGATATCGTCACCGAAGAGATGCACCGGGAATGGTTCAGGACCAAGGTCATGAGCGGGAAAGTTGAACAGTTCGTGATAGGTCTTAAACAGAGCGGCGAAGAAATAGGAAGCCAGTATTACAAGGATATAGATAAAGAGAATAAGACAGCCGAGTACGGTATATACATCGGCAGGGAAGATATGCTGGGGAAGGGCTACGGAAGCGAAGTGATGGAACTGGCCCTGGAGTATGCCCGCAGCGATATGGGATTGAAGGAAATAAGTTTAAGGGTACTTGAAAGCAACGCAAGAGCACGGAAGGTTTATGAAGGCAGGGGATTTACCGAATACGCAAGAGAAGGCGGCGAACTCCCCGTTATATTCATGAAGAGGATACTGTGATGCAGATGATCAGTTTTGTAATACCCTGTTACCGAAGTGAGCAGACCATAGAGGGAGTCGTGGCTGAGATAAAGGAAACCATGGCAAAGTTGCAGGATAAGAGCTGGGAGCTTGTGCTGGTCAATGACTGTTCTCCCGATGATACCATGAGTGTCATAAGAAAGCTCTGCAGTGAGAACGATAATATCACCGGCATTGATTTCGCAAGGAATTTCGGACAGCATTCCGCGCTGATGGCAGGCATGCGTGAGACAAAGGGGGATGTGGTCATCTGTCTTGACGACGACGGACAGACGCCGCCTTCGGAATGTCCCAAGCTTCTAAAAGCCCTGGAAGACGGTGCCGATGCAGCATATGCAAAGTACGGAAATAAGAAGCATTCACCCTTTAGGAATTTCGGCAGCTACGTTAATGAGAAAATGGCGGAGTTCATGCTGGACAAACCGAAGGAACTCCATCTTTCCAGTTATTTTGCGGCTAAGCGCTTTGTCATAGACGAGATGCTCAGATATGAGAATTCTTATCCTTATATTATGGGCCTGGTGCTCAGGGCTACGAGAAACATAGTAAACGTGCAGGTGGAACACCGTTCAAGGACAGTCGGGGAATCGGGATACAGTCTCGGAAAACTCCTGGGACTGTGGATGAACGGTTTCACTTCATTTTCGGTAAAACCGCTGCGCATAGCCACGATGCTGGGAGTGTTCTTTGCACTGACAGGTTTTATCTACGGTATCGTGATCATAATCCAGCACTTCATCCTGCCGGACCGTGTGGTAGGTTTCGCATCCATCATATCCCTGATCGCTTTCTTCGGCGGGATGGTGATGATAATGCTGGGACTGATCGGCGAGTATATAGGGCGTATTTATATCTGCATGAACGCATCGCCCCAGTACGTTATAAAAGAACGGATCAAACATGAGAAACAGGACTGATGTTAAAGCAATAATACATGAGATACTGACCGTGGTTTTTTTCGGTATCTGTATCGCAGCCTGTGTGCATTTTCCGAATGCGGGCAACAGTTTTCTTCAGGCAGTGGTATTCCGGACGCTGGTTCTCTCTTTCGGTATCCTTATGCTGCTGCAGCTGAAGCTCAGTGAGATATTAAAGATCTATAATCTGGTATATCTTATCGTGGGTTATATTGTCCTGCACTTTGCCTATATCAAACACTGGATCGCAGATACCTGTGATTACAAGTTTGCCTCGGTCATCAGGCTGGGCAAGGCTTCCGCCCTTGTGTGGGGCATAGTGGTCATAGCAGTGATACGCAGGATCCTTAAAGGCATAAAGGAAGAGGAGATGGATTTCTTCGCCGGGCTTCCTTATGAGTGGATAGTGTTTGCGGTACTGATCACCCTCTTCAATCCGGGATATACGAATGCCCTGTTCTTTCCCATATGTTTCGGCTGTGCCTTTTTCATAATGCGGGAAGAAGAAGAGAGAAAGCTTATGATCCGCTCCTTTATGAGAGCCCAGGTCATAGTGCTGATACTGTTCTCGATCTTCTCACTGCTGTTCAGACCTTATGACGCAGATGAGAGATATATGGGATACTTCAATAATTCCAATTCGGCGGGAGAATTCTTTGCCTGCAGTTACGCCGTGATCCTGGTGCTGTGCTGGAAACTGGCGGGGAAGAAGAATAAGGAAAAAGCGGATAAACTTAAAGCCCTGCTCGCTCTCCTGCTTCTTTGCTGGAACGGAGTGCTGGTATTTTACAATTACACAAGGACAGTGATCGTGGGACTGCTCTTATCCCTTGCGGTGTTCGTGGTATTCTGCGTGATCAGAAAGGGCGGAAGGAAGCTTATAAGATACGGGCTGATGTATCTGCTGCTCCAGCTGCTGCTCTTATATCCGGGCTACCTTGCCCTCAGATACATACCCGCATATGTGAACCGTCCCAAGCTGCTCTATGCGGAGAACCTGATAGAGAGCAAAGTGGTAAGAGGCGATCCCGTTGATTCGGATAAATACACTTCCCTGCAGGAGTTCTTCACACTTGCACTTGGGAAGATGGGAATATATGTTAAGTTTGATGTGCCCGAAAGACAGGAGCAGACCGAAGCTGTGGTGGTGGACAAGGACAGGGATGTGACCAACGGCAGAAAGGAGATATGGGCTGCTTTTATCGGAAGGCTTTCTTTCTTGGGACATTATCCCGGACATATCTATCTTGAGAATGCCGACGGAGAGGAGACCCTGGTATACCATGCACATAATAGTTATCTGCAGATCTTTTACCAGTACGGTTTCCTTACTTTCTTAAGCTTTGTCGTAATGATACTGCTCTCCTTTATAAGAAGTGCGGCCGGGTATCTTAAGAGCGTAAAGGGCAGGAACCGTTATATGCTGCCCCTGCTGATGTCGGGACTTATAGCCTTTGCAATGATGACGGAGTGGATATGGCATCCGGCATATTCGATCTGTTTTGCATATATGACAGTATACGCTTATCTGGTCAATGAAGACCGGAAAGAAAAGCATAAAAGAGAAAAAGAGGGAGAAGATTATGGGACTTTATGAAGAACTTTTGCAGGGTACGGAGAAACTTTCCCTGGTGGGGCTCGGCTATGTGGGCATGCCTATAGCCGTAGCTTTTGCGAGAAAGATAAAGGTGGTGGGCTTTGACCTGAATGCGGAAAAGATAGCACTTTATAAGTCGGGAGTGGATCCCACCAAGGAAGTCGGAGACGAGACAATAGCAGCTTCCACCGTGGAATTTACCGCCGATGAGAGCAAGCTTAGGGAAGCACGTTTCCATATAGTCGCCGTGCCTACGCCGGTAAATGACGACCATACTCCGGATCTGACACCGGTGGAAGGAGCCAGCAGGATACTGGGACGCAATCTGACAAAGGGAAGCGTGGTGGTATTCGAATCCACGGTATATCCCGGTGTGACCGAAGATATCTGCGTGCCCATACTTGAAAAGGAATCGGGACTTAAATGCGGAGTCGATTTTAAGATCGGTTATTCACCCGAGCGTATCAATCCCGGAGATAAGGTTCACAGGCTTGAGACCATTACCAAGATAGTATCGGGCATGGATGAAGAAACCCTGGATACGGTGGCAAAGGTATATTCACTGGTTGTGGAAGCCGGGGTATACAGAGCCGAATCCATAAAAGTAGCCGAGGCTGCGAAGGTGATAGAGAACAGCCAGAGAGATATAAATATCGCTTTCATGAACGAGCTCTCCATGATCTTCCACCGCATGGGTATAGATACCAAGGCAGTGCTGGATGCAGCCGGGACCAAGTGGAATTTCCTGAAGTTCTTCCCGGGGCTGGTGGGAGGACACTGCATAGGTGTGGATCCCTATTACCTTACCTATAAAGCCGAGGAGCTGGGCTATCATTCCCAGATCATACTCTCGGGAAGACGTATCAACGATGACATGGGAAAATATGTTGCCGAGAGTCTGGTGAAGCTGCTGATAAAAGCAGACAGGACCGTTAAGGGTGCGAAGGTTGCGATACTGGGCTTTACCTTCAAGGAGAACTGTCCGGATACGAGAAATACCAAGGTGATAGATATTTACAACGAGCTGAAGGAATACGGCATCGAAGCCCTGATCACCGATCCTGAAGCGGACGCTGCGGAGGCAAAGCGGCTTTACGGCATCGACTTTGCGGATATGGCAGACATAAAGGACATGGATGCCGTAGTGATAGCCGTGAACCACAGGGAATTTGAGAGATTTGATGCGGACCGGATAAGCAGCTGGTTCGGCGCTACTGCGGACAAGAAGGTACTGCTGGATATCAAGGGCATGCTTGACAAAAAAGAATTCGATAAGAGACAGGATTATATTTATTGGAGGCTGTGATGGGATACAGAGATATCAAACTGCCGGAAGGCGCATTATATCTGGTAACAGGAGGAGCGGGTTTCATCGGGAGCAACCTCTGCGAAGCCATACTTGAGCTTGGCGGAAGGGTAAGATGCCTGGATGACCTCTCAACCGGAAAACAGGAGAACGTGGATCTGTTTGCGGGAAGGGAAGGCTACGAATTCATCAAGGGCGATATAAAGGACATGGACACCTGCCTGAAAGCCTGCGAGGGCGTGGACTATGTTCTTCATGAAGCCGCCTGGGGCAGCGTACCCAGGAGCATACAGATGCCGCTCTTTTACGATCTTAACAATATACACGGAACACTTCAGATGATGGAAGCAGCAAAGGAGAAGGGGGTAAAGAAGTTCGTTTACGCTTCCTCTTCTTCCGTATACGGCGATCATCCGGTGCTCCCGAAGAAGGAAGGTCAGGAAGGAAATCTGCTCTCACCCTACGCACTCACGAAAAGGGTGACCGAGGAATACGGCAAGCTGTATCACAAGCTTTACGGACTTGATACTTACGCGCTCAGGTACTTTAATGTATTCGGAAGAAGGCAGGATCCCGACGGAGCCTATGCCGCAGTCATTCCCAAGTTCATAAGACAGCTGCTTGCCGGCGAGACTCCCACCATTAACGGAGACGGTCAGCAGTCGAGAGACTTCACTTATATCGACAACGTGATCGAAGCTAACCTGAAAGCTTCACTTGCGGGAAGCGATGCTGCGGGAGAAGCCTATAACGTGGCATACGGCGGAAGGGAAGTGCTTATAGATATCTACTATGAGCTCTGCCGTGCCCTGGGTATAGAACGTGAACCGAACTTCGGACCCGACAGGGCGGGAGATATCAAGCACTCCAATGCGGATATTTCCAAGGCAAGGGAAAAACTGGGATACGATCCCGAATTCGATTTTGCAAAAGGTATCAAACTGGCAATAGACTGGTATAAAGAGAATTTATGAGAAAGATAGCTATACGAATTGATGATGTCTGTCCGGATATGGACAGGACCGCACTGGAAAAGTTTGAGAGGCTTTTGGATGAGTATTCCGTAAAGCCTCTTATAGGAGTTGTTCCTTTTAATCATGACAGACAGCTTAAGAGCGAAAACTGTTTTAAGGATGAGGCGGAATTTGCCTCCTGGCTTAACAGTAAGAAGGAAGCAGGCTGGAGCATAGCAATGCACGGCTGTTACCATACCTATACCTCAAAGTTCGGCGGTATGTTTCCCTTAAACTGCTTTTCGGAATTTGCGGGTATAGCCTATAAACGGCAGAAAAAGATGATAAGCAGGGGGAAGGAAAAGCTGAAGGAATACGGGATAAACTGTGACATTTTTATGGCACCTGCCCATTCCTATGACGACAATACGCTTAAAGCCCTGCGTTCCGGCGGGTTTAAATATGTGACCGATGGCTTCGGACTGGGGCCTTATATGTATAAGGGACTGAAGTTCCTTCCGATCGCAATGTTTAAGAAAATGGAGCTGAAAGCTCCCGCAGGTATCACCACCTTTGTGGTACATACCTGGGAGATGAGCGACAGTGATCTCGAAGAATATGAGAAGCTGTTTAAGGAACAGAGGGAACGCATAGTTGATTATGACGTGCTGTTATCCGCTCCTGTCGGAAGGAGAAACGGGCTGACTATGATACCCGAATTACTGGCGGCAAATTTAAAAAGAATGCTGGGTAAGTTTATTAAATGAGTGCGCTTAATGTTTTACAGGTGATAGGAGAGCTGGAGCTCGGAGGAGCCGAGAGCAGGATAATGGATATCACGAGACGGCTTGATCCCGAGAGATGCCATTATGATTTCCTGGTCTTTAATCCTAAGGAGCAGCATTATGACAGGGAAGCGGAGTCCCTCGGATGCAGGATATTCAGACTCAGTCCCCGTTTTAAATTGTATAACTGGAGCGCATACAGGAAAGCCCTTGAAAGTTTTTTTGAAGAGCATCCCGAGATAGACATAGTGCAGGGACACATGACGAGCTCTGCGAGGATATATCTGAAAGCCGCTAAGAAAAAGGGCATTAAGTGTACCATAGCCCATGCAAGGAGTGCCGGCACAGATCCGGGACTTAAGGGTCTGATCACAAGGTTCATGCGCTTAGGGCTTGCGAAAACTGCCGATGAACTCTTCGCCTGTTCTAAAGAGGCAGCCATAGCGGTATACGGACGCAAAGCATACGAGGCGGGAAAAGTAAGGATAATACCCAATGCCCTTGAACTTGATAAGTTCTCGCCTGCCGCAGAGGATAAAGAAAAGACCGCAGCCTTAAGGGAAAGCCTGGGTCTTAAGGGTGCATATGTGGTGGGGCATGTGGGCCGTTTCCATTATGCAAAGAATCACGAATTCCTTCTCGAGGTATTTGCGAAAATAAAAGAAAAAAAGCCCGAAGCGAAACTGCTGCTTGTGGGAGGCGGCAGCAGGGAGAGCTTTATCAGGGAAGAAGTATCAAAACGCGGCCTTGAGGCCGAGGTTATATTTGCCGGCATGCAGAGTGATACGGCGCCTTACTATGGGTTGATGGATGTACTGGTATTCCCTTCAAGATACGAAGGCCTGCCCGGGACAGTGGTGGAAGCCCAGGCCGCAGGTGTGCCCTGCATCATGTCCGACAGCGTGACGGATGAGGTGGCGGTGACCGGACTGGTAAAGACGCTCAGCCTGTCGGAAAGCAGCGAAGTATGGGCTAAGGCGGCTCTTGAAACTTTAAGGGTAAAAAGCGGAGATAACGCGGAGAATATAGAGCTGCTTAAGCAGGCGGGCTTTGATGTGGCCTCACAGACACAGATGCTTACGGACCTCTATGAAAGGTTAGCGGGAAAGAAATGACAGATCATGTGATGTTCCATATACACAGCCTCGGACAGGGCGGAGCCGAGAGAGTGGTGATAAACCTTGCAACGGAGATGCTTTCAAGAGGCATCAGGGTTTCCATTGCCACTGCAGAGACCGAGGAGGGGGAGTTTGCCCTTCCTGAAGGTGCTGTCCGTTATGATATAGGAACGCGTCCCGAAGAAGAAAATTTAGCTCCCTCAAAAAAGAGAAAGCTCAGAAAGAAAAGACTGCATGAACTTCTGAAGAAGGAAAAACCGGATGTGCTCTTTTCCTTATGCAGGGGAGCAAATTACAGGGCAGTACTTGCTTCGAAAGGAACCGGCGTGCCGGTGATCATCTCCGTCAGAAGTGACCCTAAAGTGGATTATTCTTCAAAGGTTCATAAGCTGCTTTCATCATATCTGTATTCAAAGGCTGCAGGTGCGGTATTTCAGACAAGCGGGGCAAGGGATTTCTTCCCCGAGAAGATAAGGGATAAAAGCCGTGTGATACTCAATCCGATAGGAGAAGCTTTCACGGACTGTGAGCAGGCCCCGGCGCGGAGAAAGGCTGTTGTGGCGGTGGGGCGCCACAATTATGCAAAAGATTATATGACTCTGGCCAAATCCTTTGAACGTGTACTGAAAGATCATCCCGATCATGTGCTGGAGATCTACGGTCACGATTCGGGAGATAATTCCCTGCATCAGTTAAGGGAATGGATAAGAAGCCATCAGCTTGAAACAAAGATACTGATAATGGGAGATACCGATAATGTGGCCGGCTGCATAAGTGATGCGGCCTGCTACGTACTGTCCTCATCTTTTGAAGGCATGCCCAACGCACTGATGGAGGCAATGGCACTGGGGCTTCCGGTACTTGCAACCGACTGTCCCGCAGGGGGACCTAAAGCTCTGATAGAAGACGGCTTTAACGGGCTGCTCTGTGAAGTCGGTAATTTCCGTGAAATGGCAGCAGGGATAAACAAGTACCTCGAATATCCGGATAAGGCCGCGGAACTGGGAAAAGCTGCGATGGAGATAAAGGAACGTGCGGGCATAAAGAGGATCACCGATGAGTGGCTGGAATATGCGGAGAGCGTGAGATGTTAAAGAAGATAGTTGTAATAGGACCTGTATATCCGTATAAGGGCGGTATATCACATTACACGGGGCTGCTGGTAAGAAGCCTTGCAAAAAAATATGATACCGTCTGTTATTCATATTCGCTGCAATATCCGAAACTGCTCTTTAAACGTGAACAGAAGGACTATACCAACAAGAGCTTCATGGTGGAAGGCACGAAGTATGTGATCAACACCGCCAACCCTTTTAACTGGGGGAAGAGCGCGAAGCTTATACGTGAGGAAAAACCGGATCTGGTGATAGTATCCTGGTGGCATCCTTACTTTGCTCCCTGCTATCAGGCATTGACGGCCCGTTTAAAGGGGATACCTATGGCTTTTCTCTGCCATAATGTGCTGCCCCATGAGAGGTTTCCGCTGGATTCCATGCTCAGCAGGGGGACGCTTAAGAGGGCGGCCTTTGCCATAGTTCATTCCGAAGGGGATAAGGCGGACTTGAACAGCCTGCTTCCGAAGGTAAAAGTCTGCAAGCAGGTCCATCCCACCTATAATGCTTTCAAGATGAAAGACATGCCAAGAAGTGAAGCAAGACAGCTGCTTAAGCTGCATGAAGAGACGCCGATGATACTCTTCTTCGGCTATGTGAGGAAGTATAAAGGACTGGATATACTGATAAATGCAATGGCCGGAAGCAGTGTGAGACCGCTGCTTTATGTTGTCGGAGATTTCGGCAAGGATAAGGAAGAATACCTGAAACTCATAGAGGATAAGGGGATCAGCGATATCGTCCGCATAGAGGACGGCTATGTTCCCGATACGGAGGTGGAAAAATATTTTGCCGCCGCGGATCTCTGCGTATGTCCATACCGTTCCGCAACCCAGTCGGGAATAGTGCAGATAGCTTACGGTTTCGGGCTGCCTGTGATAGTGACTGCAGTGGGCGGGCTTCCCGAGGTAGTGGACGACGGACGCACCGGCTATGTGGTGGATCCCGAGGATCCGGAGGCTCTGAAGGCTGCGATCGACAGGTATTTTACAGAGGGAAGGCAGCAGGAATTTACCGAAAACGTTAAGGCGGAGAGCAGAAGGTTTTCCTGGGACAGGATGGTGGAGACCATAGAAGGTGCTTATGAAGAGATATGTGACGCTGATACCCGCATATAAAGAGCGCTTTGACGAGGACGAGGAAAAGTGTGTCGCAAGATATTTCGGAGTGCTTGATTCCGAAAAGATCTTTACCGTGCCGGAAAGCCTGGATACTTCCTGGTATGAGAAGAGATATGAAGGAGCAAAATTTGAACGCTTTGAAGACAGATATTTCAAAGGCATAAGGGGATATAACAGGCTACTGCTGGATACGGCATTTTATAAGAGGTTTGCAAAATGGGAATATGTACTGATAGCCCAGCCTGATGCAACGCTGTGGCAGAACAGTGACCGTATCCCGGAATTCATGGACAGGGGCTATGATTATTACGGAGCGCCCTGGATACCCGAGCGCAGGATCTGGGAGTGGCTGTTTCCGAAGAAGGAAGGCTTCCCCGGGTTCTCCGTAAGATGTTTAAAGAAACCGGGCTGCGGCATCAGCATGGGGAACGGAGGCTTCTCCTTAAGAAAGACCGAAAGCTGCATAAAGCTCATAGAACAGTACGGCTGGAGGAAGATATACTGGTTCATTAAGAGGAATGAGGATATCTTCTTCGGCGTATGCGGAAGCGACAACAGGAATGATTTTACACTTGCGGATACGGATACGGGCAGGGAGTTTGCGCTGGAATACGGACTTAGGGACAGCGTAAAGAAGGGCAGCAAACCCTTTGCGGTGCACGGCTGGAAAAAAGAATTCGCGGATTTTGAAGAGATGAGGAGTTTTCTTGCGGAAAACGGGACTGAGTTATGAGTAAGACTATTGTGATGGCAGAATACCAGGGCAGATGCGATACTGCGGGAAACGCGGTGGGACATGCGCCCAAGGTGATGAGGGAATATGCCGATCTTTTAAGCGGCAGGGGACATGCCGTGACTTATTATGCTCCGGCTGTGATACTGAAGGCGGCGGGTATAAAGAAGGATGATCCTTATAAAAAACTTTCCCATCACATACTCATGAAGGGCAGGAACAGCCTTTTCGAAAAGATATTCAATAAATTCAGGATGTTCGCCAATATAGCCGAGTGCCTTAAGAGCGAAGCGGACATCATCTGGTTCTTCAATACCGAGTTTTATTTTTTCCTTTATCTTGCCATCTTCGGCAATAAGGGGAAAAACATCTATGCGAACAGTTTCATCGGGGATTTCGGAAGAGGCTTTGCGCCGGGGCTTAAGCGCCGGATCTTTGAGAGAGCGCAGAAAAAGATCAGGGGCATCATCTCCACCGGACCTTCTTTTGAGTTCAAAAATACCAAAAGCATATTCATTCCCGACTACAGCTATGATCCCGAAACATACGGGCCCTTCAGGGCGGATAAGAAAGAAGACTGCGCTGTCTGTCTCGGTACCATGAATCCCGACAAGAAACTTGAAGAGATGGTGGAAGCCTTCAATAAGAACGGTATAGCCCTTAAGGTGGTGGGGCGTTTCTATGATAAGGAAAGATTTGAAAGACTTAAAAATATGGCAGCGGCTAACGTGGAGCTTAAGGACGAATATCCCGACAGGGATGAATATCTGAAGCTTTTGGGAAGCGCAAGATATGTGGTGCTGCCTTATCCGGAGGAAAAGTATTCCCATCAGACTTCCGGAGTACTGCAGGAGGCGGTTTTCATGGATACGATACCGCTTACTTACAAAGGGATACTGGAGGGGAATAAGATACCCGGCGGAGGCTATGCCCATATGTCCGAGATAGGAAGCCTGATAAAGACCCTCGATGAAGAAGCGCTCAAGAAGGCATATGCAGGGCTTCGGGCTTCGGAATATGACAGGGCTTCATTTGCGGAAAAGCTGGATGCTTTTCTCTGTGTGTAAAGAGGTAGATGATGAAAAAGATAAGCGTGATCATACCGGTCTATAATGCAAAGAACTATCTTCGCAGCTGCGTGGAAAGCCTGCTGGCACAGGATGATGAGAATTATGAGCTGATACTCGTGGATGATGCTTCGACGGACGGTTCTTCGGAGCTGGCGGATGAACTGGCGGAAAACGAAAAGGTAAAAGCCCTGCATCCCGCACATTCGGGAGCTGCGGGAGCACGTAATACAGGCATTAAGAATGCGGAGGGCGAGCTTATCTGTTTCGTTGACAGTGATGATACGGTGGAAGACTGTTATCTGAGCTATCTGAGAGAACTGCTTGAGGAAAACGGAGCGGATATCGCGGCCTGTGCTTATGATAAACCCGTAAGAGGAGAAGAGATAAAGGGAGCTTGCGGCTGCGGGGGCTGCGGACATTGTGTATGCTGCGGTGCCGAGATCTATGAGGGTGACGAGGCGCTGAAAGCCCTGCTCTATCAGAAGGACATGATGAGCGTGCCCTGGGGTTATCTGTACAGGAAGGAGCTCTGGGAGAATGTTTCTTTTCCCGAAGGTACCGAAGCGGAGGACATGGGTACCATATACCGCCTGTTCATGAAGGCCGCTAAAGTTGTCCGGGGCCAAAAGACCTGTTATCATTACATCCAGGATAAGAACAGCACGATCTATACGACCCAGGGAAGCCGCAACAGGGCTTATTACAGACACAGCAGAGAGATGGTGGCTGTGATAAAAAAAGAAAGACCGGCCTGCATCAGGGCAGCCATAGGCAGGCATTTTTCCGCCTGCGCGCAGATACTCTCCGAACTGCCCCTGAATGATAAAAGCGAATTAAAACGCAGGGTATACGAAGATATAAAACTCATGAGGGGAACTGTTGCAAAGGATAAGGAAGGCAGGATAAAAAACAGGGCTGCCTCCGTGGCAGCCGCTGTGAACCCGCGTCTTCTTCATCTGATGGTGAGAACTTCTTACATTAAATCCACCCTGCGGTTGATGTAGCCTTCGGTGGCGTGTTCCGAGGCATGTATAACTGCGGGGTTGCCGATGACAACGGAATGGTCCGGGACATCGCAGTTCACATAGGCTCCCGGAGCTATGAGCACGTCATTGCCTATGCTTATGCCGCCCACGACAATAGCATTTGTTCCTATCCATACGTCGTCTCCGATCACGGGGACGCCTTTTTTCTTTCCCCGGTTGGCCTGACCTATGGTGATGCCGGTTGCGAGATTGACGTTTTTGCCCAGCACGGTTTCGGGATGTATTATGATACGTCCGAGGTGACCGAGATAGAGGCCGGGGCCGGCAGTAACTTCCGGCGGGATCTGTATCTGGGTTCTCTCCGAGAGTTTTTCAAGTTTAAGGGTAAGCAGCTTTGACTTAAGGCCGCCCTTTTTTGCATAATAGGAGGCTTTTCGCCACAGTTTCAGGTATTTCATCTGCAAAGGGAAAAAGAAACGCTGCTTTGCCGTCAGAGGCAGATCGTAGACGCGTTTCATATCCGCTTCAATGAGTTTTTTAAGCTCTGTTTCCATCTGAAAGAGTATAACACAGAGTTTTGCTTATATGCAAATATTTATGCCTGTGGTATAATCGGGGCATGGGAAAAAGAGTATTGTTCATTTCGGAAACGGTTGTGATGCCCGTAGAGCGCGGAAACAGGAAGCGGGCGTTCAATCTTATAAACAGTTTTAAGGAAGCGGGCTGCGAGGTAGATTATCTTTATCTTGATACCTATGATCATGATGACGCGGCGGCTACCCGTGAGTGGATAGGCGAAGACCACTTCTATTCTTTCCGTAATAAAAAAAGATCCTTACCCGTCTTTTTAAAGAGAAAAGTCAGAAAAGTGCTGGAGATACTGCACATCCCCTTTCTTTTCAGATATTATTCGGTCGATGAAGCCATAAGTCCCGATATAGACGCTTTTATGAAGGATTTTTTCGAAAAACACCGGTATGACGTGGTGCTTGCTTCCTACTTGTTTAATTCGAGGCCGCTGCTTTTCGCACCGGAGGGCTGCGTAAAGGCCATAGATACGGTCAATGCCTTCAGCTTTAAAAGGCAGATGTATGATGCAGTCGGCTACTACAACTACCAGTTTTCACTTAAAAAAGAAGAAGAAGCGAGGGGCTTAAAGAGGGCCGACTGGGTGATAGCGATACAGGAAGATGAGGAAGCTTTCTTTAGGACCATAGTACCTGACAGGAAGCACTGCACCATAGGTGAGAACATGCCTAAGACCGAAGCCTATGTGGCAGAGGGAAGGGATGTGCTGTTCCTCGGCAGTTATTATGTGGTGAACCGGGAAGGTGTCAATCATTTCATTAAGAATATCTGGCCGAAAGTAAGGGAGGCGGTACCGGATGCAAGGCTCAAGCTTGCCGGCAGCATCTGTAAGCATGTACCGGACAGTCCCGATTATATCAAGCTGGGCTTTGTGGATGATATAGGAGAGTGCTACAGGAGTTCCAGGGTGGTCATCAATCCGGTGCATTACGGAACGGGCCTCAACATAAAGACCATAGAGGCTTTAAGCTATGCCAAACCTTTAGTCAGTTACGAGGTGGGTGTCAGGGGCCTGAACTTCGACAGCCCCATAGCCCTGGTAGCTAAGGATGACCGGGAATATGCGGAGGCGGTGATAAGGCTCCTTAAAGACGATGAGAAAGCCATGGAACTGTCGCAAAATACAGAGCTCTTTCTTGACGAATACAGGGAAAAGAACAGAGCTGCAATAGAGGCTGTCATAAACGGGGCTTAAGGGCCTCCGTTTTGCTGTTTTACGGGGCTCTCGTCTTGACAAGACTTTGTGTTATAAGATAGAATTATGCGTATATATTGTAGATTAAACTGATATTGCCCGGGGCAGATCAGGGCAGCGAGGTAGGCAGGCAGTATGAATGTATACCGCAGACTTAAGTATATGCTGGATAAGAGGCAGAAAAGGAAGGTGCTGCTTCTTACCTTGACCATATTTATAGGATCTTTACTGGAACTTCTTGGTGTGGGGGTTATCGTACCCCTTATTTCAGTGGTAGTAAGTCCCGAAGATGTGCTGGAGAATGAGACCGTCAAAGGTATCATTTCGGCCCTTCATCTGGAAGGACTCTCCAATACGGATTTTGTACTGCTGATGCTGGTGATAGCCATTGCCGTCTTCGTGTTCAAGAATGCCTATCTGCTCTTTCAGTCCTATATCCAGACACGTTTTGTGGCAAAGACCCAGAATGAAACGGCGATAAAGCTTTTCGGTGAGTTCATGAACAGGCCTTATGAATTCTATCTGAATGCCGAGACTGCCGATATGATGAGAACTCTTCATACCGATATTCCCCATGTATTCGAACTGTTGCAGGAAAGTCTGCTGCTGATCAGCGAGGTGGCTGTTTCGGCCTGCCTGTGCATCTTCCTCTTCGTGATGGACCCGCTGATGACCCTCGGCATAGCGGCTCTGATGCTGGTGATGGTGCTCCTGATACTCAAAGTACTGAAGCCCAAGCTGGGTAGCCTCGGAAGCGAAAGAGTGGAGCTGCAGGGCACGACCATGAAGATCATGCAGCACGGTCTCATGGGCATCAAGGATGTGAAAGTGGCCGCCAAAGAAAACTTCTTTATCAGGGAATATGCCACGGATTATGAGAAGCTGGCCGGAGTCGGCTGCAAATACACCGTGCTTAAGAATATGCCGAGACTCGTGATCGAGACCGTGTGTATAGTCGGCATGCTGATCTACATGTTCGTGCTGGTAATGACCGGGACGGATCTGCTGGACCGCATACCTCTGCTTTCGGCTTTTGCCATGGCAGCTGTAAGGCTGATGCCAAGCGTTAACAGGATATCCGCCCATATGGGTGCGATAGCTTATTTCGAGCCCTCGCTGAATCTGGTCTGCGACAATCTGGACGTGGCTTCCATAAGACAGAGAGAGATTACGGACCGGGAAGTGGTAAAGGGCAAATATGACGATAAGATACGTCTTGAGAAGGTTTCCTATAAATATCCGAATACCGAGCGGCTGATACTGGATTCCGCGGATATGGAGATACCCATCGGCAGTACAGTAGGAGTGATAGGAGCTTCGGGAGCCGGCAAGACAACGGTGGTGGATATACTTCTGGGGCTGCTTAAATTAAACAGCGGAGAGATCACGGCCGACGGTAAGAAGGTGAACGTATCCGATGCGGAGTGGCTGTCCAATGTGGGCTACATAGCCCAGAACATATTCATGCTTGACGGGACCATAAGGGAAAACGTGGCTTTCGGTATCCCTAAGGAAAAACAGGATGAAAAGCGTATATGGGAGGTGCTTAAGGAAGCACAGCTGGATGATTTTATACGTGAACTGCCCGATAAGCTGGATACTTCCATAGGCGAGCGCGGCGTAAGGGTCAGCGGCGGACAGAGACAGAGGATAGGCATAGCAAGGGCTCTGTACAATGATCCCGAGCTGCTGGTATTTGATGAAGCCACAAGTGCCCTGGATAACGATACCGAGGCTGCCATAATGGGTGCCATAAATGCCCTGAAGGGCAGAAAGACCATGGTGATAATCGCACACCGTCTCAAGACGGTCGAGAACTGCGACATCCTGTATAAGGTAGAAAAAGGAAAGATCAGCAGGACGACTCTGGAGGAACAGTAAGGTGTGTGGTATTGCCGGATTTGTATATAAGGGGCCGGACCGCAGGGATATAATAGAGCGGATGAATAAACGGCTTTTCCACCGGGGGCCCGATGCGGGGGGAGAGTGGCTTGATGAGAATTCCGGAGTGACTCTGGGCCACCGCAGGCTCTCCATAAGGGATTTAAGCGCCGCCGGAGCCCAGCCCATGATAAGTGCCTCCGGAAGATCCGTGATCGTATTTAACGGAGAGATATACAACACGGAGCACTTAAGGGAACTTATCGAAAGTGCTTCGGGAAGCCGCACTTACAGGGGAACTTCCGATACCGAAGTGTTGCTGGAGGCTCTTGAGTGTCTGGGGAGCGGGAATACTCTTGATGAGATAAAAGGCATGTTTTCCTTTGCCTGTTATGACAGGCAGGAAAAGAAGCTTGTGCTGGCCAGGGACAGATTCGGCGAGAAACCGCTGTATTATTCGTTTATAAAAGGATCTTTTGTCTTTGCTTCCGAGATAGCGGCGCTGCGCTGTTTCCCGGGCTTTAAGGATGAGATAAACAGGGATGTGATCCCGGAATACATGCTGCTTGGATATATACCTGCACCGAAGACCGTATGGAAGGACGTATACAAGCTGCCTCCCGGATGTTTTCTGGAACTGAAGGAGCCTTTCGGGGAGAAAAGCATAATTAAGCGTCGTTATTATGATCTGGAGAAAACGGCGGGATTGCTGTATGAGCGGCCTTTTAAAGGAAGCTTTAGGGAGGCTGCGGATGAACTGGAGAGACTGCTTAAACAAGCTGTCGCATCAATGCTGACAGCCGATGTGCCGGTAGGGACCTACCTTTCCGGCGGGATCGACAGCGCCTGCGTTACTGCTCTTGCCAAAGCGGTAAAGGGAGAAGATACCTCAAGCTTTACCATAGGCTTTGATGATCCGAAATATGATGAAGCCCCTTATGCAAAGGCCATAGCGGAACACATAGGCACAAAGCATAACGAGCAGTATGTGAGTGAAGCGCAGATGAAGGCGGTGATACCGAAGATACCTTATATCTACGGTGAGCCTTATGCGGATTCCTCACAGATACCTACTTACCTTGTGAGCAAAATGGCAAGGGAGCATGTGACCGTGGTATTAAGCGGGGACGCGGGAGACGAGCTCTTCGGAGGTTATGCCACCTATCCCAAGATGCTGAAGCTTTGGGACAGGACAAAAGTTATGCCCCGGCCTTTAAGAAAAGCGGCGGGAAAGTTCATGGGAATAATGCCCGGCAGGACTGCCTACCGTGTGGGCAAATGCCTGGAGGCAGCTAATATACGCGAACTGAAGGCAGCCGTGGATCATTACGATCCCCTCTGTGTTTCACTCTGCGGGCATGATATGAGCATCAGGCGGGATCTTCTGGGCGGAGGCGATCTGAAGGAACTGATGCTGGATGATATGCTGGTATATCATCCCGAGGATATACTTGTGAAAGTGGACAGGGCCGGTATGGCTGTAAGCCTGGAAAACAGGATACCCATGCTGGATAAGGATGTTGCGGAATTTGCCTTAAGCCTTCCTGCGGAGTATCTCTGCGACATGGAGAGCGGCAAGAAGGTACTTAAGGAAGTCCTTTACAGATATGTGCCGAAGGAACTGCTGGACAGACCCAAGAAGGGTTTTTCGGTGCCCCTTAATAAGTGGCTCAGTGAGGGTGATACGGCCGAATGGGCCGGAGAGCTCATGAATTCGCCTCAGTGCGCCAAAGAGGGCTTATTGAACGGAAAAGCCGTTACAAAACTCTGGGAGGCTTTTAAGAAGAACGGAAGATCACCCAGGCTGGTATGGAACGTGCTGATGCTTGAACAGTGGTACAGATCACGGGGAGAGATATGAAGATAGCGATGGTGCTGCCCCATTTTTATCCTTATGTGGGCGGCGGTGAACTGATGTTTTACGAGGTGGCGAAGAGACTGGTGGCTCTCGGACATGAAGTGCGGGTGGTTGCACGGAATGTGGGGGACGAATACCTCGGTGAAAAGAATGTGGACGGTATCCTTATAAGATATTGTAAATGGAAGTCGGCCTTCGGGCATCCGCTTCCGAGAACAAAGGATATTGAGGATGTGATAGAATGGTGTGATGTCGTGCATACTTCCATCTTCACCACCGCACCGGTGACGGCAAGGCTTGCACGGAAATACGGGAAACCTTCGCTGCTTACGGTATACGAAGTAAGGGGCTTTAAGTGGTTCTGGACCGATGTGTTCTACAGGGCCCTTGTGTACTTTGCGGTGGAGCAGTTCTGCACCAGACAGAAGTTTGACAGATACCATGCCATATCCGAAGCAACGAAGAGAGATTTCCTTAAGTATTGCGGTAAAAGGGATATCACAAGGGTGTATCTGGCAAGCGATCTGAAGGATGAGGAAGTGAAGGACTTCTCCCTTTCGGACTACTTCGGTATAAGGAACAAGAAAGTGTTCCTCTACTACGGAAGACCCGGCAGGACCAAGGGTGTTTATGTTTATGAAAAAGCCATAGCGATGTTAAAGAAAAACGGAACGGACCTTTCAGATGTGCGTTTCTGTTTTCTTCTCGGAGCCGAACCGGAAAGACCGAGGAAGGAATTCTTAAAGAGCGTCGTGGAAGACGGGCTCAAAGGTCTGGTCAAGATAAGACCTTCGGTATCCCGGGGCGAGCTCTTAAGCTGCATTAAGCAGGCAGACTGCGTGGTGGTTCCGTCCGTGACAGAGGGCTTCGGCTTTTCGGCTCTGGAGGCCTGTTTAAGCGGGACTCCTCTGATAGTCAGTGACGCCGGTTCCCTTCCCGAGGTGGTATACGGGAAATGCCTTAAGTTTAAGAACCGCAGTGAGAAAGAACTGGCTGAGCATATCAAAGCCGTCATCGAAAAAGGTACTGACGCCTTTGATGATATAGAAGAAAAGAGTTTTTCCGTTGAAGAGATGACTGACGGGATACTTAAGATATACGGAGAGATGAGATGATATTCTGCTTTTTGGCGGGACTTGCGGTAACAATGTTCGCCACCGCATTTGCATACAGAAGGATAGATATATTCAAGCTGATACCGGTATCGGCGGGGATATATTTTGCTCTGTATATCATAGTGAGCGGTCTGCTGTTCCTTACGGATTCCTTCAGCATGGGAGGAGCGCTCTTCGGTACTTTGATAGCTTCCCTGATAAGCTGCATGGTATTCTATGCCGGAGCCGGCGGGGATAAGCCCAGGATAGGTCTTGATATCACCAGATACCTGCCGATGCTGATACTTATGGTCGGAGCCTTTGCCATAGCTTCTTCACACAGATCCGGATCCTACGATACCGGACAGGATGAAGGCCTGTACCAGATCCGTGCCATGTTCTATATGAACGGCTACAATGATAATGAGATAAACTTCCCCGAATACGATCTGATAGTCAGCAAGTGGGAAAAAATGGAATATATGCGTCATCTCGAAGGTATGGACGGTCTGTACCTGCCGGGTGATTTTGATGATGAAGAGGAAAACAGCGAAGAAGAAGCTGCGGTCCCGGAGGCTGAGACAGCCGAGGAGGAAGAGGGGCTGCTCCACGGCACGCTTCACGGCGTGAATACCTTCTCAGCACTGCTGGCCCTGTTCGGAGCACTTTTCGGACTGCCGGCCATGTCTTATGTGACGGTCATAGCCTTCTGTCTGACAGTGGCCTATGTATGGATGCTCAGTGAAAACTTAAGGCTCGGAAGGCTGTATTCATTTATAGCAGGCCTTGTGGTCATGGCTTCACCGCTGATGATATGGTGCGGCATGAATACGCTTAACGAGATAGTCATAGCGGTATTTATAAGCGGACTCTTTGTGATGATAACAGAGGAACGGGCTCCTTCGGCACCGCTGATCGCAGGAGTGCTGCTGTCGGGCCTGTGTTTCCTGCATATGATGATCACGGTAATGATGCCGATGCTGGTGATACTGATGCTCTTCAATTACTTAAGGAGCAGGGAAAGACAGTATCTGATCAGCACGATCATGCTCTGTGTATCCTATGCTGCGGGCTTCTCGATGATGTGGCATACAGGAAGGGAATATATAAAGTTCAACTTTGATAACGTATTTACGATGACAGGCAATGCGATCAACGAGGAGAACCTGCAGGGTGTGGTGATCTTTGCATCCTTTGCAGTCATACTTGTATCGGGACTGCTGATGTTTGCGGGTAAGAACTCCGTACTCATAAAAGCGATAAAAGCAGCGGCTTCGGCCAGGTTCACGGGACTTATCTGCAGAGTGCTGATAGTGCTTTTGACCGCAGCAAATGTGCTGCTGTATGTGATCCAGATAAAGCCCTTCCTTAAATGGGTGGATCCCGCATACCTCTTTATCGTGGGTTATATTGCCTTAAGCGGCTTCATCTTCCTGCCTGCGGCTATCATAGCCTGTGTGATCAGAGGTCACGAAATCATAAAAGACAGAAGGCTTTTCGGTATGGTGCTCTGCATGTACTACATGAGCGCGCTGATCTGCGGAGTCATGTGGGTGATGGTAAGAGAGTATTATTACTTCGCAAGATATATGGCACCTTACATTTTCCTGCCGGTGATACTTGCGGGATATCTTTTCAAAAGGCTGCCAAAGGCAGTGACGCTGACACTGGCGCTGATAGCCGTGCTGGTCATGATACTGCAGGGAAATATCGTATATACCGCCCAGGACAAGACCTGCTGCAGTTATGAAACCCTTGAGGAGATCGCGTCCTGTCTGGGTAAGAAAGATGCGCTGGTGATAAATGAACAGGGTTATTCAAGCCCCAGGGTATTTGCACTGCAGATGAAGGCACTTTCCGGAGCGGATATCTTCTTTATGAACCAGGAAGATCCTGAAAGACAGGCAAGGCAGCTTAAGAATAATTACAGGAACGTATGGGTGCTGAGCTACGATCTCGGAACGGTGCCCAAAGAAGAGAACGGATGGAGATATGTTTATAAAGGGTTCGCGTCTACCTCACAGTATGCCTGTGACGAGGAAAAGAGCATTCCTTATCCCAATGACGTGACCATGATTGATACGGCAACCGCACTATTGATATACGAGGGTAAATAAAATGAAACTTATCATACAGATCCCATGCTATAATGAGGCAGATACGCTGGAGATAGCCTTAAACGATCTGCCAAAGCACATAGACGGGATAGACGAGATCGAATATCTCATAATCGATGACGGCAGTTCGGACAAGACCGTGGAAACCGCAGTGAACTGGGGTGTCCACCATGTGGTCTGCTTTACCAGAAATAAAGGACTGGCAAGAGGCTTTATGGCCGGCATAGAGAACTGTCTGGCTTTGGGAGCGGACATCATAGTCAATACCGATGCTGACAACCAGTACTGCGGCGAGGATATAGAAAAGCTTGTACGTCCCATACTTCAGGGTGAGGCGGATATCGTCATAGGTGAGAGGCCTATCGATAACACCCCGCAATTTTCCTGGATAAAGAAAAAACTGCAGCATCTGGGAAGCTGGGTCGTAAGAAAAGCGTCAAAGACGGGGATACCCGATGCACCCAGCGGTTTCCGTGCTTTCTCCAGAGAAGCCGCGATGCATGTCAATGTCATAAATGAATACACCTATACGCTTGAGACCATCGTCCAGGCAGGGCGGAACAAGATCGCTATCACCTCCGTGCCGGTAAGGACCAATCCCCAGCTCCGTGAATCCAGGCTTTTCCACAGTATGGGTTCCTATGTAAAGAAGTCGATGCTGACCATACTCCGTGCCCTGCTGATGTATAAATCCCTGGCAGTGCTCACGGTGCTGGGCGCCATACCTTTCCTGATCGGTATGGGAATAGGGATAAGATTCCTGGTCTTTATCTTTAAGGGTTCCAGTGCGGGCCACGTGCAGTCGCTGATACTTGCATGTACGTTGATGATCATCGGTTTTGTCACCTTTGTCATAGGAATGCTGGCCGACGTGATCAGTGCCAACAGAAAGATAATGGAAGATGTTCAATACCATGTGAGAAAGCTGATGTATGACGGCGATAACAGCAGGATGTGGCAGGAAGCCGCCAATGTGAAGAAGAAGGAAGCCGAGGAAGAAGCCGTACAAAGCGAAAAGAAAGAGGCATAGTTATGGAGATAAAGAAATACCCGCTGCAGATGCACGGGGATGAAAGAGGACATCTGGTAAGCCTTGAAGAACTTAAGGACGTGCCCTTTGAGATAAAGAGAGTATATTTCATGTTTGATACAAGGGAGGGTTTTGTGCGCGGAAAGCATGCGCATAAGTCTCTTGAGCAGCTCCTGGTGTGCGTGCACGGATCCGTAAATATCCTTCTGGATGACGGAAGGGAAAAGCAGAACGTGATACTCGACAATCCTTATGAAGGGCTGTATATCGCAAACAATATGTGGAGAGAAATGTCGGATTTCTCGGAGCATGCAGTGCTCATGGTCTTTGCCTCAAAGTATTATGATGAGGATGATTACATACGCGACTATGACGAGTTCTTAAAGTTTGTGGGAGTAAAGGAATAGATATGGATAAGATAGCTGTACTGATCCCCTGTTATAACGAGGAAAAGACAATAGAAAAAGTCATCAGGGATTCGAAAGCCGCACTTCCCGAGGCGGTGGTCTATGTTTATGACAACAATTCCACCGATGATACCGTGAAGCTTGCTCTTGCAGCCGGAGCGGTGGTCAGGCACGAGAAGAGGCAGGGCAAGGGTTATGTGCTCCGCAGCATGTTCAGGGATATAGATGCCGAATGCTATATCTGTGTGGACGGTGACGATACTTATCCTATGGAATCGGCGGCCGAGATGGCAAGACAGGTGCTGGAAGAAGGCGTGGATATGGTAGTCGGTGACAGACTGTCATCAACATATTTTCAGGAGAATACAAGACCTTTCCACAACCTGGGCAACAGCATGGTGCGCTATTCCATTAATCATCTGTTCAGGAGTGAGATCAAGGATATAATGACGGGCTTCCGTGCACTGTCTTATGAATTCGTAAAGAGCTATCCGGTGCTGAGCCGGGGTTTTGAGATAGAGACCGAGATGACCATACATGCAGTGTTTAACGAGATGGTGATATCCAATGTGGTGGTGGAATACAGGGACAGGCCTGAGGGCAGCCAGTCGAAGCTCAATACCTATTCCGACGGCATAAGGGTGCTTTCGACCATCGTCAAACTTTACAAGAATTATAAACCCTTTAAGTTTTTCTCGACCCTTGCATGCATGATGCTGCTGGTTTCGGCAGTGATGTTCTTCTGGGTATTTGCAAGATTTATCAATACCCATCTGGTTGAGAACATGCCGACTCTGGTGGTCAGCGGTTTCATCGCTCTCGGTGCCATGCAGGCCTTCTTTTCGGGACTCATCCTTTCGGATATGGTGACCAGGAGCCGCAGGGACTTTGAACTGCTGCTTTACAGGATACGTGCCGAGCATTTAATGAAGAGAAATGAGTAAACCGACGAAACAAAAATCAGGCGTACCCATACACTTGGCGGCGTTCATCATAAGCGCCTGCTTCTATCTTTTTTTCGCACTCCGCTACGGAGTGTATCTCGGATCGGATTCACCGGGATATATAAATATGATATCCGCAAGAGAGCCGGTATACCCGCTGATGCTTGCACTGTTTCGAAAGATATTCGGTATGGACCGGTATCTTTTTGCTGTGATCATCTTTCAGAATCTGCTTATGGCTGCTGCAGTCACGGCGCTGTGCAGCTATCTGAAAAAACGTTTCGGACTGCCGTGGTTTATTTATGCGCTGCTCTTCTGCACGCATTTTGCCGAAGCACTGCTGACCCAGTATGCGGCACAGAGGGCGGTGGTATATACGAACAGCATAATGACAGAAGGTATCACTCTTTCCCTCTGGCTGGTATTCATACTGCTGTGTTTCAGGATAAGGGAGAAGGGAGCGAAACTTTCCGATGCAAAGGATGTGTTCATCACCCTGCTGCTCTGCGCCCTGATGACGGATGTCAGAAAGCAGATGGCCATGGGCTATATAACTCTCTTTGTAGTGATCTTCTTTGACAGAAAGAGTCTTAAGAAACCCGGGGAGCATATCAAAAAGCTGCTGCTGATCGCGGCGGGAATGCTGCTTACTCTCATCCTTGCCCTGGGAGGTACCAGAATGTATAATTATGCGCTGAGAGGCGCATTTAAGCAGAATACCAGGGATATGAACCTGGTGCTGACTACCACTCTCTATGTGGCGGATAAGGAAGACGCAGAGCTCATAAAAGAAGAAAGCGTAAGGAAGCTGTTCATCCGTACAATGGAGATACTTGAGGAAACGGGGAGCAATTACCGTTTTGCAGGGAAGAGCCTTCGCGAACTCGAAGAGCATTATGAAGAAAATTATGATGTGATCACCGTGAATACCACGGGGCCTCTTTTCATAGAATATGCGGAAGAGCACGGCTTTAAGAGCGGTATGGAAGCCGAAGCCGAAGCGGACCGTATGAGCGGAGTCATAGTAAAGTCACTGCTTTTGAATAACGCGGGGACTTATCTCAGAGTTTACGTGGCTTCTCTTATCAACGGCTTTGTAAATACCATAGCGGCCAGACATCCGCTGCTTGATCTGTTTGCACTTTTTGCGTATATCGCATTTACGGTGCTGATGGTGCTCTGCTACAGAAGGGAAGAAACCTATGCCGCGGCGGTATGCGGCATGTCGGTGCTCACAGCCATACTTGTGAATGTGGGAGTGACCGCTGCCCTGATATTCTGTCAGAGCAGATATATGATCTATAACATGAGCCTGTTCTATTCGGCAGCGCTGATCATGCTCTGGGAACTGATAAAACACGGAGCTTTCCTAAAGGGTAAAAAAGCTCCTTCGGAGGAAAAATGAAAAGTTTAAAAAAGATATTGATGCAGCTGAATTATATACTTACGGCCAGGCAGAAACGCCAGTATGTGGCCGTGATGTTCGTGGCCCTGATAGGTTCCTTCTGGGAACTTCTCGGTGTATCGGCGGTACTGCCACTGATGGAAACGGTGATGATGCCTGATGATGAAGCCAGAGCTTCCAAGTGGTATATAAAGGCACTGGGACATATCATGGACACCTCGGACAGACTGAAGGTCATGACTGTGCTGGGAGTGATCATCATCCTCATTTATATCGTCAAAAACCTTTACCTGATGTTTTCTTCCTATGTGCAGGCCCGGTATTCCACCGGAGTGCAGAGGGATCTGTCTTTAAAGATGGCAGATACTTATTTAAGGAGCTCCTACCTTTTTCACGTGAACGTTAATTCCTCGATACTGATACGTACCGTGAACCTGGACGTGGTAGGCGTGTTCGCAATGTGCTTTTACCTTTTCAGGATGATAGCGGAGATCTTTACCTGTGTGGCAATAAGCATATTCATCATAGTCCTGGATCCGATACTCGCCATATCCCTGGTGGTCATACTGGGGACCTGTATGTTATTCCTGTTCAAGGGAATGAAAAAGATCGTCAAGCTTGTAGGTGAGGTAAGCCAGGAATGCGAAGGCCAGATGCTGCAGTATTTAAGCCAGGCTTTTAACGGAATAAAAGAGATCATGGTGATGAACCGCCAGAAATATTTCCATGAAAGCTTCAAAGGCGCCTGCAGCGAAAATGCAAAGGCGGCAAACAAGAGCAATTTCCTGAATGTCATTCCCATGTATATCTATGAAGTAGTGTGCATAGGGGGATTGATAGCCGTGGTCGTGGCAAGGCTTCACATGGTGGATGATACCACGGAATATGTGACTAAGCTGGCAGGTGTGGCGCTGGCAGCATTCAGGCTCTTCCCTTCCGTGGGAAGGATGACAACGGATGTAAATGCCATCACCTATAACAGGCCGAGAGTTGATGCCATCTACGATATGCTTAAGCAGATAGACGAGGACAAGGACAGTCACTTAAGAGATGAGAGAAGTGATGAGGGAAAGAACTTAAGCTTCAACGATGCTCTTAAGATAAACAATATCAGTTTTAAATACCCCACAGGAAATGAAAACGTGCTGGAGGGCTTAAGCCTGACCATAAAGAAGGGAGAATCCGTGGCGCTGATCGGACCTTCGGGAGCAGGCAAGACTACCCTTGCGGATGTGATACTGGGACTGCTGCCGCCGAATAAGGGCAATATTGAGGTGGACGGTGAGGATGTTTATTCCAATCTGCTCAGCTGGTCAAAGCTGGTGGGATATGTGCCCCAGAGCGTTTATCTTACCGATGATACCATAAGGGCAAACGTGGCCTTCGGCATTAGTCCCGAGGATATAGATGAAGAGAAGGTAAAGCATGCCGTAAAGGAAGCCCAGCTGGAAGCCTTCGTGAACAGCCTGGATGACGGGCTTGATACAATGGTCGGAGAATCGGGCGTCCGTATATCCGGAGGACAGCGTCAGAGGATAGCCATAGCCAGAGCCCTGTACGAGAATCCCGAGATACTGGTGCTGGATGAAGCTACCAGCGCTCTTGATACGGAAACCGAGACCGCAGTCATGGAAGCCATCGATTCGCTTCACGGAAGCAAGACCATGATCATAGTGGCTCACAGGCTTTCAACCATAAGAAACTGCGATTCCATTTATGAGATAAACGGCGGAAAGGCAGTAAAGAAAGATAAGGCAGAGGTCCTGAAGAATATATGAAGATCCTGTTTCTGAGCCATTATGACAATCTCTACGGAGCCGGCAGGGCGCTTTTAAACCTGGTGCTGGGACTGAAGGCTTCCGGAAGGCATACCCCGGAAGTGGTACTGCCTGCGGAAGGTGAATTTACCGAAGTGCTTAAAAAGAACGGGATAAAGTATCATATACACGGTCTGACCCAGTGGGAAGCCATATACAGGGAGCCCATAAGCTTTGCGGTAAAGAAACATAAAAGGACCGCAGCCATAAAAGCGGAGATACAGTCTCTTGCGGAACTGTTCAAAGATAAGGGCATAGACCTGATACATTCCAATACCGGAGTCATAGGCCAGGGAGCGATGCTCTCCGAGATCCTCGGCTGCAGGCATGTATGGCATATCAGGGAATTCGCGGACCTGCATTACGGCATGAGATTTTTCTACCCGGAAGATGAAGTGCGTAAGTATTACGAAAGTGCTGACAGGCTGATAGCCATCTCCGATGCGGTAAAGAACTATCTTGAAGAAAAATATCCGGCAGCTAAAGTGCTGAGGATATATGACGGGATCTACACTTCACTGCAGATCGAAAAAAAGGAAAGAAGTGACGACTGCTTCAGTTTTGTCTGTGCGGGCTATCTCTTTAAGGCAAAGAGACAGCTGGACGTGATAGAAGCGGCAAGGCTGCTGAAGGGCGGAGGACGGAAATTCAAACTGGTATTTGCCGGGGAGGGTGATAAGGAATATACCGCCCTGCTTAAAAGAAAGACGGAGAGTTACGGACTCGGGGATGTGATAAGCTTTCCGGGCTTCGTGGAAGATATGAAGGGCCTCCTGGCAGACAGCGATGCGGGGATCATCGCTTCGGAATATGAGGGTTTCGGTCTGGTGACCGTGGAATATATGCTGGCGGGACTTCCGGTCATCGGAAGAAGGAGCGGCGCCACCCCCGAGATAGTAAAGGACGGGGAGACGGGCATACTCTATGATGACACAGAGGGACTGGCTGCGGCAATGCTGAAACTCATGGATGATAAGGAGACTGCCGCAGAATTCGGCAGAGCCGGAAAGATAAGAGCAGCGGAGTTTTCGGTAAGTAAGAATACCGAAGAGATCATTAAGCTGTATGACAGTATGGAAGATGAAGGGAAAAAGCTTTAAGATAAACGATATATTGAAGAACAGCGGGAAGGCTGCGTTTTATACCGGCCTTGTCTGTGAACTCCTGGTATCTCCCTCCGGCTTTGCTTCCGGAGGCTTTATGAATCAGGCCCTGATATTTCTGGGTATAGCGGCCCTGTTTGTAGCGGCTCTCACAGAGCTGGATTTTAAAAAGGATCTCTTACTTTACGCAGCGGTCTTTGCTTTTTCGGGAGTATTTCTGCTGGTCTCGGGTTCGGCTCTGGTGCTGAGGCTGGGACTGGTACTGCTGGCAGGCAGGAGGCAGGACGCCGGAAAGGTGATGAAGCTGTATTTTTACGGTACGGTACTGCTGAGCGTTTATATACTGATACGTGCACTCTGTGGTTTGGGCGGCGATATATATGTGGTTGATAATTTCCGGCATGTTAAGGAACGGAGATTCATGTTCGGCTTCCTTCATCCCAACGCTTTCAGCTTTTTCTGGTTCAGGCTTTTCATAATGTGGATATACCTGTACGGCCTCAGGGTAAAGGCAGGTTTCCTTGCCATTGCTTCGGTGGTTTTCGCAGTGCCTTTTATACTGGCTTCATCAAAAATGGGCATCGCGATCTTCCTGTACATACTGGCAGGAGTTGTATTCTTAAGGCTTGATAAGAATGAAAAACATGTGAGGATCTATCACAGAGCCCAGCAGCTGATCGCGGCGGCTGTGATACTTTTCATCCTGTCCTTCCTGTTCATACCCTATCCGGAGAATCATACCGGAAAAGTAGAGAACGTCTGGGATGCGCTGAACGAGGTAACAACCGGAAGGTTTGAGATAGCAAGGGATGCGCTGAAGAGCAACAGCATAGAACTCCTGGGTGACAGGAGCGTGGAAGAGGCCACGGAGGTGGGCTATGTGAACAGCCTTCTCAGGGAAGGCATACTTTTTATGGCAGTCTATCTCCTGCTTGCGTTTCTACGCTGGAACTCTTCTGTTAAAAAGAAAGAGAACGGGACTGCGCTGCTGATCACCGGCTTTATGCTGTATTCTGTGGCGGAGGCATTTATACCCTACTTTAACAAGAACGGGCTGTTCATTACGATGCTCGGAGTGAGTGAAAAAGATGAAAAAGATAAAGATTGATTTTGTGGATTTCTGGAGCGATCTGGATAAAGAAGACAATTATTTCATCAACCGCCTGCGGCTTTATTATGATGTGGAAGTATCAAAGGACGCTCCGGTGATATTCTGCTCCTGTTTCGGAGACAGGGCCTATGATATGGAAGACAGGGTAAAGATCTGCTTTACCGGGGAAAACTATGTTCCGGACTTCAATATCTATGATTATGTCATGGGATTTTCACATATGAGTTTTGCTGACCGTTATCTGAGACTCCCGCTTTATGCGCTGTATACGGAGCGGATAAAGGAAGCCCTGGAAAAACATACAAAGGATGAGGCTTATTATCTTTCCAAAAAGAAATTCTGCAACCGGGTGGTTTCCAATCCGGACAGTCATCCCATGAGGGAGAGCCTGTTTGAAAAACTCTGCGAATATAAAAAGGTGGATTCCGGAGGAAGGTATAAGAACAATATCGGCGGGGCCGTGAAGGACAAGATGGCCTTTGAGCGGGATTACCGCTTTACCCTGGCTTTTGAAAACACCTCGACGCCCGGCTATGTGACAGAGAAGATACTGGAAGCTTTTGCGGGAGATACCATCCCGGTATACTGGGGGGATCCCGGCATAGCAGAGGAATTCAATCCGGCGGCTTTTATCAACTGCATGGAATATAAGGATGAGGCTGCTGTGATAGCAAGGATAAAAGAGGTGGCGGAGAATGACGACGAATACCTGCGCATGATGAAGGCTCCGATGTATAAGGAGGACAGTGCGGCAGCAGCCATACTGAAAGAAGATTATGCGGACGCCTTCTTAAGGAATATTTTTGACTGTGAGCCCGGAGAGGCTTTCCGCTGCAGCCGTATGTATTACGGCCGGGAGTACCGTAAGAAGATGAAGAATGCCATTCATATGAGAAGGGCTCTGGATGTGGTCTACAAACCCGTTCACCAGATCAAAAAATGGATGAAGCAGGGCGGGGTGTAAATTTGCCCAAAGCGCTTAAAAATGGTATAATAATACTTTATGACAAATGAAAATGTGAAAATAAGCGTGCTCATCACCACCTATAACCTGGAGAGCTTCATAGCCGGGACGCTGGAGAGCGTCGTTAAGCAGGATTATGAAGGGAAGTTTGAGATACTGGTGGGGGATGACGGATCGACTGACCGGACACCTGCCATCGTGAATGAGTATGTGCAGAAGTATCCCGGGCTGATACGGGTCTTTGTGCGGGAGAGGGAAGAAGGAAAAGAGTATTCCCGCATAGAACGTGCGTCCCTTAACAGGATCATGCTGCTTAAGGAAGCAAGGGGCGAGTATATAAGCTTCCTTGATGGCGACGATTTTTATACGGACATGAGCAGGCTTAAGAAGCTTTCAGCCGTACTTGACGATCCGGACAATGCGGACTGTTCCATGGCAGCCCACAATCTGAACATGTATTACGAAGACGGTCGTACCGCTCCTCTGTGCAGGGCAAAGAAGGAAAGGAAGATAAGCTTTTCCGAATACTGGAAGCTGATGTTTCTGCAGAGCGGAGCCCTGATGTTCAGAAAAGGCGATATCTCCGATCTTGAAAAAGGGACGATCAGATACGATTATGATGATAACCTGATAAGCTTCAGGCAGTTTATGAGGGGGAAGATGTATTATATACCCGAATGCATGGCTTCCTACAGGCAGTCGGAAGGTTCTTCCTGGAACAGCATGGATGAACTGCAGCACGCCTATGTGAACCTGGTCAGCATGGGCATGGAAAAAGCCCTGGGACCGGAGCGGGAAAGGATCATAAACATAAGACATTATCCGGACCTGAAGACGGCATATGCCTTAAGAAACAGTGAGGATAAGGAAATGAAGGATAAATATGTCAAATGGGCGCAGGAGCTTAAGCTTGAAGAGAGCGCCCGGCTGATAGATACCGGCGAAGGCCTGCAGAAAATGGTCAGGGGAGCCGCTGCCGGATATTATATGGCCAGGCTTGCAAGAGCGTTGAGAAAACTGGCCGGGAGATACTGAATGAATTCCATTTACAGAAAAAGCCGTGTGGTAACGACATATTCGCTTATACTGATAGACCTGCTGGTGGTGGTGGCATCCTATTGCCTTGCACTGCTCATCAGGTTTCATTCCTTTTCCACGGTGGATAACGAGTCGACCCATCTGATCTTCGGTATCCTTCTGGTGGCCTTATCACTGCTTTATTCCATAGGGACCGACTGGAACAGGGATTTCTTTATCAGAGGTTATTACAGGGAATTTATCGCAGACCTTAAGCATGTGATGGTAATATCCTTAAGCGGCGTGGTGATCCTGTATCTGGGCAAACAGATCTCGGTCATGAACCGTCTGGTAGTGGGCGTGTTCATGCTGCTGGAGCTTGTCATGATGTACGCGGTACATCTGGGTTTCAAGAATTTCATGCTTGCCATATACAAGAAGAGCATCAACAGCGATAAGCTGATGGTGGTGACCACTTCGGACAGGGCAAGAAAAGTTATAGAGCAGATCAATGCCCATAAGGACTGGAATTACGAACTGACCTGCGCGGCCATAATCGATAAGGACATGAAGGGCAGCATGATAGACGGCATAGAAGTGGTGGCGGATTCCGCCGGACTCATAGATTATGCTACCCAGAGCATGCTGGACCGGGTGTTCATCTCCCTGCCCATAGAACGCATAAGTGAAGTAAGGGATATGATACTGGAATTCGAAGCCATGGGCATGCTCTGCCATTATGATATAGAGATGGAAGAGCTGGGGCTGGAAGGAAAGGAAGCCGGCAGCTTTGCAGGCTTTTCTGTATTGTCCTTCTCCCTGCAGAACATGGATTACAGACGCCTGCTGATAAAGAGGTTTATCGATATCATAGGCAGCATCTTCGGTATGCTGATCACCGTGATCCTCTTCATCTTTGTGGCTCCGGCCATAAAGCTTGAATCGAAGGGGCCCGTGATATTCAAGCAGGAGAGGATTGGAAAGAACGGACGAAGATTCATGATCTATAAGTTCCGCTCAATGTATATGGATGCGGAGAAGAGGCTGGATGAACTGAAGGCGAAGAATGAGATGAAAGGTCTTATGTTCAAGATGGAGGATGATCCGAGGATCACCAAAGTCGGAAGGTTCCTTCGCAAGACCAGCATCGATGAATTTCCCCAGTTCTTTAATGTGTTTAAGGGAGATATGAGTCTGGTGGGGACCAGGCCTCCCACAGTCAGCGAGTTCGAGCAGTACAATGTACATTACAGGAGAAGGCTTTCCATCACACCGGGACTGACGGGATTATGGCAGGTCAGCGGCAGGAGTGATATCACGGATTTTGACGAGGTGGTGAAACTGGATCTGGAATATATCGATCACTGGTCACTTTCTCTTGATGCCAAGCTTTTGATACAGACAGTCGGAGTGGTATTGTTCAGAAAGGGTTCAAAATGAAAAGAGCGGCTTTTGATATACCTGTAACACTTATATTTTTCAACAGGCCCGATACTACGGCAGTAGTCCTCGAAAAGATCAGGAGGGCTGCGCCCTCTAAGCTTTATCTTGTTTCCGATGCGCCGAGAAAAGGCAATGCGGATGATGATAAAAAGGTCGCCGAGTGCAGGAAACTGGTAGAAGAAGGCATAGACTGGCACTGTGAAGTCGAGAAGATCTATGCGGATCAGAATATGGGCTGCAAGATGCGGGTCTATACGGGCATCACTGAGGTCCTGAAAAAAGAAGAATGGACCATCATTCTTGAAGATGATGTGGTACCTGCCGATGATTTCTTCCCTTACTGCCGGGAGATGCTGATAAGGTATAAGGATGACAAGCGGGTGATGATGGTATCCGGTACCAATCTCGTAAAGCATAAACTCAAAGGGCCTTATTGTTTTTCATGTTTTTCAAGCATCTGGGGCTGGGCAACCTGGGCAAGGGCCTGGGAAAAATACGATCCCGATGTGAAGGACTGGCCGGAGCTTAAGCAGAACGGCTTCATGAAAGGAGTGCAGGGCGGAGGTTTCGCATACATTTTCCTAAAGAATAATATAGAGCAGGTTTATACAAAGAAGAAGGATACCTGGGATATACAGTGGGATTACTGCCGTCATAAGAATCACGGACTCGGTATAGTGCCGGCGGCAAACCTGATAGACAACATAGGCTTCGGCCGCGAGGATGCGACACATACCACCTGGGAGGCTACCGAGGATTTCTCTTACGGAAAGCTTAAGTTTCCTCTGGATTTCGTGCCGGTAAGCCGCGACGAAAAATATGACAGAGCCTATATAAAGAAGTATTTCGGATGGCGCAAACTTATTGATTATGTGATGAAAAGAGTGAGGGCGTTGCTTAAATGAAACCGGATATCAAAACAAAAAAGCTGCTGGGACTGAAGGTGGCAGTGACCGATCCCGAAGAAGCTGCCATAAAAGTGCTGGCTGATATAGAGGAACTCGGAGGAGAATACATTACCTTCGCAAATGTACATGCGCTGATGATGTCCCGAGGGGATCAGGAATACAGGAAGGCCCAGCAGGAAGCGCTGATGGTGATGCCTGACGGAAAACCCCTTGCCTGGTGCCTGAACAAAAGAGGCTATGATGAGGCCGAGAGAGTGGCGGGACCGGATTTCTTCCAGAGGAGCCTGGCCATGTCTTCCCTTACCGGAAAGACCCATTATCTCTATGGCAGCAGTCCCGAGACATTGGAAGCGCTTAAGAAAAAAATAGAAAAGCGTTATCCCGGAGCTAAGGTAGTCGGTTATGAGTCACCGCCCTTCCATGATCTTTCGGAGGAAGAGGAAAAGGCAGCGATAGACAGGATGAATGCTTCGGGGGCCGATTACATCTGGATAGGTCTCGGAGCACCCAAGCAGGAACTCTTTATGCTTAGACACAAGGGGGAAGCAAAGGGACTGATGCTCGGAGTAGGAGCGGGCTTTGACTTTATGGCAGGTACCGCAAAACGTGCTCCGGTATGGATGCGCTGGATGGGGCTGGAATGGCTCTACCGCCTGCTTCAGGATCCGGGACGTCTGTGGAAGAGGTACGTTGTGACCAATACGCAGTTTATCTGCCTGATGCTGCCCTATATGTTCTGGATGAAAAAGGAAGACGAAAAATGAAAGAGATAAAAGCGGACGAGATAGATCTGGTGGTTTATGATTTTGACGGCGTAATGACGGATAACCGGGTGACCGTGGACCAGGACGGGAAAGAGAGCGTCACCGTTAATCGCTCCGACGGATACGGAGTCGGGATGATCAGAAAACGGGGGATAGCCCAGATCATAATCTCCACGGAAAAGAACCCTGTGGTTGAAAGAAGAGCGGAAAAGCTTCAGCTGCCCGTGATCCATGATGTGGATGACAAGGCTGAGATCCTAAGGGGTTATCTGGAAAAGCATGATACAGATCCTAAGAGGATACTGTATATAGGTAATGACTTAAATGACAGGGAAGCCATGCTGATGTGCGGAATAAAGTGCGCGCCGGCGGATGCGGAACCGGTCATTCTTGAGATAGCTGATGTGGTACTTGAGAGAAAGGGCGGCTACGGTGCGGTAAGAGAGCTGGCCCGGCTGATCTGCGGAGAATGATATGTGTTACTTTACGATAATAACACCCACCTGGAACCAGGCAGAGTTCATAGGAGATACCATCGAATCGGTGCTGAAGCAGCGCTTCAGGGATTTTGAGTATCTGATCATCGATAACTGTTCGGATGACGGGACCGAAGAGATAGTCAGAAGCTATGCCGAAAAAGATGAACGTATCCGGTACATACGGGAAGAGGATCACGGACAGGCGGAGGCTATCAACAAAGGGCTGAAGGTTGCCAAAGGGAAAGCCGTAGCCTGGCTTAATTCCGATGATCTGTATTTTGACGAGTATGTGCTGGAGCGGGTGGCGGCCCAGTTTGACCGCTATCCCGGAGTAGGCGTGATCGCCGGAGATGCCTGGTACTGTGACAAGGATAAAAACCTGACCACATATAATGAGGCGGACAGGGGAGTCGGCAGGAAGATGATAAGGCGCTGGTATTACATAGTGCAGCCCGCCGTTTTCTGGAGAAATCACGGGGAACTTTTGGATGAGACTTACCACTATGCCTTTGACTGGAAGTTCTTCATCACCCTGTTTGAAAAGGAAAAGGTAATGTGGTCCCATGAACCCTATGCCCTGTACAGAATGTATGATGACAATAAGACCGGGCAGGATAATGCAAAGCGCAAGAAGGAGATATGGAGACTGCAGGAAGAACTTAAGGATTCGAGGCTGAACACGCTGTGGTGCAAGTATGTTTATCAGGTGTACGAGAAGGCCGAAGAGAAGAACAGGCCGGGTGCGAAAAAGCGTATAGATATGATGAGCAAGCTGCTCTTCCATATAAGCGGAAGAAGGATAGCCTGCTTTTAAAGGAGTTATCTTATGGAGATAAAGAAGGTGGCGGTGCTGCTGACCTGCCACGACAGAAAAGAAAAGACCCTTGCCTGTGTCAGATCCCTGGCGGAAGGAAACGAGACGAAGCTTGTATTTGCCGTAACGGATGCCGGAAGCAGCGACGGAACTCCCGAAGCACTGAAGGAACTGGGGCGGGAACTGTATACGGATATAAGGGTCATAAGAAGAGGCAGCGAGCTATACTGGAACGGAGGCATGAGGGTTTCTCTTTCTTATGCGTACCAGAAGCTTAAGGATGCGGATGCCATACTCATGGTGAATGATGATGTAAGATTCTTTCCCGGGGCGGTCGATAAACTTGTCGACAGAATGCTTAAGACAGAGGCGGATGCCGTGGCGGGTGCCTGCATCAACTCAGAAGCTGAGCAGAGCTACGGCGGAGTGCGGATGAAGTCGAAGCATTTCGCAAGGTTTGAGCTGATACCTCCTTCAGAGGAGGAGACGATCTGCGATACCTTTAACTGCAACTGTGTGCTGATAAAGTACGAATGCTTCACTTCCTGCGGCAATCTGGATGCCGCCTATGTGCACAGCCTCGGAGATTACGATTACGGTATGAGGCTTAACAGGTACGGACGCAAGGTGGTTAATTCCGCGGAATACTGCGGTGAATGCGATGATAATCCCACGGAAGGGAGCTGGAGGGATAATAAGCTCTCCAGGATAAAGAGACTTAAGCTCAAAGAAAGCGAGAAGGGACTGCCTTCCGCGGACTGGTATCATTTCCTGGTGAAGAACTACGGACTGATACCTGCGCTGTATCACAGCGCTACGCCTTATTTAAGGATACTGATCGGAAAATAGGAGGATAGAAAAATGGGAAAAAGAGTACTGGTCACCGGAGGAGCGGGATTCCTCGGTTCGCATCTTTGCGACAGGCTTATAAAAGAAGGTAATGACGTTATCTGCCTTGATAATCTCTTTACCGGCAGCAAGAACAATATACGTCATCTTCTAGGACATCCCTATTTTGAGTTCGTACGCCACGATGTTACGGAACCCATAAGACTGGAAGTGGATCAGATCTATAATCTGGCCTGTCCCGCATCGCCTGTGCATTATCAGTATAATCCGATAAAGACCACCAAGACCAGTGTGCTGGGGGCCATAAACATGCTGGGTCTTGCCAAAAGGGTAAATGCCCGCATACTCCAGGCTTCCACTTCGGAAGTATACGGTGATCCCGAGGTCCATCCCCAGCCGGAAACCTACAGGGGCTGCGTGAATACCATAGGCATACGTTCCTGCTACGATGAAGGAAAGCGTGTGGCAGAGACTCTGTTCTTCGATTATCACAGGATGCACAAAGTTGATATAAAGGTCATGAGGATATTCAATACCTACGGACCGAATATGCATCCCGCAGACGGCAGGGTGGTCAGCAATTTCATAGTGCAGGCTCTTAAGGGCGAGGATATAACCGTATACGGTGACGGCAGCCAGACCAGGAGCTTCTGCTATGTGGACGACCTGATAGAAGGAATGGTAAGGCTTATGAATTCCAGGGAAGGTTTCACCGGTCCCGTAAATATCGGTAATCCCGGAGAGTTCACGATCAAGCAGCTGGCGGAGATGGTGATAGAACTCACGGGCTCGGATTCAAAGATAGTATATAAGGAACTCCCTTCGGATGATCCGCTCCAGAGAAAGCCGGTAATAGAAATAGCCAAGAAGGAGCTGGACTGGGAGCCTACGGTACCTTTGAGAGAGGGCCTGATAAAAACGATAGAGTATTTTAAGCAGATAGTGTAAGGGAAAGATGCAGAAGCAGGGATTAAAATTTATAAAAACCTTTGCTATCCTGCTGCTTATGGTGGTAGTGGCCTTTATCCTGTACTTTGCGGCTCATCAGAGGCATTTCGCATATGAGCGCGGCGGCAGGTTACTTGAGTTTATATCGGGAGCCGTTCACGGAGAAACCAGAGGACTGGATCCCGAACGGACCGATGTACTTGACGTGGGCCTGCGTGTATGCATGCATATGGGTGAATATATGCTGCTGGGGATCGCCGTGGGACTGGTGTTCTCGGCTTTCGGCATAAGAAGGCAGCTTCGGTTTATCTACGGGGTCATGCTGGGAAGCGCCTTTGCGGTAGTGGACGAGGTGATCCAGGCCCTGTCCCCCATGCGAGACGGTGATATCAAGGATATAATGTGCGACGTTGCGGGCACCATCATAGCGGCGGCGTTCATTTTTATGTTCAGGAGCAGGAAATTCCTGAAGCCTTCAAAGAAGGTGCAGACTACCGGAAGAAGAAGTTTCATGAGGGTAATGCTGGATGACGTGACCTTCGCGGAGGCTCTTGACCGTATAATGAAGATGGCGACGGAAGGCAGGCATTATATAGTCACCGCCAATGTGGACCATATGATAAAACTCGAAAAGGATGAGGAATTCAAGGAAGTATACGATCATGCGGATCTGGCGGTCTGTGACGGCACGCCTCTTCGCTGGATAGGTGCATCTTTCGGCTGCCCGGTAAAGGAAAGGGTGACCGGAGCGGACCTGTTCCCCGCAGTCTGTGAGCGGGCCGCAAAAGAGGGCAGGAGAGTGTTCCTGCTGGGAGGACGTGAAGGTGTTGCGGTAAAAGCGAGAGCAAAGATGGTGGAAAAGTATCCGGGACTCATAGTTGCGGGTACCTGTTCACCGCCTTTTCATTTTGAAAAGGATCCGAAGGAAATGAAAAAAGTGCTCAATTCCATCAACACCGTAAAACCCGATATACTGATGGTATGTGTCGGCTCGCCCAAATCGGAGAAGCTGATATATAAATATATAGACAAGATGAATGTTCATATAGCCCTGCCCTTCGGGGCTGCCATAGACTTTGCGGCCGGCGAGGTGAAGCGTGCGCCGGAGTGGATGAGAAAGGCCGGACTGGAATGGTTCTTCCGTTTTCTGCAGGAACCCGGCCGTCTGTTCAAAAGATATTTTATCGAAGACATGAAGATCTTTTTCCTGGCGCTTAGATACAAGCAGGAAATGATCAGGGGATATGCTTATGAGGATAGCGACAGACCTGACGAGTCTGAATGACAATTTCACGGGTCTTGAAAGATATGCATATGAGATAAGTTACGGGATGATCAAAGCTCATCCCGAGAGTACTTTTATACTGCTTTTCAAAGGCAAAGTGCCGGGTATCTGTGAGGAGCTTAAGAACTTTCCCAATACGGAGATAAAGCTTATCAGTCGTAAGGGGAAGCTCATTACGAACCAGCTGATACTGCCGGCAGAGATGAAAAAGATACAGGCTGATGCTTATGTGTTCCCGGCGTTTCCGGTGCCTCTTATGTTCTCGCGCAGAAACACTTACGCGCTGATCGCCGATACCGTATGCTTTGACATGGGCGATACCATGAAGACCAAAGCCCGTCTGTACTGGTCCGCAGGTCTTAAGCACAGCGCACGCGTAAGCAGAGGGATCTTCGTTATCTCGGAGTTTACGTTGTCGAGAGTAAAGACATATTTCCCGAAGGCAGCTGACAGGACCATCCTCGCCTACTGCGGCATCAATGCCGGAAGGTTCAGGGCAGAGACGGAAGGCAGGATGGAGGAGGTCAGGAAAAAGTATAAGCTTCCGGAAAAATATAACTTAAGCCTCTGCACCATAGAACCCAGAAAGAATCTGAAACTGCTGCTGGATGCTTATGTTTTGTTAAAGAAAGAGGGCAAAAATGTACCGCCTCTGGTACTCAGCGGCCGCGCAGGCTGGAAATATGCGGGCTGGTTTGATGAGGCTAAGGAAGTGCTTAAAGAGGAGCTGATCGTTACGGGTTTTGTGGAAGATGCGGATCTGCCCTATGTATACCGGGGGGCTGAGGCCTTCGTATTCCCGACTCTTTATGAGGGCTTCGGGATGCCGCCGCTGGAAGCTTTTGCGGCAGGCTGTAAAAAAGTGCTGGTGTCCGATATTGATGTAATGAAAGAAGTCATGGGCGATACCGCATTTTATTTCAGGAGCAATGATATCGCGGACCTGAAGAGGGCGCTTAATGAGACAGCGGGGGCGGAAGTACCGGCCCGGGAGGCGGTCTTTGAGAATATACAGAGATTCAGCTGGCAGGAGAGCGCCGAAAAGATATACGGGATGATCTCGGGAGGAAAAATAACAGATTAATACCATATATGGTATTAATCCGTGAAATGTGATATAATATTGTGAATGACTATTTAGGAGGATAAGCTGATGAAAAATGCGCTGATTACGGGTATCAACGGACAGGACGGTTCTTTTCTTGCGGAACTGCTCTTAGAGAAAGGTTACAATGTATACGGTCTGCTCAGAAGGAAGTCTGTTGTTGACTACGGAAACGTGGAGCATATCAAGGATAAGATAAACTTTATCTATGCGGATATGACGGATGTGGTCTCGCTGATCAATGCCATGAAGATATCACAGGCCGATGAAGTATATAACCTGGCTGCCCAGTCCTTTGTGGCTACCAGCTGGGAACAGCCGATACTTACGGCGAATATCGATGCCCTGGGTGTTACCAACATACTGGAGGCTATACGTTTCGTGAAGCCCGAATGCCGTTTCTATCAGGCATCTACCTCAGAAATGTTCGGAAAGGTGCAGGCGATCCCCCAGGATGAGAATACACCCTTCTATCCCAGGAGCCCCTATGGTGTAGCCAAGCTCTACGGCCACTGGATCACCAAGAACTACAGGGAGAGCTTCGGCCTCTTTACCTGCAGCGGCATCCTTTTCAATCATGAAGGCGAGAGAAGAGGAAAGGAATTCGTTACCAGAAAGATCACCGATACAGTGGCAAGGATAAAGCTGGGAGTGGCTGATGTGCTTGAACTCGGTAACCTTGATGCAAAGCGTGACTGGGGGCATTCCAAGGATTATGTACGGGCTATGTGGCTGATGCTGCAGCAGGATGAGCCGGACGATTACGTGGTGGCTACCGGTGAGACCAGGACCGTAAGGGATTTCGTTAAGATAGCTTTTGAAAAGGTCGGTATAAAGATCGAATTCTCCGGTGAGGGAGTGGACGAAGTAGGAAAGGACGAGAACGGAAGAGTTCTTGTAAAAGTGAATCCCAAATTCTTCCGTCCCGCTGAGGTGGAACTGCTGATCGGCAACCCTGCCAAAGCTGAGGAAAAGCTGGGCTGGAAGCGGGAGATCAGCTTTAACGAGATGGTTGAGCGCATGATAGAGAAGGATCTGGCGCTGGTAGGCAGAGAGATAGCACTGGCAGGAAAGAAGAGCTGATGAAAAAAGCACTGGTCATAGGTGCTGCGGGATTTGTCGGTAAGTACCTTATAAGACATCTCCACGACGATCTGGGAAAAGAAGTATATGCCACGAAGCTGCCTCACGAAGAGATAGAGAATGTCCCGGCAAAGATCTGCGACCTGGACATACTGTCGAAGGACAGTATCACGGAGCTTCTGTTCAGCATAAGGCCGGATGAGATATATCATCTGGCAGCCCAGAGTTCGGTCAGTGTGGCATGGAAAAATCCGCAGCTTACCATAGATGTAAATATAAAAGGTGCCGTTAATGTAATGGATGCCTTGAGGGAACTCTTCTATAAGCCCAGGGTAGTGATCGTGGGCTCGGGAGAGGAGTACGGCCATATAAAGCAGGGGGATGTTCCCATCGCAGAGAATACGCTGCTTTCACCGGGCAACATCTATGCGGCAACAAAGGCCTGCCAGAACATGATAGCCAGCATATACGCGGAAGCCTATGATCTGGAACTGATCATGGTCAGGGCCTTCAATCATATAGGCCCCGGACAGCTGCCGGTGTTTGTGGCGGCGGATTTCTGCAAGCAGGTGGCCGAGATAGAAAAAGGCTTAAGAGAGCCGGTGATGTATGTGGGTAACCTGTCTGCAAAAAGAGACTTTACCGATGTAAGGGATGTGGTAAGAGCCTATGCCCTGCTGGCGGAAAAAGGAGAGAGCGGGGAAACCTACAATGTGGGCAGCGGCCATGCCATAGAGATACGGCAGATGCTGGATCTGATAATCTCCAGATCCACTGCGGATATAAAGGTGGAGACGGATCCGGCAAAATTAAGACCCGTGGATGTCCCCATCATAGAGGCGGATATCAGCAAGATAGGGAAAGCCTGCGGCTGGAAACCCCAGATACCCCTTGAGCAGACCATAGACGAGATCTTAAATGAGTGGAGAAACAAATGACCGGAGAAAATACAAAAGAACTTTTTGATAATGAAGGGGTGACACGTTCGAGAAGGACCATGCATACCCCGTCGGCTTTCGCAAGAAAGCATCTTCTGTATCTTCAGGAAACGGGAAGGCTTCAGAGTCTCAAGAGCCATACCAGTGAGAGGGAGGGGCTGGAGTCCTTTCTTTTTCTTGTGGTGGAGAGAGGCAGCGGTACCCTGAATTATGAGGGAAAGGAATATGCCTTAAAGGCCGGCGATGCCGCTCTGATCGACTGCAGGAACCACTATTCCCACAGGGCTTCCGAGAGTGAGCAGTGGGAACTCTTATGGGCGCATTTTGACGGAGCAAGGGCCGAAGCCGTGATCCCGCTGATCTATAAGGAGAACGGAGCTTCTCCGGTATTCGAATTCGGAGATAGTGTACAGGATGCACTGCTTATCATGGATGAGCTGCTGCGCTTAAAGGAAAACAGGGGACTTTCCGAGGAACTCAGAGCCGATAACATCCTGGGAAGGATACTGCTCCTATGTCTTAAGAAGACAGAGAAGATCCTGAAGGACAATGTCTCCGCCGATCAGGTAAGGGAATATTTAAACGGAGACGAAGCCGTATTTTCCGCAGAAGGAGAGCTTAAGGACATCATAAGCAAGCGCTTCGGAAAAGACTATGCAGAGGTGGATCTTGCCTTCAAAGACAAATACGGTATCGATGTTGCGGCTTATCTTGAGAACAGGAAGCTTAACAAAGCCAAAGAGCTTCTTCGTTTTACGATCAAACCGATCCCCGAGATAGCGGAGGCCCTCGGCATGAAAGACGAAGAGAGCTTTAATGCTCTGTTTGCGGCCAAGGAAGAAATGCTTCCCGATGAATACAGGAAAAAATGGGCCCAGTGGGTCAAAGGATAAAAAACAGTTAAGGTGGGTAAAGAGATGAAAAATACGGCGTTGATACTTGCAGGAGGAAAAGGAGAAAGATTCTGGCCCAGGAGCAGAAAGAACTGTCCCAAGCAGTTCCTCTGCCTTACGGGTGACGGAAGGACCATGATACAGCACACGGTGGACCGCATCAGTGAGCTGGTGGATCCGGAAGATATATTCATAGCTACCAACAAGAGCTACAAGGCCCTTGTCAAAGAACAGCTGCCCCAGATCCCGGAGGAGAACATACTCTGTGAGCCGGTAGGAAGAAATACCGCACCCGGTATAGGTTTCGGCGCTGTACATATCAGGAAGAAATACGGCGATGCCATGATGATGGTGCTGCCCAGCGATCATCTGATCAAGTATAGGGGCATGTTTCTCGGCGTACTCCAGTCTGCGATGAAGGTGGCTGACGAGGGCAATAATCTCGTGACCATAGGAATCACGCCTACGGCTCCCGAGACAGGCTACGGTTATATCCGTTTCAGCCCCCATGATATGTGTCAGAGTGCTTTTAAGGTGGACAGCTTCGTAGAGAAACCCGATGTGGCCACCGCAAAGAAATATCTTGAAACCGAGGAGTATCTGTGGAACTCCGGTATGTTCGTATGGAAGGCTTCCACCATACTTGATTCCATACAGGAGCATCTTCCCGAAATTTATGACAGGCTGTGCAAGATAGAAGCTGCCATAGGAACGGCTGACGAAGAGAGCATAATCAATGCAGCTTTTGACAGCATGCCTTCGGAATCCATCGATTACGGTGTGCTTGAAAAGGAAGACAGCATCTTCGTCATCCCCGGAACCTTCGGCTGGGATGATGTGGGAAGCTGGCTCTCGGTCGCAAGAATGAGAGCCCTCAACGATTCCGGAAATGTTGTGAGCGGAAACGTGATGACGGTCAATGTGAAGAACAGCATCATAGAAGGTGCCGAAAAACTTATAGCCGCAGTCGGAGTCGAAGACCTGATAATAGTTGATACCAAGGACGCTACGCTGATCTGTGACAAGTCAAGCGCAGCGGATATTAAGAAGATCGTTGAGAATCTCAAGATCTGCAACAGAGAGGAATATCTCTAAATCATGGATAAGAAAGAAAACGGTCTGCAGGATACGCTTAATCTGATAAATCTGGATGAGACCGGGGTACTTCCCGAGGTGGATCCGGTATTTCAGGGAGAAGTCTCCGTGGATACCATTTTGCTCACGGATATATCGGAGAGCGTGGCTGAGATCGATATGTATGACGATGCGGCGCAGGATCCCGCAGAAGAGCCTGCAGATGAGCCGCAGCCGGAAGTAAGCCCGGATACCGGAGGGGAGACATCAGCAGAAACAGGGACTCTTGAGCTGATAAATCTCGATACCGAAACCCTGGACATCCCTACCATAGACTTAAGCGGGATTGAAGGCGATGATGTCGAAGAAGTCTCCGGGGCCGAGGCTGAAACTGAAATTACAGAGGAAGAGCCGGTTTACGAGGAAAGCCCGGAAGAGACCGAAGAAGAACTGCTTCCTACGGATACTTCGGATATATCGGGGGAAGAACTCATCGATATAGAGAAGATACTCAGCAAGAGAAAGAAAAGCGGTAAGAAGAAAAATCCCGAAAAAGCGGCCGTTAAAAAGCCGGCGGAAGTTCATACCGGCGGCGGGGCTAACGGCGGAAGACCAGGAAAGAATAAGCCGGAAGCCGGTAAAAAGAAGACCGTAAGATTCCCGGATAAGAAAAAGATCGCGGCCATAATAGGAGTGATCGCCGCAGTCTTTGTGGTACTGGCAGTTGTGATTGTGGTCGTGGGCAGCAGGAAGAAGACTCCCGCGGAAGGACCCGATATGTACGCTGCAGGTGAAGGCTTAAGGAACATAGGCATAGCCGGAGAGGGAGTGCTGGTAGCCCTGGCAGATGCACAGCTTGCAGCCCAGGTAGCGGAACGTGAGGCCAAGCCGGAAGTGATACCTGACGGGGATAAGAACAGACGGGTGGATGTCAGCTTTACTTCGGTGGAGCAGGATCTGAAGATCAAATTTGTGGACAGCGAAAGCCGCAGGCTGGTCAGCGGAACGGATTTTGAGGTGAAGCTGGTATCGACTTCGGGCAAAGCTGATCTTAACTTTATCGATGATGATAAGGACGGCATCATATACAAGACCGGTCTCGAAGCCGGGGACTATAAGGCGGAGATAGCCGAAAAAGCCGGTATAACCATAGGAAATACGGTTTCGACAGTTACCATAAAGGAACATATCGAATATAAAAAGATAGATGTCATAGAAGAAGTCAAGACCGAGAAGGAAGTCAACGTGGCAGTGGAGGATACCGCGGGAGGCAACGAAGAAGCCGAAGCGGCGGATCCCGGACCTGAAGAGAAGGAAAAGGATACGGTTGAATATGTAGAGTCCACGAAGACCCAGATCGAAGGAACAGGCGGCTATGAAAAAGTCGACAGGGATAAGATAGGCGAACCTTCCTATGTGGAAACAGGCTCGGTAGACGCTCCTTTTAATCAGTCACGGCTCAGGGAAGAGGTAAGTACGGAACCGATGGAGACACCGACGCCGGAACCGGACAGCGGAGAACCGATAGAGGTGGTCATCGAAGAAGAACCGACACCTACCGAAGCTCCGTCGGCAACTCCGACGCCGACTCCTGAACCGAATCCCACCAAGGCACCGGATGCTACGGCGACACCGACACCCACACTTCCCGACGGAGTGACGGCAACCCCGACTCCTTCAGGAACAGTAACGCCGACTCCGGTTGAAGGAGAGGAGAAGAAGGATCCGAGCAAGGACAAGAAGACCAAGCTTAAGGATAAAGACGGCAGGCAGATCTATAAGAAAAACAGCGAAGGAAAGTATGTTGAAGCCGTATATGCCGATTATTACAAGGATATAGAGCTGTATCTATACAATGAACCGGAATATAAATATACCGGCTGGCAGACCATAAACGGGAACACTTATTACTTTGACAAAGACGGAAACAAAGTGACCGGGGTACAGGTGATACAGGGTGTGAAGTACGAGTTCAATGCCGAAGGCATACTTATCATAGACAAGAACGGCATTCTCGGCATAGATGTATCCAAGTGGAACGGTTCCATCAACTGGTCTGAGGTAAAAGCATCAGGAATAAACTATGTTATAATAAGATGCGGTTACAGAGGATCCAGCACAGGCGTACTGGTTGAGGATTCGTTGTTTAAGAGCAATATCCAGGGCGCGAAGGCCGCAGGACTCAAGGTAGGCGTGTATTTCTTCACCCAGGCGGTGAACGAGGTGGAGGCGGTCGAAGAAGCTTCAATGTGTCTGGAACTGGCCGGAAAATACGGACTCAGCTACCCGGTATTCCTGGATGTGGAATACACAACGGGTAAGAACGGAAGGGCTGACGGCCTGGACAAGGCTGCAAGGACCGCAGTGACCAGGGCTTTCTGCGAGACCATTAAGAACGGAGGCATGACTCCGGGAGTATATTCGTCCAAGACCTGGTTTACGGACCATCTGGATTACGGGCAGCTTAGCGGATATAAGATATGGATGGCCCATTACACAAGCAAGACCGATTTCGCAAACCGTTATGACCTGTGGCAGTACAGCTCCAAGGGCAGCGTGAACGGCATCGAAGGCCGGGTGGACATGAACTACAGCTATCTGGGATATTGATAAAGCATTCAGGAGGAAATGATAAATGAGGACATATCTGGTAACAGGAGGCGCAGGCTTCATAGGTTCAAACTACATTCATTACATGTTTGAAAAATACGGTGATGAGATACGCATCATAAATGTGGATGCCCTGACCTATGCCGGCAATCCCGAGAACCTGAAATCCATCGAGAACAGGGATAACTATACTTTCATCAAAGCAAACATCTGCGACCGCGCTGCAATATCGAAGATATTCGAAGAAAACGATATAGACAGGGTGGTGCATTTTGCGGCGGAAAGCCACGTGGACAGGAGCATCAAGGACCCGGGAGTTTTCGTTCAGACCAATGTTCTGGGAACCGCGGTGATGCTTGACTGCGCAAGAGCAGCCTGGGAGAAGGACGGGGTATATCCCGAAGGAAAGAAATTCCTGCATGTCTCCACCGACGAAGTATACGGCTCCCTTCCCGAGGGGGACGGATATTTCTATGAGACAACACCCTATGCGCCCCATTCACCCTATTCGGCCAGCAAGGCAGGTTCGGATATGCTGGTGAGGGCATATATGGATACCTACCATTTCCCTGCAAATATAACCAACTGCTCAAACAATTACGGACCTTTCCAGTTCCCCGAGAAACTGATACCGCTTATGATAAATAATGCACTTTCCGGAAAGAAGCTTCCGGTATACGGTGACGGAAAGAATGTAAGAGACTGGCTTTATGTGGCCGATCATGCAAAAGCCATCGATATGGTTCAGGAAAAGGGCAGGCTTTTTGAGACCTATAATGTGGGCGGACATAACGAGAAGCAGAACATAGAAATTGTGACTATAATCATAGATACCCTGCTGGAGATACTGCCGGATTCGGATCCAAGAAAAGCAAATGTATCAAGGGATCTGATCACCTATGTGGAAGACAGGAAGGGACATGACAGACGCTATGCCATAGCTCCCGACAAGATAAAGAAGGAGATAGGCTGGGAGCCCGATACCATGTTCAAGGACGGCATCAAACTTACCATCAAGTGGTATCTTGAAAATGAAGAATGGATGAAGAATGTGACCAGCGGTGACTATCAGAAGTATTATGAAGAGATGTACAGGAACAGATAAACAGGGGGGCTATCAATGAAAGGTATAATACTTGCAGGCGGCAGCGGCACCAGGCTTTATCCGCTGACAAAGGCGGTTTCCAAACAGATAATGCCGGTGTATGACAAGCCGATGATATATTATCCGCTCTCGATCCTTATGCTGGCAGGCATAAGGGAAGTACTGGTGATATCCACTCCGAGGGATCTTCCGGTATTCGAGGAACTGCTGGGTGACGGAAGCCAGCTGGGAATGCGCTTTGAATATGCGGTGCAGGAGACACCCAGGGGACTTGCGGATGCCTTTATCATAGGGGCGGACTTTATAGGGAAAGACAGTGTCTGCCTGGTCCTGGGCGACAACATCTTCTACGGACAGAGTTTCTCCACGGTGCTTAAGAAAGTGGCGGCAAGAGACAAGGGAGCCACGATCTTCGGTTACTATGTAAAAGATCCCAGAGAGTACGGTGTCGTTGAATTTGATGAAAACGGAAAGGCCGTATCCATCGAAGAGAAGCCGCAGAACCCGAAGAGCAATTATGCGGTACCGGGGCTGTATTTCTACGATAACGATGTGGTGGAGATAGCAAAGAATGTGAAGCCCTCTGCAAGAGGCGAGATAGAGATAACAAGCATTAATAACGAATACCTTTCAAGAGGCGAGCTGAGCGTGGAGCCTCTGGGCCGCGGCTTTGCCTGGCTGGATACGGGAAATCCCGATGCTCTGCTTGATGCGGCGGATTTCGTGGCGGCATTCCAGAAGAGACAGGGACTTTATATATCCTGTATCGAAGAAATAGCTTATAAGAGAGGTTTCATAGACCGGGATCAGCTTCTGAAGCTGGCCGAGCCGCTTAAGAAGACACCTTACGGTCAGTATCTTGTTGACGTTTCAAACGGGTTATAAATGGACAGACGTATCAGAAATCTTACCATAGCTGCAGTACTGAGCTTCATGCTGCTGACCTTTGCGCTTATCATTTATGTGAACAGGGATAAGACAAAGCCCGCAGCTAAAGTGCAGGAGGCGGAAACGGTCACCGAAGAAAATGTTGTGGCGGCCGGTTACAGGGATTTTCTGAAAGACGATACCTTTTTTGATAACGATGAATACAGGCCTGTAGTCGTTAAGGAGGAGCAGAGACTTCCGAGGCTGTATCTGACGGCATCGAGCATAGCCCATGATATGAGGCTCTCGGTGACCGATGAAGACGGCAGGGTTGTCCGCGGTATCAGTTTCTTTGTGGATATCGAACCCGAAGGGGAATACAAGGATCTGGATAAGGACGGTTTGATCTATGTTCCGGAGCTTACGGCCGGCGATTACTATGTGACGCTTAAGGAAGTGGAAGGCTACGAGGTCCCGGAAGATCCGATGCGGGTGACCGTGAAGGAACAGCTGGAATATACGGTCATAGAAGATATCGCCCTCTATGTAAAGAGCGAAGATGAGATAGATGCCGAAATTGAAGATACCGAGGTACATGAGGCCGCCGATGATGCGGATGAGACCGAGCATACGGATAAATGGGAAGGTACCGACGCGGCTTTCGGAGTGGATGTTTCCAAGTATCAGAAGGATATAGACTGGAAGAGAGCCAAGGAAGCGGGCGTTCAGTTTGCCATAGTCCGCTGCGGTTACCGCGGATCCAGCAGCGGCTCGCTGGTTGAGGATCCGTATTTTAAAAAGAATATGGAAGGCGCTGCGGCAGCAGGTGTGCAGCTGGGGGTATACTTCTTCACCCAGGCGGTGAACGAGACCGAGGCGGTGGAAGAGGCTTCCATGGCAGCCATGCTCTGCAAGGATTACAAGCTGGATTATCCGATCTTCATAGATGTGGAAAGTGCGGGAGGCCGCGCGGACAATCTGGATACGGATACCAGGACAGCAGTGATAAAGGCTTTCTGCGAGACAGTACAGAGCGCCGGATATCATGGCGGTATCTATGCTTCGAGGAGCTGGTTCGAAAAGAAGATGCACGACGAAGAGATAGAACCCTATGTGCGCTGGCTTGCCGAATGGAGAGCAACGCCGAAATATAAAGGGAATTTCAGCCTGTGGCAGTACACTTCCAGCGGGCATATAGACGGAATAAATAACAGAGTGGATCTGGATCTGGTTTGGAACGGAAGCAAAGGAGGAGAAAATGGTGCAGATCAGCCTTGAAAATCGGGGGTATCTTGGAGACATCGCATAAGAGACAGCTGATATGGAGACTGGCCAAAAATGATTTTAAAAAGCGCTACGCGGGTTCTTATCTCGGAGCGCTGTGGGCTTTGGCGCAGCCGCTTATCACGGTGGGGATGTATTACATCGTATTCGGGCGGATCTTTCCCGACCAGAGACAGTCGGGGGATGTGCCCTTTGTTCTGTTCCTGACGGCCGGGCTCGTTCCCTGGTTCTTTTTTACCGAAGCGCTGACCTACGGGACCAATGCGCTTCTCGATTATAATTACCTCGTTAAAAAAGTGGTCTTTGACGTGAACGTGCTGCCGCTGATAAAGGTGATCGCGGCTGTGTTCATTCATATTTTCTTTGCACTGGTACTGCTGGTACTGGGCTGTGTATATCATTACTATCCTTCGGTATATACCCTTCAGATCCCATATTACAGTTTCTGCCTTTTCATGCTGGTGCTGGGTATGTGTTATCTGACTTCCGGTGTAGTGGTGTTCTTCAGGGATCTGACCCAGATCATAGTGATACTGCTGCAGCTGGGAATGTGGGCAACACCTATCATGTGGGATATGGATGCGCTTAAGAGCGAGACCATAAAGAACCTGCTGAAGATCAACCCGCTGGTCTATATAGTAAGAGGCTACAGGGATGCGGTCTACGGAGGCGTGTGGTTCAACGGCTCATTGCTTTATACCCTGTATTTCTGGGCGGTAACAGCCCTGATATTCTTCCTGGGAAGGGTACTGTTCAAGAGGCTGAAGCCTCATTTTGCGGATGTGTTATAGGATGAAGAAAGAAGAGATCAAAACCGAATATGCCATAGAGGTTAAGGATGTCCATAAACTGTACAAGCTCTACAACCGCAGGTCGGACAGGCTTAAGGATGCCCTGGGAGTATGGCGCAAGGACAAGCTTTATACGGAAAACCATGCCCTTGACGGAGTGAGTTTCAAAGTGGGCAGGGGCGAGACCGTGGGTATCATCGGTACCAACGGCTCCGGCAAGTCCACGATCTTAAAGATCATAACCGGCGTGATCACGCCGACTTCCGGAGAAGTAAAGGTAGACGGACGTATTTCGGCGCTGCTGGAACTGGGGGCCGGCTTTAACCTGGAATATAACGGCATAGAAAACGTGTATCTGAACGGGACCATGATGGGATACTCCGATAAGGAGATAGAGGCCAAGCTGCCTGCCATACTTGAATTTGCCGATATAGGCGAATACGTCTATCAGCCCGTAAAGACATATTCCAGCGGTATGTTCGTAAGGCTGGCTTTTGCACTTGCCATCAATATAGATCCCGAGATACTCATAGTAGACGAGGCCCTTTCGGTAGGTGATGTTTTCTTCCAGGCTAAGTGCTTCCATAAGTTTGAAGAGTTTAAAAAGGCGGGAAAGACCATAGTCTTTGTCAGCCACGATCTGTCCAGCATAGCCAAGTACTGCGACAGAGTGGTGCTTTTGAATAAAGGAAAACTGCTGGGAGACGGCGGCACTAAAGAGATGATAGATGCCTACAAGCAGGTGCTGGTGGGACTGTACGGAGAAGGAGATAACAAGGGAGGCCGCAGGAATTCCGAGTCGGATATGGGGCTTGATTACGGCAACGGGCAGGCTGTTATCGAAGAGATATATGTGACTGACGATAAAGACAGGCGTATCAGTGCGATACTCAAGGGCAGCGAATACTCTGTCCACATGAAGGTTAAGTTCAAGGCGGATATAGAATCGCCGATCTTTGCTTTTTCCATAAAGGATGTAAAGGGAACGGAGATCTGCGGCACCAATACCATGATAGAAAAGGCCTGGATGGAACCGGTCAAAGAAGGAGAAGTAAAGGAGATAAGCTTTACCCAGCGCATGATGCTCCAGGGCGGCGAGTATCTTCTGTCCTTCGGTGTAACGGGTTTTAAAAACGGCTGTTTTGAAGTATATCACAGGCTGTATGATGCGATAAACATAAGCTGCGTATCCGATAAGGATACCGTGGGTTATTTCGACATGGATAGCAGGGTGAAGATAGATGGATAAAGAATATATCGGAAAAGTATGTCTGGATCTGTCAATGTATTCGGGCAGGGATCTGTACAGCGACGGCGATGTGGAAGACGAACTGCTTGATATAGTGAAGAACAATGATGAAAAGGCTTTTCCGGAGATAATAGAGAAGACCGCGAAGTGGCCGGTATTCTATCACCTTTCGCCCCAGCGGGGCAATATCGTGGAATGGCTGCCGCTTAAGGGCAAGAAGGTGCTGGAGGTGGGCAGCGGCTGCGGCGCCATAACGGGCATGCTCTCGGCAAAGGCAGAGAGCGTTACCTGTGTGGAACTGTCTAAGAAGCGTTCCATGATCAACGCCTACAGACATAAGGACAGGGATAACATCATGATCCATGTGGGAAATTTTCAGGAGATCGAAGATACCCTTGATAAGGATTTTGATTATATAATGCTCATCGGTGTGCTGGAATATGCGGATTCCTATATAGGCGGCAGCAGACCCCAGGAGCAGTTTCTTAAATGTCTTAAGAACCATCTGAAAGAGGACGGCAGCATAGCCGTTGCCATAGAGAACAGATACGGCCTCAAGTATTTTGCCGGTGCGGGGGAGGACCATACAGGCAGATATTTTGACGGCATAGAGAACTATCCCGAGCGCAGGGGAGTCAGGACCTTCGGTATAGAAGGCTTAAGAAAGATAGCCGCAAAAGCGGGCTTTGATAAGATAAGCGAATACTATCCTTATCCGGATTACAAGTTCACGAGCATGATATTCAGCCCCGGGAGGCTGCCCGAAAAAGGAGAGCTCAAGACCAATATCTGTAATTACGACAGGGAGCGCATGGTCATTTTCGATGAGACCAAAGCTTTTGACGGTATCTCGGAGGACGGGAGCTTCAGGACCTTCAGCAATTCCTATCTGCTGCTCTTAAACGGCGAAAGCGATGTGAGCTTTGTGAAGTATTCCTCGGATCGGTCGCGGGAATACGCCATATCCACCAGGATCTGCGGCGAGGAAGCGGGTAAAAGGGTGGAGAAGAGAGCGCTTTATAAGGAAGGTGCGGCCCATATAGAGAAAATGATAAAGAGCATGGAACTGCTTAAAAAGCAGTATGCGGCATCCGGGCTTGAGATAAATGAAGGAAAACTGGAGTACGAGGAAGACATGCCCGTTGCCGTCTTTGAGTACCTGGGTGGAAAGAATCTTGAGACCCGTGTTGAAAGGCGTCTTACCGAGGGCAATGAAGACGGCTTCTGCGAACTTTTCGAGGAGTATCTGAAAAGGATAACGCCGGCGGATCCGGCGGCACCCGTATGCAGGGATATGATCTTTTCGAATATCATCACCGATAATGACCGCTGGACTCTGATCGACTATGAGTGGATCAAAGAAGAAGGCGGAGCGGCCGAAGATGCGGCACTCAGGACACTATACTGTTACGGCCTCGAACATCCGGGAAGGAACCTGACCGGGATAGGAAGGATAAGGAAGCGGCTTAACAGGGACAATATCAGTGCGGCCCTGAGGCAGATAAACGAAGAAGAAGCAGCCTTTCAGAAGAAGGTTACCGGCGGGCGGCTTTCCCTCGGGGAACTGAGACAGAAGATCGGCTACCCGGTGAAGGAGCTGAGAGTCAGCAAAAGCAGCGGCCCCAAATCCTGGCTGCAGGTATATGAGGATATAGGAGCGGGCTTTTCGGAAGAGCGTTCCTATATGGACAGGCAGGCGGATCTGTACAGTGAGGACGGCTTTAAGTCCGTGCTCTCCATCGGCAGGGGTGTAAGCAACTTAAGACTGGATCCCGGCATGAATCCCTGTATAGTGCGGATAGACCGCATAACTCTGGTCAGCGGGGGAAATAAAAAAGAGCTTAAGAACAGGATACGTGTCAACGGAAAACGGGTGGCAAAGAACTGCTATGTGTTTGCGGATAACGATCCCTGGATACTGATAAAGAAGCCTGATGCTTCTGAAGGAGATACCCTGGAAGTATGCATGTGTGTTACCCCCATTCCGGGAGGAACAGCGAGGAACATGATATGAAGGAGAATTCTTCCGCATATCTGACAGAACGTTACGAGGAACTGTACAGGGCGGAAAAGGAAAAATATGTAACGCTTGCCGGAGATGTTGCGGCCCTTGAAGAGAAGAACTCACTGATGAAGTGGAGACTTTCGAAGATGGAGGGCAGCAGGCTTTTTTCATTTGCAAGATCCCTGGCAGCGGAAAGCGGCAGACGAAAAGGCAATCCTTTCGTAAGACCTGAGAAGGCGGATGCCGGCGAAGAGAGCCTGAAAGCTTATAATGAAAAGCTACAGCTGTTTAAGGATCCCTATCCCACATGGATAGAGGAAAAGGAAGCGCATGCATTTGAAAAGTATGCGGACATCGCGGAAGGGGAAGAACCGGATACGGAGATAATGTGGCTGGAAGCAGCCGATAAAAGCTGCGTGGATCAGCGGGCGGAAAGAATCGCCGCAAGATATTTTGAGGAACATCCCGAGGCTGACATCTGGTATGCGGATGAAGATATGATCACCGAAGAGGGTGAAAGATGCTTTCCCTGGTTTAAGCAGGAGGCTTTTCCCGAATCATTGCTTGGCTGTTATTACTTCGGGAGTATGACCGCATTCAGAAGGGAAGCTTTCACGGAAGCCGAGATAAAGGACATATACAAAGACAGGAAGAAGCTTTACGAGCTGGTGCTGAAAAGCTGCTTTAAGGATGGCGGTTTTAAGAAAGCAGGCCACACCCCGCTGATACTGTA
>JAILES010000077.1 GCA_024687205.1 Lachnospiraceae bacterium
TTCCACCTCGTGTACGCCCGGTGTAAGATCACAGGCCAGAAAAGCGCCGTTAAACACGGCGAAAGTCTCCTGTTCCTTCCCATCGATATAGATATGCCAGTTCAGATCATAAGGTATTGATGAAAACAGTACATTATGCGCCTCATCCGCTCTGACCGTACCGTGAATACGGTCATCTCTGAAACTGTCGATCTCCAGGCCCAGGGGGGCGAGTTCTTCATATATTTTCTGCAGCTCATCAGTATTAAGCCTCCCGGTACGGGTCTTAACTATTGTTATCTTAGAGCCGATGTCGCCGTTCATCTTCAGATATACAACAGGTTTACCGTTCTCTTTGTCCTTAAAAAACTTATTCAGGATGGGCAGGGATATCGGCGTCTGCGCTCTTACCGGATCCCCGGAGATCAGGCTTTCGTTATCAAATACCCCCGCCTGGCGTATGCCTGTAAAAACATAAAGGTATGCCGGCAGCATTTCGGGATCTTTCAGATACCAGGCCGCAGCAGCACCTTCTGCTGTCTTTGTAAAGCTGTAACTCCCTTTTTCATTATCATTTTCAAGTTCCATAGCTATATTTGTACTCATTTCCACTTCAACGGGAGTAAACAGCTTATAGCTCCCCTCTGTCATGGCATCTGCAAGTGCCTGCTGGTTATCAAAGGGATTATCACCTATATTTACATTCCTGATATCTTCCGATACCGAAAAAGCAAGGGGAAGCACAGGAGAATTTCCCGTAAGCTTCACTTCCGGATTGGAGCCGCTGTATTTTATATCAAGGATCATATTGGTGAATTCAGTATTTCCGTAGTTGCTGTACTGCTGGGGTCTTGCCTGCAATCCCAGAACTGCCAGAGCGTTTATCAGTGCTTCGTTATCAAATGAGCAAAAGTATTCTGTCCCCGGATAATCATATATAAGCGACTGGTCAAGCGAAATGTCCGAAACCACGCTGCTCCTGTAAAAAGCCGGACCGTCCTTCTCTATCATATCCATCAGGCTGTCTGCCCGCTCAAACTCTTCTCTGATATCATCGCTTCCGTATGAGCTGCTGTAAGGAAGTTGCAAATATACACAAGAGATCAGCTCGGCAACAGCGATAAGGCAAAAAATCTTTTTATTTTTCCCCACAGCAAAATATAACAGTATTATAGCGATATTTATCGCAAAGACAGAAATCGGGATCAGATCAACAGACGCTAATTCCATATGATAAAGATAATACGAAACCGCTACTCCGGATAACAGTATAAGATATGTAACTATCCTGGATGTCGAAAAGGCTCTCACATCTGAATGATCCCGTTCCCAGGCTGCTATGCAGACAAATAAAAAACTCAACAGATATGAAAAACGCCATGGAAAACTATCAGGTTCATTGCACAGATGCATAAAATAATATGCAGGATGCCAGAAACAGCAGATGAGCAGCAATATCAACGGTACTCCCACAAGAATTTTCTTTCTTTTATCCTCTTTCCGCAAGAAGAAAGTAAGACATAATATCACCGACGGCCACCCACAGTAGAGTGCAGGCATGGTGTCAAATATCCCCCGGATTTTCCTTCCAAACAAAAGTGAATTAATGATATATGATACAGATCTTAATGGGATCACCGAAAAATCACTTCCTACGGGCATATGCTGGTACACAAACATGATCGCGGGAAGGATAACCGGCAGGGACAGCAGGACAGCGATGAACAAACTTAAACAGTATTTCATCACATTCTTTTTAAGTCTGTCACCTCGTATGCCGAAATACCACAGAAGAAGGATATAAACAACAAATGAAAAGAAGCCTGTGCAGAATCCGTTAAAAAAATTATTTATAAAACAGTAGGTGTATAAAAATATCAGCCCCGTCTGCTTATCTTCCTTGACAAAAAGGATAAGAAAATGCATCAAAACGGGCAATATATAGAGTATATCCAGAAAATGGATATTATTATGGTATATCAGGACATATGAAGAAAGTGAATAAAACAATGAAAACAGCAGTGCCGTACTCTTTCTGCTCTTAAGATCACGTATAAGAAAGAACATAAGAGAAACGGAAATAAGAGAGAGTTTCAACATCCAGGATATATAACCTGCAAGCGTTGCATCCTTTATGAAATAAGCTATGATACTGAAGGGACTGAAGGCAAAGATGGAATACATTGCAAGTGTCGGAGAACCCAGTCCCAGAGAAAAGCTGTATTCAAGGCTCTTACCATGGAAAAGTGCATCCCAGAAATGATAAAAAAAAGGCAGATATTCAGCAATGTAATCTCCGTACACTACCAGGCTCTTATTCTGCCCCGGAAACACATTCCTGACAAAAAGACCTGTACTCGTGATCAGGACCGGCAGGAGCGCAGCAGCCACTATCCATAATGCACTTTTTTTCCGTGATCCGCTTTCTGTCATTATATATCCTCAGCCCAAAAATACTTCCCTATAACCGCTTTACCTTACCACAAAATAAAGCTTTCCGCAAGTTCCCCCACGCAGCGAGAATAAAAAACCGCCGCATCATATGATGCGGCGATTTCTATGATCATTTAACTTATCTTAACTCAGATTAGTTGTTGGTCGGAGTAGTAACTGTTCCGTCCTCATCGATTGTGAAGTCATCGTAGTAAACCTTAACCTTTGAGTTGTCGGAGTTGATCTCTACGTTAACGTTTGATACAGCTGAACCCTTGATGTTCTTTGATTTGAACTTTCCGCTTGTGTCAACAGTGTTGTGAGCGATGTTACCAAGGATGGTTCCTGCAAGAGCACCGTAAGTAGTAGCAGAAGTAGGAAGAGCCTCTGTGCTGGTTGCGAACTCAGGATCGGAAGCTGCGTAGGTAACTGCGCTACGGATGGAATCCAGAGTAGTTACGTCTGCAGATACGTTAGCTTTCTCAATGTATCTGATCAGCTGAGGTGCGATAACACCAACCAGGATAGCCATGATGGCGATAACGATGATGAGTTCTACGAGTGAAAAACCTTTGTTCTTTTTCATTTTTGATTCTCCTTTTCTTTTTGTGTTTTTTTATGCTTTGGCTTCAACCGCCGCATCTGTTATTTGATGGTCTTATCTTACACCCCGTTAAATACTTTTGCAAGTTTGGTGATTACATTTTTTTATTAACTCATGCAGCATGAACACATTTCCCCTCATCCGTCCGCTTCGCGGCCACCTTCTCCCCAAAGGGGCGAAGGCTGCAATTATCAGGACAGTGCCTCGTACAGTGTAAACATGGGGGAAAGTATTGCCACAGCCATGAATCCTACGATAACGGCCATTACTACGGTGATAGCCGGTTCCAGTATCGTTGTCATCTGCTCTGTAAGGTTCTGCACATCCTCTTCGTAGTAGTTTGCCACGTTTTCAAGCATATCCTCGATATTACCGGTTTCCTCACCTATAGCGATCATATGCACCACCATGGGCGGGAACAATCCGCTGGTCTTAAGGGGCCTTGAAAGAGGAACACCTCGCATTACCTGTTCCTTAGCTTCTTTAAGTGCTCTCTTATATAGCAGGTTTTCCATGGAACGACCGGTTATTTCTATTGCATCAACCATCGGAACACCGGCTCCCAGAAGTGTTGTAAGCGTACGCCCAAGTCTGGCACAGGAAGACTTGGAAACTAGCGTTTTAACCAAAGGAATCTTGAGTTTTATTGCGGAAGTAACTTCCTTACCCGAATCAGTAGAAGCATATGCTTTCCAGCCCATTACGGCTGCTACTATAAGTATGCCGACCAGCCACCACCAGGCAACGAAGAAATCCGAAATATGCACCAACACCATTGTCATTGCGGGCATTTCCACATCCAGATCTGCAAACATGTTCATGAACGTAGGTATAACTTTCAGCATCATTATTGCCAAAACACCCACCAGGATGACAACCAAGATGAGAGGATAGGTAAAGGCCTTTTTAACCGCCTGGGCCAGAGCTTCATCCTTTTCAAACTGCGAAGCCATACGTTCAAAGGATACATCAAGAGATCCTGATGCTTCACCTGCATCCACCATGTTGATCAGCATTTCGGGAAATACGCCGCTCTGCTTTCTCATGGAATTTGCCATTGTTTCACCTTTTGAAATATCTGTATGGACTTTTCGTATAGCATCTTCCAGCGCGGCATTCTCTGTCTGCTCCGCCAGCATTTCGAAAGCTTCTACAACGCTTACGCCAGCTCCGTTGATTGACGCAAACTGATGGCAGAATAAAGCAAAATCTCTTGCTCTTATCTTTTTCCCTTTGCTTAAGAAGGCAAGCGGTTTACTCATACCCGTCGCTTCCTCACAGCTGATCACTACATTTTTTTCGCCCTTCAAGAGCGCCATTGCAGATTCGCGTGAACCTGCTTCAAGTGTTCCTTTCTTTTCCTTTCCCGCAACTGTTATCACGCGGTATGCAAATGTTGCCATAACTAAAACCTGCCTCCTTGTTATTATTACTCTGCTTCTTCAAGCTGAGAGGAATCCGCAGCAGTCTGAGCATCCATATCGTATGCCACACGCGCCATTTCCGATATTGTAGTGATACCTTCAAGCACATTCCTTGCGCCTGACATACGCAGGGTATTCATGCCTTCTGATACTGCCGCTTCTTCTATCTTCTCCGCCGTAACCGTCTCATGAAGTATGCGTCTTATACCTGCTGATATGGGCATTATCTCATATATAGCTTTTCGTCCTTTATAACCGTTACCGCATTTTTCACATCCAACCGGATCATATACTGTTACCGGGGTGGGATCATTCTCATCCATGCCGAGAAGTATCTTTTCCTGTCTGGTCGCTTCATGAGGCTGCTTGCATTCGGGACACAGCCTTCTTACAAGTCGCTGTGCTATGATACCTACCACTGCATCGCCGATAAGATAAGGCTCAACACCCATATCTATCAAACGGGTAATTGATGCAGATGTAGAGTTGGTATGAAGTGTGGATACAACCAGGTGGCCGGTAATGGACGCCTGTACAGCTATCTGTGCAGTCTCACCGTCTCGGATCTCACCTATCATGATGATGTCAGGGTCCTGACGGAGTATGGATCTAAGTGCCGAAGCAAAGGTAAGCCCCGCTTTCACATTAACCTGTACCTGATTGATACCGGCGATATTTGCCTCGACAGGATCCTCAACGGTTATGATATTTACATCGGGTTTATTAAGCTCATTAAGAACGGTATAACAGGTAGTTGACTTACCCGAACCGGTAGGTCCCGTAACAAGGATTATACCGTGAGGGTTGTTCATGATACCGTCCAGCTTGACTTCATCATCAGGATATAGACCCAAGTAACTCTTGGGCTGGGTAAGTCCCTGTTTCTTGGTAAGTCGCATGACGGTCTTTTCACCGTATACCGTCGGCAGAATGGAAACACGGACATCGAATTCCACGCCGTCAACCACGTAGGTAAGACGACCGTCCTGAGGTTTTCTCTTCTCTGAAATATCCAATCCGGATATGATCTTGATACGTGCAGTCATAGCTGCCAGCATGGTAGGCGGATATACCGCATCTTCCTGAAGCATACCATCGACACGTGCCCTTACACGTACCTGGCGTTCCATAGGCTCAATATGGATATCGGAAGCTCCTTCACGTACAGCCTGCTGTATCATAGCCCTGACTATCTTAACGATAGGAGCATCGCCTACGGTATCATCTTCTTCGTCCGCATCCTCTTCACCGAATTCAGCTTTATGCTGGGCAACAAATTCTTCTGCAGCTTCCTGTGTTGATCTCTTTCCGAAGAGCTTATCCAGCTCTATCGATATCCATGCCTGAGGCGCATAATAAGGCAGTACTTCCATCCCCGATGCCATCTCAATATCATCGATGACACCCAGATTGTTAGGCTCTGCCATAGCCACCTTGATCGCATTGATATTATCGGGATCAAAGCCGAAAGGAAGCACCTGATGCTTACGCACCACGTCTTCCGTAACTATCTCTATTGCTCTGGGATCATGCTGATGAAGTTCTTCCTGGGACACTGCATCCAGTCCCATAGAAGTACTGAAGAATTGAGCGAAACTCTGCTGGGTCATAAAGCCCATGCTCATCAGAGTCTCGCCGAGTCGCTGCTTATTAGTTTTCTGTTCTTCAAGTGCGTGTTTTAACTGATCTTCGGTGATCATGCCGGCCTCGACCAGCATATCACCAAGTCTTTTTTTTGCTCCGAAAAGTGCCATTATCCCGCCCCCGTATTATCTTAATTTCTGTGCCATACCGTCGGGATCAACGGCGAACTGCACAGCTATATCTCTTGTTATCTTGCCTTCCTGGAAAAGCTGGGTAATGGATTCATCCATGGTGATCATTCCGAGCTTTCTGTTGGTCTGCATTACCGATACCAGCTGATGGCTCTTACCGTCACGGATAAGCGCGCGCACTGCAGAGTTGGCCATCATTACTTCGAAGGCTGCCGCACGTCCGCTGCCATCCTGAAGCGGAAGCAACTGCTGTGAGATAACCGCTTCAAGCACGTTTGCAAGCTGTACTCGGATCTGCTGCTGCTGATGAGGCGGGAACACGTCGATGATACGGTCGACGGTAGATGCTGCACCTATGGTATGCAGAGTTGAAAGCACAAGGTGTCCGGTCTCGGCAGCCGTTACGGCAACCGATATGGTTTCGAAGTCACGCATCTCGCCGACGAGGATAACATCGGGATCCTCACGGAGTGCTGCTCTCAGCGCATTTGCGTAACTCATGGAGTCAAAGCCGATCTCACGCTGGTTAACCATTGAGGTCTTATGCAGATGCAGGTACTCGATAGGATCCTCCAGTGTGATGATATGTGCATCTCTGTGCTCATTAACCTGATTTATGATCGATGCAAGTGAAGTAGATTTGCCTGAACCGGTAGGTCCCGTCACCAGGATAAGTCCTCTCTTTCTGGTATACAGTTCCACGAATGCCTCGGGAAGACCAAGCTGTTCGGGGCTGGGAACCACGGTGTTGACAGTTCGAAGGGCCATGGCCACTGAACCTCTCTGACGGAATGCACTAACACGGTACCGTCCTATGGGATCTACCGCAAATGACATATCCAGCTCACCCTTGCTGTTAAACATCTCTCTCTGATGGTCCGTTGTGATCGAAAGTAACAACTCCAAAGTATCATCAGCAGTAAGTATAGCAAACTGCTCCATACGTATCAGATGTCCGTTAACACGCATCATCGGGGGCAGTGCCACCGTAAGATGAATATCA
>JAILES010000092.1 GCA_024687205.1 Lachnospiraceae bacterium
CTTCCTATACTCTGCGAACTGCTCTTCTTCGGAAGGAGCCGACGTCCTTCCGAGATAGAGATATTCGCTCCTGAAAAGTCCTATGCCTTCCGAGCCGTACTCCGTTGCACGGGCCGCATCCTCAGCCCTGTCTATATTTGCAAAGATCCTTATCCCCGACTCTGAATATTTCCGTACTGCTTCAAAGTGACTGCCTGCTGTCAAAGCTGCTGCCGTTTCCTCATCGATATCGACGATCACATCTCCGGAAGCTTCATCAACGGCTATCCGCATACCATCCTTTACGGCATCGAGAAAACCGCTTCCCACACCCATTACTGCTGCTATCCCCATATCTGCGGCTAGTATGGCCGCATGCGATAAGGAAGAACCCTTCTCACAGACTATGGCAGTGATATTTGCGGTATCAAGTTCCATTACATCCGCAGCGGTCAGCGTCTCCGCACAGAATACGGTATTTTCGGCGCAAAGACTTACTTCCAATGCCCCCGTACCTGTCAGCATATTTCTCAGCGAGAATATATCATCGGCTCTTGCCGCTATCAGCTCATCGCCGCTGTTTATAAGTGTTAAAGCCGTATCATTGCAGACCTTTTCTACTGCCTGCAAAAAAGATAAATGCTGCGTGAGTATAAGGTCCCTGATCCTCTGATCAAAACCCTCATCCTCAAGCAGCATCTTCTGTGCCGTAAATATCTGAGCGCTGTCTGCCCCGGCTCCGGCCAGGGCTTTTTCGTAAAGCCGGTCGAGCTTTTCCATGGCGCGCTCTTTTGCTTTTTCATAATAAAAAATGCCTGCAGTTTCATCCGCAGCCACACCGTCTGCGGGTACGTATTTTTTTACATATCCGACAGCGGTCCTGCTCCCGCCGGCATTTCCCTTGAATTTATACATTTAAGATTCTCTTGATCTTGTTTTTGACCCGCGCAGCAAAGGAAGGCTTCATGTCCTCCGTGTAATACTGCATGATATCCGGAAGGCGCAGATCGCTCTCCTTATATCCCTTCGCAGCTATATCAGCGCGGATCTGCTTCATTATATCTTCTATCTTAAGTTCAGATGCTTCCATCACAGCTTCTTTACACCGATGTTAACGTTCTCACCGTTGATGTTCATTTCCTTCGCACCGGGTACATCCTCGTTGTAGAGGATCTCATTTGCCAGTACCTTGGTAGCTATGGAATCCGCATTCTTCTTTACAACCTCAGCAAGCTTCTCGTTTCCGGTCAGCGAGAACACTATACGGTCCATGACTTCGAAACCGCTGTCCTTACGCATGTTCTGCAGCTTGCTTATGATCTCGTTCACATAGCCTTCCTCAACAAGTTCGTCTGTCAGGTTGGTGTCCATGATCACGGTCACATCGCCGTCGGCTTCCGTTGCATAACCTTCCTTCTGAGCCATGCTGATCAGCAGGTCTTCTTCCTTAAGCTCAACCTCGGAACCGTTAACCTCAAACTTAAGTGCGCCTTCGCTCTTAAGGGTATCCATAGCCGAGTTGCCGTCAACATTTGCCAGATATTCCTGTATACCCTTAAGCTGCTTGCCGTACCTGGGACCTACGGTCTTTAACTGGGGCTTGAAGGTATAAGATGTAAACTCTCTCACATCATCGGTAAATACCACTTCTTTGACATTCAGCTCATCCTTTACAACTGCCACATAGCTGTCTTCCATTGTGAAAGGCGCTTTGACATACATCTTTCCGATGGGCTGTCTGCTCTTTATATTTGCTGCGTTTCTTGCGGCAAGACCTATGGTCTTCACCTTGAGTACCGCATCCATCTGCTCCTCAAGCTTCTTATCTATAAAGGCCTGATTCACTTCGGGATAATCACACAGATGTATGGATTCCTTTGCGGAAGCATCAACGCTGACTACCAGGTTCTGATAGATCTGCTCTGTCATGAAAGGTATCATCGGAGCAGCCGCTTTCGAAATGGTCACAAGTGCGGTATAAAGGCTCATGTACGCATTGATCTTGTCCTGCTCCATGCCCTTCGCCCAGAATCTCTCACGGCAGCGGCGCACATACCAGTTGCTCATCTCATCAACAAACTGATCCAGCGCTCTTGCGGCCTCGGGGATCTTGTAATCGTTAAGGCAGGAATCCACCTCGCCGACAACAGTGTTCAGTCTGGACAGCAGCCACTTATCCATTACCGGCAGCTTGTCATATTTCAGCGTATACTTTGATGCATCGAACTGGTCGATCTCTGCATAGAGTACCCAGAATGCATAGGTGTTCCAGAGCGTATCCATGAACTTCCTCTGGCCTTCCGTAACAGCTCCGTCATGGAAACGATTAGGCAGCCAGGGCGCGGAGTTGATGTAGAAATACCATCTTATTGCATCTGCACCGTGCTTCTCCAGTGCATCGAAAGGATCCACGGCATTGCCCTTGGACTTGCTCATCTTCTGACCGTTCTCATCCTGCACATGTCCGAGGACGATAACGTTCTCGTAGCAGGGTGAATCAAAGAGCAGAGTGGACTCTGCCAGCAGTGAATAGAACCAGCCTCTGGTCTGGTCGACTGCTTCCGATATGAACTGTGCGGGATACTGTGCCTCGAACAGTTCCTTATTTTCAAAAGGATAATGATGCTGTGCATAAGGCATTGCACCGGAATCAAACCAGCAGTCGATAACCTCGGGCACACGGTGCATGGTCTTGCCGCACTTAGGGCAGGGGAAAGTCACATCATCGATATAAGGTCTGTGAAGCTCTACCTCTGCTGACTTCGGATCTCCCGTAAGCTCGGCCAGTTCCGCACGTGAACCTATGGAATGAAGCTCACCGCACTCGCACTCCCAGATGTTCAGCGGAGTACCCCAGTAACGGTTACGTGAGATAGCCCAGTCCTGAAGATTCTCAAGCCAGTCACCGAAACGTCCTTTTCCGATGGACTCGGGGATCCAGTGTATCTTGTTGTTATTGCGGATCATGTTTTCCTTCACCGCAGTCATCTTTATATACCAGCTCTCACGCGCATAATAGAGAAGCGGTGTCTCGCATCTCCAGCAGTGAGGATAGCTGTGCTCAAACTTCGGAGCCGCAAAGAGCAGCTTCCTTGAAGACAGATCCTTAAGTACCTCGGGATCGGCGCTTACAGCACCTTCCTTTATCTCCTTCTCGGTAGGCTTGCAGCGCTGGCCCGCAAAAGGAGTCTCCGGCTTCATATGTCCGGACTCATCTACCATCTGCACGAAGGGCAGATCATACTTGCGTCCCACGTTGGCGTCGTCTTCACCGAAAGCAGGAGCGATATGTACGATACCGGTACCGTCTGTCATGGTGACGTATTCATCGCATACTACATAGAAGCCCTTCTTATGTGTCTTGTCCGCAACTTCCTTTGCACAGTCATAAAGAGGCTCGTATTCCTTGTGTTCCAGATCCGTACCCTTGTAGGTTTCAAGCACTTCGAAAGCAGCCTTGCCCTCTTCCTTATCTTCCTTTGTAAGCAGCTGGTCAAGCACCGTATGGAGCAGAGCCTCTGCCATATAATAGGTATATCCGTCAACAGCCTTTACCTTGCAGTAGGTCTCCGTCGGGTTAACGCAGAGAGCCACGTTGGAAGGCAGTGTCCAGGGCGTGGTGGTCCAGGCAAGTATATAAGCATCCTCATCCTTGCACTTGAAACGTACGATAGCCGAACGCTCCTTCACATCCTTATATCCCTGTGCTACCTCCTGAGCAGAAAGCGGCGTACCGCAGCGGGGGCAGTAAGGCACGATCTTGAAGCCCTTGTACAGCAGGTCTTTCTTCCATATTTCTTTGAGTGCCCACCATACGGACTCGATATAATCATCATGATAAGTTACGTAAGGGTCATCCATATCAGCCCAGAAACCGACGGTTCCTGAGAAATCTTCCCACATGCCCTTATATTTCCATACGGATTCCTTACACTTTTCAATGAAGGGTTCCAGGCCGTATGCTTCTATCTGGTCCTTTCCGTCAAGGCCCAGGCTCTTCTCAACCTCTATCTCCACAGGCAGACCGTGGGTATCCCAGCCGGCCTTTCTGGGAACCATATATCCCTTCATGGTACGGTATCTGGGAATCATATCCTTAATGACTCTGGTCAGCACGTGACCTATGTGCGGCTTGCCGTTGGCCGTAGGAGGTCCGTCATAAAACATGTAAGTAGGGCAGCCTTCGCGCTCCTTAATGCTCTTTCTGAAAATATCCTTATCTTTCCAGAACTGCTCTACTTCCTTTTCCCTTGTCACAAAGTTTTGATCTTTAGATACTTTCTTGTACATTTACAACTCCTCCGAGTTTAGTATTATGGTGAACGGTCCGTCATTTATAAGACTTACCGCCATATCCGCTCCGAATTCTCCGGTCTGCACATCGGGCACGTTTTTTTTACATTCTTCTATTATATATTCGTAGAGAGCCGTCGCCATCTCGGGTCCGCCTGCTTTAACAAAGCTCGGCCTGTTGCCCTTTTTGCAGTCCGCATAGAGTGTGAACTGTGATATCAATAGAAGGCTTCCGTTAACATCCGCCAGCGACAGGTTGGTCTTGTCATTCTCATCGGCGAAGATCCGCATCCCCACCAGCTTCCTGACCATCTTATCGGCCACTTCCTTAGTATCGCTCTCGCTGATACCGATCAGCACCATAAAGCCTTTGCCTATGCTGCCCTTAACTTTTCCTTCTATGGTGACACTTGCCTCTGTCACCCTCTGTATCACAAATCTCATAGCTTCCCTCTATATCTGATATATATTATGGGGAAAAGCACGAAATGTCAAGAGAAGCGGCTTATTGCCGCTTCTCTTTATGCTGCGATATTTGTTTACCTATTGATCGGTACTGTTACCGTTCCTGCAAAATTCTTTAATCCCGTAATTGTTGCATAGCCGTCCCGGATTTCATACGTATAGTAACCTTTAGGTATAGCTACTGTGTTTCCGTTTACAACAACACTTATTTTTTTGATCTTGTTCTTTTTCCAAGAAACCTTTAAATCGTCAGCATTTTCAATATTCAACGGGGCTATATCAAAATAAAACGGATGATACTTTAATTCCTGATTGACCTTCTTTATTATCTTCTTCTCTGCTTTGGTTGCACCTTTTTTAGCCTTGTAAGAGAGGATTATCTGCGGCCTCTTACTTGAACTCTGTGGTACATTCTTGTTATTTTTGTATGTATACTTTGGTGTTGCAAACTGTGAGAGATTTCCGTCATCAATCGTGATCGCAATATCATTAACATATGTCTTATTATTCTTGCCTGAGCTTACCACATGCTTTTTCCCGTTGAACATGACCATCGAAGTCATGCTGACATTGACATATATATTACCTCCATTTATATCTTCAGCACTGACCACAACACTGTCACTATCCTTTTCCGCGTATGGTTTGATCTCCTTTACACATAATGTATAGGGGTGTTCCTTTGTAATAGTATCAGTATCAAAATAATTATATAACTTTATATAATATGTTCCAGATTGATTCGGTGTTAAATCGTAATAATTTACTCCTTTGTTTTTATACTCATAACTTAATCCTATTTCTTTGTTCACCGGATCATACAAATAGGCAATAACTGATGTGGACGCAAAAGACTCATTATACTTTTCCATTGATATTCTGTACTTTGTACCCGCTTTCAGATCAACAGAAAACCAGTCAATATCTTCTCCATCCAATTGATACTTAACATAATACCCTATCTCAGCTCGACAATCTTTATTTAACGTAAGCTTAGTAGCAATATCTCTCGAATTATTAGGTTCTACTTCATCATAATTACCAAAAGGGGAGCCCTGATCATCAACTCGTATTGAATATGGATGCTCCGTTGTTTTATTATTATAATCAGTATAATTATTTAACCTAATGTAATATGTGCCACTTTGTTTTGTCACAAAAACATGGTAATCTATACCATCACTCTTCATCTCATAATTCAAGGAAATTCTGTTACCCGATGGATCATAAATTTCAATAATAAGAGTAGTAGACGCAAATTTTGCGTTATAAGAATCCATATTAAAACGGTATTGTGTACGCTGAGCAAGATCTATAGAAAACCAGTCAACATCCGTTCCATCAGTTTTATATTTTGTGTAGGATCCAATTTCAGCATAACAATCCTTTCCCAAAACAAGTTTCGTTGCCGCTTCTTTTGAATTGTTGGGTTCCGCTTCAAAATAAATCTCTGAGTTTTCAACATAATCATCAGGTTTCAAATCGGTAACCGTGTTTATAATTCTGTTATCTCCTATCCAATTATACGCCAGAAATGCCGGGTTTGTTGAATCAACTAAAGTCAATGTCGCATCTTCCGTCTTTAAATAGAATACGTCATTACCAATACTTACATCCAAATGCTCCCAGTCAAACTTTATTCTGGTAAGCTTTGGGCAATTCTGAAATGCTTTATCACCTAGGACTCTGAGTTTTTTAGGTAAAGATATATATGTCAGACCTAAACAATTAATAAATGCATCCTCATATATATACTCTACGCTATTCGGTATCTCAAGAACATTCAAAGAGTTACATCCTGAAAACGCCAACTCTCCAATTCGTTCCAATGAGTTAGGTAATTTATCAATAGTAAGTAATGGGCAATTCGCAAAGGCCATATCATGAATTGTTTTTACTCCATCTGGCAAGTTAATCTCCTTTAGCTTTGAACAGCCATTAAATGCCTTTGACGGTATATATGTCCAATCAGAAGGAATTTCTACACTTTCCAATTCTTTACAAGCAAAGCATGTTTCACAGAATATAGTATTATCTTTATCTATTTCCGGAAATGTTGAAGTAACTGATACACCATCATTTATCTTTAAACTTTTAATACTTGTACTACTGTACACCATCCCTTTCAAAGAAATCTTATATATTTTTCCGTTATAGCTTACTGTAGGTTTTACAACTACATCTGCTCCTTCCCCATTATATTTTTTAAGATACATAGTATCGTTACTAGTTTCAAACGTATAATCCTCATACCATGTTTCTGTATTACCGAGAATATCTTCAACTGAAAAATCATCGTCAGAAGATAACTCTGAAGTATCATAATCTACTACTCCCGTATCTTCCTCTGCAAAGACTGACATCTCCCCAAACATGGACATAAAAAGCATAAATACCAGAAACATCGCTGCGATTCTTCTGCGACTCTTATATTTCCCCATCATCTTAAAACCTCCTTGTCCTCTCTTTTATATCGTCAAGAGCCTTGTAATAGAACTCTTCATATCGTTTACAATTTTCTTCGTATTCCTTCGGAGTCTTTTCTTTGTCTATTCCCGTTTTCACTTCAATTCCCATATCAATCACTTCAACGCCATAGCACTTAAGCAATTCATGTTTTATCCTGTTGTCCTCACACTTAGGTTCATAAAAACAGACCTTACAGGGATCTCGTTTAGTATATTCTCTTTTCTTCTGATTCAACAGCCACCAGATATCCATCTCAGCATAGTTACACCCGAAACCCAAAACGTATATATCTGAAAAAAGGAATGCGTCTATCCAGGATCGGATCTCAAATTTTTCCGGATTACTCCAAAAATATCTGTCTCTGTTTTTCTCTACATAGTCGATAATTTTGTACAGATATTTGCCATAGTAGTAATGACCTATGATCATACTGTCAAAATTCTTTGCATGTCCATGTATATGCCATAATTTCTTATTATACGGTAGTTTCTGATATGTATGGAGAAACATTTTTGATTCGGCCCGTTTTAATCCATGAACTTTTATATAGTCCCTTGTTTTATCTATATCCGATGGGCCAATTTTTTCATTATCGTAGGCTGCCTCTTCCATAAGAAAATCGTAATTCGTAGTCAATATATCCGTCACAGGTAGTTCAAGTATTCTTTTATAGTACTGATACAAAGGCGACCCAATACGAAGTTCTCCCCACATATTTGCAGATATATTCTTCATGTGTTTATCTACTTCATCACATGTAAGAAGAACAGCCTTCAGAGGAAAGGATATCGGTTCGCCATCCGGGATATCTAACCTTTTTTTCCCCTTAATCAGATCATTAACCTCCACAGATTTCTCTGCAAACGAGCGGTTTAATCCATTTCCTATAAGTAAAATCGGTCTGCTAATAAGTCGCATAATTCCCCCCTGCTCGCTGTAGCAAAATATCTGCACGCTACGTTTATTCTCAAAATTAATCCACATTATAAATTATACTCAATATTGCGCTCTCGTGCAATAATGTATGTATGACTTTTATATAAAATCATTGCATAGGAGTGCAATGATCATGATAGAAGGAAAACGTTCGGACAGGGTTATCCAGGTGAATGAAGTTAATATCGGCGACAATATCCGGAGGCAACGGCTGAAAGCAGGTTATAAACAGACAGACCTGGTCAAGAAGCTCCAGATAGAAGGCATCGACATTTCAGTATTCTCATACAACCGCATCGAAAAAGGAACACAAAACCCGACAACTACTCTTCTGATTGTACTCTGCCAAATCTTTTCATGCGATATGAATTCTCTCTTTGACCCAGCTTGAAATAATCGATGGTTTACATTATCCATGAAAATACTGTGAACTCAGCATTATGCTCTTGATGTGAACATCGGCACGTGTTAATGTGCTCATATGGGTGCTACCATACACGGTAGGCGGTTAGCCCTCTTCGGAGGGTTTGTGACCCTCCGATTACTTAGAAACCCGAAAAGGGAATCCGATGAAAGGAGGGCGTTTACAGATGATAACTATTGAAGGACTTATTGCCGTGATCAGTCTCGTACTGACAGCGTTCGGCCTTGGATACACTATCGGACATAACGGAACCACACAAAAATAGCCGCCCCCGCCAGGATACGGCTATTCTTTTATAACCAATTTCCGGGCTAACCGTCTATCGGTAGCGCCCTATTTACACATATTATAAGTCTCTGCTCTCCTTATGTCAAATCTCGTTTTCGATTTTTTATCGTATGAATCCAAGGTTTACAATATCCATGAAAATACTGTGAACTCAGCATTATGCGCTTGATGTGAATATCGACTCATGTTAATGTGCTCTTATGGGTGCTACCATACACGGTAGGCGGTTAGCCCTCTTCGGAGGGTTTGTGACCCTCCGATTACTTAGAAACCCAAAAAGGGAATCTGATGAAAGGAGGGCGTTTGGAGATGATAACTATTGAAGGACTTATTGCCGTGATCAGTCTTGTACTGACAGCGTTCGGACTTGGATATACCATCGGATACAATGATAAAACACAAAAATAACCGCCCCAGCCAAGTCGCGGTTATTTTTGTAAATAACTAAACCTGGGCTAACCGTCTATCGGTAGTGCCCTATTTGCATATATTATAAGTCTCTGCTCTACTTATGTCAAATTTCTTTTCCGGCTTTTCAATCACGGAACCGTCCCGGTGATCGGCCGGTGATCGCCACTTTTCAATCACGGAACCGTCCCTGTGATCGGTCTATTCTTCGGTGTATTCGAGGATGTCGCCGGGCTGGCAGCTTAAGGCTTCGCAGATCGCTTCGAGGGTGGAGAAGCGGATGGCGCTGATCTTGCCGGTCTTCATCTTCGAGAGGTTCACATTGCTGACGCCCACTTTTTCCGAGAGTTCTTTCAGGCTGATCTTACGGTCTGCCATTACACGGTCGAGTCTTAATATTATCTTTCCCATGGTTTGCCCTCCTTAAAGTGTCTCGTCTGATTCCTGCTGCAGTACGGCACCGTATTTGAAGATGTAGCTGAGCATCAGGATTATAGCCACCACCAGTAACATGCTGAGATCGATGCTTACCGTAAAGCGCTGTTTGCTTCCCATCAAGAATGTGCTGATAGCTGCGCCGCTCAAGATACTTGTAAGGCTGCCGAGTACTGTCCAGGGGATGAGTGAGAAAGCAAGGTTACGGAGCTTCTTAACTATGTTCTCCTCAAAGGGCGATGAGCAGCTTTTGAATGCATTGCAGAGACTGCGGATAAAGAAGCAGTTGATCAGAGCCATTGTGATCACGCCGACTGTAGCCGCTACTATCGATGTAAAGTTTTTGATATCTATGTTTGTGGTATAAGGATTGACCACGTAAGAGATATTGTCACGGCTCTGTGTGTTTTCCATCTCGAAGTCAAAGCCTCCTACCGAAAAGTGTCCTCCGCCCATAAAGTTTCCCACCATGCTGTCGTCAATATTTCCGCCGGCTACCGAAGGATTAACATCCATTCTCAGTTCCGTGCTGCCCTTCACGGTCACCAGTCCGTCGGGTATGATCGCCAGTGCTGCGATTCCCAGTATCGCTGCTATGTCACCGAGTATAAGTATAACGATCATTATTGTCGATATTACCCTTCCGATGCTTCCCATTTTGTTGATCTTCTTAATAGCTGTTTCCTTATTCATTTTGATACCTCCTGTGCTATATCTATGTTTTCGTTTCGCATTAACGATTTAACGTTTATCGTTAAACAGAATATACCACGGTAAATATCATTTGTCAACAACTTTTTATCGTTTTTCGATAATTTTATTATTTTTCTAATAAAATAAGCCCTTGCAGGACAGGCCGTCATTTGTAAGCCGACTATCCCTGGACATTCGACAGAGCTAATATCTGTTGCCTGTTTACACTATACGTGCTATCATTTTTATGATTCTCGAGACCACAACTCAGGAGGTATTTTTATGAAAAAGAACAACAAGTTTCTTACCACCTTATTTACCGCCGGCATGATCCTTGCTCTTGCAGCCTGCGGAAAAGGAAATGACCAGGCTAAGCCGGATGATTCCCCTAAGCCCGCCGCACAGAGCGCGGCTCAGCAGAGCAGCGATTCCCAGGACAGCGGCAACAGCGATTCCGGCAGCAGCGACTCCGGCTACAAGCTTACCGTACCTGCAAAGCTGACCGGAAAACTTAATCTGATCGAGCTTGAAGACAGAGATACTTCCGTTCTGCGCGGTACGAAAATTTGGGGAAATAGCGTCGGGAGCATAGAAGACATCAACGGAAAAGATTATTCTCTCGATGATGTCCGTTGTATATTCCTGCTTAATGAATGGGTGGAATTCTGTCCCGACATAGACAAGGAATATGGCTTACGCGTATGGATCCTCAAGCATCGTGATGATCACGAGTACTATGCCGACTGCAAGTTTTCAGACCTGATGCCTGATTTCGTAAACTATTGCGATCTTCATTATCCCGAGGACGTAGATACACCCGATGAATGGGCTTGGGGCAGCTTTTATCTGAATTCGGATGACTGTGAACCCGGTTATTACGATTTCGTATTTACATATGACGGCAAAGCCATAGCAACCCTTGTGACCCGTTTCTATAATGACGGTGAGTTGAACGATAAGTCCGGCGCAGAGCTTGAAGCTCTTATGCATGAATGATATTCCCGACCGATAAGGACGGGAAATAAAAAAGCATCCCTCCCCGAGGGATTTCCCCGAAAAGAATAAAACTCCCGGTTTTAAAGCCGGGAGTTTTGAATTTCCTTTAATCAGTATAGATATTGAAAGCTTCTCCCATGAAATTGGTGGTTTCTCCCGTATCGGGATCGATGTAGTACCAGTCCC
>JAILES010000022.1 GCA_024687205.1 Lachnospiraceae bacterium
GTACCTTTCTTTGTTATCTTTACAGCCTTAGGAGTGTCACTCTTCCACTTCCCTCCTTCAGGAAGGGTAAAGGCCTGTCCTTTTACAAGATAAAGTTCCTTTGTATCGGCTTTTATCTCCGGTATCGGATTCATTGCCGAAGCCGCTTCTTCCCACTTCGCATACAGGATGATGTCCTTTGTAACCGGCGTCCCAAAATCATAAGCATTCGTATATGCTTCTTCGGTGTACCACCCAAGGAAATCGTATCCTTCTTCTACTGGATCGGCAGGTTTTTCTGCCGGCTGACCGATAGCGATAAGCTGCGCTTCCGGTGCCGTGCCGTGTCCGCACATATTGAAGCTTACGGTGCAGGCTTCTTTTGCTTCTTCCGCATCCTTCCAGACTGCACATACTACGACATCCTTTTGGGGCATCTCAAAGGAACCATCCGGAGCATATGAATACCAGATAACAGCTTCATTAGTTTCCCATCTGTCAAAAACCTTATTTTCGCTGACGCCCGCCTGAAGCTTAACAGTCTCACCCGGCATGTATTTTCCGGTTCCCGGTACTTCGGCATAGCTGTCAACCACATAGACCATCTTTTCTTTATATACCTTAACTGAACAGATCCCAAGCTGATTTCCGGCTTTTGCTATTACATTAAAGGATGTGCCATCCTTAACATCATCTTTTATCGTTACTTTACCATTATCAACCGTAGCTGCCGAGGTATCAGATACACTCCAGCTTATCGTTCCGTCACCGGCATCAGCAGGGCATACATATGCAGAAAGTTTAAAGCTTTCACCCGGGCGGGCCGTATACTCTTCCATAGCTATGCCCACTTCTTCAACAGCTGTAATACTGTTATCGACCGTAATATATAAACTAGTGTTCTTGTCTGTCAGATGTCCGTACTCATACGCCTTATAGCTAACGGTATATTGGTAAGTGCCCTCCGGTGCGGAAGCAGGGACCACTGCTTTGACCGTATCACCTATATCTCCTTTTGAAAATATAATATCCGGGGACCCTGGATTTATCGGTGCAATACTTATATTCCCGACCTTTCCGTTTTCAGGAAACCTCTTATATTCAAGCATTGCGGTTTCGCCGGCATGAACCGTTGCTCCGGGAAAACTAAGACTGGTTAAGGGAACCTCTCCGTTCTCATCAACTATCGTGAACCGGCATTCATCAGAAAAGGTATTTCTGGTGACTCTTACTGCCGCCCAATAATCCGGGGAAACAGCTTTGACATAAACAGTATTAACATTTTGGTGTTCAAGATTAGTTTTGTCATAAGTAATACTACACTCCGGATCCAGATAGAGTTTTAAACACTCTTTTTCATCCGCCACAGACCATGTAACCCAGTTATTTCCAACCCAGGCTGAAGCATTAACCGGATCCGGACGAACGGTCAATTCGACCACATCACCTGTTGTCATATCAACCTTTCTTTTATCAAGGACAATACCGTTGACAGCGGAACTGCTACCTGCATATATACACAGTTGCAATACATTCGTTCCTGCTTTGGATATATCTGTCTCTTTATAACGGGTTGATATATAAATATCGCGTACTTCCGTTTCCCCCAAATCAAATACTATAGGATTGCCATCCTTTTCCGGAGATCTTGACAGGCTGTTCCACTCTTCCTCAGTAACTGCAACAGAGCTTGTTTTCATGACATATTCCTGTGACGCTCTGGTACCCGTGACCATAATACTTGTAAACGGGTCTTCAGTGCTGAGCCCCGGCTGTAAAGGAGCGGCGTTATTTTCTCTGCGCTCTACCAGCCTTTCGCTGCTTGTTACATTTCCGACATAACCATCCGCTGTAACGGATACACGGATATATTTTCCTACATCATCAGCACCGGGCTGATATGTTCTGTTATCGGAATCGTCAATATCAGTCCAGGGACCTTCTTTGTCTTCGGCGCGCTGCCAGGTATAATGCATCGGTATATTCCTAAATGCAAGATCATTTAATTTTCCGTCAAATCCGAGGCCGATAATATTTCCTGCCTCAACCGCAGTGGTGTAATATACCGTCCCGCTCAGATTCCTGTCTTCGATTGCTTCGATCTCAGGCCCTTCAAAAGTTATCTCTCCGTAACCGGAATATTTATATGTATCACGCAGATCGCTGATCTTTGTCCACTCCGTGTCTTTCATCTTAAGTTTGACATTACCGGCCAAACGGTAATACCACCAGTACTGACCATAGGCCAGCGCGCTTGAATACAGCGTCACTCTCAGTCTGTATTTACTGCCTGCCAAAAAACTGTCGCCGTTATTACATTTTACATATTTACCGTTTGTCCCGAGTACATACCAGGTAGCATCCTTTATTCCGACACCTTTGTTGGCGGGATCATACACATAGGTTTTTGGCCTGCCCACGGACTCGCCTACAGTAGGTTCCTTATATGTAGCTCCTCCCGATACTTCAGTAATGGTACCTTTTTCTATATACGCAGATTCAAAGACCGCTTTGATCTTGACATTGCCGGATTTCATCACAAATTTATTATTTGTTACAGTTACATTACCATATACAACTACCCATTCTTTAAAGATATATCCGGTAGAAGGGCTTGCCGAAAGCTCAACTACATCACCGTTTGCTGCCGAAACCTTTGAGGCTTTGGCTGACCCTGATCCTTCGGATTCAACGATTATACTGTGATGTCCTGAAGGAAGAGTAACTTTATATTCCGGTCCGGCATAATACAACCATCCCGAGCTGCTCATTTCGTAAAAGTCCTTGATCTTCCCGCAAGGCTTCCATGCCACTCCATCTACGATCAGTTTTGTGCTGTATGATACTACATGATAGTAATACCGGTCTGAAAACTCATATCCCTGGGGTTTATAAGCTTCTGTATATACCTGTACTACAGGCCGAAAAGTTCCCTCCTCAAAAACTGCTTTGTGGTAATCTTCCCATTCTCCGAGGCCTTTGCTTTTTTGCCAGCCGACCCCATACACACTCACACCTTCACCGGTGGGAGAGAGCAGGCTTATTTCCGGCCCCGAAACTTTACCGCCCAGCGTCGGAGTGATAACATCTGCCGTAGCCTTAACTTCGGGCACGTAGGGCAGTGCAACATCACTTCCCGCTGACTTTGCACTGATACCGGTCCCTGCAAACTCAGCCAGGCACAATATCACTGTAAGCATAAATGCTATGACTCTGTTTAGTTTCTTCATGTCCTTACCTCAAAGTTTTATACTCATTTTGCTTAATTTGATCATCCTGACGGAACGGTTTCTGCGGGAATCATTACAGTGATCACCTCATCATATATTTTATTAAATCCGTTATCCCCGGTTATATGCAACTGCGTTGTATAGCTATTCCCCGGTGTTCCCACAACCGCAATATGCCCGGTTCCGTTTAAACTGTCAATATTGGCATCACCTGCTTCTGTCAGTCCATCCGAATAATTTACTATATTTACCTGATATATCACACCGGAGTCTAATCCGGACATGGTAAACCATATTATTACTACCCCACCTCCACGATTCTCCGGAGTTTGAATTGTCAATACAGGTGCAGGTTCTTCTTCTACAGTCACAGTACAGCTTGCAGTTAATCCTCCGCCGGAAACCGATATCGTTGTAGTTCCCGCAGATATACCTTTTATTTCGCCGTTATTAACGATAGCTATCGATGTATCCGCGCTGCTCCATGTCAGCTCAATATCAGAAGGATCTACCGTCGCGCCGGTCTCGGCAATTCCGCCTACCGGGACAGTAAGTTCCGTGTGATTGATCGTTAGTGAGTTTGCTGCTTTTATAACAGTTACCGTGCAGCTTGCGCTTACTCCGCTTCCGTCTGCAGCTGTGGCTGTTACGGTCGCACTACCTGTTGCTACACCGGTTACTGTTCCCGAGCTGTCTACAGTTGCAACCGAAGTATCGCTGCTTGACCAGTTAACCGTCTTATTTGCAGCATTTGATGGCAATACACTTAAACCTATGGTATTACTCTTTCCGACAACCACTTTTATAGACGAATCTATTATAATCTGGCTAACCTTTACTATCGGAGTCGGAGTAGGTGTGCCTGTGGGCGTCGGTGTCGGTGTAGGCGTAGACGTAGGTGTCGGAGTCGGCGTATTTGTCGGCTTCTTTGTCGGTGTAGGTTCATTATCCGGTTCCGGTGTCGGCTCTTCAGGTTCCGGTGTAGGTGTGGGAACCGGAGGCGTGGTCGGTCTCTGAGCAGGTGTCACAGTCGGAGTAGGCGTAGGCGAAGGCTTAGGCGCCTTTGGTACTGTGGTCGGAGTTGGTGTATTAGTCGCGGTCGGAGTAGCTGTCGGCGTTTCTGTCGGCTCCTCTTCGGTAGGTGAGGGCTCTTCGGTAGGTGAGGGCTCCTTGGTCGGAGTTGGTGAAGGCAGTCCTTCCGCTTTCTGTTTTATCTTATCCTTTGACCAGCCCGTAGCTTCGCATACTTTATCCAGCAGTTCCTCATGCTCGGTCAGATATCTTACCACTTCATCAGGCAGATCATCTTCGGTTACGCTGAGCTTTTCGAAAGTCACGCTGTCATCAACATTAGCCGTATCATTACAGTATACGTATATTATCTCGCCTTCTTCAACCGTAGTGGTCTTCTGAACGCCGGTTTCCGGATTGATACCTACTACTTCCACTTTTCCGTCGGTGATCAGTATTCCGTCATGTCCTTCCTTATCTACGAACACATAGCCCGAAGTACCTCTGATACCGGCTATCATGGTTGCTGTACGTATTTCGAAGCTTTCGTCAGCTTCCAGCTTTTTGCTCACATCAAAAAACAGCGAACCGGCTTTAAGATTCAGGTCCAGATTTTTTCCGCTCTGATTGAATTCTGCGATGCTGCTTTCCTGAAGTGTGACTGCCTTATTATCATCAAGACTGATGGCAGCAAGACTCTTAACAGCCGTGCTGAGCACATCGCCGCTGTTAAGCTTCAAATTATCTATGATGGTCTTGGTCTTTCCCTTGGATTCCAGAGTGACCGTTCCCTCGATCTTTAACAGACGCATTGTGGTAGCCGAAAGTTTATTCTTATTCGCGAATACGAGTATAAGAACAACGACCGCTACTATCACAACCGCCGCTGATATTCCTATAATAATAGCCTTTTTCTTTTTCATAAATTACCCCTCATCAGTCAGCGTACACTGTAATCTACGAAGCTGATGTTCATTCTGGCACCAGTAGAGATGCCCGGCACTTTGGCATCAAGGTCATACTGCCACATCACAAATTCATAGGGATAGTCCGGTATGTCAGCTTCTTCCGAATACCAGATCTCATAATCCGTAAGGGAACCAAGGCTGTATTTCTTTATCAGCGTTCCCTTTGTGCCGTAAAGCAGTGTAAAGAAGCCTTCGGCTTCCACTTCTTTCATAAAGCTGATGGCGCTGTTTGTCCTGGGCATCTTTTGAAGTTCATCGGTTCGTGATTTACCTTCACCCAACTGTTCAGCCGAAAGCGCCAGCGGATATTCGAGGCTTATTGAGTTCATGCTGATCGTATCCAGACAGAACCTCGCTTCCTCGTATCCTTCATCCGGTGTAGCTGCAGCGGTCACAAAGTAGGCTCCCACTTTCAGCTCCGCATCCTTTGCTTTTTTGTAGTTATCGAGAAAGTTATCGTCTATGCTCAACTCTCCGGAACTGTAACCTCGCTGGCCGAGCCTCAGCATAACAAATTCTATGCCGTTCCTCTTAAGGGCTTTAAAGTCAACAGCCCCTTCGTCTTTGGATATATCCACTCCGGTATAACTCTTTTTTGCCCCGTTTTCATAATACAACATCAAGGGCTTTTTAAAAACCATATTCGAAAAATCATATTCGTTTTTCTTAAGATACGGATTGATCTCTACCCACTCGCCGTCGTTTTCTCCGCTTTTGATAAAAGTGTGATTACCGTCCTGTGAAGGATCGTCGGGATTGATCTGTTCTTCCTGTTCCGAGCCGGCCGGAGTGGGCGTGGCATTTATCGCAGGATGATTGCCGTCAGCATAATCGTCCCAAAAATCCAGATCCTGGGCTGTCAGCTTCGAATGTCCGTCTATCACATCCAGCGGAGATACAGTGGGTGTTACAGAAGCAGCTGTTTCCCTGGCCTGTCTGGCAGCGGCTGCCGCCTGTTTTTTCTTGATATTGTTCTGATTGACCAGCAGTACTATGACCAGGGTCATCAGAATGAAAAAACTTGCGACCAGTGCTGCATTCTTCAGCGTCCCGTTGCCCTTATGGTGTATATATTCATCTGTCTTTTCGTCGTAATCGTTAAAATCGTCATCCAGCTTCATTCTTTTTCCCTTTCGCTGAAATCTTAGCGAACACTTTCCCAACAAGCGATACGGCAGGCCCCAGCAATACCACCATGGATACGAGGCCGGGATTAAGCTTTCCGCCCAACAGACAGCCTATCACCACAGCCGTTCCGTCATATACTATACGTGTAATGAAATAAGGTATTTTCGGCAGTGCATCTGCGATGACTTTTGCAAGGCCGTCATAAGGACTCACCCCGGCATCCGCATTCATGTATATAGCTGCAGCTATCACAAAGCCAAGTATGGTTATTGCAAAAACCACGGCTCTTGCCGGAAACACTTCAAACCATTCCCGGGGCAAGGTCAATCTCCATACGTATCTGAAGATATCAGCTATATAACCTATACAGATCATGTTCACAACGGTTCCCGGGCCTATCAGTCTGCGCCCCCAGATAAACAGCGGTATGAAGATCAGGAAATTGAAGATCATCTCTTCAGTACCGAAATCCATTCCGATCTTATTGGCGATCATCAGGTTCATAAAGCTGAAAGGATCGGTTCCCATATCCACTTCTATGAGAAATGACAGGAAAAAACCCATGAAGAAAATGCCGACACACATCAGCGCGATCTTCACAGGCGGAAACCGTTTGAAAAACTTATCCTTTAATTCCGCAGCTGCCATCTTCATTCATCTGCCATCTGATATTTAGGAAAACCACTGCTGACCTTTATATTCATATTCTTGTCGATGAACATGGCTTCGGCACCGGGAGTATTCTCTACCAGTTCCATTCCCTCTTTTGCTCCGAGTGCGTAACAGGTCGTCGAAAGAGCGTCGGCCTCTGTAGCGTTCTCCATTACTATCGTCACGCTGTAGAGATCATTTTCAACAGGATAACCGGTCTTTGCATCAAGTATATGGTGATATATCTTTCCGTCTTTTTCAAAATATCTTTGGTAAATACCGCTTGTCACCACAGCATTTTTGCCGTTCAGATCCATGGTAACCAGAGACTTTCCGCCGGAGAAAGGCTTTTCTATCCCGATCTTAAAGGGCTTGGAATCCGGCTTTTCGCCGTTAAACGCTATGTTACCACCGAGATTCACCAGGATGCTGCTGTTTTCATCTGCAGTAAGACGGCCTGCTATATAGCCTTTTGCAATAAAGCCGAGATCCAGTTCGGTTTTCGTATCCTTTAAGGTAACAGTGTTTCCATCGATTACTACTTTATCAAAACCCACATGCTTAAGGGCTTCATTTATAGCATCTTTATCAGGGATCTTTCCGCTCTGGAAATCCCACAGTTTGGTCACGCCGCCTATAGTAGGGTCTATTTTACCGCCGGAAACCTCATAATAATACTCGCAGCGCTTCAACATCTCAATGGTGCCGGCCGATACCTGCACGGGTCCGCCGTTAGCATTGTTGATCCTGTCTATATCGGATCCCTGTACTGTTTTGGAAAACAGCTTTTCGTAATCACCTATCTTTTCGATATATTTATCCGCAGGCTGTCCGTCATATACCGTTACGCTGACGACTGTATCAAGCGCATAACCCGCAGCCGTATCCGAGTCTTTCCCGCCGCATCCGGCCAGCAGTATAAAGATCAAAACACATAAGATTAATTTATTTCTCATTTACTATCGTCCTCCTCGGGCATTTTTCCATGCATACTCCGCATTTAACACATTTTTCCTGATCTATATGAGCTACCAGCTCACTTACCGTTACCGCAGCTGCTTCACAGTTCTTCATGCACAGACCGCAGCCGATGCAGCCGGTCTTACAGGCTTTCATCACATTGGGACCTTTATCCTTGGAAGAACAGGCCACCATATATTCGGAATCATAAGGTATCAGTTCTATAAGCTTTTTAGGACAGGCTGCCATACATTTTCCGCAGGCCTTGCAGGCATCCTTATCCACCACCGCGATACCTTTCACAATGTGAATTGCATCAAACTCACATTCCTTAACACAGCTTCCGTAACCGAGGCAGCCGTAAGCACAGCTTTTATCTCCACCTCCGGGTAATAAAGCCGCCATACGGCAGTCTGCTTCTCCATGATAATCATATTTCTTTCCTGCGGCTTCACAGTTGCCGCCACATTTAACATAGGCGACCATACGCTTTCCGCTTCCTGCCTCCACTCCCATTATCTCGGCCACCCTGGCAGCCACTGCTTCACCGCCCACAGGACAGCCGCCCACAGGGGCTTCGCCTTTTACTATGGCAGCCGCGAGGCCCGAGCAGCCCGGATATCCGCAGCCTCCGCAGTTATTGCCGGGAAGTGCTTCGATGATTTTTTCTTCACGCTCATCAGTCTCAACATGAAAAACTTTGGAAGCAAAACCCAGGAAAAGTCCCAGAAGCAGCCCCAGTATACCGATCAGTATAACAGCTGTTAACATAGCCGAAAGATCCATAATAGTATCCCCTTATAATAATCCGGAAAAACCGCAGAATGCTATAGCCATCAGCCCTGCCGTTATGAGCACGATGGGCATCCCTCTGAACGGTTTCGGTATATCATTGTAACGCATCTTTTCTCTTATTCCCGCAAGGATGCAGATAGCTATTGCAAAACCTGCGGCTGTCGCAAATCCGTTTACAACTCCGTAAAAGATGCTGTATTCTTCCTGCACATTGGTAAGGGCTGTGCCCAGAACCGCACAGTTGGTTGTGATCAGCGGAAGATATACTCCGAGAGACTCATACAGCGAAGGAATGCTTTTCTTAAGGAACATCTCAACGAACTGTACAAGTGCCGCTATGACCAGTATAAATACTATGGTCTTCAGATATTCCAGATTAAAAGGTACCAGCAGAAATTTATAGATCACTCCGGCCACAAGACTCGAAAGAGTGATGACAAAGATCACGGCCAGGCCCATTCCTGATGCAGTCTTTAACTGCTTGCTGACACCAAGGAAAGGACAGAGACCGTAAAACTGTGAAAGCACCACATTGCTTACCAGTGCCGATCCAACAGCTATTATCAACAGTTCGGATAATACGCTCATCTTCTGCCTCCCTTCTCGTCATAGAACTTATGGATACAGTCATTATTCCCGCAGCTTAAGCAGTCGGTATCACAGCCTGCTTTTATCTTACTCTCGCCGTTTTTCTTTATCTGCCTGTCACGTATCACGCTCATTATCGCATTGATGCCTGCCAGAACAAAGAACGCCCCCGGCGCCATTATAAAGATGCTTATAGGTACCATCCCTATGCTCTCAAGCTGAGACTTAAAGCTGATACCGAATACGGAGAAGTTCCCGAGAATCTCTCTTACCGCTCCGATAAGAGTCAGGGCCGCAGTAAAGCCGAAGCCCATTCCGAGACCGTCCATCATTGACGCTATTATTCCGTTCTTCGAAGCAAAAGCTTCCGCACGTCCCAGGATTATACAGTTCACGACTATCAGAGGAATGAACATGCCCAGGGCCGAATTAAGCGAGGGCAGGTATGCTTCCAGAAACTGTCCTACTATAGTCACGAATGACGCGATTATCACGATAAATGCGGGTATGCGCACCTTGTCAGGGATTATCTTTCTGAGCGCGGAAATAATGATGTTACTCATAGTGAGCACTACCGTGGTCGTCAGTCCCATTCCGAGACCGTTGATCGCGCTTGTGGTGACCGCAAGGGTCGGGCACATACCGAGCATCAGCACGAAAGTGGGATTCTCGTTTATAAGCCCGTTTATAAAAGGTTTCCAGACCGATGTTTTTTCTTTGTTTTCCATAAGCCTTCTACCTCAGATACATCCTGAAATAATCAAGTCCGGCGTTAACGCCGTTAACAAATGCTCTTGTGGTTATCGTCGCCGAAGATATGGCATCTATTTCGTTATCGGCTTTAGCTCCTCCCTTAACATATACAAAGCTTTCGGCGCTTCTTCCCTTAAACTGCGGCACCAGTACTTCTTCGGCATTCAGTCCGAGGCCCGGTGTTTCGGAAGTCTCGAGTATGGATACTCCTCCGAGAGTACCGTCTTCAGCTACTCCGAGACTAAAGCGTATCGTGCCTCCGTAACCTTCTTTATTGCATACGTTTATCACATATCCGCAGAGAACTCCGCCCTTTTTTGCTTCGTATACCTTATCTATCGCATCCTTAGGATATTTACCGCTCCATTCGGAGATATCAGCCTGCATATCTTTCTGAACAAATTCATCCGCATCGGGAAATACAGCCCTGCAGGCCGCTGTAACCGCCTCTTCCTTCTGCTTCCTTATGGGTTCTTTTGTCAGTTCATTGACAAAGGCAAGGAGTACTCCGGCTACCGCAGTTATCAGAAAGAGTATCAGCGCGTCTTTTATGATCGTATTTTTCATCACGCCGCCTCCTTCCTATAGCCGAAATGCTTAGGAACACTTATCTTATCGATCAGAGGTACGATAAGATTTCCTATGACTATGGCATATGAAACACCTTCCGCACCGGGGCCGAAGAGTCTGAATATACCGGTCATCACGCCGAGGAAGATACCGTAGATCAGCTGCCCCTTCCTGCTGATGGGTCTTGTCACATAGTCAGTCGCCATAAAGAAGGCTCCGAGCATCAGACCGCCGCCGTAAAGCTGCGCGCCGATATAGCTCATATCAAAGCCGTGTCCCGAAAAGATCAGGATGAAGATCACAAAACTTATAAGATACGAAAAAGTCAGATGCCAGGTAATGATCCCGGCTATCATAAGGAACATACCGCCTATTATAAGCAGCAGAGCCGAGGTCTCGCCTATGGTACCTGCTTCATTCCCGATGAACATACTTTCAAGATCAAAAGCTTCACCGTTCTTTACGGACATCAGCGGAGTTGCTCCGCTCACTGCATCGGCAGCACCCCATCCGGGCCTGTAGGAGAAATCCGTCATAAGCTTTGAAAAGGAGATTACCAGAAAACATCTTGCTCCCAGGGCGGGATTCATAAAATTCTGTCCCAGCCCGCCGAAAAGCATCTTGATCACAACTATAGCCACAAAACTGCCGATTACCGGCATCCACCAGGGTACGCTTACCGGCAGGTTCAGTGCCAGTAAAAGCCCGGTAAGAACTGCGGAAAGATCTTTTATGCTGGATCTCTTTTGGGCAATCTTCTCAAAGCCCCATTCAAAGAATACGGCTGAAGCTATACTTATACATATGAGCAGCAGAGCCTTAGGGCCGAAATTGATCACACCTCCCACTGTCGCCGGCATGAGTGCCAGGATCACGGCGCCCATTATGCCTGTGGTAGATGTCTTTGCTCTTATATGAGGTGTAGCTGAAATGCTTGCCATTACTTTTTCCTCTTCGCCAGACAGATTTTTCTCATGGTCTTGATGCTCTGCACCAGCTGCCTCTTCGCAGGACATACATACGAACAGCTGCCGCACTCTACGCATTCCATACCGTATAAGGCTTTGAATTCTTCTTCATTAAAGTGCTGTGCATGATCCGCAAGTACGGAAGGAACAAGTCTTGAAGGACATACATCAACACATCTGCCGCAATTGATGCAGGGACCCGGCTCATACATCGCCACTTCGTCCTTTGTCATCGCAAGCAGCGCTGATGAAGCTTTGGTCACCGGCGCATCCGTATCAAATACAGCAAAGCCCATCATGGGACCGCCGGAGATGATCTTGGCCGGTTCGGTCTTAAAACCTCCCGCCGCCTGTATCAGATCATTATAATTAGTACCTGTGAGTACTTTGAAATTTGCCGGTTCTGCTACCGCATCCCCCGTCACCGTCACTATCCTGTGAGTAAGGGGCTCGCCTTCGCATACCGCATTGCATACGGCGATCACGGTATCCACATTGTTAACGATACAGCCCGCATCGGCGGGAAGCATCTTTGAATTGATCTCTCTTTTCGTGACCGCATAGATAAGCTGTCTTTCCGAGCCCTGGGGATACTTGGTCTTCAGCGCTATGACTTCTATCTTATCCTTATCCCTGGTCTTCTCACGAAGCAGCTTAATACAGTCGGGTTTATTATCTTCAACCGCAAGTATTCCCCTTGCGTTCTTAAACAGCGATACTTCTATCTCCAGCCCTTTTATGAGTTTTTCGGGCTCCTCAAGCATCTTCCTGTAATCACTGGTAAGATAAGGTTCGCATTCCGCACAGTTCACGATCACGGTATCTATCTTATCCGGTTCCTTCGGTGAAAGCTTTACATGAGTGGGAAAGCCCGCGCCGCCCATACCGACTATGCCGGCATCGGCTATAGCGGCAAGTATATCCTCTCTGCTCATATCCTCATATTTTTTATCATGTATGGGAGCAGCATTTTCATAATTGCCGTCATTTTCTATAACAATTGACATAGCCATATCACCGGTTATGGTCCGGCGTTTTTCTATCGTCTTGACAGTTCCGGAAACAGATGAATAAACGGGTGCAGAAACAAAGCCCTTGGCCGAAGCTATCTTCTGTCCGGCCAGGACTTTATCACCTTTTTTCACTATTGCCTCTGCAGGCGCTCCTATATGCTGGCTCAGCGGATAAACCAGCTCGGGACCCGGCAGCATTTCTTTTATTGGCTTGTCTTTGGAAAGATCTTTCCCGTCATAAGGGTGGATCCCGCCCTTAAAGGTAAATACCGACATATCTTTACCCCCGATACGGTTCTTTCATTCAGTCATCATAATGCGCAAACATCGACTGCATTATATGTTCGGCATACATATTAAAGCCAGATCTGCTCTTTTTGAATTCATCGGTCAATTCAAAGAACATCTCTTTTGACTTATATGTTCTCTTATAAAATGGTGTGAACAGTACTTCCCACTGCGGCAGATACAGGGATTTCTTCCTGGTATAGCAATTGGCTGCACCGGCCTGTACCCTGTGCTCTTTATCCACGAAGCCCGCAATGGATTTATGCATAGCCATATCTTCCGCGGGAAGATAATAATAATCGTGATAATTCGAATAAAAATATTTTAGCTCTTCTTCAAACAGAGGCACCTTCAGATTTCCGTCTATGCCTTCTCCGGAGAAATAGCATCCGAGACTCCTGAAGGAGAAAGCTTTCGGCAGGGGTGCGCCGAATCTGAGCTTCATTACGACTTCCTGGCTGCGTTTCTTTTCTGCATCCTTAAAGTAGTTGGCATGCACCTTCATTACCCTTATGGGCTTAAGGAATATATCCGTATAAGCCAGCATTGATACAACGCTCAGCATTCCCTTAAGATCATCCGAATTATGAAGCAGCAGTTCTATAAGAAGAGACTCGTGACCGCTGCATACATAATCGTGATAACGGCTGATAAGCTCACCGCCGGTATACTTGTCATCTCTTTCAATCCCCAGAAAATCCTCTATGGTCTTCTGCTTCAGATCAGGCAGGCCCAGCAGATCCCTGTAGCCGCTGATGCGTCTGTAGATATCCACGCCGTCCATATTGTCAAAGCTGTAAGGCAGCGAGAACATCTCACACTTCTGCTCTAGATACGGGATATCAAAACGATTACCGTTGTAATGTATAAGGAATTTATAGTTTGTCATGAATTCAAAGAATGCCGTGATGACATTCAGTTCTTCCTCATACTTATCGGCAAGCCACTGTGTATAATGCCACTTTTCATCCTTGTGATAAACGACACCGACAAGATAGAGTCCGGACGATCTGGCCGAAAGTCCTGTCGTCTCTATATCAAGAAACAGTACGTCCTCAAGTCCCATCCCTTCAGGGAGCAGGTTCTCTATCGGATACGAGGGCTGTATATCAAATTCGCCGTTGATCGTTTTCATAAATATCTCCTTATCTCCAAATCCAAATGTGGTCTGTAGCTATAGGATTGATCTCATCGTCTGAGAATATTTCTATGTTAACGCTTCCGTCTTCAGCCATTTCAATACTGTCAAAGATATCATCACCTTCCATATCATAAAGATACAGAGACTCACCGTCTTTTTCGACATAGCCTGTATAGCTTGTCACACCAACGGGTTCGGCCGGGAACTGATCCTCCATATCTTCCACAAGAGTCTCAAGTCTGTCTGCTCTCAGCTCATCAACACTTGCGAAGCCTTCTGAATCAGCCAGTTCTTCAAGACTGGTGTATCCGTATCCTGTAGCTTCCGAAAGAAGGATGGTCTCAAAAATATTGTTTATAAAGGTGATATAGCTGTTCTTTATTTCATCATTATCAATGTTCATAGTGAATGTACCGTCTTTATTGATAACGAATGAAGAGTTTGCCATAGGCAGATCCACCGGATCAATCTCCAGATAATCCGACATAATGAATGTAGCCAGATCCTCCGATTCTATATGAAGATTAAGTCCGTATACCCTTGACTGAACAGGCTCGGGAGCGGTCTCATCTACGAACATCTCTGTCCATTCCTCGGTCTCGTAATTAGCCGGATCATACTCATATTCAGAATCATCCTCTTCTTCTTCATCTTCCCAGAAATCATCATCCAGCTCGTCTTCCCACTCTTCTTCCTCAAGAGCTTCTTCCTCTTCGTAATAATTATCCCAGGCCTTATCGGTATCCTTAGCAACTATTATACGGAATCTGATGGTAGGCGCATAACTCGCATAGAAAGTAATAAGCCTCTCACCGACCTCCTTAGCTACTACTGTATATTCATACTCTTCTCCGGGAATAATATCAGCCACCTGGGTATTGCTTTCATCTATGACTACCTTCAGATTTTTCAGACAGTCATAATTGTCAACACTGAAGGTTTCTTCCTCACCGGGCTCAAGAATCAATACATCATCCGAAAGATAGATCTCGTCATCCCACTCGAGATCCTCGAAAGGTTCGCCGCCGCAGGCTGCCAGCAGTCCGCAGAGCAAAATACACATCGCAAGCATTATTAACTTTCTGCTATTAAATCCTTTAAACATTTCCTGGTCACTCCTTGCTACTTATCTTATCTCTTTATAAAACCGCCACAGCAAAAACTGTGGCAGTCTCTAAGGCTTTATTTAATCCAGTCTTTCGTAGAAAAATGAATTCTTTCTGCCGTAATTCATGGATTGGTATCTGTTTATCTGTTCCGTCGAACCGATGAACAATATTCCCTCGTGTACAAGCGAATCATGAAACTTCCTGAATACTTCATCCTTCGCTTCTTCGGTAAAATATATCAGTACATTCCTGCACACGATCAGATGACAGTCTGTGTGGTAATCCTTTTCCAGCAGATTGGCCTGTTTAAACGTCACCCGGTTCTTTATCTCATCACTTACCGCATATGCGGCCTTAAGACTCAGTGTAGGGTCAGACTCGCCGATCTTCGGAAGCACAGCCATCTCGCGGTCTGTGAGTTTTCTGAAATACTTGGCCCTGAGATCCTTGGGAACTCCGGCCAGCGCTTTCTCGTCATAGACTCCGCGTTTTGCTTTCTGTATTATGGTCTTGTCAATATCCGTGGCAAGTATCCTTATACCGCTTAAGGGCAAGTGCTTGGATAATGCCATCACCAGCGAATAGGGTTCGTCACCGGTGGAACATGCAGCGGACCAAATCTTCAGATTCCTGCCGAACTTTTTGATCAGATACGGGATGATCTCTTTATCCAGATACTCCCACTGATCCGGATTCCTGTAAAACTCCGAAACATTTATGGTCACGTGGTTCAGGAATTCTTCAAGTGCTGCCTTGTCTGTCTTCAGCAGGTTTATATAAGCCGGATATTCTTTGATACCCTTCTTATTTATCAGCTGGTCTATACGCCTTTTCATCTGGTTCTCTTTGTAGGCGTTCAGATCAACTTTTGTCAGCTTCATTACCTCACTTTTCAGATAGGTATAATCGTAAGCCAAATCACTCCTCCGAGGGTGCTGCCTCTTCTGCTGCGCTTTCTTCAGTTGCTTCCTCTTCGGGTTCGGGAGCAAGCAGTTCCTTGATGCTTAAGGAAATCTTATGTTCTTCCACATTAACGTCAACGATCTTTGCTTCGATCTCGTCACCGATATGAAGAACATCCGAAGGCTTCTCAATGTGGCTTCTGCTTATCTGTGAAACATGAAGCAGTGCATCTACACCTTCCTCAAGCTGCACGAAAGCACCGAACTCTGTCATACGTGCAACCTTGCCCTTTACAACCTCACCGATGGGATACTTGGTCTCTGCATTCAGCCAGGGATTGTTCTCGTCAAACTTAGCGGAAAGCGCGATCTTGTCACCCTTAACTTCCTTAACTATAACCTTGACTGTATCACCCTTCTTGAATACATTCTGAGGATACTCAACTCTGCCCCAGCTCATCTCTGAGATGTGAAGCAGACCATCAATACCTCCTATATCAACGAATGCGCCGAAGCTGGTAACATTCTTAACTGTACCTTCTACAACGTCACCCTCCTGGATGCGGCCGAGTGCCTCAGCCTTCATAGCTTCCTTGCGCTCTTTGATAACGCTCTTGCAGTCACCGATATATCTGCGCTTCTTGGGATTGAACTCGCTCATCACGAATTCGATCTCCTGATCTGCATATACCTGCAGGTTCTTGGTGTAGGTATCGGATGCAAGAGAAGCGGGGATAAATACGGGAACCTCGTCCACTATAGCTACCAGACCGCCCTTTACTACTTCTGAAACCTTTGCCTTCAATACCGTCTGGTTATTGAATGCTTCCTCCAGCACTGCGCTGATACGATCCTGAGCGATACGTCTGTGAGACAGTACAACCTGTCCGTCACCGTCGTTAAGCTTCAGAACCTTCACCTCAATGCTGTCACCGGGCTTAACCGCGGTAGTAAGATCAAGTGTGCTGTCGTTCGAATACTCGTTTCTTGTGACGATACCATCAGACTTATAGTTGATATTGACAGCGATCTCAGTCGGCGTAACCGAGATAACGGTACCTTCCACCACGTCCCCCGTATGAATATTTTTTAAAGATTCTTCCAACATTGATTCAAAGTTT
>JAILES010000116.1 GCA_024687205.1 Lachnospiraceae bacterium
GAATGTGCCGCAAACAATGAGAAGATAAGGATAGTCACTACCGGTTTTCTTGTAAATATAGAAAAGCTTCTGAAGGATCCGGAAGGCTACAGTCTTGTGGATCAGTGTGTTGAAGACATCTGGATCACCGGGGGCTCATATCCCGAACCGGGAATGGATTACAATTTTTATTTGTCGGAAGAAACACGTACGGCTGCAAAATATGTATTCGAGAATTCACCTGTGGAGCTTGTGTATTCTGTAGGTCAGATGGCTACCGATGCATACGGAAAGACGATACTCTGCGGAGGTACGATATACGGTATGGATTCCTCCGATACGGATCCCATAAGAGTGGCGTACAAGGCTTATGAGGAAGAGGGCGGAGCAGATCTGTCAAAGGGACATGTTTCCTGGGATCCGCTCTGTGTGTGGGCTGCATCTCTCACAAGCAGTGAGACCCAGACAAGGATAGTCGGAATAAACGGAACTTTTGATGAGGTGGGACGCAATACCTTTGTGGCAGCCAATAATCCCATAAGGGGAGTGCTGGAAAAGACCAGCACGGACGGAAGCTGGTACAGCGGACAGCTGGATTATTATCTGAATCTGGGGTATCATTATCCGGATGACTGGTATGAGTAGCCTGGTTTGACGGATAAAAGGAAAATGTGGTATTATGAATAGTCATAAATTAAGAGAGGACTGACATGGATACGAAGCTTATACACACACCTGAGGGTGTCAGGGATATATACGGAGAAGAACTGAAAGCGAAGAAGGAGCTTATCAGCAGGATACGCGGCGTTTTTGACAGCTATGGTTACAGCGAGATACAGACGCCGGTATTCGAGTTTTTTGATGTGTTTTCAAATGAAGTGGGGACTACCCCCTCGAAGGATCTGTTCAAGCTTTTTGACAAAGAAGGAAACACACTGGTACTTCGCCCCGACTTTACTCCTTCGGTTGCAAGATGCGCCGTAAAGTATTTTCTTGAAGATGAAGCAAATGTACCTCTCAAACTGTGTTACGAAGGCAATGTGTTTACCAATACATCGGAACTCAAAGGTCTGCTCAAGGAAACTACCCAGACCGGAGCGGAACTTATCGGTGATGACAGCCCCGAAGCGGATGCCCAGATACTCATTATGGTGATCAAAGCCCTGAAGGCAGCGGGGATCGAGAGTTTTACGCTGAGTACCGGTGAGATAGGTTTCTTTAAAGGAATATGTGAGGCGGCGGGGCTTGATGACGAGACTGTGATGAAGCTCAGAGACCTGATCTCGGTAAAGAATTATTATGCTGCTGCAGCCCTGCTCAAAGAGAACGGAGGCGGGGACAGGGATACAGAACTGCTCTTAAAGAACGGTGATGTATGCACCATAGCGGATCTCAGGGCAACAAAGGAAAAGCTGGGAAACAAGAGATCGGCTGACGCACTTGAGCGCCTTGATAAAGTGTATACCCTGGTGGAAAAGGAAGGGCTTGAAAGCTATCTTTCCTTTGATCTGGGTTTACTTTCCAAATTCAATTATTATACCGGCATGCTCTTTAAGGCTTATACTTACGGAGCAGGCGATGCCATTGCAAAAGGCGGCCGTTATGACGGGCTGCTCAAGCATTTCGGACATCACGCCCCTGCGGTGGGGTGTGTATTTTTGGTTGATGATATTCTATTTAAATTGAGAAGACAGAGGTAATGGTTTTGAACGAAGATAAATACCTGACATTTGCGTTGACAAAGGGAAGGCTGGCTGATAAGACACTGGCTCTTCTTAACACCGCAGGGATCACCTGCAGTGAGATGGAAGACAAGAACAGCCGCAAGCTGATATTTGTTAATGAGGAACTGAAAGTAAGATTTTTCCTGGCCAAGGGGCCTGATGTTCCCACCTATGTGGAATACGGTGTAGCTGATATAGGAGTGACCGGACTCGATACCATACTTGAGGAAGGCCGCAGGGCTTTTGAAGTACTGGATCTGGGCTTCGGCAAATGCCGCATGTGTGTATGCGGACCTGCTTCGGCAAGGGAACTTTTGCAGCATCATGAACGGATAAGAGTTGCGAGCAAATATCCCAATATAGCCAGAGACTATTTCCATAATAAGAAATATCAGACCGTGGATATAATCAAGCTTAACGGATCCGTTGAACTCGGACCTATCGTAGGCCTTTCGGACGTGATCGTTGATATAGTCGAGACAGGTTCCACTCTGAGGGAAAACGGGCTGGAAGTGCTCGAAGAGATCTGCCCTCTGTCAGCAAGGATGATCGTAAATCAGGTGAGCATGAGACTTAAGAATGAAAGGATAAGGGAACTGATACATTCCCTGGAGGGACAGTTATGAATATAATAAAACTCAATGCCGAGAACGGCAGGGAGCTGAAGGAGACGCTGAAGAAGCGCCAGACCAACAGCTTCCCCGAGATAGAAAAGAAGGTGGCGGATATCATCGCCAATGTTATTGAGAAAGGTGATGAAGCTCTCTTTGAATATTCAAGGACTTTTGATCACTATGAACTGAATGCCGGCAATATCAGGGTAAGCGATGAAGAGATCAAAGCCGCCGTAGAAGCGGTAGATAAGGATTTTCTTGAAGTGCTTAAAAAAGCAGCCGACAACATACGGGCTTTTCACGAGAAACAGAAACGTTTAAGCTGGATCGATACCAAGGCTGACGGCAGCATACTCGGACAGAAATTTACACCCCTTGAGATAGTGGGTGTGTATGTGCCCGGCGGAAAAGCTGCTTATCCCTCATCTCTTCTGATGAGTGTAGTTACCGCGAAAGTGGCGGGCGTAGAGCGGATAATAATGATGACGCCTCCCGGACAGACAGGTGAGATCAGCAGGGAGACTCTTGCAGCTGCTTATGTGGCCGGAGTTGACGAGATATACCGTGTGGGCGGAGCACAGGCCATAGCGGCTATGGCGTACGGAACACAGTTTATTCCCAAGGTACACAAGATCTGCGGCCCCGGCAACATCTTTGTTGCAATGGCTAAGAAAGCCGTTTACGGACAGGTGAGCATAGATTCGGTTGCAGGTCCTTCAGAGATACTGGTACTTGCGGATGAGACAGCCGATGCGAGATTTGTTGCGGCAGATCTCTTATCACAGGCAGAACACGATGAGATGGCCAGTGCGATACTTGTTACCACATCCCAAAAGCTTGCGGAAGCTGTGAAGAGTGAGATCGAGCGCATGGTTCCCGAACTGTCAAGGAAAGAGATCATTCAGAAGTCCCTTGATGATTTCGGATTCCTCTTCGTAGCAGACAACATGGATGATGCCATAGCTGCGGTAAACGATATTGCCAGCGAACACCTCGAGATAATAACAAAAGATCCCTATGGGGACATGACCAGAGTAAAGAATGCGGGAGCGATATTCCTGGGTACCTGGTCGTCGGAGCCTCTCGGAGATTATTTTGCAGGGCCGAATCACATACTGCCCACAAACGGAACCGCAAAGTTCTTCTCGCCTCTTAATGTGGATGATTTTGTCAAGAAGACAAGTATCATCTCTTATTCAAGAGAGGCGCTTAAGAGGGATGCGGAAGATATAATGAAGTTTGCGAGAAAAGAAGGGCTGGATGCGCACGCGAATTCGATAAAAGTGAGGTTTGAGTAGGGGAAGCCTTATAAAGGAGAGAAAGATATGAGAAAAGCTGAAGTAAAGAGAACTACAAAAGAAACGGACATTGAACTGAAGCTGGATCTGGACGGAAGAGGCGTGAGCGTCACGGATACCGGTATAGCTTTTTTTGATCATATGCTGAACGGATTCACCAAACACGGCTTCTTCGATATGACGCTGAAGTGCAAAGGGGATCTGAACGTGGACGGACATCATACCGTTGAAGACTGCGGCATAGTGCTGGGTGAAGCACTTAAACAGGCCGTGGGTGACAAAGCGGGAATGGTAAGGTACGGACATTTCATACTGCCCATGGATGACGCGCTGATACTCTGTGCAGTCGACTTCTGCGGAAGACCTTATTTTAATTATGATCTTAAGTTTAACACCGAGTACTGCGGTGATTTTGAGACCGAGCTTGCAAGGGAATTCTTCTATGCGGTCAGCTATTCGGCAGGTATAAACCTGCACCTTAAACAGCTGGACGGCATGAATTCACATCACATATGTGAAGCTGCTTTCAAAGCTTTCGGAAAAGCCGTTGACATGGCGACGAGAATGGATGAAAGAGTGAGCGGAGTGCTCAGCACGAAGGGGAGTCTGTAATGGGAAGAAAGAGTTTATTTGCCGCCATATATCTTTATAAAGGCTGCGCCGTAAAAAGCAGGATAGACAGGAGCGTTATCAGCGATAAGCCCGAAGAACTGGCAGCATCCTATTCCGATCATTGTGCGGACGGAACCATAGTATTTGATCTGTCGGAAAATGATGAGGATCATGATAAGGCCATAGGCGTACTGAAGAAGATAGTTGCAGCTTCGGAAGCACCTGTATGGGGCTGCGGCAATATCAAGCGTTTTGAGGATGTTAAGAAGATACTCTATACAGGCTGTGCGAAGGCTGTACTCAACTATGGAAAAGAAAGCAATGTTGAACTGACGGCTGAGGTATCCAAACGTTTCGGAAAGGAAAAGATCGCCGCATCGGTGGCAAAGCTTGAAGAAGCAGAGGAGCATTCAGGTGTCATTGAGGAATATGTAAGCAGTCTGGTACTCGTTAACGAACGTGATGAGTATGATGCGGCACTCTTAAAGACCATGCTGACTTCGGCAGTGGCTACACCCATGATGGTGCCCATGCCGGACGGAGTACCTGCCCAGATAGCGGCAGTCCTTTCTAAAGACAGGGTAGAGGGAGTGTTCGGACCCGTAGTCAATTCCAATGCGGATCAGATCAATACCATTAAGGCTTTCTGTTCCGAAAGCGGTATAGATGTGGCAGGTTTCGATGCAAAGCTTAAGTTTGATGAGCTGGTAACCAACAGCGACGGGCTGATCCCTGTTATAGTTCAGGACTACAGGAATAAAGAAGTACTGATGCTTGCTTACATGAATGAAGAAGCTTTTGAGAATACCATAAGGACCGGGCGCATGACTTATTACTCCCGGAGCAGGAAAGAACAGTGGGTAAAAGGCGAGACCAGCGGACATTTCCAGTATGTAAAAGCTCTTTATGCCGACTGTGATAAGGATACGCTGCTTGCAAAGGTATCACAGGTAGGTGCGGCCTGCCATACAGGAAACCGCAGCTGCTTCTTTAACGAGATAATCAAAAAAGAATATCAGGATACGGATCCTTCAAAGGTATTCCAGGATGTCTATGATGTGATACTCGACAGAAAAGCCAATCCCAAAGAAGGATCCTATACCAATTATCTTTTTGATAAGGGAATAGACAAGATACTGAAGAAAGTCGGCGAGGAATGTACCGAGATAGTGATCGCGGCAAAGAACCCCGACAAAGAAGAGATAAAGTATGAGATATCGGATTTCCTTTATCATGTAATGGTGCTGATGGCTGAAAAGGGTGTGACCTGGGAAGACATAACAAGAGAACTTGCGAGCAGGTGATTTATGGACATAAGCGAAAGAAAGACAGCGCTTTCCCACAGGATTTTAATGAAGGCTGAAAAGCCGGCCAGATATACGGGCGGAGAGCTTAACAGTGTAATGAAAGAAGCGGATCGTGTTAAGGTCCGCTTCTGTTTATGCTTTCCCGACGTGTATGAGATAGGCATGTCCCATCTGGGGCTGCAGATACTCTACGGGCTGATGAATTCCTATGAAGATGTATGGTGTGAAAGAGTCTTTTCGCCCTGGACAGACATGGATAAGATCATGCGGGAGGAGGGGATAGAACTCTTCGCGCTGGAAAGCCAGGAACCCATAAGTAAATTTGACTTCCTGGGCTTTACTCTTCAGTACGAGATGTGTTATGCGAACATACTGCAGGTACTGGAACTTTCGGGACTTAAGTTTCTTGCAAAAGACAGAAAGGAAGAGGATCCGATAGTGATAGGCGGAGGCCCCTGCACCTATAATCCCGAACCTCTTGCCGATTTTTTTGATATATTCTATATAGGCGAAGGTGAAACCAAATACAGGGAACTCTTTGATCTGTATGAAGAGTGCGGATCCAAAGCCGAGTTCCTGCGAAAAGCTTCACATATAGAAGGCATGTATGTACCTTCGCTTTACGAGACCGCAGTCAATGAAGACGGAACGCTTAAGTACATGAGGCCGCTGTATGAAGATGTGCCTGCAACAGTGCGTAAGACCGTGGTAAGTGATCTGAATGATAGCTTTTATCCCGAAAAGCCCATTGTTCCGTTTATCCGCGCCGCCCAGGACCGTGCGGTGCTGGAGGTGATGCGCGGCTGCATAAGAGGCTGCAGATTCTGCCAGGCAGGTCAGATATACAAACCGGTAAGGGAAAGAAGTGTTGAGACGCTGAAGAGATATGCAGAGGCGATACTGGCCAATACGGGGTATGAAGAGATATCTTTAAGTTCCCTCAGTACCAGTGATCATACGGGACTTAAGGAACTGCTGGAATATCTGATAGATGAGTGTGACAGGAAAAAGATAAACATTTCGCTGCCTTCGCTCCGTATAGATGCATTCTCGCTGGATGTCATGAACAAGGTACAGGATATCAAGAAAAACAGCCTGACCTTTGCACCCGAAGCAGGATCCCAGAGGATGCGCAATGTGATCAATAAAGGTCTTACCGAGGAAGATATACTGCGCGGTTCCCGTATGGCCTTTGAAGGAGGCTGGAGTAAGGTGAAGCTGTATTTCATGCTCGGACTTCCTTTTGAAGAGAAAGAAGATATAGCTGCAATAGGCGAACTCTGTGACAAGATCGCCATGCTTTATTTT
>JAILES010000025.1 GCA_024687205.1 Lachnospiraceae bacterium
AGTGTAGGACTGCTGGTCGGGATAATGGCTTCGTTGTCTGATGTTGTATATAAGCTTATACAGGCTCCGGTAGGGATAATAAGACCGATCCCTGCGATAGCACTGATACCGTTTTTTATATTGTGGATGGGTATCGGGGAAAAATCCAAGATAGCGATAATAGCATTCGGGACCTTCTGGCCCGTGCTGCTGAATACAATAGCCGGTATGCGATCTACCGATCCTAAGCTCATGGAAGTCGGTCGTATGCTTGAAAAAAACTATTTAGAGATATTATTCAGGATAGTTATACCTTCAGCGCTTCCGTCGATATTTACAGGCATACGTCTGGGAATGAGCAGTGCCTGGACCTGCGTTGTCGCTGCAGAGATGATAGCGGCATCTTCAGGCATAGGTTTTCTTATCACGAGCAGCAGGGAGATGTCCCAGCCGGCATCGCTTTTCGTAGGCATCGCGGTGATAGGCATATTCGGTCTGATCATCGATCTCGGATTCACAAAGCTGGGAGACAGATTGATCTTTTGGAAAAAGACATCGGAGGTAAAGAATTGAAATGGCGGCACAGGACAGTCTGGTCATAGACCATGTAAGAAAAGTATTCCCGATGGAAAACGGTGAACTTGAGGTATTAAAGGATATAGACCTTGAGATAAAAAAGGGTGAATTCATCAGTATAGTCGGTACCAGCGGCTGCGGAAAAAGCACTCTTCTGAGGATCGTCGCCGGACTTGAAAAACCCACATCGGGAAAGGTACTGATAGACGGAAAAGAGGTAACGCGGCCTTCCGTTAAAACGGGCATGATATACCAGGAAGCGAGACTGTTTCCTTGGCTCACAGTGGAACAGAACATAGGCTTCGGCATACATGAAAAAATCTCAAAAGAAGAAAGAAAAAAGAGGATAGCAAGGTATATAGAAGCTGTGAACCTGACAGGATTTGAAAAAGCTCTTCCGGGACAGCTTTCAGGAGGAATGCAGCAACGCGTGAGTATCGCGCGTGCGCTGATCAACAATCTGAACGTACTGCTTCTCGATGAGCCTTTCGGTGCACTGGACGCACTGACGAGGATTAATATGCAAAATGAAGTGATGGATATATGGGAAAAAGAAAAGACGACCATGATCCTGATAACGCATGACATAGACGAGGCCATATTCTTAAGTGACAGAATACTTGTGATGGGAAAGAATCCGGGAGAAGTGAAAAAAGAACTGAAGGTGGATATGAGCAGGCCGAGAGGACGAAATGCGCCGGAGTTCATAAAACTACGAAAGAATATATATACCGAGTTTTTCAAGGATTCAGAGATTGAACTGGAATACTATATCTGAGAACTGAAAAAAATTTTTTATTTACCTATTGACATACTATGTAAAAAGGTGTATCATGCACAAATGTAAGGCAGAGATGCCGACAGATTAAACGAAAGGAGATATGACATAATGAGAGCAGTAAGAAATACAGATACAATCAGAATAATGTGTATGTGTTGTATGTGTCGAATGCTTAACTCCCAGGCAAGTAAAATGGTCGGGCGGTTGACTCATTTGTCATATGCCCAAATAAAATGATCCGTCATTCCGGATATGATACAGACCATTTGCCTGGGAGTAAGCTCCCGGGCTTTTTTATTCGGATAATATAAAAGAGAGTCCGGGATCAGAGATACAGTAAAAGATCGTATATGAAAAAATAAAAAGATAGAGAGGATAAAATTATGAAAAAGGGAATCATTAAAACAATTTTCGGAGGAATACTTACAGCAGGCTTAAGCCTTGGAGTACTGACGGGATGCGCAGATAAGGGAAGCGTAGTGAACGAAGTAAACGCTTCAGGCGCAGAGGCAGAAAACAAGGTGTACAGAACACTTGATGAGATCAAGGCAGCAGGAAGCATCAACATCGGCGTTTTCTCAGACAAGAATCCGTTCGGATATGTAGATGAGAACGGTACCTATCAGGGGTATGATGTGTACTTCGCAGAGAGGATCGGCCAGGACCTCGGAGTAACCATCAATTATGTATCGACTGAAGCAGCAAGCAGAGTTGAGTATCTTGAAACAGGAAAAGTAGATATCGTACTTGCAAACTTCACGGTAACGGAAGAGAGAGCACAGAAGGTTGATTTCGCACTTCCTTACATGAACGTCGCACTTGGTGTTGTATCACCGGAGAGCAACGTGATCAGTGATCTGAGCCAGATAGGTACAGATGATCAGGTGATCGTTATCTCAGGTACGACCGCAGAGACATATCTGGAGAAGAATCATCCGGATATCAAGCTTCAGAAGTTCGATACCTATGCAACAGCAAAGACCTCATTCGAGAACGGTACAGGTGTAGCTTGGGCAAACGACAACACAGAGGTTATCGCTTACGCTATAGAGAACCCCGGCTATGTGGTAGGTATTCCTTCACTCGGCAGCCAGGATACGATAGCTCCCGCAGTTTCTAAGGGAAATACTTCACTTCTTAACTGGCTTAACGATGAGATCGTAGCCCTTGGCAATGAGAATTTCTTCCATGCAGATTATGAAGCTACACTTCTTGATACTTACGGTAAGGACTATGAAGATACACTGGTAGTTGAAGGCGGTGTGGTAGCAGCTGCAGAGGCTCCCGCAGCAGATGTGGCAGCTGTACCCGCAGATGATACAGCTATCGTACCCGGAAACGGCGAGACCATCAGGATAGCAGCATCCACAACACCTCATGCAGAGATACTTGCAGAAGCAGCACCCATACTTGAAAGCTATGGTTATAAGCTGGATGTGGTAGAGTTTGATGATTATGTACAGCCCAATCTGGTAGTAGAGTCCGGTGAATTTGATGCAAACTATTTCCAGCATGTTCCTTATCTTGACAGCTTCAATGATGAGCAGGGTACACACCTTGTAAACGCAGGCGGTATACACTATGAGCCCTTCGGTATCTATCCCGGAAAGAAGAACAGCCTTGCAGATATAGCAGACGGTGATTCGATCGCAGTACCCAATGATACCACCAACGAGGCAAGAGCGCTTCTCCTTCTTCAGGACAACGGACTGCTCACACTTAAGGATGGTGCAGGTCTTACAGCTACAATAAACGATATAACCGAGAACCCTTACAATATCAAGTTTGTAGAGCTGGAAGCAGCACAGGTTGCAAGAGTCGTACCTGAGGTTGAATATGTGGTACTTAACGGTAACTATGCACTTGAAGCAGGATATTCGGTAGGAAGGGATTCCATAGCATATGAGGCAAGCGATTCCGTAGCAGCAAAGACCTATGTGAATATCATAGCAGTAAAAGAGGGTAACGAGAACACAGATAAGATCAAGGCTCTGGTGAGTGTATTGAGATCCGATGAGATCAAAAAGTTCATCGGTGACACGTATGACGGTGCGGTAGTATTCTTCGAATAAATTCTTCCTTATGAATATCCGGGAGGGCCCATAAAGCCCTCCCGGATATTTTAAAAAGAGAGGCAGTGCATATGAGTGAGATTGAGATAAAAGAACTTACAAAGAAATTCAGGGTAAAAGAGCATACGGTGACGGCATTGGATCATATCAACCTCTCTGTAGAGAAGGGCGATATCTTCGGGATAATAGGCATGTCCGGTGCAGGGAAGAGCACACTGGTCAGATCTATCAATTTCCTGGAGACACCCAGTGAAGGACAGGTACTTATAGACGGTGTGGATCTGGCCGGACTGAGTGAAAAGGAACTCAGGAAAAAGAGGAGCGAGATAGGAATGATATTCCAGGGCTTCAACCTTCTTGAGCAGAAAAATGTCATAGATAATATATGCTTTCCGCTGGAGATCGCGGGAGTAAAGAAAAAAGAAGCAAGAAAAAGAGCCGGAGAATTATTAAAAACGGTAAGTCTTGAAGATAAGGAAAAGGCCTATCCCTCACAGTTATCGGGAGGCCAGAAACAGAGAGTTGCGATAGCCAGGGCGCTGGCATCAAATCCGGGGATACTGCTCTGCGATGAGGCAACAAGTGCTCTCGATCCGCAGACGACAGAGTCGATCCTGCAGCTTTTGAAAGAGATAAACGAAAAGTACGGGATAACGATAGTGATGATAACTCATCAGATGTCGGTAGTGACACGCATCTGTAAGAAAGTGGCGATAATAGAAAACGGAGTACTGGTGGAAGAAGGTGCGGTGGACGAAGTGTTTGAAACACCGAAGTCGGATGCCGCAAGAGAACTGATACTGGAAAAGAAAAATGAGTACCTTCCCGTGGAGAAGCTGAAAGAGGGAAGGAACATAAGAATAGTATTTCATGATAATTCATCGTATGAGCCTCTGGTAGCCAATCTGATACTGAATTTCAACAGACCGGTGAACATACTGAAGGCAGATACGAAAAATGTGGGAGGAAAGGCCAGAGGAGAGATGATACTCGGCCTGCCTGCAGGAGCACAGCTCCAGGACGAGATGATAGAGTGGATCAGACAGAGAGGCTTAAGCGTCACGGAGGTGGGAGAAGATGTTTGATGAAAAAACGATACAGATGATCCTTGAAGGGATAAGGGATACTTTATACATGACTCTGGTCTCAACTTTTTTCGGATATGTCATAGGACTTCCCTTCGGAATAGTTCTGAAAGTAACCCGTAAAGACGGCTTGAGGCCGAATAAGATAATATACGGCATAGGTGATTTCATCTGTAATATCATCAGAAGCGTACCGTTTCTCATACTGCTCATACTGCTGATACCTTTTACCAGAATGGTGGTAGGCAAGAGCTACGGATCCACTGCGACCATAGTACCGCTTGTGATATGCGCAGCACCTTATATAGCAAGGGTAGTGGAGTCTTCTCTGAACGAGGTGGATGCCGGAGTGATAGAAGCAGCCAGAGCGATGGGAGCAAGCGATCTGCAGATCATATTCAAAGTGCTTCTGGTAGAAGCAAAGGTATCTCTGCTTAACGGAGCTACGATAACCACAGGCATACTTCTCGGATATTCGGCGATGTCAGGTACCGTAGGCGGCGGAGGCCTGGGTGATATAGCAGTACGTTACGGATACTACAGATGGCAGACAGATATAATGGTGATCACGGTTTTGCTGCTGATAGCTATATTCCAGATAATACAGAACCTCGGAAGCTTTATAGCAGCTCGTACGGATCATAGAAAAAGATAGGACAGACAATGGATACAAGAGTGTTACAAGAATACCTTCCTATATTTGCTGAGGCCTTCCTGCTGACCGTTAAGATCGGTCTGGCAGGAGTGGCTCTGGCTTTTGTTATCGGTATTCTGGGAGCCTTTATCCGCTACTTTAAGCTCCCCTTATTATCCGAAGCAGTAAAAGGCTATGTCGAACTGTTCCGCAATACACCGCTGCTGGTGCAGCTGTTCTTCATATATTACGGACTGCCTGTGATGGGGATAAGGATATCGGCAGAGATATGCGGTATAGTCGGGCTGGGTCTCTTAGGCGGAAGCTATATGACAGAGAGCATAAGAAGCGGACTGGAAGCAGTCCCGGTCATACAGACGGAAAGTGCTCTGTCCCTCGGAATGACAAGGTCACAGACTTTTTTATCCGTGATACTGCCACAGGCGTTTTCCTTAAGCGTACCGGCACTGGTAGCCAATGTCATATTTCTTCTTAAAGAGACAAGTGTGTTCTCGGCGATAAGCCTGATGGATCTGATGTTCACTGCAAAGGATCTGATAGGTCTGTATTACAACACAACAGAGAGTCTGTTTCTGCTGGTGGTATTTTATACTGTCATGCTGCTTCCGGTTTCATTTGTGGGAAGTATAGCCGAGAAGAGATCAAGGTTTAAGATGTTCGGAGACTGAGATGGGATTTGAAGTATTATTCAAAGGAAAAAATATGGTACGTCTGTTGCAGGGCCTGGGTGTTGCTCTGCAGATAAGCCTGATATCGGTTGCGATAAGCATAGTGCTGGGACTTATACTCGGCATGCTCATGTCCCTGAAAAAGCCCTTTATCAATCTTGTTTCAAGGGTATATCTTGAGATAGTGCGCATCATGCCGCAGATGGTACTGCTGTTTATCGTGTTCTTCGGTTATACCAAGCTGACGGGCCGGAACATATCCGCAGAGAGTTCTTCACTGATAGTTTTTTCCTTCTGGGGAACAGCGGAGATGGCGGATCTGGTGAGAGGGTGTATGGCTGGTATCCCGAAGATACAGTACGAGAGCAGCCGGGCTCTGGGCCTTAGCAGATTGCAGACTTATATCTATGTTATAATACCGCAGATAGTCAGACGTCTCCTGCCCTTATCCATCAATCTTATCACCAGGATGATAAAGACAACAAGTCTGATAATGATGATAGGTATAGTGGAAGTACTGAAGGTAGGACAGCAGATAATAGAAGCTAACAGAAAAAGCTCGCCCCATGCGGCTTTCGGAGTATTTGCCACCATATTCCTGTTATACTTCATCGCATGCTGGCCAATAAGCTGCCTGGCAAAATATCTGGAAAAGAAACTCGCATAAAAGATTGAGGATCATTATGGAAGAGATACTTAAGGTTGAAAAGCTGACAAAAAGATATGAAGATATCACCGTGCTTGAAAATGTAAGCTTCAGTGTAAAAAAGGGTGAAGTGCTGGTGATCGTGGGACCTTCCGGCTGCGGTAAGAGCACGCTCCTGCGATGCATAAACGGTCTTGAAGATATACAGGACGGTAAGGTAAGTATCGAAGGAAAAACAGGAATGGTGTTCCAGAGTTACGAGCTGTTTCCGCATATGACTGTCCTTCAGAACCTGATGCTGGCACCGCTGAAGGTACAGAAGAGGGATAAGGGAGAGGTAATGAAAGAGGCAGAGCAGCTTCTGGAGAGGGTAGGACTCTCTTCCAAAAAGAATAATTATCCCAGACAGCTTTCCGGCGGACAGAAACAGAGGGTGGCGATAGTACGTGCACTTATAATGCATCCCGAAGTACTGCTCTTTGATGAAGTGACTGCGGCGCTGGATCCGGAGATGGTAAGAGAAGTCCTGGATGTGATCCTGGATCTTGCCACGCAGCACAAGACCATGCTGATAGTCACCCACGAGATGAACTTTGCAAGGGCTATAGCGGACAGAGTGATATTTCTGGAGGGAGGTTCCATTATGGAAGATACTACTCCCGAAGAGTTCTTTGATGCGCCGAGGTCCGAGCGTGCAAAGAGATTTCTGAGTACCTTTGAATATAAAAAGAAAGAATAAAGTATCAAATAATTCTTGACATGTAAGCAGAGTGTGATTATTATAAGAGTGTCAATGGCGACATAGAGTATCAGACTAACAGAATAGATTAAGAATAAGAGGCAAAGGCGTCTTGCGAATTATCGCAGGGCGCCTCTTTTACTTACGTAAAAGAGGCCGCTTCGCTAAGGATGCGCACTCGCGCGAAAGGAAGATGTTGCTGAAGCAACCGCGCTCGGCGCAAGCGTTCTGCAAGCAGAACGCTAATGGAAAAAGGAGATAACTACTATGAAAGAGGTGTCAGACAACAGATTCGAACAGATCAGAAAAGAAGGTCTTTATGATCCCAGCTTTGAGCATGATAACTGCGGAATAGGCGCGATCATAGATATAGAGGGACGTGCAAGCCACAAGCTTGTAAGCGATGCCCTTTATATAGTCGAGAACCTGGAGCACAGGGCTGGTAAGGATGCAGAAGGCAAGACCGGCGACGGTGTCGGTATACTTACCCAGATACCTCATAAGTATTTTACAAAGATCATGAAAAAAGAAGGAGTGACATTTCCGGGCCCCAGACAGTACGGCGTGGGTATGTTCTTCTTCCCCGTTAATGATCTGGACAAAAGACAGGCCAAGTCCATGTTTGAGATCATCGTGCGTAAAGCAGGACTGAAGATACTGGGCTGGAGAAAAGTTGCTTCCGATCCCGATGTACTCGGCAGCAGGGCAAGAGAATGCATGCCCGAGATATATCAGGTATTCATCGAAAGACCGGCATCGGCTAAAACAGATCTTGATTTTGACCGTATGCTCTACATCATAAGAAGAGAATTCGAACAGAGCAGTGCAAACACTTATGTTCCTTCGCTTTCCTGCAGGACCATAGTATATAAAGGAATGTTCCTCGTAGGCCAGCTGCGCCAGTTCTTTACCGATCTGGAGGATCCGGATTACGAATCCGCGATAGCAATGGTCCACTCACGTTTCTCCACCAATACCACACCGAGTTGGAACAGAGCTCATCCCAACCGTTTCATTGTTCACAACGGTGAGATCAATACGATAAAAGGTAATGCGGATAAGATGCTGGCCAGGGAAGAGACCATGCATACCGCTGCTTTTTCCGAAGAAGATATGACCAAGGTACTGCCGGTGATATCTCAGAGCGGTTCGGATTCCGCTATGCTTGATAACACCCTGGAATTCCTGGTGATGAGCGGCATGGAGCTTCCTCTTGCTGCAACGATCATGATTCCTGAACCCTGGGCACACAACGAGACCCTGTCTCAGGAAGAGAGGGATTTCTATCAGTATTACGCAACGATGATGGAGCCCTGGGACGGACCCGCATCCATACTTTTCTCGGACGGTGATGTGATGGGCGCCATACTTGACCGTAACGGCCTGCGTCCTTCCAGATACTATGTAATGGATGACGGAAGACTGATACTTTCTTCCGAGGTAGGTGTGCTGGATCTGCCGGAAGAGCATATAGTCAAAAAGGAAAGACTGCATCCCGGCAAGCTGCTTTTAGTTGATACCAAGCAGAAGAAGATTATCTATGACGAAGACATAAAAGAAAGATATGCCCTCGGAAAGCCTTACGGTGAGTGGCTTGACAGCAAGCTGATCGAGCTGTCGGATCTGAAGATCCCCAACAAAAAAGTACAGGTATACACTCAGGAAGAAAGATCAAAGCTACAGAAAGCCTTCGGTTACACCTGGGAGAATTATCATGACAGCTTACTTTCCATGGCATTAACAGGAAACGAAGCCATAGGCTCCATGGGTATCGATACTCCGATCGCAGCACTTTCCAAAGAGTACCAGCCGCTGTTCTATTACTTCAAGCAGCTGTTCGCACAGGTAACGAATCCTCCCATCGATGCGCAGAGAGAGGAAATAGTTACTTCACGTACGGTATATGTAGGCAAGAACGGTAATCTTCTGGAAGAGAAGCCCGAGAACTGCCAGGTACTCAAGATCAACAATCCGATACTTACGGATCTTGATCTGCTTAAGATAGAAAACATGAAAAAGGAAGGATTCAAAGTAGCAAAGATATCCATCCTTTACTATAAGAGCACTCCGATGAAACGTGTGCTCCATCATCTGTTCGTGGAAGTGGATAAGGCATACAAGGAAGGTGCCAATATCCTTATATTATCGGACAGAGGTGTAGATGAAAATCATGTGGCGATACCTTCTCTTCTTGCAGTGGCAGCCGTACACAAGTACCTGGTAGATACCAGAAAGTGTACGGCCATGTCACTCATTGTTGAATCGGGAGAACCGAGAGAAGTTCATCATTTTGCAACCCTGTTGGGTTACGGTGCATCGGCAGTGAATCCTTATCTTGCACATGCTACCATAGCACAGCTCGTGGAAGAGGAGATACTTGATAAAGATTATTATGCAGCCGTTGAAGATTATGACAATGCGATACTCTTCGGTATAGTAAAGATCGCATCCAAGATGGGTATATCCACGATCCAGTCCTATCAGGGCAGCAAGATATTCGAAGCCATAGGTATTTCCGAAGAAGTAGTCAACGAGTACTTCACCGGAACCGTAAGCCGTGTAGGCGGTATCACCTTGGAGGATATCGGTAAGGCAGCAGATAAGCAGCACAGCAGAGCCTTTGATCCTCTTGGCCTTGAGGTGGATCTGGAACTGACAGCAATGGGACGCCATAAGGAGCGCAGCCAGGGTGAGAAGCACAGATACAATCCCCAGACAATACATATGCTGCAGCTTGCCACCAGGGAAGGCAATTATGACAAGTTTAAAGAATATACAAAGATGGTTGATTCTGAAAGCTCGGGTTACTTAAGAAGCCTTATCGATTTCAAATATCCTGATAAGGGTATCTCACTTGATGAAGTGGAGAGTGAAGCATCGATAGTTCAGAGATTCAAGACAGGCGCTATGTCCTACGGTTCAATATCCGAAGAAGCACATACGACTCTTGCCATCGCAATGAACCACCTTAAAGGAAAGAGCAACAGCGGTGAAGGCGGTGAGAGTGACGAGAGGATAATGTCCGCAGGTACAAAGGATGACCGCAGCTCTGCGATCAAACAGGTAGCCAGCGGAAGATTTGGCGTGACCAGCAGATATCTCGTTAGTGCAAAAGAGATACAGATTAAGATGGCACAGGGCGCAAAGCCCGGTGAAGGCGGACATCTTCCCGGAAAGAAAGTATATCCCTGGATCGCAAAGACAAGGCATTCCACTCCGGGTGTGAGCCTTATATCGCCTCCTCCCCATCATGATATTTATTCGATCGAAGATCTGGCTCAGCTGATCTATGATCTTAAATGTGCGAACAAGAACGCAAGGATATCCGTTAAGCTGGTGTCCGAAGCAGGTGTGGGAACCGTCGCAGCGGGTGTTGCAAAGGCAGGTGCTGCAGTGGTACTGATCTCCGGTTATGACGGAGGTACGGGAGCTGCTCCTCTTTCTTCCATACATAATGCCGGACTGCCCTGGGAACTCGGACTTGCAGAAACACATCAGACCCTGATAGCAAACGGATTAAGAAACAGGGTAGTGATAGAGACCGACGGTAAGCTGATGAGCGGCAGGGATGTGGCTATAGCAGCGATGCTGGGTGCAGAGGAATTCGGCTTTGCAACGGCACCTCTGATCACTATGGGCTGTGTGATGATGAGACAGTGCCAGTCCGATACCTGTCCCATGGGTGTGGCAACCCAGAATCCCGAGCTCAGGAAACGCTTTGCAGGAAAACCCGAATATGTTGAAAACTTTATGCTGTTCATCGCAAGAGAATTAAGAGAGATAATGGCAGCACTCGGTATAAGGACAGTTGAAGAACTGGTGGGACGTAACGATCTGCTCAAGATCAGAGACGGTCTTGCAGCTGACAGGAAGATGATGGATCTTTCAAAGATACTGCTCCATATGGAAAGCAGCATAGATCATAAGGAAAGCAATCTTTACGACTTTAAGCTTAACGAGACGAAGGATGAAAGCATACTGCTTAAGTCAAAAGACATAAAGTGTGCGATCGAAAGCGGTGAGAAGACCGAAACAGCTTTAAGCTTAAAGAGTGTGGACAGGACCTTCGGAACACTGCTCGGTGCAGAGATAACCAGGAAAGCACCGGATGGACTTAAGGAAGATACCATAACCTTAAACTGCAGCGGATCCGGCGGACAGAGCTTCGGAGCCTTTATCCCTGCCGGACTTACGCTCAGACTTTCCGGAGACAGCAATGATTATTTCGGAAAAGGTCTTTCCGGAGGAAAGCTGGTGGTACATGCTCCCGAAGAAGCAAAGTATGATCCGGAGGAAAACATCATAATAGGAAACGTTGCATTATACGGTGCAACTTCAGGTAAAGCTTTTATCTCCGGTATGGCAGGTGAGAGATTTGCCATAAGAAACTCAGGTGCCATTGCAGTTGTGGAAGGTGTGGGTGAACACGGCTGTGAGTATATGACCGGCGGTACGGTGGTAATACTGGGATCCACCGGAAAGAACTTCGCAGCAGGTATGAGCGGCGGTATCGCATACGTACTGGATGAGAACAATACGCTTTACAAGAATCTCAACAAGCAGATGGTCAGCATGGAAATGCTGGAGAATAAAGAAGATCTGGATAAGTTAAAAGAGATAATAAGTGAGCACGTTAAGGAGACCGGGTCGAAGAAAGGAAAACAGATACTGGATGATTTTGAAGCTTATGTACCGCACTTCAAGAAGATAATACCCGGTGATTATAAAGAGATACTGAGGCTGATAGCAAAGAACACCGAAGCAGGAGCCGATGCGGAAAAAGCTAAGATTGAAGCCTTCAGGAGTTTTGTAACGGGAGGTGCACACTGATGGGAAAAACAACAGGTTTTCTTGAGTATAAAAGAGAAGACGGAGCAGTCAGAACAGAAGAAGACAGAATAAATGATTTTCTGGAGTTCCATGAGAGACTGCCCCTGCCCGAGCAGCAGAAACAGGCAGCACGCTGCATGGACTGCGGCATACCTTTCTGCCAGGCGGGAAAGATGATAGCAGGCATGGCATCGGGCTGTCCGCTGAACAATCTGGTACCTGAAGTAAACGATCTGGTATACAGGGGAAGAATGGCAGAAGCTTACAAAAGACTGTCCATAACCCACAGTTTTCCGGAGTTCACAAGTCGTGTATGTCCGGCACTCTGCGAGGCAGCATGTACCTGCGGTCTGCATGATGAACCCGTATCTACCAAGGAAAATGAAAAAGCCGTAATAGAGTATGCATATGAAAACGGCCTTGTAAAAGAGAAAACACCTGCAGTAAGGACCGGCAAAAAAGTTGCGGTCATCGGAAGCGGTCCTTCCGGTCTGGCAGCCGCACAGCTGCTGAACCGCAGGGGACATGAGGTAACGGTATATGAAAGGAATGACCGTGTCGGAGGACTTTTAAGATACGGTATCCCGAACATGAAACTGGACAAATCCCTTATCGACAGGCGTGTAAGCCTGATGGAAGAAGCAGGTATAAAGTTTGTCGTAAACGCAAATGTGGGAAAGGATATTTCCGCAGAAGATCTTAAGAAGGAGTACGACGGCATAGTACTTGCCTGCGGTGCTTCAAATCCCAGAGATATCAATGCACCGGGCAGGGATGCAAAGGGAATAAGGTTCGCGGTGGACTTTCTTTCGGAAGTGACAAAGAGATTGTTAGACAGCGAATTCAAAGATATTCCTTTTGAACTTGCAAAAGATAAAGATGTCATTATAATAGGAGGCGGTGATACCGGTAATGACTGTGCCGGCACCTGCATAAGACTCGGAGCTAAAAGTGTGACACAGCTTGAGATGATGCCGAAGCCTTCGGAAGAAAGACTTCCCTCAAATCCCTGGCCCGAATGGCCCAGGATACTCAAGGTTGATTACGGTCAGGAAGAAGCAATCCATAAATTCGGCAACGATCCCAGAGTATATCAGACCACTGTAAAAGAATTCATAAAAGACAAAAAAGGCAATCTGAAAGAAGTGGTACTGGTTTCCTTAAAAGCTGAAAAGGATGAGAAGACGGGAAGGATGAACATGGTTCCCGTAGAAGGTTCCGAAAAGAAAGTACCGGCCCAGCTGATACTTATCGCAGCGGGATTTCTCGGAAGCGAGAAATACGTTACCGATGCATTCAAAGTAGAGACCGATGCAAGGTCAAACGTGAAGACCGAAGCAGGAAGATTTGCGTCATCTCAGGCAAAGGTATATACGGCAGGTGATATGCACAGAGGACAGTCGCTGGTGGTATGGGCGATAGCCGAAGGAAGAGCAGCCGCAAAAGAGCTTGATGCTGCACTGATGGGGTACACCAATCTATAACAGGAAAAAGATCGGAGGAATATTATGTGTGGCATAGTAGGATTTACCGGCCATAAGCAGGCTGCGGAAGTATTGTTGAACGGTCTCGGAAGGCTGGAATACCGTGGATATGACTCTGCGGGTATTGCAGTTCTTGACGGCGATGACAAGATAAAGATGGTCAAGGCGACCGGTAAGCTGAAGAACCTGATCGAGAAGACTGAGCAGGGCAAGAGTCTTCCCGGACACTGCGGTATAGGACATACAAGATGGGCAACCCACGGTGAACCCAATGAGATAAACGCACATCCCCATATAAGCGGTTATCTTAATGATGAAGATGAATACACCGATTCAAACGTGGTCGGTGTTCATAACGGTATCATAGAGAATTATGAAGAGCTGAAAGAAAAACTCTTCAGACACGACTATAAGCTGTACAGCCAGACAGATACCGAGATAGCTATAAAGATAGTTGATTACTATTATAAGAAATATAAGATCGGACCCATCGATGCCATCAACCGTATGATGGTGCGTGTACGCGGAAGCTACGCTCTGGCCCTTATGTTCAAGGATTATCCCGGAGAGATCTATGTAGCAAGAAAAGACAGCCCGATGATAATCGGTGTGACCGATGATGAGACTTATCTTGCATCGGATGCATCCGCGATACTTAACTATACAAGAAACGTATATTATATAGGAAATCATCAGGCAGCAAGACTGACACCCGGTGAGGTACATTTCTACGATCTTAACGGTGATGAGATATCGGTACCCTGCTCGGAGATCACCTGGGATGCCAAGGCAGCGGAAAAGAACGGCTTTGAGCATTTCATGATGAAGGAGATACATGAGCAGCCCGATGCCATAAGGAAGACACTTGAAAGTGTATGTAAGAGCGGAAAGATAGATCTGTCAGTCGCTGATATAGACAGCGATTACCTTAAGTCAATAAAGTCGATAACCATCGTGGCCTGCGGTTCAGCATGGCATGTGGGAATGGCAGCACAGTACATACTTGAAGATATGGCAGAGATACCGGTAAGAGTGGAACTCGCATCGGAATACCGTTACAGAAAGAATCTCTGGGATAAGGACAATCTGGTGATCGTGATCTCACAGTCAGGTGAGACGGCGGATACACTCGAAGCCCTGAGAATAGCAAAGGAACACGGTGTATGCACACTGGGTATCGTAAACGTTGAAGGCTCAAGTATAGCACGTGATGCCGATAAAGTGCTTTATACAAAAGCAGGTCCCGAGATATCAGTAGCGACAACTAAAGCATTTACGGCACAGCTGGTGCTTATGTATGCGTTAGCAGTTCAGCTTTCATATGTAAGGGAAAAGATCACGGCAGAGAAATATGCCGAGTATATTAATGAGCTGAGAGAGATACCCGATAAGATAGCGGTACTCCTTATGCAGAAGGAAAAGATACAGTGGATCGCTTCCAAATATTCAAGTGCTAAAGATGCATTCTTTATAGGAAGAAATTCCGATTATGCCATCAGTATGGAAGGATCCCTTAAGCTGAAAGAGATCAGCTATGTACACAGTGAAGCATATGCTGCCGGAGAACTGAAGCACGGTACCATAAGCCTTATCGAAGACAACACACCTGTCATAGGCGTGCTTACACAGAAAAACATAATCGAAAAGACCATAAGCAATATGAAGGAATGCAAGGCAAGAGGAGCATATCTTATAGGTATCACCGATGATCACAGCAGTGCCGTAAAGGACAGTGTTGATTATACAATAAGCATTCCGGAGATCGAAGACTGTTTCGCCGGAATCCTTGCGGTGGTTCCTCTGCAGCTTCTCGGATATTATATCAGTGTTTCAAAAGGACTTGATGTTGACAAGCCGAGAAACCTTGCAAAGAGCGTGACCGTGGAATAAATATTTACAGAGGTTTATTACAATGGCAAAGATCAATGACAACTATTTAAAACTGCAGGGAAGCTACCTGTTCTCAACGATAGGAAAAAAAGTAAGAGAATATGAAGCAGCGCATCCTGAGAAAAAGATCATAAGACTCGGTATAGGTGATGTGACACAGCCGATAGCTCCTGCGATCATAGATGCCCTGCATAAAGCAGTTGATGAGATGGGAGCAGCGGAAAGCTTTAAAGGATATGCGCCGGATCTCGGATACAGTTTTTTAAGAGAGATCATTGCCGAAAAAGATTTTAAGAACAGAGGCTGTAATATAGCGGCAGATGAGATCTTCATCTCGGACGGAGCCAAATGCGACTGCGGAAATATACAGGAGATATTCAGCACCGATAATACCATAGCAGTATGTGATCCGGTTTATCCGGTATATGTTGATTCCAACGTAATGGCAGGAAGGACCGGAGACTTCGATGATACACTGGGTCAGTTTAAGGGTGTGGTATATATGCCCTGTACCGAAGAAAACGGCTTTGTACCTCAGATACCGGCTGAACATGCCGATCTGATCTATCTCTGCTTCCCGAATAATCCTACCGGTGCAGTGATCAAAAAAGAGGAACTGCAGAAGTGGGTAGACTATGCAAATAAAAGCGGTTCCGTTATCCTTTACGATGCCGCATATGAAGCATTTATTGAAGAGGAAGATGTGCCTCACAGCATATTTGAATGTGACGGCGCAGAGACCTGTGCGATCGAGTTCCGTTCATTCTCAAAGACTGCGGGCTTTACCGGTCTGCGTCTCGGCTTTACCGTAATACCCAAGGCACTTAAGATCGACGGTGTTTCGGTTCATGATCTGTGGGCAAGAAGACACGGAACAAAGTATAACGGTGCTCCTTATATAGTACAGAGAGCCGGTGAAGCGGCTTACTCCGAAGAAGGAAGAGCACAGATCATAGAACAGATAGGAAGATATAAGGAAAATGCGAAGATCATCGCAGAAGGACTGAAGGCAGCAGGATATGATTTCTCCGGCGGAGTGAATGCTCCTTATATATGGCTTAAGACACCGGATAACATGAGCAGCTGGGATTATTTTGATCTGCTGCTTGAAAAAGCAAATGTTGTAGGAACACCGGGTGTAGGTTTTGGACCTCACGGTGAACACTACTTCAGACTCACTGCTTTCGGAAGCAGGGAGAATACAATAGAAGCAATGGACAGGATCAAAAAACTTTAACGGGAAAAAGTTATGAAGACAAAGTATATTTTTGTGACCGGAGGTGTGGTCTCCGGCCTGGGTAAAGGAATAACGGCTGCATCACTCGGAAGGCTTTTAAAAGCAAGAGGCCTTAAAGTGGCTGCGCAGAAGCTGGATCCGTATATCAATGTGGATCCCGGAACCATGAGTCCCTATCAGCACGGTGAAGTTTATGTGACCGAGGACGGAGCTGAGACGGATCTGGATCTAGGACATTATGAAAGATTCATCGATGAGGATCTGACAAAGTATTCCAATCTTACTTCGGGAAGAGTATACTGGAATGTACTGAATAAAGAAAGACGCGGGGAGTACCTGGGTTCTACGGTACAGGTGATCCCGCATATAACGAATGAGATAAAAGAATTCGTACATCGTGCCGGAGAAAAGACCGGTGCCGATGTAGTGATAACAGAGATAGGCGGAACCATCGGTGATATAGAGTCACAGCCTTTTCTTGAAGCAGTAAGGCAGATATCACTTGAGGAAGGACGTGAGAACAGTCTGTTCATTCATGTCACACTGGTGCCTTACCTTCACGGTTCCGAAGAGCATAAATCAAAACCCACTCAGCATTCCGTAAAGGAATTGCAGGGAATGGGTATCAATCCCGACATCATAGTCCTGCGCTGTGATGAACCGCTGGAAGAAAGTATCTTCAATAAGATAGCGATGTTCTGTAATGTAAAGAAGGACTGCGTTATCGAGAATATAACAATGAACAGTCTTTATGCTGCACCCCTCATGCTGGAGAGATCAAACTTCTCGGGCGTGGTATGCAGGGAACTCGGCATAGATGCTCCGGCTCCGGATCTGAAGGAATGGGAAGCGCTGGCAGATAGTATCGAGAAAGCGGATAAGACAGTCAATATAGCTCTTGTGGGAAAATATGTGCAGCTTCATGATGCATACCTCTCGGTAGCCGAAGCGCTGCGTCATGCAGGTTTCGGACTGAAAGCAAAGATCAATATACTCTGGATGGATTCCGAAGAGATAAACGAGAGCAATTATGAGAGCAAATTTAAGGATATATCGGGTATAATAGTTCCGGGCGGTTTCGGTGACAGAGGCATAGGCGGTATGATACTTGCTGCTAAATATGCAAGAGAGAACAACCTGCCTTACTTCGGAATATGTCTCGGAATGCAGATCGCAGTAATAGAATTTGCAAGAAACGTGGCAGGTATCACCGATGCATGTTCGGGTGAATTCCATGATCCTTCGGAACATAAGGTGATCGACTTTATGCCCGGACAGTCCGATGAGATAGAAAAGGGCGGTACATTAAGACTCGGAAGTTATCCCTGCAATATAGCGGAAGGAACAAAGATGCAGGAATACTACGGAACACTTAATATATCCGAGAGACACAGGCACAGATACGAGTTCAATAACGATTACCGCGAGATCCTTTCGGAAAAAGGACTCTGCCTCTCCGGTATGTCACCTAACGGGAAACTGGTTGAGACCGTGGAACTGACGGAAAAGGATTTCTATATAGGAGTGCAGTACCATCCGGAATTCAGATCGAGACCGAACAGACCGCACCCTTTGTTCAGCGGATTTATAGCGGCAGCTTTGAAGCATATATAAAAGGAGAAGAGCATGAAGCAGCAAAGAAAGCTGATCCTCGAAGACGGTACGCAATACAGCGGTATCGGATTCGGAGGCAGTAAGACGGCAGTATGTGAGATAGTTTTTAACACGTCGATGGTCGGTTATCAGGAGATAGTTTCGGATCCGTCATACACTGATCAGGCGATAGTGATGTCGTATCCTTTAATAGGTAATTACGGAGTAGCAGATGAGGACTTTGAGAGCAAGATCATATCCCCGTCTGCTTTTATAGTAAGGGATATTAATGATAATCCTTCCAATTTCCGCTGGGCCAAGACCCTGCCGGAACTGCTGGAAGAATACGGTGTTCCGGGAATAAGCGGTGTCGATACCAGAAAGCTGGTAAGGAGCATAAGAGATAAAGGATCGAGAAGATGTGTGATCACCGATGAAGACATCTCCGCAGAAGAAGGAATGAAGATCATCGCGGATACTCCGGTTCCCCACGATGCGGTAAAAAGGAGCAGCTGCAAAAAGAGATGGTACAGCCGTACATCGAATCCTTTATATAACGTAGTCGCGATAGACTGCGGCATGAAGACCAATATCGTAAGGATGCTGAACAAGAACAGATGCAATGTGACGGTGGTTCCCTATGATACCGATCATGAAGAAATACTTGCATTAAGACCTGACGGTGTGTTCATTTCCAACGGCCCCGGCGATCCCGAGGATGTTACGGAAGTCATAGAAACACTTAAGAAGCTGAGAGGGAAGATCGCGATTTTCGGTATCTGTCTCGGACATCAGCTGATATCCTTGTCCTACGGTGCCAAAACCTATAAGCTTAAGTTCGGCCACAGGGGAGGCAATCATCCGGTAAGAGATATAAGGACAGGAAAGATAGAGATAACCAGCCAGAACCACAGCTATGCGGTAGATGAAAGCTCACTGAAAGATACGGGACTTAAGGTATCGCATATAAACATACTTGATAACACGGTTGAAGGAATATACAGTCCGGATGAGAGGGTGATGAGTGTGCAGTATCATCCCGAAAGTGCACCGGGACCCCAGGACAGCAGTTATCTGTTTTCACAATTCACCGATCTGATGAAAAGAGGTTGATAGGATATGCCAAAAAGAACGGACATAAAAAAAGTACTTGTGATAGGTTCCGGTCCCATAGTCATAGGTCAGGCAGCAGAGTTTGACTATGCGGGAACCCAGGCCTGTCTTGCTCTTAAGGAAGAAGGCTATGAAGTAATACTTGCCAATTCCAACCCTGCAACGATCATGACGGATCATGCAATAGCGGATAAGGTTTATATGGAGCCTCTTACGCTGGAATACATAGCAAGGATCTGCAGATATGAAAGGCCCGATGCCATAGTACCAGGTATAGGCGGACAGACGGGACTTAACCTTTCACTCCAGCTTTATGATAAGGGAGTGCTCGAAGAGTGCGAGATAGAGCTGCTTGGAACCGATGCCGACAGTATAAGAAAGGCAGAAGACAGGGAACAGTTCAAAGAACTGTGTGAAAGTCTCGGTGAGCCTGTAGTTCCTTCCGCAATAGCGGAGAGTATAGAAGAAGGTCTTGAAGCAGCGGAGATGATAGGCTATCCGGTAATATTAAGACCTGCATTTACACTCGGCGGAACAGGAGGAGGTTTTGCAAAAGATCCCGAAGAGATGAGGGATATGATGAAGAACGCCCTTGCTCTTTCTCCTGCACATCAGGTACTGGTAGAGAAGAGCATCAAAGGTTACAAAGAGATAGAATACGAAGTAATGCGTGATGCCAACGATACCGCGATCACGGTATGTAATATGGAGAATCTGGATCCCGTGGGAATACATACGGGTGATTCCATAGTCGTAGCACCCAGCCAGACACTTACCAATAAGGAATATCATATGCTGAGAGATTCTGCTCTCAGGATAATAAGAGCTCTCGGAATAAAGGGAGGCTGTAACGTACAGTTTGCGCTGGATCCGGAATCCTTTAATTACTTTGTGATAGAAGTAAATCCACGTGTGTCCAGATCTTCGGCACTGGCATCAAAGGCCAGCGGTTATCCCATTGCAAGGGTTTCCGCAAAGATAGCCGTGGGCATGAACCTGGATGAGATAATGCTTGCAAACACTCCGGCATGTTTTGAGCCTACACTTGATTATGTGGTCACCAAGATGCCGAGATTTCCTTTTGATAAATTTACCCTTGCTTCAAATGTTCTTTCCACACAGATGAAAGCAACGGGAGAGACCATGAGCGTCGGCAGGACCATGGAAGAGAGTCTGCTTAAAGCTATACGTTCACTGGAAGACGGAAAGAATCACATCCATCTTGCGAAGTTTGATGTGAAGAATCTTTCCGATAAGCCTGAACCGGAAAACAGAAAAGAAGCGATTGAAAAACTGCTTGAATATATAGAAGAAGGTACGGATGACCGTATCTATGCGATCTCCGAACTGCTGTGGCTGGGCGTTGATCCCCACACTATCTATTCCAAGACAAAGATAGACATGTTCTTTCTGGATAAGATAAAGAACATAGTCGATCATGAGATATTGCTTGAACAGGATAAGGACGATCTCGGGAAAGAGCTTCTGTATCAGGCAAAGAGAATGGGCTTCTCCGATTCCTATATTGCAGAGCTTACCGGCAAAAAGGAAGATGACATATGGGAACTCAGAAAGAAATATGACATACGTCCGGTCTATAAGATGATCGATACCTGCGCAAGCGAGTTTGACAGCTATGTTCCCTATTTCTATTCTACTTATGAAGATGAGAACGAATCCGTTGTATCCGATAATAAAAAGATAATCGTTCTCGGATCCGGACCCATCAGGATAGGCCAGGGTGTGGAATTCGATTACTCCACTGTGCATGCGGTCAAGACCATACATGAGATGGGCTACGAAGCGATAGTCATAAACAACAATCCGGAAACGGTGTCCACGGATTATACGACAGCAGATAAGCTGTATTTCGAACCGCTCACGGTTGAGGATATAATGAATATCATAGATCTGGAAAAGCCCGTCGGAGTCATCACTTCACTGGGCGGACAGACAGCAGTGAACCTTGCCGAGCCTCTGGCTGCAAGGGGTGTAAAGATCATCGGTACAGATACGGATGCTATCTTTGCTGCAGAAGACAGGGATGCTTTTGAAAACCTGATCAATAAGCTTGAGATACCTCATCCCGAAGGCATTGCAGTTACTAATATAGAAGACGGTCTGGCAGCAGCCAAACGCATAGGTTATCCGGTTCTGGTGAGACCTTCCTATGTGCTGGGCGGACGCGCAATGGAGATAGTTGCTAACGAGCAGATGCTTTCCTCCTATCTCAAGAACGCCGTGGAAGTAGATAAGGACAGGCCTGTCCTGGTAGATAAATATATCGTCGGAAAAGAAGTGGAAGTGGATGCTGTCTGTGACGGCAAGGATGTGTTCCTGCCGGGTATCATGGAACTGGTGGAAAGAACCGGTGTGCATTCAGGCGACAGCATAAGCGTGTATCCCCCTTATTCCATTTCCGAACATGTAAGACAGCTGATTTGGAAATATACCTATAAACTGGGCATAGGCATAGGTATAGTCGGATTGTTCAATATCCAGTTCATAGTTGACAAAGACGACAGCGTATATATCATAGAAGTGAATCCGCGTGCATCAAGAAGTGTCCCGTTCTTATCCAAGTCAACAGGTGTTTCGCTGGTAGATATCGCAACTAAGGTAATGCTGGGTGAGAGTCTTAAAAAACAGGGACTCGCAGATAAGATACTTCCGGAAAAAGAATCCTGGTATGTAAAAGCACCTGCTTTCTCATTTGAAAAACTGAACGGAATGGATGCATATCTTTCACCTGAAATGAAATCAACAGGTGAAGCGATAGGATATGATAAGAGCTTGAAACGTGCATTATATAAGGCTCTGCAGGCTTCAGGAATTAAGATGAAGGAATACGGTACCGTAATGGTGACCTTAGCTGATGAAGATAAAGAAGAAGCCCTGCCTTTGATAAAACGTTTCTACGAACTGGGCTTTAACATTGAGGCAACTGTGGGTACCGGAGTATTCTTAAAAGAGCACGGTGTAAGGACACGTATAAGAGGCAAGATAAGCGAAGGCAGTGATGAGATCTTGAGAAGCATCAGAGCCGGCTATGTAAGTTATATAATCAATACCAGAGCGATACTTTCGGGTGTTCATTACAACGACGGTATAGAGATCAGAAGATGTGCGATCATGAACGGTGTGACGATGTTCACTTCCCTTGATACCGTTAAGATACTGCTGGATGTACTCGAAGATATATCACCGAGGATTTCCACGATATAAAGGAGGTCAGTATGCAATATACAGAAGAAGAGGTAATGAAATATATAGAGGAAGAGGATGCAAAGTTTATCAGGCTTGCATTCCGTGATGCTTTCGGCATACAGAAGAATATCTCGGTGATGCCGGGTGAGGTGAAGAAAGCATTTGATGACGGTGCCCCTATCAGTGCAAGAGAGATAGCGGGTTTTGAAGAGTGTCCATATTCTTCTCTGTATCTGAAGCCCGATCCGGACACACTGGCTGTTCTTCCCTGGAGACCGGACAGCGGTAAGGTACTCAGGATGTTCTGCGATCTCTACACTCCCGACGGGAAGGAATATGAGTCCGATACCAGATCCATGCTTAGGAAAGCACTTGAAAAGGCTAAAGAAGCAGGAATAGACTTCAGATTCAGCAACGAGATGGAGTTTTATCTCTTTGTAAATGATGATGAAGGAAATCCCACGAAGAAGCCTTATGATAACGCGGGCTATATGGATATAGCTCCTGCCGATAAATGTGAGAACGTAAGAAGAGAGATCACTCTTACCATAGAAAAGATGGGACTCAAGCCCGAAAGATCACATCATGAGAGAGGTCCCGGTCAGAACGAGATAGATTTTCATTATGCAAGACCTTTAAAGGCAGCTGACCAGGTTACGACCTTTAAGATGGCAGTGAGTACTATTGCCAACAGGTACGGACTGACGGCGGACTTTTCGCCGATGCCCATACCCGATAAACCGGGTAACGGATATCATATCAATATATATGCTGAAGATAAAGACGGAAATGACGTGGCAGGCTATGTGGCAGCCGGCATATTGGAAAAGATCAGGGATATCACTGTTTTCCTGAATCCTACGGATCAGTCTTATGCACGCTTCGGAAACAATACCGCACCTGACCGTGTGAACTGGTCAAGAAGAGGCGATTCCGAACTTATGTATATAGAAAGCTTTAAGGGAAGGACAAGGGCTGAACTCAGAAGCCCCGATGCCTGCAGCAATCCTTATCTGGTATATGCCCTGCTGATATATGCGGGACTGTCCGGAATTGAAAGGAAGCTGGAACTGCCCGAGGAAATGGATGAAAAAGGAGCATCTCTTCCGGGATCACGTAAGGAAGCTGCAAAACTGGCACTTGAAAGTGATTTTGTAAAAGAGTATGTTCCGGAAGAAATAATAAGCTCATACACAAAACTTTGACGGAGGACGGCGCATGCCAAAAATTGAAGACTGCGCACATTCAGCATTAATTGTTTCAGCCTCCGATCAGTTTGATGCAGTAGCAAAGAAATCTTTAACGAGATTTATAACTATTGAGATAAAAAAGAGCGGAGCGCTGGCAAGAAGGGCAGCATTGGAAAGAGATTATGATCTGGTGATCATAAACGCTCCTTTGCCGGACGAAAACGGGATAGAGCTGTCCCTCGATATTGCTGAAAAGAATAACGGTAACGTACTGCTGGTGGTACCTCAGGATAATTATGAAGATATCCTGGATACCGTCACGGATCAGTGCGTCCTTGTTATCACTAAACCGTCTCCCAAAGGCAGGCTGGATAAAGCAATCCGCTTAATGATAGCAATACGCAACAAGCAGTATGCGCTTGAGAAGAAAGCTGCCTCGGTCCAGGAGAAACTCGAAGAGCTGCGAGTCGTCAGCAAAGCCAAGATAGTTCTTGTGGAAAAGAAACATATGACCGAAGATGATGCCCACAGATATATAGGAAAGCTGGCAATGAACAACGGCGTATCCAGAAAATATGCCGCAGAAAAGATCCTTGATGAGTACGAATAAAAAATTTGCAAAATCCTCAAAAAAATGGTAATATAAAGCGTTGGAAAATGCGATAAATTTGAGGAGTTTTGACATGAGCGAGGAGCTTAACGACAGAGTATTTGACCGTATAAATGAAGTAGATATGAAGCAGACGATGGAGAAGTACTACATCGATTACGCCATGAGCGTTATCGCCTCCAGAGCCCTGCCGGATGTGCGCGACGGCCTCAAGCCGGTTCAGCGTCGTATCCTTTTCTCCATGATAGAACTGCATAATGAGCCTGACAAGCCTCACCGTAAGTGTGCGCGTATCGTAGGTGATACCATGGGTAAGTACCACCCTCACGGTGATTCTTCGATCTATGGTTCATTGGTCAATATGGCCCAGGAATGGAACATGAGATACCCCCTGGTTGACGGTCACGGCAACTTCGGTTCGGTGGACGGCGACGGCGCCGCAGCCATGAGGTATACCGAGGCCCGTCTTTCCAAGATTTCCATGGAGCTTCTGGAGGATATCAATAAGGATACCGTTGATTTCACACCCAACTTCGACGAGACGGAGCAGGAACCGGTAGTGCTTCCCAGCCGTTTTCCGAACCTGCTGGTAAACGGTACCACCGGTATAGCCGTTGGTATGGCTACCAACATACCGCCTCACAATTTAAGAGAAGTTACCAATGCGGTAGTAAAGATTATAGACAACCGTGTCATAGAGAACAGGGATACGGAGATCGACGAGCTCCTTGATATCGTAAAGGGACCGGATTTCCCTACAGGTGCGCTGATCCTCGGTACCAGGGGCATACAGGAAAGCTATCGTACCGGCCGCGGCAAGATACGTATGCGCGGTGTTACCAATATAGAGACACTGCCCAACGGAAAGAGCCAGATCATCATCACCGAGCTTCCTTATATGGTAAATAAGGCCAATATGATACTGAAGATGGCCGATCTGGTAAAGGCTAAGAAGATCGACGGCATCACCGATATCCGTGACGAGTCCAACCGTGAAGGTATGAGAGTCGTTATAGAGATACGCCGCGATGCTAATGCGAATATAATACTCAACCAGCTGTACAAGCATACACAGCTACAGGATACCTTCGGCGTGACCATGCTGGCTCTCGTGAACAATGAGCCCAAGGTGCTGAATCTTCTTGATATGCTCTGCGAATATCTGAAGCATCAGGAGGATGTGGTCACCCGCCGTACCAAATATGATCTGAACAAAGCAGAGGAAAGAGACCATGTATTACAGGGTCTGATGATCGCACTTGATCATATAGATGAAGTGATCAATATCATCCGCAGCAGCCAGACCACACAGGAAGCAAAGAGCAGACTGGAAGAACGCTTTAATTTAAGCGAGAAGCAGTCTACAGCCATCGTGGAGATGAGGCTGAGAGCTCTGACAGGTCTGGAAAGAGAGAAACTCCTGGCAGAGCATGAAGATCTGTTAAAGAAGATAGCCGAGTGGAAAGCGATCCTCGGTGACGAGAAGCTGCTCCTCGGTGTAATAAAGACAGAGCTGATCGAGACTGCCGAGCGTTTCGGCGATGACAGACGTACGGCCATTACTTATGATAATTCCGAGATAAACGAAGAGGATATGATCCCTCTTGAGAACTGCGTGCTGGCAATGACCAACCTCGGATATATCAAGCGTATGACGGTTGATAATTTCAAGGCCCAGGGCCGTGGAGGCAAGGGTGTCAAAGGTATAACCACCATTGAAGATGATTATATAGAAGACCTGCTGATGACCACTACCCATCATTACCTGATATTCTTTACTAATAAGGGAAGGGCCTACAGGATCAAGGTATATGAAGTGCCCGAAGCAGGACGTACAGCAAGAGGTACGGCTATAGTCAATCTCCTGCAGCTGCAGCCTGAAGAACATCCTACGGCTGTCATACCCGTATCCGATTATGAAGAGGGCAAGAATCTGTTCATGGTCACCAAGAAGGGTATAGTCAAGAAGTGCGATATCATGGATTTCGCAAATATAAGAAAGACAGGCCTTGCAGCCATCACCTTAAGGGATGACGATGAACTGATAGAAGTAAAGCAGACCGATAAGGATACTCACATCTTCCTTGTTACCAAGTACGGTATGTGCATCAGGTTCAAAGAGACCGATGTAAGATGCATGGGCCGCGGTGCAATGGGCGTTATCGGTATGAATCTTAACTATGACGATGAAGTTGTAGGCATGCAGCTGGATCATCAGGGTGATTCCCTGCTGATCGTATCCGAGAACGGTATAGGAAAGCGCAGCGCCCTTGAAGAGTTCAAGCTGCAGAACAGAGGCGGCAAGGGACTTAAGTGTTACAAGATCACGGAGAAAACCGGTGACGTAGTCGGTGTTAAGGCAGTTAACGATGATCATGAGATAATGATGATCACAACGGCCGGAACCATCATCCAGGTAAGGATGGAAGAGATACCGGTACACGGACGTATCACTTCCGGTGTGAAGATGATGAACATCGGTGATGAGAATGTGAAGGTTGCCAAGATCGCAAAGGTCCGCGAGAAATTAAGCGACGGCGTAACGGAGTATGATGATGTGGACAGCGCCGAGCAGCATATGGAAGAAGAGAAGGCCGCGATGCCGGTTCATGAACCTTCTGCCGATATAGACGATGACGATGATGACGACCTGATCTATCCTACGGAAGATGAAGAATAACACAGAGAAAAGTTATATCACATATTTCGTTTATGCCTTTGTTTCGGTATGGGCATTGATGGTAGTATACAACATATCCGTACGCAGCCCCCTTTCGGTTTTACTGATGGGGGGGCTGTTTTGTTTTTATGTGCACACGGGTAAAAAAGAACTGCCGGAAAGAAGGTGGCCGGCCGCAGTTTCCTCAGCGATACTGACCTTTGTGATGCTCATAGTAAAAGGCTATGACATCATCGAAACTTATGACAGCAAGCTGTTCAAGCTGGGTTTCCTGCTGATAATGACTGCAGGCTTTCTCATACTTTTCTATCATGTTTTTAATCTGCTCTGTGTAGTTGACGGCAGCCTGCTCTTTGATAAAAGTGAAGAACGCAGGGAAATGAAGAACCTTATGCTCTTCTCTTTTCTGGTATGCTTTGTGTTTTATCTTCCCTGGTTCCTATTCAGTTTTCCGGGTATATTCGATCCCGATCCCATAGGACAGATCGAGCAGGTGCTGCATCTGCGGCCCTGGTCCAATCACCATCCCATCGCTCATACCCTGCTGATCGCGCTGTTTTACCACATCGGAGGATTGTTTACCGACAGCATTAACCTGCGTATAGGTCTCTATACTTTCTTCCAAATGTGTTTCTTTGCTTTCTGTGCTTCATGTGTTATCAACACGCTTTACAGAGTCGTTAAGCTTAAGCTTGCGGCATGTATGGCTGTGCTTGCTTTCTATGCAGCCATACCTTTTATGGCAGTCCAGTCGATAATAGTCTGCAAGGATGTTATCTTTGCAGGTATAGTCATGCTTTTCTGTTGTGAGCTCACAAGAATAGTTTATGAAGGTCTACCTTACGGTAAAAACATGATACCGAAGATCATATACTTTAATATACTCGGTATACTGATGAGTCTTTTCAGATCCAACGGCTGGTATGTATTTCTGCTGATCGCTGTTGTGTTTATAATCGTATATCTGAAAGAGTGGAAAAAGATATTTTTCATGATCCTTCCGGTGATAGTGACGGTATGTATCATAAAGGGACCGGTGATGACTGCTTTTGGAGTGGAGCAGCCTGATCTTGCGGAAGCTCTGCATGTGCCCGAGCAGCAGATAGCCCGCGTGCTTTATTATCACAGGGATATTTCACCCGAAGACAGAGCGATGCTGGAAGAACTGACGGATATCGGGCGCGTTGATGAACTGTACTGTCCATGGTTTGCGGATAACATCAAGGAACTGATCAGATCGGGCAATCCCGAGATACTGGAGCAGAACAAAGGAGCATATTTTAAGCTCTGGCTGAAGCTGGGACTGAAATATCCGGTAGACTATATACTTGCATGGAAAGACCTTACGGAGAACCTGATCTATCCCGAAGGTGATTATGACATTGCTGTAATAGAAGGTGTATATAAAAACAGTTTCGGACTCAGCCAGCATCCTGTGATCGCCGGAAAGGCAGCAGTAAAACTCAGGGAACTCATGATTAAACTCGGAAGCTATATACCTCTGTACGGTTTCCTCTGGAGTATGGGTTCTTATACCTGGATGCTGTTACTTACGGCGGCTGCAATGCTGTCACGTAAAGGACATGAGAAGAGGCTGATCATACTGATCCCCGCAGCGGCCATCATCGCAACCCTTTTCCTTGCGATACCTGCAGCAAGACTCTTCCGATATGCATATCCTTATGCGGTACTGCTTCCTTTCTGTGCCTGCGCATTTTCGGAGAAGGAGTGATATCAGATGAAGACAGAGAGATATAAAAGAGAACTTGATCACTCATATACACTGGGAGCCACCCTTACTTTTGAATTGATGAAACTGAGGCCTGATCTGGCCATGGCGGTTTTCATCTGTTCTGACACCCAGATGACCGAGAGCACAAAAGAACTGATAAACATCTGTAAGACCCATGATGTTCCTGTCGAAAAAAACGACAAAGCCTTCAACATACTTTCTCCCAAGGGAAACTGCTATGTGATCGGTATGTTCAGAAAAGAAAAGCAGCAGATAAAAGACGGCAACCATCTGATGTTTGTTAATCCTTCCGATGCCGGAAACATGGGTACCATATTAAGGACCGCAACAGGTTTCGGTTACAAGGATATCGCCATAATCACACCTGCCGTGGATGTCTACGATCCGAAAACGGTGCGTGCATCCATGGGTGCACTATTCCATGTGAGAGTGGAATACTTTGATACGGTTGAGGAATACAGAAAACGTTTTGAAAATAATCACAGATATGCTTTTATGCTCACTTCCAGCAGGGATATGGAAGAAGTAAAAGCACTTTCACCTTATACGCTTATCTACGGAAATGAAGCTACCGGTCTTCCGGAAGAGTATGCATCTTTCTGCGAGACCGTCATAATACCACACAGTAAAGAGATAGACAGCCTGAATCTGCCGATGGCAGCAGGCATAAGTATGTACAAGTTCAGCAGGTCGCTTTAAGATCTTTGAGAGTTTTCTTGTTAAGATACATTTCGGCGTCAGCCCTCTCGAAGATATCGGAGACGCGCTTATCCTGCCCCGAAACATAGGCTGACATACCAAATGCAACGACCGGTCCTTCGCCGTTGAGTGTATTCTCACGGGAGATGCTCCGGATCTTTTCGGAAAGAAATTCTCTGTCCGTGTAATCATTTCCCCTGAGGAAAACGACAAATTCATCACCGCCGATACGGAAGACGGGACTGTGGTCGAATATATCACAGATCATCCTGGAGCAGGCTTTGATATATTCGTCCCCCGCCACATGGCCATCGGTATCATTTATCAGTTTAAGATCGTTGATATCACAGACTGCGAGTGCAAAGGGCAGATAGTTTATGCCGTTATCAATGTTGTTCTGTACGGATCTCTCAAGTTCAGTATAGGCTTTTTTGTTTTTGACACCCGTAAGTTCATCGCGTCTTGCGAGCTCTTTTTCGGTGTTCAGTGCCAGCAGCTGTTCCCTTCTGGCTTTTTCACTTTCATTATGTTCGTTGACTGCCATTTCCCTCATGGTATTAAGTTCGCGGCTGTGATCTTTCCTTTCGTCTTCGGCAACGTAGACATGGACGATGCAGGTTCCTATGAGAAGTCCGATAGCGTAAAAAGGAAGAAGAGGGTAGAGCGTCTGAAGAAGGATGAAGATCGTCATAACAATGCCGGACAGACCGATAGCGCTGTTGTGCAGTCTTTCCTTATCGTCTTTTGGTTTAACTATGAAAAGAGTATAAACGGAGGTGACCACGAATAATATGACCTGGATACCCAGTGCGGCATATCTTGCGGGACCGGGTACATATTCCTTTTCTTCATTAAAAGAGAAGACCAGAGGATAGAAAAAGTTAATGATAAGGTTGAGGATCAGGAAAACAAAGATCGCATAGCCTGAATAGGTGAGGATCTTTAAAAACGGTCCCTTCCTGTCCAGATAAGCCACCACATATCTGGTCCAGAGAAGCACGGATACTACCATAGAAAAGAAATATATGACAGTATCGGTATATACCAGGGGTATTATCTTCTGCTCGTGAAGATAACCCCAGCAGATATCCGAGACATAATAGACCATTACGGCTATCAGAAAAAGACGATAACGTATCGCCGGAACAGGTGCTTTGTTCTTCTCGATATTTTTAAGGGCACTGAAGTTTATTATTATATGAAGTATGAGTGCCAGTATACCGAAACTTGCATAATACATTAAGCAGGTCCTCTTAGCATCGTGATTTTTGACGAAAATATTTTACCACAAAATCGGGACTTGTGCCACAAAAAATATGCTGTTAAAATATGCAGTGATAAATGAATCATGAAGGAGATAGAGTAAATGAGAAAAAGAGCATTGACTTTTATACTGCCCCTGATGGCTGCCATGCTGATCACGGGCTGCGGTGTTAAAGAAGAGGAAGCAGAGGTAACTGTCAGACCGAGGATAAGAGATGAGGCTGAAACTGCTATAGCTGAGCCTGAACCCGAAGCTGATCCGGAACCTGATGTGGCAACCATAGAGCCGTTCTGGGACGGTCCCGGATCCGAAAAACCCTATGACGATGCCGTATATGAGCCTGTGCTGGATTGTTATTATGACATGATAGTGAACGGCTACGATGCTGACAGGGATTATGAATATATGTCCACCGGTCTTATGGAAGAACTGATGTATTCTCAGGATAAGATGATCGATACTGCCGGTTATCTGATAAAAGATATCAGCGGAGACCAGGTACCCGAGCTGCTGATAGGAAGAAATGAGCCTGCCGATTATGAATCCCCGGATGAGGTAAGTACGGTGTATGCGGTATATACCGTTAAAGACCGTGAGCCCGTTATGGTATTTGAAGGCATGACCAGAAGTTCTTTCCGCTGGCTCGGAGACGGACACTTCTATTATTTCGGTTCCGGCGGAGCAATGTTCACCATGTTCGGAGAATGCCACTTAAGCTTTGACGGAACGGAAAACGAGTGGGATGATTTCTACTTTACCGATGAAAAGCAGGGCGGTGAACTCGGTTTCTATCATAATACCACAGGTGCTGCCATAGCAGATCAGTCCGAAGAACTTGATATTCCCGAAGCGGAGTTCTGGAGTCTTATGAGTGATCACCAATTCGTTCTGCTTGACTGGGACCTGTTTAAGGACTATAAAGACGGAAGTGCACAGAGCACGGTGCCTGCAGTTAAAGCGGAATGGGCAGACGGAGTGGTGGACGAGTCCACGGATTATATCTCATACGAACCGGACTATACGGATCAGTATACTACACATATTCTGTTTTCAGTTGATAAGACAGTAAAGAACTTCAGGATAGTGGAGCTGTCCATGAAGGACGTGGATGACAGCGGCCATGTAGAATTCTTATATGAAGAAAAATACAAGCTGGATGAACTGACCCCCGAGAAGCCGCTGTGTGCGGGAATGAACTTCCCCGGAGATACACCCCACAACGGTTATCTGATCACCGATGATAACGGCAAAGACAGGCTTTTTATCATAGATCTAAGCGGCAGGGATGGTTCGCTCCTTAATTACGAATACGAATGATCATGCGGCCCCTGAGGGGGCCGTTTTAAGCAACTTATTCCTCATTTAGTGTATCTTATTTCAGATCGCTTTCTTTTTTTATCTGCTCTGTTATAATCCAAAACATAGCAAGGAGGATAATGACAGATGAAATTCCGAATATCCGTTTCGGATGCTGATTACGGAAAACTTAAAGAATATCTCGAAGGCCACGGTGTGGAGATCTCCGAAGATGCAGACTACCTGATCACAGAGAATACAGACGGACACAGGTTCCTGACTGTAAGAGATGAAGACAGGGAACGGCTGCAGCTGCCGGCAGAGGAGATCATCTATCTGGAAGCTTTCGGGAAGGAGATCGAGATCCATACTGCGCAGGGGACCTTCTATTCAGCGGAGAGGATGTACCGGCTGGAAGAAGCTCTCGACTCCAGGGAGTTCATACGTATCAGTAAATCCGTGATCGTATCAAGAAAACACATCCGTAGGATACGTCCCACATTATCGATGAAATATGTGCTGACTCTATCGGACGGTACCCTGGCGGATGTTACAAGAAGTTATTACAGTGATTTCAGAAGAGAATTCAATATTTGATCGGAGGGATAGAAAATGAATGCGTTTATCACATATTTAATAGCAGTGCTTATTGTTGCAGCTGTTATTGTATTCATAGGCATAGTCGCCTATAACAAAAGACTGGACAGGATAGTAAAAGGGGAGGAAAGAGGAACCCACACGGTCATACCGGAACCGAAGACTACCGCAGGAGTCACATACAAGACCATACTTATCATCTTTGTGGTGGTACTGCTGCTTAACACACAGAGAATGTCTTTCATGGTGGATAACCTGCAGACACAGCTAAGGGAACTGAATCATGATCAGGATATACTTTTCTCAGAGGTTACGGAGATAAGGACTGCTCTGGAACAGTATGCCAAAAAGATCAGGACAGCCGACTGGAACATCACTAAAAATGAAAGTATCAAAGATACACTGGACGTTCTGATGACAGTAAGCTTAAATGAGTATTCCGATGATACGGCCCTGGTACTGGATCTAAACGGTGAAGAGATAGCTTTTGAAAAGACAGGCAGGGGTGTGTATGAGGGAAGATTCAGCGTCAACATCTTCAGTGAATATGCGAGAGTTAATGCTCTTATCACCGAGGACGGTAAGACCGTGATCGAAGAAGTGAATTTCCCGAGTACTTTTATATATGAATATCTGCCTATACCCGGTCAGGAGTGTACCATAACCAGCGATCACAGTTTCGGAAAATGGAAATACAGCGGATCCTACAGGATAGTCTGTTCAAGACCCGAAGAAGTACAGTCCGCAAACCTTACCTATATGTCGGCAGGCCGTGATCTGAAGACCATAGACGTGACAGATGCGGTGATTAATAAAAGCTCCATAGAGCTGGAAAAAGGACTTGATATAGTAAACGACCTTTCGATCCGTATGGAGATAAAAACAAAGGAAGGCTATACGGTGATCTGCCAGAGCCTTATGTTCTACGAAGACAACGGTGATCATCACGATCAGTTTACCCGTGTCCTGGACGAGAACGGTCATACGGTATGGGAGGAGATCGCAGAGTAAGAATCCTTGCAAAAACAGGTCTTTATTGATAAACTCTACTATATATATGTAAACGGAGGTTATCCATGGAAGACTACAGACAGAGCCTTATAGATTTCTGGGCAGCGATAGAGAAGAATAATGCAGCAGGTGAGCGGTATGCGCCGGTTCCGAAGGGCTGGCGCAAAGAAAGCCATATCAATTACATGGCTGACTATGATCCGTGGCACCTGCTGAATCTTTATTATCCCGAGGACTTTGATGCATCAAAGGGGAAGCTGAAGACCGTGATCTATATACACGGAGGCGGCTGGATGTACGGTACTGTGGATATTTCCGAGAACTATCTGGCCTGGATAGCTTCACAGGGCTATGCCGTCATGGCAATGAATTACACTCTTTTGCAGTACACCGACCTTAAGGGCATCGTTAAGGACATTTTCTCTGCCATGAGCTGGCTGGAGAAATACGGTGAGAGAAGGGGCTTTGATCTTGATAATGTAATGATAACCGGAGACTCGGCCGGAGGTCATCTCACCGGACTTGTTTCTTCTATATTAAAGAACCCCGAGATCATGAAAGCTTATGAGGTATCTCCCCTTAAGCTGAACGTCAGGGCCATATGTCTGAACTGTCCCTGTTCGGAGACGGACGGTCTCTATATTATGGAAGGAGAAGATACGGAAAGAGGAAGGGGCACGGCCAAAGCCTATCTTGACATGATGCTGGGAGAACAGGGTGAAAAGGCACCCTGGTGCGGTCTGACCAGTCTTTCTTCCGTGATGAAAGGGATCAAGCTGCCCCCGATGCTGCTCATAGGTTCACAGGTCGAGTCTTTGCATAAGCAGACAAAGCTTCTGATAAAGGCTCTGGAGGAAACAGGGCAGGATTATGAACCCATGATATGGAAGGCCGAAGATGGTTTTCACCTGGAGCATGTGTTCAATATATCCCATTGGGAGTGGTATGAGAGCCTTATCTCCAACAAGCGTATGCTTGAGTACTTTGAGGAACATGCCGGATCATGAAAAAGGAAGAGAGCAGGGCCCTTCAAGGCATGGCTGTACTTATAATGATATTTCATCATTTCTTTCTGGACAGATATGTTTTTCCGGAAGGCTTTTTAAGCCATCCCGATCTTACTGAACATCTGGCTCGTACAGGGCGAATCTGCGTAGCGATCTTTTCCTTTGTCAGCGGCTACGGCATCTACCATGTGCTGAAGAAGAGTGATACCATCAGGAAGGATTTCGGCCTGATGATAAAGCGTATCTTCTATTTATATGTGCGACTCTGGATAGTTATCGCGGTCTGTGTGGTACTGCTTAACGGGATACTGAAGATCCCCACAGACTGGAAAGCCCTTCCCCTTAACATGACGGCCATGGAACCCACGTATAACGGGACCTGGTGGTATGTAAGGCAGTATCTGTGGATGCTGCTGTCGGCTCCCTTCATTAAAATGGTGCTGCAGGGGGACAAAAGAAGACGTATCATCGCAGCCCTGTCGGCAGCAGTGGTTTTAACTATACTGATCCTGCTGCATAAGGTACAGGCATGGAACATATATTACGAATGGATACGCAGCCATGTGCAGGCAATCTTTAATCTGATCTTTTTTGAGGGCTATCTCGCAGCTTACCTCCAGGACACAAAGAAGGAAAGTTTTGCAGGGAAGAAGGTTCCGGCGATAATTCCCGTCATAATAATGCTGGCAGCAGTGGTGATCAGATACCTGACTTCTATAGAAGCAGGGGAATCCAGACAGGATATACTGATAGTGCCGATATTTATCTGGGGTATGGTCTATGTGTTCAGGAACCTGGGCTTCATTGAGAAGTTCTTCGGCTTTTTCGGAAAATATTCATTATATATGTGGCTGATGCATGCATATATCTGGTTCCTGACCCTGATATGGATCACGGGCTACCAAAGTCCGCTGCTGTATTTTGCGGTGAATCTGGGACTGTCTTTTGCAGCCGCTTTCATACTTGTGAATCTTGAAAAGCTGTTTGTTTTTGTAAAGTCGTTGTGCTATAATCCTATATTACAGAGCCGGAAAAAGGATTCCGGGGACTGAGGCTTTCAGGCGAAGGATCAGGACAAATACGGAGGAAAAAAAATGATAAAGTCAGTCTATGAAGAAAGAAACATCGCCATGATGATGGATCTGTATGAGCTTACCATGGCAAACGGTTATTTCCTGCAGGAAAACCACGCAAGAAAGGTTGCTTTTGATGTATTTTACAGAAGAAACCCGGATGGCGGCGGCTTTGCCATATTTGCGGGACTTGAGCAGATAATACAGTATCTGGAAGGTCTTCATTTCGGAAAAGAGGATATAGAGTATCTCGCATCGCTGAATCTCTTTGATCAGGGCTTCCTTGATTATCTTGCAAATTTCAAATTTACCGGTGATGTATATGCCTTTGAAGAGGGTACGATAATGTATCCCGGAGAGCCCGTGATCACGGTGGTCGCAGATCTGGTTCAGGCTCAGATAGTAGAGACTGAGCTTCTGGCACAGATCAACCATCAGAGCCTGGTAGCTACCAAGGCCAACAGGATAGTAAGGGCAGCACAGGGCAGGGCCGTTTCCGACTTCGGAGCAAGACGTGCACACAATAATGACGCTGCCATCTACGGAGCAAGGGCCTGTTATCTCGGTGGAGTAAACGGTACCGCAACCGTTTCCGCAGGTCAGTATTTCAACATCCCGGTGGGCGGCACCATGGCGCACAGCTGGGTTATGTTCTATAAAGATGAGCTTACGGCATTCAGGAAATTCGCGGAATGCTATCCCAATAACGCGATACTTCTGGTAGATACCTATGATGTGCTGGATTCGGGTGTACCCAATGCCATTACGGTATTTAAGGAGATGAAGGAAAAAGGCATAGTTTCCAAGAACTACGGTATCCGCCTTGATTCCGGAGACCTTGCATATCTTTCCAGAAAGGCAAGGAAGAAACTGGATGAAGCCGGTTTCACCGATGCCAAGATAGTAGTCAGCAACTCACTTGACGAGTATACGATCCGTTCCATTATAGAGCAGGGCGGAAAGATAGATTCCTTCGGTGTAGGCGAGAGAATGATCACCGCCAGAAGCGAACCGGTCTTCGGTGCCGTATACAAGCTCTGCGCTGTGGAAGAAGACGGTGTGATGAAGCCGAGGATCAAGATATCCGAGAATATCGAGAAGGTTACGAACCCCGGACTCAAGAAAGTTTACAGGGCATATAATAAGGAAGGACACAGTATCGCGGATGTTCTTTCAAAGTATGATGAGAATATAGAGGAAGTAAAATATCTCCTCGACCCCGATAAGCCCTGGAAAAAGGTACCGGTTGCGCACCTGGAATTCAAGGAACTGCAGAAGCAGATGATGAAGAACGGTGAGCGCTGCAGGGAGCCCGAGGATATGAGTGTACTGCGTGAAAGAGTACAGAAGCAGCTCAAGAATGAGGTATGGGAAGAGGAACAGCGTTTTGAGAACCCCCACCTCCACTACATGGATATGACTCCTTCTTATTATAATGAGAAGATGATGCTGCTGGAACAGGAGTCGTAATGGAAAACTTTAATGCCACAGAAATACGCGATACTCTGGTATCGATGATAAAAGACTTCACAGCCAATGCCGGGATAGACAAAGTAGTCCTCGGTATTTCGGGCGGCAAGGATTCCACCGTTGTTGCAGCTCTCTGCGCAAGGGCGCTGGGACCCGAGAACGTATACGGTATCATGCTTCCCGATAAGGTACAGCCGGATATCTCCGATTCGCAGAAGGTATGCGAAGCTTTAAAGATAAATGCTTATACCGTGAATATCGGTGAGACTCACAAAGCCCTGAAAGAAGCGGTCTTTGCAGGCTGTGATATTGTACGCGAGGGTGAGAAAAACGAGTATGAGAGCAATATCAATGTGGGACCCCGTCTGAGGATGACCACCCTGCGCTATATAGCCCAGACCATAGGGGCCTTTCTTGCGGGAACGGGCAACCTTTCGGAGTCGACGGTGGGCTACTGCACAAAGGACGGAGATACCAGCTGTGATTTCAATGCTCTGGGGAAACTTACGAGCAAAGAAGTGGTGGCAGTGGGACTTACAATGGAAGAACTTCCTAAAGAACTTGTTCAAAAAGCTCCGACGGACGGGCTTTCGGGCAAGACCGATGAGGAGCGTCTCGGAGTCAGCTATCAGCAGATCCATGACTATATCAGAAAGGGTACCAGCGGTTCGGCCGAAGCCGATGCCCTGATAGAGAAAAAAGAAAGGGGCAGCGCCCATAAGCGCCGCATGCCTTCGGTCCTGGATCCCTTTAGCGGAAAAGTAGTATGAAAAAGATAGGTATTGTCGGCGGGACCTTTGATCCCATACATATAGGACATATCCTGCTTGGTGAGTGGGCATACGAACAGTTCGCTCTCGACGAGGTATGGTTCATGCCTGCCGGAATGCCGTATTTCAAGAAAGACAAGAAGGTAACGCCCGCGGAGGAAAGACTCGAGTCGGTCCGCAGGGCAGTATCTTCTTTTTCTTATATGAAGGTATGCGATCTGGAAGTAAAGCGTGAAGGCAGAACTTATACATATGAAACCGTTGAGGAACTGAACCGGCTCTATCCGGACAACCGGTTCTGCTTTATCTTCGGAGAGGACTGTCTGGATACTTTCGAAACCTGGAAAGAGCCCGGACGCATACTTGCGGGCTGCGAGATCATAGCGGCCACCAGAGGAGCTGCATCGGATCCGGAAAAGATGAAAGAAAAAGCCTCCGAACTCTGTGAAAAGCTGGGAGGCGTTATACATGTCATGGAATTTCCCGCTATCGATATCTCATCGACCATGATACGGGAAAGGATCGCAAAAGGTCTGTCCGTTAAATATCTTGTTCCCTAGAAGATCAGATCTCCGTCTCCGGCATGTCGGAGTATCATTGCGGAGTGTGCCGGGAGGGTTATGCTTATATGACCTTTTTCCAGCCAGTATTCCTGGCGTTCGCTTGTGAAGCCGTCTTCCGTGGAAAGCATGATCTGCTTTAAGGTTGCATTTCTTCTGAGTCCCAGCGGCCAGAGCCTGAAATCTTCGGTGATCTCCTCCTCATTGTTATTGATAAATACCGCGGACTGTCCGTCCTTGCAGAATCTTCCGTAGCTGATAAGCCCCTGAAGCGACTTAAGGACTATGATGGATCCGGTCTTGAATTCCGGATAAAGCTTTCTGATCCTGATCATCTGCCTGTGGAATTCTATCATTTCCTCGTCTTCGTGTCCCCAGGGATAGGTACGTCTGTTGTCCGGATCGGTCCAGCCGCAGAGACCTGCCTCATCGCCGTAGTAAATGGTGGGTGCCCCGAGCCAGGTGAACTGGAAGAGCACGGCCTCACGCATGACGGATTTATCGATGCCCTGTTCGGCTGCTTCCGGACCTTTGGTCGCGGTACGTCCCACAACATGATTGGTCCTGGTCAGAAAACGTGAATGGTCGTGATTGGACAGCTCGTTCATCGTTATCTGAAGGGACTGCATGGTCATGTTGGAATTATGATAGAGCATTGCACCCCAGAAATTGTCGCTGTTGTTCAGCTGGTCGCGGCGGAAATCATCCGAATGCTTCTGCATGCCCGTTAAGAACCAGGTAAGAGGTTCCATAAAGGCATCATAGTTCATGACCGTATCCCATTCGTTGCCGAGGAGCCACTGTGCCGGCGAACCGTAATGCTCTGCCAGTATGATGGCATCGGGATTGGCTTCTTTTACGGCTTTTCTGAAATCCTGCCAGAAAGAATGGTTATATTCGGTTGAATGACCCAGGTCAGCAGCCACGTCAAGTCTCCAGCCGTCGGCATTGTAAGGAGGTGATACCCACTTGCGGCCGATATGGAGTATATAATCATGGAGCTCGTGGGAGCCTTCATAATTCAGCTTCGGCAGGGTATCGTGTCCCCACCATCCGTCATAGGTAGTGTTATAAGGCCATTTGTCTTCATTTTCATCATGAAAACGGAAGAAATTGCGGTAGGGGCTGTCTTTGCTGACATATGCGCCCTTCTCGTATCCTTCGGCATTCTCATATATACGTTCTCTGTCCAGCCACTTGTTGAAAGAACCGCAGTGATTGAACACGCCGTCCATGATCACGCGGATGCCCCGGCGATGTGCTTCGGCAATGACTTTTGCAAACAGTTCGTTGCTGGCCTCAAGGTTTTCTTTATTGGTAACGCGGTTTATGTATCGCGTGGCATGTGTATTGTCAAGGTCACCCTCCGGCAGCAGATCGCCGCTTTCATTAACGATCTTTCCGAAATGAGGGTCTATATTGTCATAATCCTGGATATCATACTTATGATTCGAAGGGGAGACAAAGAGGGGATTAAAGTAGATCACCTCTATGCCGAGTTTCTCCAGATAATCCATTTTGTCCAGGACACCCTGCAGGTCGCCGCCGTAGAATTCGCGGACGCCCATGGCAGCAGGATACTTGTTCCAGTCATCGACTTTAACCGTATGTTCTCCTATATAGGAATATTCGTCGGTAAGAACATCGTTGGAAGTATCTCCGTTATAGAAACGGTCCACGTAGATCTGATACATGATGGCGCCTTTGGCCCAGAGCGGTGTCTTGAAGCCGGGGATCACGCGGAATTTGTAATGATCATCGAGAAAACGGACAACTCCTCTTGTATCGAAGAGAACGGAAAGGTTTCCGTTATGTATTTCAAAGTGATATACCAGCATTTCGTTATCCAGCTGGATATCCACGCTGTAATAATCGAAAAGCTCATCACTTTCGGTTTTGGTCATATGATATTTTTCGTCTTTGGTTACGAGATAGATATGATCACAGTTGTTTACCGCTGTACGGAAACGGACAGTCAGGATATCATAAGCTGTGGGCTGTTCCGGCGAGATATAATTTGAAGTAGTATCAGAGTAAAGCGCATACTTGCGGAGAATGGGCCGCATGTTTGCGATGTAACTCTGTTTCATGCTGGTGAGTTTCTGCTCGGACATATTATTCCTCACTATATGGTATAAAACGTATATTGTATAAATCGTAGATCAAAGGGGCATATGATCTTCGATCATATACAAGCAGCGAAGCTGCTTGAGCCCCTTTGATCGGGATGTAGCCACAATGTCTTGTGATTAACATAACATGTAGACAAGTATATAGTAAAAATGAACGATTTGCAAGAATAAATATCGTTTATGAACGAGATATGAACGAAGTGTGAATATATATAACATTGGAAAGCCAAATTTAGCAATATTTAACAAGATTTAGCAATAAATAAAAAAAACTCTTGCATAAGATTAATCACTGTGCTATATTTCATAATGCAAACGGCGAGTGCTGTTTGTATACAAAATTTTAGGGAGGTAATTGTAACATGAAGAAGAGATTGTTAGCACTTTCAATGGCAGCAATCATGACAGTTGGTTCTCTCACCGCTTGCGGTGGTGAAACACCTGCTGCACCTGCTGAGAACCAGGAAAGCACAGAAAGCACAACAAGCACCAGCACAACAGAAGCTGAGCCCACAAAGGCTCCCGAGCTTGATACAACTGTTGAAGCTACAGACATCAGCGAAGAGGTTGAGGGAAAGGTTCTCAACATCTACTGCTGGAATGAGGAGTTCAAGAGCCGTCTGACAGATCACTATCCCGGATACGAAGTAGTTGATGCTACAACCGGTAAGATCGGTGATATCACTGTTCAGTGGAACATCACTCCTTCAGATGACAACGCATATCAGAACAATCTGGATGATACCCTTAAGAAGCAGGACGGAGCTGCAGACGATGAGAAGATCGACCTCTTCCTTGTAGAGGCTGACTACGCTCTTAAGTATGTAGACACACCTTACACTCTGCCTGTTACCGATCTTGGTATCGATCTCAGCGAGCTGAGCAATCAGTACAAGTACACTCAGGACGTTATGACAAGCTCAGACGGAACACTTAAGGGTGTTTCATGGCAGGGCTGCCCGGGCGTTCTGATCTACAACCGTGAAGCTGCTAAGGAAGTTCTTGGTTCTGACGATCCTGCTGATGTACAGGCTGCTGTTAAGGATTGGGATACTTACAAGGCTACCGCTGCTGATATGAAGGCAAAGGGTTATTACATGACCGCAACTGTTAACGATACATATCGTACATTCTCTAACAACGTTTCCGTTCCTTGGGTTAGCGCTGACAAGAAGGTTCAGGTTGACGACAACATCAAGAAATGGGTTGACGATTCTAAGGAAATGTATGATGCAGGCCAGATCAAGTCTACAGAAAACCTCTGGGGCGAAGCTTGGAACACAGGTTTCTATCCCGATGGTAAGGTATTCTGCTACTTTGGACCCGCTTGGCTGATCAACTTCTGTATGGCAGCTGATGTTGAAGGATCTATCGCAAACCTGGGTGGCTGGGGCGCTACCGAAGGTCCTCAGGGCTTCTTCTGGGGTGGTACATGGATCTGCGCAGCAGCAGGTACAGACAACAAGGCAACTGTTGCTGATATCATGAGAAAGCTTACTGTTGACAAGGACATCATGGTTGACATCGTTAAGGCTGATGATGATTTCGTAAACAACCAGCCCGCTATGGAAGAGCTTGCAGCAAGCGATTACACCAGCGCTGTATTCGGCGGCCAGAACCCTCTTGGCATGTTCGCAGCAGGTGCTAAGAACATCGCTCTTGACAAGATCAGTGCTTACGATCAGGGATGCAACGAGGAATTCCAGAACGCTATGAAGGATTACTTCGATGGCAACTCCGATTATGACACAGCTCTTAACAAGTTCTATGATGCAATCACCACAAAGTATCCTGCACTCAGCTACTAAGGAGTACTGTGGTATAAGCACAAAGTGAAGTAATACACAAACGTGCCTGTCTATCCGGGCAGGCACGTTTTTTTAAAGAATGCGGGGAAATTCATCTTCCGCAGTCTTCTTATGAATCTAAAGGAATTCTCTCATGGAGGAAAAGATAGCATGAAAAAAAAGAGCAAATCGGTAGTTTCCTATAATAAGTGGGGGTACATTTTTCTTATACCGTTTGTTGTCGTATTTATAGTCTTTCAGCTGATCCCCCTGATCAGTACGGTTTATTACAGTTTTTTCACTTACTATGAAGACGGTTTGGATGTCATCGGTCCCAAGCCTAATGGCATCAATAACTATATAGCTCTATTCTCGGCGAAGAAGGAAGGCGAGATGAACTTCATGATCGGTCTCAAGAATACGATGATCATGTGGATCCTCGGTTTCATACCTCAGATCATACTTTCACTGCTTTTTGCAGCATGGTTCTCGGATCCCAGCCTTCGTCTTAAAGGGCAGAGATTTTTCAAGACAGTTATATATCTTCCGAACCTGATAATGGCATCAGCGTTCTCAATGCTGTTCTTTACACTGTTCTCAACAGTCGGACCTGTTAATGATATTCTTAAAAGCCTGGGTATCATAAAGGAGTCATACGACTTCATGGCCCATACGGGCAGTGTCCGCGGACTGGTCGCATTTATGAACTGTTTGATGTGGTTCGGTAATACAACGATCCTTCTGCTTGCCGGTATGATGGGTATCGACCCGGCACTCTTTGAAGCAGCAGAGGTTGACGGCGCTACTGCAAGACAGGTATTCTGGCGCATAACAATGCCGATCCTGAAGCCGATCCTGATCTATGTTGTGATCACTTCACTGATCGGTGGTCTGCAGATGTTCGATGTTCCTCAGATCCTTACCAATACCAAGGGATCGCCGAACAACACCGCTACTACACTGATAATGTTCCTGAACAGACACCTGTATAGTAAGAACTACGGTATGGGTGGAGCTCTCTCCGTTATCCTGTTCTTCATAACGGCTATCCTGAGCCTTGTTGTGTTCAAGTTCAGCGGCAACAGTGACAAGTACGGTAAAAAGTAAAGGAGGAGAGAGACGATGCAGGTAAATATGGTACAGGAAAAACAGATAGGCGGAGTTAAAGCCAGACGTACTTTCTCTTATGTAATACTTACTCTTACGAGTATATTCTGCCTTATATGGTTTTATATACTGCTGATCAACTCCACCCGTTCACACGGTGAGTTGACGAAGGGATTTACGCCCATTCCCAGCATACATCTTTTTGAGAACCTTAATAACGCTTTTCACAGCACCCAGCCGATACTCAGAGGTATGCTCAACAGCGTTATCGTGGCTGTATGTACTGCTGCACTCAGCGTATATTTCTCAGCTATGACGGCATATGCGATCCATGCATATGAATTCAAGCTCAAGAAGGCGATATTCACTACGATACTTGCGATCATGATGATCCCTACACAGGTTACCGCACTCGGTTTCCTGCGCTTGATCGACAAGATGGGAATGAAGAACAGCTTCCTTCCTCTGATAATTCCCGGTATAGCAGCACCGATAGTATTCTTCTACATGAAGCAGTATATGGAAAGTACGCTGCCTATGGAACTGCTGGAAGCAGCACGTATCGACGGTGCCGGAGAGATCCGTATCTTTAATACGATAGTAATGCCGCTGATGGTTCCCGCTATGGCAGTACAGGCTATCTTCTCCTTCGTAGCCAGCTGGAATAACTACTTCATTCCCGCACTGGTATTGGAGAAAGAAAAGAAGACGCTGCCTATACTTATCGCAGAGCTGCGAGGCGCGGATTTCCTGAAGTTTGATATGGGTGTCGTTTACGCGACCATATCCTTCTCGATATTCCCCGTTATCGTGATGTATCTGATCCTTTCAAAGTACATCGTAGGCGGCCTGGCAGCAGGTTCCGTGAAGGGTTGATTTTAAAGACATTAACAGCTATAATGGCAAAAAGAGAGACAGAGGTTCCTCTGTCTCTCATTATTTGTGGAGATGAATAAAGCTATGGGTGGTTTGTTTTCAGCTGACAGCATTATAGGAAAGACGCTTACAAAGATCGGAGAACTTGTAATACTGAGCATACTCTGGTTTTTTACCAGTCTGCCGGTGATCACGATAGGCGCATCAACAACGGCTCTGTACTATTCCATGACCAAGTGCGTGCGCAGGGGAAGAGGATATTTCGTAAAGGAGTATTTCAAAGCCTGGAAGCGTAATTTTGTAAAAGCAACCTTCCTTACCCTTTTCTTTCTCATATGTCTGCTGGGCTTGTGGACGGTGCTAAACAGCCTCGGTTTTACTCTTGAGGACATCAGTCTTAACGGGATAGAGAGTGCCTACAAGGATAATGCTTCTTCGGCAATGGGCACCTATTATGCTGCAGGCGCTTATCTTTTGATACTCGGAGCCCTGTTCTGCTATGTATTTCCGGTGCTTTCGAGATTTGATCTGAAGCTGATAAATATCATATTTCTTTCATTTGTGATGATGATCCGTTTTCTCCATTACAGCATTTCCGTGCTGGTGATACTGGTGGCTCTTGCCTGCCTTGTAATGCGTCTTCCCCTGTTTATAATGTTCGCGCCGGGGCTGTGGGTACTGTTAAGTTCTTTCCTTTTGGAAAAGGCCATACGCAAGTACACACCGGAGCCGGAAGAGGGCGAAGATGCGTGGTGGATGGAGCTGTGAGAAGACAAGTTTTTCTTGAATTGTAGCTGTCATTATGGTAAAATGTATGATACCAATGGGGTTTAGCACAAATAAAGCGGAGAAAGGTTACAGCCATGATAGATGTTAATCAGATCATGTACGACTTGATCAAGAGAAGCGGAACTGTTGAGACAACCAGTGTTGAAGAAATAGAAGAGATCGTAGATACCGGTCTTGAGATCAATGATGATAACGTGCAGAAGGCTGCAACAGACTATCTGACTGAAAAGGGTTATGCCAGGACTCCTCAGAACATGGATATGGCTAAGCGTACCGTAATGGAGAGTTCAGAGGGCTCCGATACGGTAAGGGTCAGAAGAGTCAGAACGATAGTCGAGAATCTTCTTTCCGACATGGATGAGAAAGATGCAGCAAACATGATGAATATCTGTCTGCTGGATCAGCTGATGAAAGTCAGCGAGAAGATGGATACCCTTACCAATCAGCGTTACGAGTATGCCGTAGAGATCGTGGATGAGGTACTGCTTGACAGTGAGAAGCCTCAGGGATCGCTGGTTGAATTCATATCCTTCCAGACACTGCTTAACAGATATGCAAGTCAGGGATTCCGCGTAGTGGGATTCACGATAAGAGAGATAGGAAACCACGGCAAGATAATGATGAGCGGTTTCCAGTCAATGCAGAAGCAGACAGTTGTGGTATTTGAACGTCAGGTAGTATAAATAAGTTAAACAAAACGGATTAAAACAGCCATTGTTTCCGGAGGAGATAATGGCTGAAATTTTTTTAGAAACAGGAGCAGAAATTGAAAGAGATAAACGTAGCACAGATAAGCGAAGCAATTAAGGACATGTGCATTGAGACCAATCATTTCCTTTCGGCAGATATGCGGGCAGCACTTGACAGGGCGGAAAAAGAAGAAGAGTCACCTCTCGGAAGACAGATACTTTCCAAGCTTAAGGATAACCTTCAGATAGCCGGAGAGGATCATATTCCCATCTGTCAGGATACAGGCATGGCCGTTGTTTTCGCTGAGATAGGTCAGGAAGTACATGTTACCGGCGGCTGGATAGAAGATGCGATAAATGAAGGCGTAAGGCAGGGATATACCGAAGGTTATCTTCGTAAATCCGTTGTATCGGATCCTATCGTCAGGAAAAACACCGGCGACAATACGCCGGCTGTGATCCATTATTTCATGGTGCCCGGAGACAAGATAAAACTTACTTTTGCACCGAAGGGTTTCGGAAGTGAAAACATGAGCCGCGTGTTTATGCTGAAACCGGCTGACGGTGTGGAAGGAATAAAGAATGCGGTGCTTACCGCGGTTAAAGATGCAGGTCCGAATGCCTGCCCTCCGATGGTGGTGGGAGTAGGCATAGGCGGTACCTTTGAAAAGTGTGCACTGCTTGCAAAGAAAGCTTTGACAAGAGCTGCAGATGAAAGAGCTGCGGATCATTTCATCAGAGAGATGGAAGAAGAACTGCAGAGAAAAATAAATGCATCAGGCATAGGTCCCGGAGGACTGGGAGGAACCACTACAGCTTTTGCGGTTAATATAGAAACTTATGCGACTCACATAGCAGGACTGCCTGTGGGTGTAAATATATGCTGTCATGTAAACAGACATGCCGTGAGGATATTATAATGGATGTAAATATAAAAGCGCCTTTCGACGCAGAAGAATTAAAGAAACTTAAGTGCGGTGATATGGTATATATCAGCGGAACAATATATGTGGCAAGGGATGCGGCGCACAAACGCATGCAGGAAGCCCTTGATAAAAATGAAGCTCTCCCAATGGATATGAACGGAAACGGTATCTACTATATGGGACCTTCACCTGCAAGAGAAGGCAGAGTCATAGGCAGCGCGGGACCTACCACGGCAAGCCGCATGGATAAGTATACACCGCGTCTTCTGGATCTCGGACTTAAGGTCATGATAGGAAAAGGAAAGAGAAGTCCCGAAGTAAAGGAAGCCATTGTCAGGAACGGTGCGGTATATATGGCTGCCATAGGAGGAGCGGGAGCTTTACTTTCAAAGTCTATCACTGCATCGGAAGTGATAGCTTATGAGGATCTCGGAACCGAAGCCATAAGAAAGCTGGAAGTAAAGGACTTTCCCGCAATAGTTGTTATTGATACCACCGGCGAAGACCTGTATATAAAAGCAACAGAAGAATATCGTAAAGAAGTGTGAGATGAACAGTCTTTATATCATTGCACCTGCATATAATGAAGAAAATAATATAGAAGATTTCGTGAATGCCTGGTATCCGGTTCTGGAAGCGCACGGAGATGAGGCTTCGAGGCTGGTAGTCGTTAATGACGGGTCTACGGACAGAACCTATGAAAAGCTTTGCAGGCTCGCAGCATCCAGAGATAAACTGGTACCTCTTGATAAAGCGAACGGCGGACACGGAAGTGCGCTCTTATTCGGATACAGATATGCGGTGGAACAGGGAGCAGATCTTATCTTTCAGACCGATTCGGACGGCCAGACCTATACTTCCGATTTTGAAAAATTCTGGAAACGCAAAGACAGCTGCGATGCGCTGTTTGCCTATCGCCCCGTACGCGGTGACGGAAAGAACAGACAGTTTATAGAGAGAGTGCTATGTCTGATAATCCGCGTTATTTACGGTGTTAAACTTCCGGATGTCAATGCGCCTTTCAGGCTTATGAAAAAAAGCTATCTTGAAGCTTTTCTGGATGTGATGCCCGAGGATTATAATCTTCCGAATGTTATACTTACAACCGCAGGAGCATACTGCGGAAAAAAGATCAGATTTATAAAGATACATTTCGGACCAAGGATAAGCGGAAAAAACAGCATTAATATAGGAAAGATATTTAAGATAGGAATAAAGGCACCGCTTGATTTTATTAAGATAAAAACAGTATTGACACGTAAAAGACAATAACGTATAATAAACAAGCACTTTAATTAAACAGTGAGCAATATCAATTCGGAGAAGTACTCAAGAGGCCGAAGAGGCGCCCCTGCTAAGGGTGTAGGTCGGGTGACCGGCGCGAGGGTTCAAATCCCTCCTTCTCCGCTCAAATGATCCGGAAGCCTTCAAAAGGCTGTCCGGATTGTTTGGTCATATAGGGTGTAAACACTATGTAAACCACCATATTTTGTGGGGATTTCGGGCTTCAAAAAAAACTTGAAATTTTTAAAAAAAAGTGTTGACACGAGTATATGAAAGTGGTAATATCTAAAAGTCGCACGCGAGAAGGTAGTTAAAGCGAGCGGCGCAGAACCTTGATAATTATACAACAATGCAATCCCTGAAGAATTCTAATGAAGAATAATTCAGAACGGTTTAAACAAACCAACAGTAAACGGATTTTTAGCCAGTTTTAACTGGCTGGGAATACAAACTTTTTTAGAGAGTTTGATCCTGGCTCAGGATGAACGCTGGCGGCGTGCTTAACACATGCAAGTCGAACGAAGCTCTTGGAACTGAGGATTCGTCTGAAGTGAAGAGATGACTTAGTGGCG
>JAILES010000028.1 GCA_024687205.1 Lachnospiraceae bacterium
CAGACTGATCGCCGATCTACCGCCCGGCGAGGACTTGGAGATAGGCGCGGGCAAAGAGGCAACCATCGATCTTAATGGGTATAAGTTATACGGCAACATCAATGTCGGCAATAACTCTGTATTAACCCTGATCAACAGTGAGGGTGACGGCAGTATCCAAAACGGCAGGATCTGTGTGACCTCAGGCGGCTGCTTCATTCTCAAAAGCGGTAATATAAGCGGATTTTCATCCACTGACTCTGAAATACTAGGTACGGTATGTGTTGACGGCGGAACATTTATCATGTCCGGCGGAAGCATCTGCGGTAATGATCTAAAAGGAGTCGGCGGAGGTGTATATGTAGAAGAAGGTATATTCAGGATGACCGGCGGCTCGATAAAAGAGAATAGCTCATACTATGATGGCGGAGGTATATTTGTCAACCGAAGGGGAGAATTCTATATGAGCGGCGGAGAGATCACCGGCAACAGCTGTGGCTATTACGGAGGAGGGATAAGTGTTTCCGGAATAGCGCATCTGAGCGGCGGAGAGATCACAGCCAACAGTGCCGGAAGGAGAGGCGGGGGAGTATTATTTGAGCGGGGACACACCTTCTCTACGCTGGATATTTCCGGTTCACCGGTGATCAGGGATAATACGGACAGCAACGGTGACTCGGATGTATTTCTGGATGAAGACGATTATAACGTTGACAAGAGGTATATCACTGTCACGGCACCGCTTCTTCCCGGGGCAGTGATCGGTATAAGAAAGAACGCTCATGGTATGGTAGTGACGGGGCTTACGGACCCGGATGAAGCAGCCTGCTTCTACAGTAATATAGCTGAGAGAGAGCTGTCATACAGTGACGGGCAGCTGATAATGGAGCCCGGAGCTTATGATATAGAGGTGCTTCACAGTGAGAACGGACGTGTCGTTGCCCCGGAAAAGGGAGTTGAGGATGATACCATAACTCTGCGTTCCTTCCCCGATAAGGGACATGCACTCTTCTCCCTTACGATAAAAGATGAGAAAGGAAAAAAAGTTCCTCTTACAGGCGACATGAGCTTTACGATGCCTTACGGAAAAGTAACGGTAGAACCGGTGTTTATATCCGGCGCAGCCATACAGACGGCGGAAGGGGAAAAGGGAGCCTGCTATATAACTTCCGAAACCACTGAACTGAGTGCACCCCTGTATGCGGTGACTGAAGATACCCTGATCAGTGAGCGTGTTAACGTAAAGGGCCAGGTTACTTTATATCTCTGCAAAGGAACCACGCTTTATTGTAACGATGGTATAGAACTGGACTACAATAACGGTCTTACCATCGAGGGTGAAGGAAGACTTGTGGCCAAAGTCGGCGGCAGAAGCAAGGCTGAGGGTGCCGCCGGCATAGGAAGCAAGGCCAATGTAAATGCCGGACAGCTTACCGTAAAGGGCGGAATAGTGGAAGCAAGCGGATACTATGGCCCGGGTATCGGAAGCGGAAGTTACTGCGGGGACAGCACAGCCGTGATAAATATCGAAGGCGGCGAAGTATATGCTGACGGATCCGGCGGCGCAGGCATCGGCGGTGGTCTGGCTACCGACAGCGGGACCATACAGATAAGCGGAGGCTATGTCTGTGCAAGAGGTTTCTTCGGTGCAGGTATCGGCGGCGGAGGAAAGGACAATCAGGGAAAACAGGGTATTGCCAGTTTTATATCCATCACCGGCGGAACGGTATTTGCTAAGGCAAACAGCAATGCAGCCGGAATAGGCTCAGGCTTCGGATCGTCCCAGGAGTATTGGAAAGAAAGCTATATTGAGATCCTGGGCGGAAAGGTGACGGCACAGGGCGGATACTGCGGTATCGGTTCGGGAACGATCGAAGAAGGTGGCTTCGGAAGCGCTAACATAGTTCTGGGCTGGACCAATGACAGCGATTATATACGAAGCAGCGGGTATGACACAGGGCAAAATGGAACTATTGAGTTCAGGTACAACAAATACTTAAAGGATCTGGACACGGGAAACAGGGTGACGGTAAATGATATAGACGGGCGACTACATTCCAGCTGTCTGATACCTGATAAAGATACGATCAGAACTGTTTCGATAGTGCCGGCAAGTAATATGAGATACAGTCAGTTTGAGGGAAAAACCTCGAATGCCATTCTGGAGATAATTGACGAGGAGATCATGCTGTCAGGTGTCAGCGGAGCCATTGAGCCGCTTGTATTTGTTGCAAACGGGGGAGCCTTCTTCCCTGAGGATTACAGCTTGGAAACGGACAGCGGTCTCACGGTAACAAGAGACAGTTACAGACAGATCACAGTATCAGGTACGCCTGTGAAGGACGCAAAGATAGTCCTGCCGGCTGCAACGACAGCTGATAAGGAGGAAAGACCCGAGGCAGAATTTAACGCAACGGGAACGGAAAGCGCTACGATCAGCGGGCTTATAAGCGGCGTAACTTATTCCCTGGATAATGCGGAGCCGTCGGAGTTTACGGCAAGCGGTACCACCCAGCGGATATACGGGATAAACATTGACGAAAACTATATATATCTTCATCTCAGAAGGAAGGGAAATTACATAACCACGGTAGACAGCGATCAACAATATTTTACTGTTATCAAACCGGTAATGCCCGCTGCCGTCGCAAGTGACTGTACAACGGCGGATAATAATGACGGCAGTATCAGCGGTATAACTGCGGCAATGGAGTATAAGAGATCGGATGCCGCTTCATGGACCGCAGGAACAGGCGAAGAGATAAGCGGACTCACTCCCGGAAGCTATCATATACGTGTAAAGGCGGCGGGAACGACCATGCAGTCCGAAACCCAGACAGTGGTCATAAAGGCTTATACTGCTGCAGGACAGGTACAGGCACCCGTATTTACACCGGATGCAGGTACATATACGCAGAAGCAGCAGGTCACCATAAGCAGCGGAACTGACGGGGCTGAGATATACTACACCACGGACGGAAGCGATCCCACCGGGGAAAGCTATAAGTATGATGGTCCGATCGAGGTATCATCAGCAGCGGTTTTCCGTGCAATTGCCGTAAAGGATGGCCTGACAGACAGCAGCGTTACCGAAGCGGAATACGGTATCGAAGCATTACCGGCTGTGGTGGTTACGGAACCTGAGGCTGTGAGCGGACTTATATATGACGGACAGAGACATCAGCTGATCAAAGCAGGCTCAGCCGAAGGCGGAGTGATGAATTATGCCCTGACCGAAGCGGGGGCAGCGCAGCCTGATGCTTCGCTTTTTGGCAGGGCAGTGCCTGAAGCCGTTAATGCAGGAAACTACGATGTATGGTATATCGTGAAAGACTATGAGGGCGACAGTATTACGACAGCGAAAAAACTCGGCGCAGTCATAGAAAAGCTCAGTATCGATGATGCGGCAGTCTCTCTCGGGGAAACGCTTACTTATAACGGCAGTGAACAGGAAAAGACTGTAGAACATGTAATGCTCGGAACAAGAGTGGTTCCCGCCGAAGCATATGTTGTTACCGGAAATACGGCAACTGAGAGCGGCAGCTACACACTTACCGTGACAGCGAAGGCTGACAGTAATTATACCGGTTCCGTATCGAAGGAATTTGCGATAACGAGGAAGGTCATAGTCCCGAAGATAGAGATCAGCGGAACATACAGCTATACGGGAAATCCCGTAACGGCAGCTTTCTCGGTCAAACTGAGCGATGATCCGCAGGCAGCTGAGCTTCCGGCATCGGAATACAGGGTAAGGTTCACGGATAATATAAATGCCGGAAAGGGACTGCTTACCATATTCTCACTAAGCGGCGGCAATTACAGCTTTACGGCGGTCAGCGAGGAGTTTGAGATCGCCAAAGCTGCCGGCCCTGATGTGGGAGAGGTAAACATACTTAAGAATTATCATGCTGACGGAGTCAGCTGTACCGCGGCGGGAGTCATGCCGAACAAAGCAGGCAGGCTCAGATACTTAAAAGCCGGAAGAGCTGTTGCAGTACCTAAGGGAGCAAGCGAGATCGTAGTGAAGGGTTTTACCGTTGACCAGGTCAGCGGTGCGATCAGCGTGTCGGTAGAAAAGGGAAGTGACGGAGATGTAATAAGGCTGCCGATAAAGATCACTTCGGATAATTATGAAGACACGGAGGTTGATATAGTCATAACCCTTACGACCAGGCAGGAAACCGTTGTCAGCTTCGCAGGAGGAAAGAGTATAACAAAGACCTACGGAGATGCGGACTTTACACTTAATGCCGCTGCAGAGGCTGAAGCCGGAAGCGGAAGCATTACGTATTCAAGCAGAAATCCCGATGTGGTGACGATCAGCCCTTCAGGAAACGTGAGCGTAAATGGCGTCGGAAGCACGCTGATAACTGCAGAGTTCAGTTCACAGACTCATACGGGTATCGCAAATATCCCGGTCACCGTAAACGGCAAACTGCTGGGGATCGGCTGGAGCGACACCGAGTTTGTTTATGACGGTGAGGCTCACAAGCCCGTAGCGCGCATAAGCGGTCTGGTAAGAGGGGACGTACTTGATACGGAAGTGAGCGGAGAAGGGACAGATGCCGGAACATATACCGCAACGCTTACTGTCGGCGGGACTGCCCTGGATAATTACCGGCTGCCTGCGGATAAACTGAACGTAAGCTTTACGGTTAAAAAGGCTGATATAGGCGGTGCGAAGGTTACTCTTGGTGAAAGCCTGACCTACACAGGCAAGGAGCAGAGCCAGACGGTCGTTAAGGTAGAAGCCGGCGGAAAAGATATCACGCAATACTGTGAGCTAAGGGACAATACAGCCGTCAATGCGGGAAGACATGAACTTAAGGTAAGTGCAAAGTCAGACTGCAATTATACGGGCTCTGTCATGGTTCCCTACACCGTAGCGAAAAAGCCCGTTACCGTCAGTGTCGCAGTAAGCGGCGAATATAAATACACCGGATCTGAGATAGTACCGGTATACACGGTGAGTGCGGACGGGAAGCCCCTTGCCTTTGCCGAATATGCAGTCAGGATAACTGATAATACTGAGCCGGGGACGGCAAAGATCCTGGTAAGTGAGGCAGAGGGCGGAAACTACAGCTTCAGCGCAGTGACTGCGGAATTTGTGATACTGGAGCCTGACTGCTATCACAGGAATACGGAACTTAAGGATGAAGTAAAAGCAAGCTGTGTCGCTAAGGGTTACAGCGGCGACCTGTACTGTACTGACTGCGGCCTGCTGCTTAAAAAGGGTGAAGAGACGGCTGTGGATCCCGATGCGCATCTCTATGACGAGGGTGTGATCAGCAAAGCGGCAACGATACTGACCAAGGGTATAAAGACCTACAGCTGCAAGCTCTGCGGACACATACATAACGAGGAACTGCCGAGGGTTGACGACGGTGAGGACCATAGTGAACTTCTTAAGGATCTCACGGATGCCAACGGAAATATAGAGGCCGAGGTAAGGCAGGTGACCGGAGCCGACGGCAGCACCGAGATCACCATCACCGTTAACGGTAAGCCCATAGAGAAGACAGTCACGGATAAAAACGGTGTGACGACGGTGGAGACTTATATATGGGTCGGCGGACTGAAGGACAGCTACAGTTATACAGGAGAGGCAGTTAAGCCTGAGATCCATGTATATGACGGACTTAAGAAGCTCAGTGAAAATGCTGATTACGGCGTTTCTTACAAGAAGAATAAAAAGCCCGGAACCGCAGAGATCGATCTTAAGTTTAAGGGCAGTTATAAGGGCAGTTATAAGGGCAGCGCTTCACGGAAGTTTAAGTTTGAGATAAGAGCCGCTGTGCTTGGCAGCGAGGTGCTGGCAGAGGATACGGCTGTAGCGGTCGCTAAGAAGACGGTGAAAGCGCAGCCGGAAATGAGCTTTGCCATAAGCGGTAAGAGCATCCCCGCCAAAAACTTTAAGTATGAGTATTACAGGGACGGAGTAAAGGTCGAGGGCATCAGAGAAGCGGGAGAGTATGTTGTGAAGATCAGCCCGGCCAATGCTTATTTCAGCGGAACGGCCGAAGCAAAGCTAAGTGCCGTGGCGGATGAGAGCAGGCTGCTTTCAAAGGCGGCGGTAAGCTTTGATAAGAAAAAGTATGTCTATACCGGACAGCCTGTGATACCGGCAGTCAGCGTGAAGCTGGGCGGAAGTGAGCTTAAGGAAGGCACGGACTATAACATCAGCTTCGTTAACAACACGGAACCCGGAAAAGCCACGGCCTTTATAAGGGCTGTCAGCGGAAATGCCGCAGGCTATGCGGGATCGAAAAAGTTAAGCTTCACGATCACGAAGGGCAGGGAACTTAAGCAGGGCGAAGGCTTCAGCTACATCTATGATACAACTGTTCCTTATGTGAAGAGCGGGGCGAAGCCGGCACTTGTCGTAAAGGACGGAGAAGTGCTTCTTAAGGAAGGCAGTGATTATGCTTTAAGCTACGCTAAGAATAAGAGCCTTGGTGATAAGGCCGTAATTACCGTAAAGGGCAAAGGAAAGTATAAGGGCAGCGTGAAGCTTGCTTACACCATCGTTAAGCAGAACCTGGTATCGCTTTCCGCCAATATCATAGCGGACGATAAGGTGGAATCGGATAAGGGCTATAAGGATCCCGAACTTTTCATCTTTGATAAGGACGGAAACCGCCTTAAGAACGGCAGGGACTATAGGCTTGAGAGCGACTATACCGGTCCCGATGAGAACGGTATGATCACAGTCAGCGTGAGCGGCGCCGGAAATTATGAGGGCAGGGTGCAGCTGACTTACCGTTATATCAAAGCGGGAACCCATATCGGCAAGCTGAAATGTAATAAGATAGCCGTTAAGAACTATACCGGCAGGCCGGTGACCTTAAGTGACAAAGAGCTGAGTGAGCTGATCTATGACAGCGGCAAGGCTCTGAGCGCAGGCAAGGATCTGGTGGCTGTCGGCTACATCAATAATACGGACAAGGGCACGGCCAAAGCGGCTGTCAGGGGCATAGGCGCTTACGGAGGCATCAGGATAGTAAGCTTTAAGATAAAGGCCAGAAAAGCGGACTGTGAAGGCGTGCTGGTGAACGGAGAGTGGAAGTAGAAGATGATAGTATCGACACTTTGTTATCTTGAAAAAGACGGGCAGTACCTTATGCTGCTCCGGAACAAAAAGAAGAATGACGTGAATGAGGGTAAGTGGATCGCTCCCGGCGGCAAGACGGAGCCGGGAGAGAGCCCTGAGGAATGCGTGAAGCGGGAAGTACGTGAAGAGACCGGCCTGGAGGTAAGCAGGCTTAAGATGCGCGGAATACTGACCTTCTCCTCGGAAGGCTGGGAGGATGAGTATATCTTTGTTTTTACAGCCACAGAGTTTTCGGGGGAGATCATCGACTGTAATGAGGGGGAGTTAAAGTGGATAGATAAAAAGGATATCCTCTCCCTCAGCCTCTGGGAAGGGGATCGTGTATTCCTTAAGCTGCTCATTGACGACGGACCGTTTTTTTCACTCAAGCTGTCTTACAGGGGGGATGAGCTGGCGGAAACAAAACTCAGTACCTACAGCTTAACGCTGTAGTCACTTGCGTACATTTCTTTTAATCTCTTAAGTCTGTTGTGCTCTTCGCCGATGATCCATTCCTTGGACCAGGTCATGTAGTAGGCCCAGGGGATGCGGGATCTCTCAAGGATATTGATATCCGGCATGATCCCGACTTCGGCGAGAGCCATTACTTTATTACCGCCGGTAGCTTCCATAAGGCGTTCATACTGCTCGCGGTAGTCTGTGTCTTCGTATTTTTCCAGGTATACATCCATGGAGATCACATCCACATATTCATCGCCGGGATAAGCTTCTTTTAAAGGACAGTTCCATACCCAGAGAAGATTATCAAGCTTGCGGGTGTTTACGTAGTGATCGAACATGAGCTTATAAAGCTCCATTGCGACAACTGCTCCTTTGGCGCCCCACCAGAACCAGGTTCCGTCGCTTTCATGGAAAGGTCTCCAGAGTATGGGGATATTTTCGTCTCTGAACTTTTTCAGTTCTTCTGCGATCACATCCATATCGTGGTAAAAGGCTTTTCTTTCTTCCGAGCCTTCTGCGAGGATCTTTGATGCATCGAAATCCGTATGTTCCGCGTAAAAACTCTTATCCCTGCCGCCTATGGGTGAGAACCAGTGGAAGGTGAAGGTCACGATGCCGTCAGTCTTTTTGGCCCAGTCCATGGCGACGTTCAGCGTGTCGCGGTTTTCATATACCTCGGTAAGGCAGGGCTCTGAAGCATCGTCATAGTTGATATTGGGAGAGTAAGAGAGCAGTTCGAAACCGCGAAGCTTAGGCTCCGCCCCGCCGGTCTGTTCACGAATGTAAGCTATCTCCTCGCAGGGAATGGTCTGGGTATGCTGGCCGGTGATGATCTTTTTACCGGCGGTCTCGTAAAGATAATCAAGAAGGGATGCAGCTTCTTTGCTTGCGTTCTTATTCACGGGTCTCATGGAAATACCTCCGTTATTGTCTGATATTGCTAAACATATCATGGAGAGTGTTTGCGGTCAAGAGAAAGTAAGGCTTCCCCTTTGGGGTGCTGCGTGCCAACCCCGGAAGGCTTCCCCAGGAAGTTGTCAGCTTTCCAATAAGGCTTCCCCCCTTGGGGGGAAGCTGTCAGCCATAGACTGACTGATGAGGGGGATAATTTGTGATATAATACCTTACATGAAAACAATTCAAATACACACACTCGAATTAAAAGAACTGGAAATCTACAACAGCCTGAATGAGCCGCAGCTGAAACATTACTATGAACCGGATGTGGGAATATTCATAGCGGAAAGCGTGCTTGTCATCGACAGGGCGCTGGATGCAGGCTATGAGCCGCTATCCGTGCTGGTGGAGCATTCCCAGGCAGCAGGCAATGCTAAGGCCTGCATTGAACGCTGCGGGGATGTTCCGGTATATGAAGGCTCTATAGAACTGCTGAGTACCATCACCGGCTTCAAGATCACCAGAGGCATACTCTGTGCGATGAGGAGACGTTTGCTGCCCACCGTGGAAGAAGTATGCGCCGGCATGCGGCGTGTAGTGGTGCTTGATGAAGTGGTAAACCCTACCAATGTCGGCGCCATATTCAGGAGCGCGGCGGCCCTCGGCATGGAAGCGGTGCTGCTGACACCATCCTGTGCAGACCCTTTGTACAGGCGGGCCCTCAGAGTCAGCATGGGTACGGTGATGCAGATACCCTGGACTTTCCTGCCCGAGAGAGGCTGGATGGACAAGCTGAAAGAAATGGGCTTTAAGACTGCGGCCATGGCCCTTCGGGATGATGCTCTCATGCTTGGCGATGAGAAGCTAAAAGATATTGATAAACTGGCTGTTATAATGGGAACAGAAGGTACCGGGCTTTCCGATGAAGTGATAAATGCAAGTGATCATGTGGTGATGATCCCCATGCAGCACGGCGTAGACTCGCTGAATGTGGCTGCCGCCAGTGCCGTGGCCTTCTGGGAACTGAGTAAATAAGAGCTGTTGATTCGTTTGCGGCTTCTTTTTAGGCCGGGGACAGTAAAATCGGCATACAAGAGTAAATTTACGGCCTTTGAAGGCTTCAGAGAGCGGGATTTCGGTTTTTGGGACAGTAAAATCAGTATACAAGAGTAAATGTACTGTCTTTGATCGCTTGGGGTAGTGAGATTTAGGCTCGAAAGACAGTACAACAGGCAAGAAAGCGTGAAATTACAGCTTTTGAGGACTTCTGAGAGCGGGATTTCGGTCCTAAGAGCTGTAAAACAGGCGGGAAAGTGTGAAATTACAGCTTTTGAGAGCTTCTGAGAACGGGATTTCGGCTCGAGGGGCTGTAAAACAAGCAAGAAAGTGTGAAATTACAGCTTTTGAGGGCTTCGAATAGCGGGATTTCGGTCTTAAGAGCTGTAAAACAGGCAGGAAAGTGTGAAGTTACAGCTTTTGAGGATTTCTGAGAGCGGGATTTCGGCTCAAGGGGCTGTAAAACCGGCGGGAAAGCTTGAAATTACAGCTTTTGAGGACTTCTGAGAGCGGGACTCCGGCTCGAGGGGCTGTAAATTAGGCAGGAAAGCTTGAAATTACAGCTTTTGAAGATTTCTAAGAGCAGGATTTCGGCTCAAGGGGCTGTAAAACAAGCAAGAAAGAGTGAAATTACAGTCGCGTAAGAGAAAGAGTGAAGAATGAGGCGCGGCAAAAGGAGGATATGATGAAAAAGATACTGACAATAATGCTGACAGCAGTGCTGGTGCTCACAGCCTGCGGAAAAGAAGAGACTGTGGAAAGCGGCAGGGAAAGAATAAGAGAGGAAAGGACGGAAGCAGGCGGAGAAGAGCCTGCGGAAGACAGCAAAAAAGAAAGCGATAAGTCTGAGGATGCCGGCAAAGAGCAGAAGTCTGGTGAAGATGAGAAGGATACGGGAAAACAAACAGATGAGCCGGCTGATAGCGGAGCGAGTGCGGAAGCGAATGAAAGCTTCAGTGACCGCGCAAATGCGGATACATGGACGGGCAGCATTAAGGAGCTTTCGGAAGGCGACGTGGCTCCGGATTTTACGGCTGAGCTTGTAAACGGAAGCAGTTTCAGACTGTCCGATCATGATGACAAGGTGGTACTGATCAATTTCTGGGCTACCTGGTGCGGCCCCTGTGTAAGGGAAATGCCGGCATTTGAGATGCTGATGAATGATAACATGGACGGCTTTGAACTGGTATGCGTTAACTGCATGGATGATAAGGATACCGTTGACAGTTTCGTGAAAGATGCGGGTTACGGATTCAATATAGCGTATGATACCGATGGCCGGATAGAGACTTATTATCCGACGGATGGCATACCCTATACGCTGATCGTGGACCACGGCATCATATCTAAGATCTATGTGGGCGCAATGGACGCCGAGACTCAGTACAGAGAGTATAAGGCTGCGATAGAGGAAGCAATGAGATGATAAAGAGTAAAACAGTGATCAGAATCGTGCTTGTCCTTGCGGCTTTGGGAATGATGATCATCGGGCTTCATGAAGGCGGATTCTCAGATGTATTAAATAAGGCTGTAAGGATATGTTACGAATGCATAGGGATAGGATGAAAAAAAACAGGCGGCCCTATGTGCAGCTGCTTGCGGCCGTGCTTTACAACTGTAATATCACCGGCTTTGCCAAGGGGAAGATATATAAGGGAAAGCTGAAAGGACTGTGCGCCCCCGGACTTAACTGTTATTCCTGTCCCGGGGCTGTGGCTTCCTGTCCCTTAGGCAGCTTGCAGTCGGGGCTCCTGATGTCTAAATATAAAATACCCTGTTATGTGCTGGGAACCTTGCTTTTATTAGGCCTGCTCTTCGGCAGACTTATCTGCGGTTTCTTATGTCCCTTCGGACTGCTGCAGGATCTGCTGGACAAGATTCCTTTACCCAAGATAAAGAAAAACAGGATCACCCGGGTGCTGTCATATCTGAAGTATCTGATCCTGCTCGCTTTTGTGATCGTGATACCGCTTGTTCGTCTGGTCCCGGGCTTCTGTAAATATATCTGTCCTGCGGGAACGCTTGAGGGCGGCATACCGCTGACTGCGGCGGACGGGAAGCTGAGAGGACTTATCGGGACACTGTTTAGTTGGAAAGTATTTGTCTTATGCCTGATCCTTCTTTTATGCATGTTCTGTTACAGGGCCTTCTGCAGGTTCTTATGTCCTCTCGGAGCGCTGTATTCTTTCTTTAATCCCGTGAGTTTCTTCGGCATACGTGTAGACGAAAAGAAGTGCACACACTGCGATGCCTGCGTCAGAAACTGCAAAATGGATATAAAGAAAGTCTGCGACCGTGAGTGTATACACTGCGGGGAGTGCATTGCCCATTGCCCTGTCAATGCCATTTCATACCAACCGGGGGGACGGTTCTCTGATCGGCCGGTAAAATAGCGGGTTTGAGGGAATCGAGCGCCTTAAAAAGGGACGAATTCAACCGGAGAACCGTCCCCGTGATTGACTCGGATTCAGAGAATCAACCACGGATATTGATGCTCTGATAATGGCTTCATCAGCGATGGACATGGCAATAAACATGGTGGGAGATCAATACGGCCTGCCTAAAGGATGGCTGAATCAGGATTTCAAAAAAACGGCATCTTATTCTCCAAAGATTGCTGAATATTCAGTCTATTACAGAACGTTTTCGAGTGTTCTTCAAGTGTGTACTCTTCCTGCAGAGTACATTGCTGCGATGAAGCTGGTCTCGCTCAGAGAATACAAGTATGATTGTTCCGATGTCATAGGATTGGCAGTAGAAGCACAACTGTCAAAGGAAAGGATCGAAAAAGCCGTATCTGATCTTTATGGTGGTATGGATAAACTGACCCGGCAGGAACTGGCACAGAAGCTGTTAGACGAGATATACAGCCATGATGACATGAAAGAACTGTATCAGAAATATCGTGAATATGAAAAAGAAAACTATGGAATTCTCAAAGACTTGGACAGCAAATACTCGGGCTTACTAAACACGGACAATGTTGGGGCAGTATTGAAAGCTGCCAGAGAAAAACTTCACGGAGAATAAAATCAAGCGGAGACTGTCGATCTGCGTGTCATCCCTGATCAAAGGATAATATAGCGCTACTAAAGAAGGTAAAAGTATGTTATAATATACGGGCTTAGCTCTTATGATCCGCTTGTCAGGTTCATAAATGGTTTAACAGATAATGTATCAGATCCGGTGCGGCAAAACATCGGAAAAATTATACTAAAAAGGAGATGCAAGATGAAGAGAAAAACGAAACAATGGGTAAAGAGATGGCTGGCAGTGCTTATGTGCGCTGTCATCATCGCGGGGATGGTGCCGGAGGCATTGATGGCGGCGCCCGGGGAAAATGAAGCGGAAAACACTGTAACCATTGATCCGGGAAATTGGTTTCCCGCTGAACTGTCAGCGGGGCAGGTAATAAATGTTGAATATGAAGCGCCTTTTACAGCGGATCTGGAAGGGGTTTTTGGGTATTTCATGGGTTTTTATGAAGATTCGTATTGGGATTATGAGGTAAATAATGCTTCAGACGGGAAAAATGAAAATGATATCTGTACTTATAATGAATTTGTGAATAACCATGCTTATTATGCGTTCTTCAAAGTATACAGTGGGTATGATGAAGACGATGAAGGCATAGGTTTTGGAGGAACAGTCAAGATAGGCAATACTGTACTTCAAAGGCTCACTGATGAGACTTATTACCTTAAAATGACTATCGGTACACCGATAAAACATAAGCTCTATATTGATTACGGAGACAGAAGTAATCTGTTGCCCACTAAATTGGAAAATGGTATTGAATTTGAAGAAGGAAACAGTCTGCGCGGAATATTAGGCGACTGGGTAGATAATCTTGATACTATGCAGACTTCTGACCGTTATACTGTCACCGGGTGGAGCTGCGGAGATGAGAGTTATGAGCATTTGGATGACTTTGACGGGTTCGTCCACGATGCTAAGGCTGATGTGACTATTAAGGCAGTATGGTCAAAGATAGAAAAAGCAACCGGGGCGGATTTTGAAATAGAAGTGCCGTTGCAGGGGACATCAGAAGGTCCGTTCGATGATGTAAAAGAGCAGTTAAAAACGGATTATCGGGGCCCTGCCTGTAAAGATGTGAAGTTGGAAAACCCGCTTGGTGAGGATGAGACGTTCGAAGCCGGACATACATATTACAGAAAATACTTTATCCGGGCTCAAAAGGGATATTATATTGACGACAATGATCTTCCGAATATTACCGTAAATGGTGAGAAGATCACCTTAAAGTATGACGAAGAAGATGAAGGCTGGTATTTCATATGGGCGTTTACTCCGGATGACGGATATTATGATATAACCCTGGACTATAATTATCCGGATGGTAAAACGGAAATACATACCATAACCGGCATTCCGGCAGGGACAGATCTGTATTCACCGGATAATTTCTCGATAATGACGGCACTCAGATATGAAATTACCAAGGGAGACGGTATTACTTACACCAGATATATGGAGCTGGTCGCAGAACTGGAAGAACTGTTAGCAGAACATGAAAAGACTGAGGATTTTTATAATATTACATTAGGCGGGTACACAGAGGTCGATCCTGTAGAGGGATACCGTTGTGACGGTAAAATTGGAACCAAGCCGTCATTTGCAAGTAAAGCGGAATGGGATGAAGATGTGATCGATAGTATAAACTCTGATCTGACGCTGTATCTGCAGTGGCAGCAGGAGCTCGATAGTGTGACTTTAACGGATATTGTGGCACCGGTCTGCGGACAGAGCTGTGCGGAATATGATGCTGCAGCTGATGCCGGAACAGCAATGCTCAGATTTGAAGACGGGATAACAGGCTCTTATTATAGCTTTGTAGTTTCGGATAATAAGACGCGGTATCTCAGTAAAGACACCGTATTTGAGGGTGAAAATGACTATTATGTCAAAATATACGATGTCCAAATGACTTTAGAAGGTCAGGAATCAAAGTTTTTCAATCGTTATATGACGCCGGATACAAAGCTTGAATATAAGGGAAAAGAATATGCCATCGGAGTTGAAGATAACGGTACGCTGATTTATTTCATCCCCGTCACGGCAGTTCATGCTATGCAGGATGATGCTGCGACGACAAAGGAAAATGTAGTGGAGGCCGGCTGTGAGACAGCAGGCTCCTATGATGAAGTGCTGAGATATGAGTGCGCTCACTGCCACAAGGCTATTGAGGAGATCACACCTAAAACGATTCCCGCTCTCGGCCATGACTGGGGCGAGTGGAAGGTAACAAAGGAAGCTACCGAGACCGAAGAAGGCGAAGAAGAAAGAGTATGTAAGAGGGATCCGAGCCACAAGGAAACACGTGTGATCCCCAAGAAGAAGCAGGAAGAACAGCAGGAAGAGGAAAAGAAAGAAGAGAAGCCTGCTACCCAGCAGCCTGTGAAAGTATCCGAGAACAAGACAGCCCAGATCAATGACAAGAACGTCACCATCGATATGGACGTTACTTATCCCAAGGCAGTGAACTGGACCGGAAGCAAGATAACCAAGGCACAGCTGGCAGCACTTTCGCAGGACGGAGTAATAGCCAAGATTAAGATCTCCGGTCTGGAGCAGGCGATAGAGGGAATGAACAAGGATGTTGATACAAGCAAGCTGCTCAATGTAAACTATGTGATCAACAAAGAGAAGAAGGTTAATTCCGAGGGCAGCTTCTATGTTAAGCTCTCACTTAACTCCAAGCAGCTTAAGAAGGCCAAGATCAAGGGCAAGAACAAGAAGGCTCTCGGAAACATCGTAAAGGATCTTAACAAGCAGTTTAAAGAGAAGCCTTACAGCTTTGACATAGTGCCCATAGAACTCAAGGATGCGGAGAGCGTAAGCATAAAGGCTAAGCTTAAGAACGGCGCGCTTCAGTTAAACGAGGACGGAAGCATCAAAGGCCTTAGCAAGCTTGTGATAAAGGTTAAGCATCCGGGGCTTAAGAAAGCAAAGACTTACAGCTTTAAGGCAAAGAAAGTGGCCGGCAGTTTCAAGATCACGGTCACGGATGCACAGAATAAAAAAGCGGATGTGACGGCGTTAGCCGGAAAGAATTTCGCAGGAACCAGAACAGGAGTCGACATAACGAAGTAACTAAGAAGGGCGGGGAGCAAGATCCCCGCCCTATTTGCGCCTGCCAACTTGGGGGACGGTTCTCCGGTCGATTGTTGACAATCACGGGGACGGTTCTTCGGTTGATTGTTAATAATCAACCGGAGAACCGTCCCCGTGATTGACCCGTGATTGACCTGATCCATAGATGCAAGGTATAATATAAAAGTTGGCAGTCGACAATTATAGGAGGTATTTCAGATGCAGTATTTTGTTAATGTAAATGCTTGCTGTGACGGGGACGGAAGTAAGGAGAGACCTTACAGGTACATTAATGATGCGGCAAAAGTCGCAAAAGCGGGGGATGAGGTAATAGTAGCACCGGGTATTTACAGGGAATATGTAAATCCCATATATGGCGGGACCAAAGACGCTCCCGTAGTGTACCGTTCGGAAGAAGCTCTGGGGGCGGTGATAACCGGAGCGGAGCTAATCAAAGGCTGGAAGAAATATAAGGGAAGTGTATGGACCGCAAGGGTAGCAAACGGGATATTCGGCAGCTACAATCCTTACACTACCGAGGTATACGGCGACTGGTATTTCTCGGATACCATAAGGCATGCCGGCCAGATATTCATAAACGATCAGGAAATGTATGAGGTGATGAGCCTTGAAGAGTGCCTGAGCAATAAGGCAGACGAGTTCGCCTGGGATCCGGAGGCTTCGAAGTACAAATGGTATACGGAGCAGGACGGCGGCGAGACCGTGTTCTATGCCAATTTCCGCGGCAAGGATCCCAATAAGGAAAAGGTGGAATTCACCGCAAGGCGCAACTGCTTCATGCCGGATAAGAACTATGTGGATTATATAACGGTCAGTGGCTTTAACATCAACAAAGCAGCCACTACCTGGGCTCCGCCTGCGGCTTATCAGGACGGAATGATAGGTCCCCACTGGAGCAAGGGCTGGATCATAGAAGACTGCGAGGTATACGGCAGCCGCTGTGTCGGCATTTCACTCGGTAAATACTGCGATCCCGAGAACGATATGTATTTCACGACAAAGCGCGTGAAGAGTCCGACCCAGATGGAGAGGGATGCGGTATGCCGCGGCCAGTACCACGGCTGGACCAAGGAGAGGATAGGACACCATACCGTACGCCGCTGCCATATCCATCACTGCGGACAGGGCGGCGTGGTCGGACGTATGGGCGGTGTGTTCTCGACCATAGAGGATAATCATATCCATCATATCTGTACCTCCGCACAGCTTCGCGGAGCGGAAACCGCGGGCATCAAGCTGCATGCGGCCATAGATGTGACCATCAGGCGTAATCATATACATGACTGCATCATAGGCGTATGGCTTGACTGGCAGGCTCAGGGAGCACGTATCAGCCAGAACCTGATGCATGGCAATTACCGCCCCGACGGGGTAAAGACCGTGGGAGGCATCATGTTCTCAACGGATGTCTTTATCGAAGTGGGACACGGACCTACGCTCATAGACAACAATATCCTGCTTTCAAAGACCTCGGTGACTATACCTAGCGAGGGCATAGCAGTCGTGCACAACCTGATACTCGGCGGTTTCAGCCTCATCAATTCCGGTGTGGACAGCATAGTGAACGGCCAGAGAGAGCCGAGGTATACACCTTATCATATCCGCCACAGGACCGAGGTCGCGGGCTTTATGACCATACTCCACGGCGATGACCGCATCTATAACAACATCTTCATACAGCAGCATGCGACAGCCGATAAAAAGATGACTCCGAAAGATGCGGAATATGCAGTCTGCGGCACGAAGTGCTTTGATATCTTCCCGACTTATGAGGAATGGAGAAAGCCTTTTGACGAGGGAGAAAGACCCGATATGGGCAAGCTTGCCGAGGCACACTTCGGACATCTGCCGGTATGGGTCAGCGGCAATGCATATTTTAACGGCGCTAACCTGTACAAGAAAGAGAAGAACAGGCTTGTGGACAAGGAGCATAAGGTAAGCGCCGAAGTGGTGGAGAAGGACGGTAAATATTTCTTTAAGACCAACGTGGGAGATTTCTTAAAAGACTTCAACTGCAGCATGATAAACAGCGATGTGCTGGGCTGCGCTTTTGAGCCCGAGCAGAGATTTGAGTCGACGGACGGCTCGGAGATAATCTTCAACCGCGATTATTTCGGCGCTCACAGGGGAGCAAAGGTGCTGCCCGGACCTTTTGCGGATTATGAGTGGGCTAAGAAAAGAAACAAGTCTTTCGCCTGAGGACGGGAGCAAATTGACAAGGATGGTTACGGGCAGTGTTTAAGATCGAGAAAAAACTGACAGACTGGATAAGTGAGCACGCATCGCTGCTGTTCTTTGCAGTGGTAACGCTGCTTGCGTTCTATATCCGCTACATAGGCAGAACGGTGACATCTCCGGATATGAGTGACTTCCTGCTTCCCTGGTACTACGGTATGAAGGAGGCGGGAGGCCTGTCCGCGCTTTCGGTGCAAATGGGCGACTACAATGTCCTCTAACAGACGCTTATCGCCATCATGACCTACCTGCCCTTAAATCCGCAGACCATGTACAAGGACCTGGCCTGTATCTTTGATTATCTGTTTGCTTTTGCGGCGGCATCCTTCGTGTGCGAGAGCCTGAAAAAAGAAAGATTCAGTGCGACTTTCAACCTTGTGTATACGACGGTATTGTTCCTGCCTACGGTGGTGATCAACTCCGCCTACTGGGGGCAGTGCGATTCCATGTATACTTTTCTGATGCTGATGGCGCTGTGGCTGCTGAACAAAGAAAAGCATAAGACTTCGTTTTTTATGCTGGGCCTGGCTTTTGCACTCAAGCTGCAGACCATTTTCATCCTGCCTTTTATCGTTGCATATTACCTTGTGAAAAAAAACTTCAGCATACTGAATTTCGGCATAACGGTCTTAACCTTCTGGCTGTCGGGAGTACCGGCCTATATAGCGGGGCGGGATCTGCTGACACCCTTCAGGATCTACCGTATGCAGACCGGAACATACAGCAAGATGTGGCTTAACGCCCGTTCCTTCTGGATACTCTTCGGTGATGATTACAATGCCTACAGGGGCATGGCCATTGTGCTGGCACTTGTGCTCTGCGGCCTCGGCTGTTATGTGATGCTCCTCGGAAAGAAGAAGGCTGATACTTCCTTCAGGTACATCAGTACAGCCGCCTGGTTTGTATGGGTATGCATCTATTTCCTTCCGGCCATGCATGAGAGATATGCCTACGGTCTGGATATACTGCTGCTCATCACAGCCTTCCTTGATAAGAAGTATATAAAGTTCGCCGTACTGTCGGCGGCGCTCAGTTTTATTTCATACGGTCCCTTCCTTACCCAGTACGGAGGGGTGAACATGACACATGCACTTATTGAGTTCTTTGCACTCAGCTGGTTTACTTATCTGATAATGCATAATGATAAAGAGCAGGCTTAAAACAGACGGGATACTGCTGATACTGTTTATTTTTTTCTTTTCTCGGCAATATCGTACTTCCGCTTTTCGGGATCAGAAGCGTGCCGAACGTAGTCTATTCACTGATCGCGATCTTCTGGATATGTTCACTTCAAAAGGAGATAAGTGATAAGTATATCAGATACTGTCTTCAGGCAGGCGGCATACTGCTGGTCCTGCTTTTTGTGCTGCGTTATTTAAGGTGGGATCTGGTGCCCGAAGGCACAGTGGGATACAGGATGATATGGTATGCCTACTATATCAGTTTTATAGGCCTGCCGGGTCTGTCGCTTGCTGTGTCCGTTTTTATCGGATCTAAAAAGAAAAACAGGGCCTTCATGCATTTCATTGCCACATCCTGCATCCTTCTGATACTCCTGGTCCTGACCAATGACCTGCACCGGGCAGTAATGATGGTGGAAGAAAGAAACGGTACGGAATACTGCATATACAGGCCTCTGTACTACTTTATAATTGCCTGGTATTCGGTCATGCTGATCACTTCACTGGTACTGGTGCTGTATAAATGCCGCCTGCATGTTGAAAGGAAGCTATGGTGGGTGCCGCCTGTATTCGGCATTCCGGGCTTTATCATGTGGGGCGTGTATTTTGCACTGGGAGGTACCAGCCCGAGTATAGCGGGGATAAACCTGTATAATATTCAGGAAGTGTATCTCCTGGTTTTTATCGGTATGTGGGAAAGCTGCATAATGGTGGGCCTGGTGCCGTCCCGATCGCTTTCAAGGGAAAGGGAATGGATACGTGAGGGTATACTGGACAGTATTAAAAATGAATTCGCCGAGATGAAGAAGATCCATGCGGGGTTTAAGCCGGAAGCGAAGACGGAGTTCACGGAAGAACTGAAGTGATTAAGCTGCATAGGTGCATATATAAAGAGAAGGGCAAATCTGGAACTGATAACAGATACGAGAGGGTACCTTAATACAAGGGAGTTTTCGCTGGCGGTAAGGGAGGCTTTTGAGTATTATTCGCTGGAAGGCATGTCCACAGGTTATGAAGAAACGGGAAACATGGAGGTGCCGGCGCTGCTGGTCATCTGGGCCTTTGAATTGTTCAGGGATGTGGCAGAAAACGTGGCGGGGAGCGCCTGCTACGTGAAAATGGCGGTATATGAAGCTAGGACAGAGCGGGCTTAAGACTGACTATTGAGGCTGCACCGGAGGACCAGGGCGAGGATAAGCTGGAAGGTATAGCAGACAGGGTAAGTGAAAGACTGCCGTTAATTCCCGACGCAAGGCAGGAGATAAGGATCGAAGATGAGACGGCACTGATAGATATTGACGTGATACTGAAGGAAAAGAGCAGGAAACTGACACCTTTAAAGCTTTTAAGATATTTAAGGACAAGGAGACAGCTGGGACTGGCAGGCATGACAAGCTATCTTTCACTTGAGGAAGAAGCCATGAGGATGAAGACCGGTATACACGACAGCCTGGGAAGAGGTCTGCTGATGAATAAGAGATATCTGACAGTGGCAGGATCGGTACCCGAAACCGAGATCATAGAGGAATGGGGCAGGATAATAGCCGGGATAGAAGGGAGTGCAAGTGAAAAGCACGGCAGCGAAAGTGATATCGAACGCTGCATCAGACAGGCGGGTGAGCTTGGTGTAAGGGTTGAGATGGCTGAAGGCAGTGTATATCCGGGGGATGAGGCACTCCGCGAAGTGACTGATGCGGCGATAACCGCGCATATCACAAACATGCTCAAACACACGAAGGCAGACGTGGCTTATATAAGCATATTAAGACAGCAGGAGGGATACAGCCTGGTGCTGACGGATAACGGGACGGAAAGGATAAAATCCATACAGGAGACCGGCGGGCTTAAGAATCTGAGAAACCGTGTGGAAGCTGTAGGCGGCAGCATGGAGGTGGAAAAGGAACCGGAGTTTAAGCTGACGGTGAGGCTGCCGGAGAAAGGATGAGTATGAAATATCAGGTAATGGTGGTCGACGACTTTTTGATGTCAAGACAGATGTTTGAAAATGCGTCTGTGTTATATGTATGAAGACAGCGTCTGCACCATCATCGATGTTGATGAGAGCCGCAGGAAGGTTGAGATAAACAATTATACCGATAACCCGCAGTTCAGGGCGTTCGGTGTCAATGAAAAGCCTACTTATGAAGATTATGAGGAATTTATAGCATCCAGGTGTTTTCCGAAGGACAGAGACAAGTTGAAGCTGGAATTAAAAAGACTGGATATTCCGTTTTATGATCCGATCCTGATCATCGAAAAAACTGAAGGACGGATGGCAGAGGATGATTTCCGACTGGTGATAGAAAGGAATAATTGAAGAAAGTATAAGTATCTGTTTTGAGTACTATTTACAACGTTAATTTTTTACCACCCCCCCCTTTAGTACGTAGTGGGCTTTTTTTGTTTGGAATATAATAAAACGGATTAGGTCAATCAGGGGGACGGAATCGGGCAAAATCAACCGGAGAACCGTCCCCGTGATCGGAAAAGGAGGCAGGAGATGAGAAAACAGTTCAAAAGGGTTCTTTCGATCATAATATGCGTCGTGATGCTGGCGGGCATGGTACCGGAGGCGTTACTTTCGACTATCGGAAATGACATGTATGAGCTTCGCGCCGAGGGGGAGAATCCGGGCGAAGAGGAGCCGCTTATTGCTGAAGAAAGCGTTGAGGACGAGCCGACAGTCGTTGAAGAGCAAGTCGGAGAGGACAGGTCAAAGCCACGAGCGGGAAGGGTACGAGAAACTCTTATAGGATTCACGGATATATTGTTACTAATAGTACATTTCTTATGACGGAAGTTACTATGAGCGGCACGGCATCTGTTGAAGCAATATGCAACGCAACGGAAGGGAATACATATGGGAGTTATTTTTATAATCTTAATGTTAAAGACAGTGCCGGTCTGACATCAAAAGCAACAGCCGGAACAGGCACCAGCAGAGGCCTGTATCTATACCACGGAGCCGATATAAGCGGCGGGACCGTGACAGCTACAGGGGGCACAGGAGTAAGTGATAGCATGGGAGCGAGCATATCTTCCGCTTTGAATATGAGTGGAGGAGAATTAGTCGTAACCGGATCAAATGCTTCAACAGAAAGTACCGGATTATATCTGGGGGCTACCCCTTATATCACAGGAGGATCCATATCCGCGACAGCCGGAGAAGCAGCGACAAGTTATGGTCTTTATTCGGGCTTCAGTATTTCGCTGACAACGGGAGGTGCGATCACTGCTAAAGGTCATACCTGCGGGATTCGTTTCCGGGGAAATGTGCTCTCGGCACCGATAATGGAAGGGAGTGCTTCATATGACGGGAGCGAATGGGAGAACATAGCGAAGCAGGACGATCTGTATAAGTATCAGTATGCATTGATAGCCGCGGACCGTGTACGGGTCAAGATGAACGGCTGGACCTACGGAGATGAGCCCGATTCTCCCGAATATACACTGAGTGAGTACTACACAGGTGGTCCGACCATCAGCTATACAGGTACTAAACGCGCGGGGGGCAGTTATAACAGTTCAACTGCACCGGATATGGCAGGTGATTTCAAGGTTACGGTAACTTATACCACATCAGGCCAGACCGGCAGTGCTGATTTTACTGTCGCACCCTATGACATCTCAAACGGTACACTGACCATAGAGCCTGATGATCAGGCTGTTTATAACGGTTCATCGCAGAATGTAAGCTGCAGCTTAAGCTGCATGGAAAATGAACTGAATTCCGGCACCGGGGCTTAACGGAAAGACCGGTATCGGCACGGTTACAGTTAAATACAGGAAATCCGGTGAAGCGAGGGAAAATGCGCATACTGCGGCACCGACAGATGCGGATACCTATGCTGTAGATCTGGATATCGCGGAAGGAACGAATTTTACTGCCGGGTATGTGGAGAATACGGGAAGCTTTACCATTACCCCTGCAGATCATGGTGATGAAGCTGTTGCGGCATCAGGACAGATAGGAGTGGAAACCTATGTTGATTTCTCAGGATACCTGGAAGAAAACGGTACCCCCGGCAACATAGTAGTCACGAGCGGTGAAGACAAACTTGAATCATGGGCGGTTGAAAACAATTTTCTTGTTTTCAAATTCAAGGATAGTGCTGCGGAAAACGATGTGGCTGAGCTCAGTATACCGGTAACGGGCAGCAGGAATTATAATAACTATAATCTGGTCGTAACTCTCACAGCTGATCACAGGCATATTCTTGAAAAGCATGATGCGAAGGCTGCCACATGTTCCGCAGAGGGAAATATTGAGTATTATGTCTGGACAAAGGATGGCTGCGGAAAGTTCTTCAGGGACGATGCCGGCGTATATCCCGTCCCTGACGGCGATATAAAGACAGCAGTAAATCCCGATGGTCATGATTGGGATGGAGGAACGGTTACCACGGAGCCGGGCTGTGAGAAAACAGGTGAAAGAACATATCACTGCAAACATAATGAGGCTCACACAAAGACAGAGGTCATAGCTGCTCTCGGACACAGCTTTGGCGAATGGGAAGTGACTAAGGAAGCCACAGAGAAGGAAGCGGGTGAGAAGAGCAGAACCTGCGAAAGATGCGGTGCGAAGGAAAAAGAGGCAATACCGATGCTTGCGCACACTCACAAGCTCGTTCATTTCCCGGCAGTTAACGCTACAGAAACAGCCGAAGGAAATATCGAGTACTGGTATTGCGAGGGCTGTGACAAGTACTTCTCCGACGAGGCAGGAACAAAGGAAATAACAAAAGACTCTGTCGTGATCCCGAAGATCATCGTCACTGATCCTACTATAAAAGTGGTGAAGCCTGATCCCGTCGGGGAGACAGGGGAGATAAACGGCGCACCGGTCAAGGTTGTGGTCACCGTCACGTATCCGGAGGCAGTGACCTGGACAGGGGGCAAGATCACAAAAGATCAGCTGGCGGCTCTCTCAGATGACGGAGATATAGCCAAAGTGGATATTTCCGGACTTAAGGAAGCAATTCAGAGCATAGACACAAGCGTGGTACCATCGAATCTCATAAAGGTGGTATATAAAATAAGCGGGAAAGAGGTAACATCAGACGGCGGAAGCAGGGCTTATTTCACAGTCAGCGTTAAGCTGAACAACAAGGCGGTAAAGAAAGCAAAGATCAAAGGCAATGACAAAAAGGCACTCAAAGCAATAGTAGCCGAGCTGAATAAAAAACTCTCAGAGAAGCAATATTACTTTGAGATAGTACCGATAAAACTTGCTGATGTTGAAGCTAAGGATATCACGATCAAGGCAGCGCTTGACAAGCAGAAGCAGCTTAAGAAAGACGAAAACGGAAATCTGACGGGCATCAAGTCAGTGAAGATCAAGGTGAAGATCAAGGGTGTCAAAAAAGCCAAGACTTATACCTTCAATACAAAGAAGGCGGCTAAGCAGTTTGTGATCAAAGTTACAGATGAAAAGGAGAAAAAAGCGGATATCACAGCATCGGATATCAATACTAACTTCAGCGGAACGTCCACGGGGATAAGCGTGAAGAAATAGTGGATCCTTAGTCAAGGAAGCGGCGGGTTGAGACCTGCCGCTTTTTGTGATAAAATATAGGATTGCAAGATGATCATGAGGGGTACGAAATGAAGAAAAAGCTTAAAATAACTTTTAATGCGCCGGTAGTGCTGACTTTTGCCTTAGTGTGCCTTGTGGCGCTTATACTTTCTTTTATAACTTTCGGGGCGAGCAATAAGCTGCTGTTTATGACTTACCGTTCATCGCTGCTCTCGCCGTTAACATATCTTCGTCTGTTCACCCATGTGCTGGGACACAGCAGCTGGGCACATTTCATAGGAAACATGTCATATATACTTCTGCTGGGACCCATGCTTGAGGAGAAATACGGTTCTTCCGAGATTACATGGATAATCGTCGTTACCGCGTTGGTAACAGGTATCGTCAACTGCCTGTTTTTCCCACTGACTGCTCTTTGCGGCGCCAGCGGTGTCGTATTTGCTTTTATACTGCTGACTTCCTTTACGGGTTTTAAGCAGGGGGAACTGCCTGTATCGGTGATCCTGGTGGCGCTGATCTATATAGGACAGCAGGTGTACGACGGACTCTTTGTACAGGACAATATCTCCAATCTTTCTCACATAATAGGAGGTCTGGTGGGGGCAGTCATAGGATACAGACTGAATAAGAAGAGATGAGCGGGAAACTCTATATAATGCGGCATGGCAGGACGGACTGGAATGACCGCCATAAGCTGCAGGGACAGACAGATATACCGCTTAATGAGGAAGGCAGGAAGATGGCAGCTGCGGCTTCGGAAGAGTATAAGGACGTGCATTTCGACATAGCCTTTTGCTCGCCGCTGATAAGGGCGATGGAGACCGCTGAGATACTTTTGAAGGACAGAGGGATACCGATCGTCTGTGATGACAGGTTAAAAGAAGTACGTTTCGGTATCTATGAAGGAATAGAGAACAGTTTTGATATACCGGACTGCCCGGTGAACCAATTTTTCTTCGAACCGCAAAACTATAACGATCCGCCTGAAGGCGCCGAGAGCATAGACGAGCTGATTAAGAGGACCGGGGAATTCCTGAAAGAGAAGGCGGAGCCGGAACTTGAGGCCGGCCGGGATGTACTGATAGTCGGGCACGGTGCCATGAATTCGGCGATCATAACACAGGTTAAGAACAGGGAAAAGAGCGAGTTCTGGAAGGACGGCATAGAGAACTGTAAGCTCATGAGACTTAAATAAGGGGGATAATAATGAACTTTAACATGAATAACGGTGAACTGAATCCGGAAAACGAGAAGACCATCAACATAGCTGCGGCCGGCGTAGGCGTGGTCAAATATCTGGTGGCGGCAGGCGTCATGCTGTATATACTGTTCGGCAACAGGCTGCTGGATAAATTTGAGGAGACGGGGGATCAGGTGATGATGACCGCAGCCGGAGCCATGAAGATAATGCTTGCGGCATTTCTCGTCATGTGCGTGGCGGCCCTTGTACAGAACCTGATACTGCTGATAATCCTGCTCAAAGGTGATCAGGAGACGGATTTCGGCATGAGGTTCATAAAGATCTCAAGAGTGATACAGCAGAGCGCCGGGAACGTGATTCAGTTTGTGATGGGCGCGCTGTTCGCAGTGGTGGGTATCTGGTCCATGACAGGAGCGGACGGTATGGTCAAGGAAGGCGACGAGAAGGGCTTTCTGATAGTGGGAGCCATCTTTGCGGTAGCCGGTATAGGCTGCGCCATCGGTGCCGTTATAGGCATAATAAAGACAGCGAAGGGAGCATTGGAAGCTTAATATGGAAACTAAAGGTTTAACAAGCGCTGAAGCACTTGAGAGAGGAAAAGAAGGAAAGAACGTCCTTACCCAGGGGAAAAAGAAGAGCCTGTTTTCGGTGATACTTTCCCAGTTCGCATCGCCGCTGCTGATATTACTGATCGTTGCAGCTGTGATCTCCATAGCAACCGGAGAACTGATCGACGGTATCATAATCATTATAGTCGTACTGGCAAACGTTATCATCGGAACGCTGCAGGAACTGTCGGCAGAGAAGTCGGTGGAAGCACTGAAACAGATAAACGCTTCTACCGCAGTGGTCATAAGGGACGGAGTTGAGAAAGAGATACCTGCCGCGGACCTGGTAGTCGGTGATTATGTGATACTGGAAGCGGGACGGGTGATCCCCGCAGATCTGCATCTGGTACAGACAAGCTCACTGAAGGTTAACGAATCGGCACTTACGGGTGAGAGC
>JAILES010000068.1 GCA_024687205.1 Lachnospiraceae bacterium
CTGGCCCGATAAAGTCGGAGGCGGATGGTTCGATACCTATCAGTGCTGGTCGGCGGACAGGTATCTGGAGCAGGCTTACCTTACGGCTTTTGCAAAGGCAAAGGAGCTGATGTTCTTCCAGTGGAGCGATCTGATCAATAACTATTTCCTCGGAGGTATGGGCATTCAGCTTAAGAAGATTGACGATATGCTTAAGGATACCGGTAAGCCCACCGGCATTCCGGTTTACATACCCCATGCATCATGTGGAGAGAACCATCTTGAGATGCGTATGGGAATGCTCGGCATCCCCATGGATCCGACACCCGTATTCCCGTCGGATAAGAAGCTGATGATACTGACCGAGAGTTCCGCTGCGGATGAGTCCGTAGTCGGAAAGCTTGAAAAATACGTGGCGGCAGGCGGAGACGCTGTTATCACTTCGGGCTTCTTAAATAAAGCCGGCGCTGCGTTAAGGGCAGCAGGTATAACGGAAGCGGAAGTGACGGGGAGAAAACTCTCGGTTAGCAGATATCAGGTGACGGGTGATCAGGCAGGCTATCTTGATGATGTGAAGCCTGTACTGTTCCCTGAGATAGTGCACGGAAACAATGCATCCTGGTCGCTGCTTAACGGCGGTGACGGTGACTACCATACGCCGCTGATACTCAGGAGTACTTACGGCAAAGGCAGGCTGATCACCGTAGCCATACCCGACAACCAGGCCGATATATACAGGATACCCTGCGCCTGCATTGATGCGCTCAAGCGGCTTCTGGATCCCGAGAACTATGTTTCGGGTAAGGATTTCTCCGTATTTACCTATGATGACGGATCCATGATACTGTACCGTTACGTAAAGGGGGATCTGAGACCAGAGCGTGTCAGGATATACACCGGGAAAAACGCGGGGGCACTGAAGGATATGGTCAGCGGAGAGACCATATTGCCCGAAACCATTTCCTTAAGGGAAAACTGGGAGATAAAGAAATACCTGGCTGTCGACGTAGTGCTGCAGCCCGGAGTCTTCAGGAAATTTAAGTGGGAAGTATAAAATAGTTTTACGGAGGAGAATAACTGATGCCACCCAGCAGACACAGTTCATCATCACATTCAAGCAGGTCACGCAGCAGCTCGCACAGCAGCTCGCATCGTTCGAGTCCTTCCAGGCACTCGTCTTCGAGCCATTCGAGCAGCCGTTCGTCCTACAGCTCGCATCGCAGTTCGTATTCGCCTTCGCGTACGTCCTATGTGAGAACCAGAGTCAACCAGCCCACGGGCTGGAACGAGTCTGTCCACGGCAAGTCGCTTTCCTTCAACATGAAGATGCACGACTATGTGTATTATCCCCACAGCTGGATCAATGAACAGGGCGTGCAGTACCGTGAAGGCTACTATGATGAGAACGGGCAGTATTATGCCAATATGGTGGCAAGAGGGATGCAGACCACTCTGCAGTGCACCTATTGTGGCAATCATATGGCGTATACCTGGAAAGAAGGCATGGTACCCACCTGCGATAAATGCGGCGGCGTTTTTCAGATAGACATCACGGACGTGCCGAAGAAGGCGGAAAACAAGACTATATGGATGATATTACTGGCTGTTTTCATCCTGCCCCTGCTGTGGCTGCCCTTAGCATTTATAGTCCTCCTGTTCTTCTTTATAAAGGACGGCATTACGGGAAATGATACGGAGCTGTTCAGGGACAGCAGCCAAAGCGCCGTGGTTTCTGACTATGAACCGTCAGGCAGCACGCTTCCGAAGAGCATATATGTGAAAGAGACCGGGCATACCTGTTATCCTGACGGGGAAAACATGTATGACATGGAAAGCGACTGCTGGTTCTGGTGGAACACCGATGTGCTTCCGGCCCAGTGGCAGTACTGGTATGAAGGCATTTCCTCGGATTACGGGGATTACGGCTGGATGGAATTCTATGACAGCGAGCAGAAATGGTATATAGAAGTTGCCGAGGATGACTGGCAGGAGCTCACGGGCTATGATACCTCGGAACTCTGGCACTTCGAAAATGCATATATAAACGAGTATTACTGATAAGAGAGAAAAGGATCAACACTGCATGGAACACAGAGAATTCATTGATTCAATAGTGGAAAACTTTATAGGCGGCATATGTGCATTTGAAGTTGATGTGCAGAAGAAGAGCATCAAACCGGTATATCTGAATAACGGTTTATACCGCATGATGGGCGGGAGCAAGGATTCGGTAGACCAGCTCTTTTCTAACATAAGGCTTTCGATCATACCCGATGACATACAGATCTTTGAGCAGGGGCTGAAGGATATACTGGCGGATGACGGAGCCGCGGAGTTTGAATTCAGGATAGTCAATGTGGACGGAGGCCTTCTGTGGCTGCGTGTTCACGGCAATCTCTATTCCCGTGAAGGAAGCAAGAACATCATCAGCACAGTCATACTGGACTGTACCGAGGAGAAGACCATCGAGGAAGAACTGAAGCGGCAGTCGAACTACATGCATCTGCTTATGGATACCGATATCACTTTTGATTTTAACTGCCGTACCGATGCCTGCGTATTCCGCTTTGCGGAGTCCGATGCCCATGCACGTGATACGGTCATACAGGGCTTCATAGCCCATATACCCGAGAGCGGGATACATGAGGAAGATATCAAAGCTTTCAGCAAGATGATCACTTCCGCAATGTACCACGCCCACAGGGATTCCATAGAATTCCGTTCCACCGGTCTTCTGGGAGAAGGCGGGGAGTACCGCTGGTATAAGGCTGACATAGTCAGCGTGGTGGGAAAGGAAGGCTATGTTTCCCATGTCATAGGTCATATCGTTGACATACATGATGAGAAACTTAAAGAGATAGAACTGCAGCTTAAGGCCGATCATGACGGTCTGACGGGGCTTATGAACAAGACGGCTACCGAGACCCTGATAAGCAAGCTTACCGAAGAATGTGACATGATCGATAAGCAGGGAGCGCTTATCATACTCGATGCGGACAATTTCAAGAATGTTAACGATACCTTCGGACACAGCAACGGTGACCGCGTGCTGCAGGCCATCGGAGAGATCATCAGAAATAATTTCAAAGGAATGGATGTGGCCGGAAGGGTCGGCGGCGATGAATTCATGGTCTTTGCCAACAATATCGTGAACAGCATAAATGCCTGCAGGCTTGCCGAAAACGTGGAGAATCAGGTGATGCATGCCTTTGACGGCGATCCCATGGAAGGCATGATATCCATGAGTATAGGAATAGCCATGTGCCCGGCCCATGGCGGTGATTTTGAAACACTGTACAAACATGCCGACGAGGCGTTGTATTATACCAAGGAACACGGCAAGGCAGGCTGGCATCTTTACGACCCGGATGATGCCGTGAAGGGCGGCTGAGATTTACATAAATTGGTCGCTTTTTTTGCTGCTTTGTGATATAATGCCATATGATGAGAATGATGTTTTCTATTCTGTATACCGTGATAGTTTTGGGACTGATCCGGTGTACGGTATCGGCAAGACGATCACAGAAAGGCATCGGCAGATACGTTGCCTTACTTGATAGTGCTTTTATTCCGCCGGTTATCGGCAATCTCATAATCATCTGCACACATGAAGAAGCCGTGGCAAGGGTAGGGTATTATTTCTATTTTCTCGGAATGAACCTGGTCATGTATGCACTTTGCAGATTCACCTATGCATATTGTCAGGGCATAGGTAGCAAACACAAAGTCCCGCTTATAGTTTATATAGCTCTTATAGGCGATTCGATACAGCTGCTTTTAAATCAGCTGTTCGGACATGCCTTCAGTGTGGAAGCCATCGATTATGAAAATCAGGTCTATTACCGCCTGGTGCCCTATCTGGGACAGACCGTACACAGGGTAGTGTGTTACTCGGTATTCATAGCGGTCATAATCATTTACATAGTGATAATCATCAAGACACCGAAGATATATCGTGAGAAATATACGGTTCTTCTGGTGAGCATGCTCGCGATCTCTGCATGGCAGACAGTCTATATCTTTTCCAGGATTCCCGTGGACCGCTCTATGATCGGTTACGGAGTAATGGGACTTCTTATATATTTCTTCGCGATAAAATACAGACCGCTGCGTTTCCTGGACAGGATGCTTTCCGGTATAGTATCCGAGATGTCGGATGCGCTCTTTGTGCTGGGACCTGAAGGAAACTGTATCTGGGCCAACAGTGAAGGCCGGAAAATGGCCGGTGTGGAAGGTACTAATTATGATAATACCGCGGACTTTCTGACGGAGACTTTCGGAGCGTCCGTTAAGCTTAAAGGTTCATGGATACGCCAGCATACCATGGGAGAAGGGGATGATACAAAGTATTATATCCTGCGGGGAGAGAGCGTATCGGACGATCACGGTCATTCCTCTGGTATTTATCTGAGAGTGACCGACAACACCGAAGAACAGAGACGCATTAACCGTGAGATGAAGGAAATGGGCCATGACAGGCTCACGGGACTCTACACCTGGGACCGTCTGTATAAGGGAATAGAAGAAGTACTGAGAAAGAATCCCAATGTACCCTTTGATGTGATCTTTGTTGATGTAAGGAATTTCAAGATAGTAAATGATATCTTCGGAAATGAATTCGGTGATCATGCGATAAAAACCATAGCTAACTGGATCAGGTCCCATAAATGCGATAAATACGTATACGGGCGTCTTGTGGGTGATACTTTCGGTATATGCATGCCGCGGGATTCCTTTGATCCGGAAGTGTTTGAAGAAGAACTGCTGCATTTCAAGGTAAGACAGATGACCATTGAACATCAGCTGCTGATACATCTGGGTGTTTATGAGGTGAACGAGAGAAATCTCGATGTATCCGTAATGCTTGACAGAGCTCATCTGGCCCTTGGTCCCATAAGGGATGACTATCATACCCATGTGGCTTTCTATGATGACAAGCTGAGATCCAAGCTTTTATGGAATCAGGAGATAACCGCACAGCTGCGTGATGCTCTGGACAACAGTGAGATACAGCCCTATCTCCAGCCGATAGCGGATGCAAACGGCAATATCATCGGGGCTGAGGCACTGGCGCGCTGGATACATCCGGAAAAAGGTTTCCTTTCACCGGCGGCTTTCATACCGATATTTGAAGAGAACGGAATGATAGTCGAAGTGGACAAGCACATCTGGAGAAAGACCTGTGAGATACTTGCACGCTGGGAGGAAGAAGGAAGGGATATGTTCATTTCGGTGAACATATCACCAAAAGATTTCTACTTCACAAACGTATATGCAAATATAATGGAGCTCGTGATGGAGTACGGCATCGACCAGTCAAAGCTGAGGATAGAGATAACCGAGACTGCGATGATGGGAGATTCGGATTCCACAAGGCTGGAGCTTTTGAATGATTTCCGTGAGTCGGGATTCACCGTAGAAATGGACGATTTCGGAAGCGGGTATTCTTCGCTCAACATGCTTAAAGATATACCCGTGGATATACTGAAGGTGGATATGAAATTCTTAAGCGATACCGAGGAAAAAACCAAAGCCCGCACCATACTCAGGAATGTGGTAAAGATGTCCGAAGAACTGGGACTGCTGGCACTGACGGAAGGCGTGGAGACAGAAGAACAGTTCGAGATGCTGAGCGAGATGGGCTGTCGTCTGTTCCAGGGCTACTATTTCGCGAAGCCCATGGCAGTGAGCGAGTTTGAAGAAAAATACGGGAAGACCGTAGCAGAATAATATACCCGGGGGAGGGGAAAGTAATGAAATTCAAGTACAGATTGTTATTAATGCTTTTGGTAGCGGGAGTGACGTTCCTGGTTCTCGGCGTCAAAGACCTGATCATGCTATCAAAAGATCCTGTCTATGTTCTGGAGGAAGATCCCGATGATCTGAATCCCGGGGATCACGTTATCCTTGATGTTTCCGCGGTACTCCCGCATGCGATCTATGTTGAAGAAACAAGAAAGACCATGGGTGTGACTACATCCTCGAGAGAGAGCAACCGTTACTATGTTATCCCTTATCTTCACAAAATGAAGGAAGACGGTGTGAAGGTAGTGACGCCGTACCCGGATATGGTGATATTTGTGAGTGTGGGCAGCAACTATTTCGATAAGATGGAAAAGGCCTGCGATAATACTCTTGCATGGATGAGTGAATGGTTTGAAATCTATGATTCCGGAAAGGAAGTCAGCAGGCTTTCTTCTCCGCCAAGTTCCGGTATGGTATTTGAAGGCGAGCTGAAGAAGCTGGACAAGGAAGCTCTCGGCTATGCCATCGAGTATACCGAAGAAGAACTTGGAGAGTTCATGTGGGATAACGTAGCAGGAAAGAAATTTTCGGCTGAAGACTGTGTGGTACCCTATTACATACAGCCTATTATTGTAAAGAGTGCACCCTTAGTCATGACGATTGTCGGTTTGGTCCTTCTGATAGGACCGGGCATCATGGCGGTTCTGTATTTCAAGCAGAAAAAAGAAGAACAGGCCATGATGCAGGCCGTGAGCCGCAGCGTGAGCAGGGAGACCTACGGACCCGGAACCGGGGACGAGGAGCTGCCTCGGAATGCAAACTTAAGCAGTATGGTGAAGGGCGCCTTCGCCCAGCCGGGAGGAGCGCAGCCTATGGGAGGAACACAGCCCATGGGGGGAGCGCAGCCATTGGGACCTTCTCAGCCACTGGGAGCTTCACAGCCCACCGGCTCACCTTATGCATCACCGGTCACACCCGTGACGCCTGTAACGCCGGTTACTCCGGTAACTCCTGTGACACCTGTAACTCCTGTTACTCCGGGAACCCCGGTTACTCCGGTGACACCCGTTACTCCGGTTGCAACAGCAGCGCCCGCAGCATCTGCTGCTCCGGCACAGGCTTCACAGCCGGCTTCAGCTCCGTATTTCCAGCCGTCACAGCCGGTACAGCTGCCTTATTCGGGAGGAGTCGCTCCTTCGGAAGCTGCGGGGAAATCCTCGGGTACAGACAGTAGCAATCTCAGCGGAGGCGGACTTTAATGAAAACGGGATTTACCAGAAAACTGACAGTGGTATACGGTATCTTACTGACAGGCTTTATTCTGTTTATAGCCTTTGCTACCGATGTGCCCGGATCCAGGAACAGTTATCTGAAAGTTCACAGCATTGACATGATTGATAGCTGGACGGATGAGAAAGACAGGAGAGTATCTCTTGATGCTATTCCTTTGCTTGAAAACCGTCTGGACCAGACTCTTTACAGTACCGTGCCCAAGGGGATCAGAATGGGTGAATCCCTGAATCTCTGCAGCAGAAATCTCAGATTCAGACTGTATCTGAACAAGGAACTCATTTACAATTATATGCCGGTCGAAAATATCACGGGTCTGGGAACAGGAACGGTTTATCACAGCATACCCCTTCCCTACGGGGGAGTGGGAAGTGAGCTGATGCTCATCATATACAGACCTTTTGAAGGTGAGACCGGCGGTTCCTTTGTCACGGCCAAACTCTGCAACAGCAGGGATTTTGATCACATGATGATACATGAGAATGCGCTTGCGATCTCACTTTCGGCGCTGATAATATTCTTCGGTGTGGTCATAGTCATCGTGCATTTTACCATTTTCAAAGAAAACCATCTGGGCTATGATCTGCTGAGCCTCGGTATATCGACGATCATACTGGGGACCTGGACTTTTGTTGAATCCGATATTGTCCAGATGCTGATGGGATCCGTGATCGCCATAAGGTTTATAGATTACATATTGCTGTCGCTGTCCGAATTTCCGATAGTATGTTTTATAGTGTCCGTGACAAGGAAGAAGAGGAGCTTCTATAAGTATCTGAGTTTCGGCATCATGGTACTGTGTCTCGGTACCGTGCTGCTGCTCAGGAAGTTTGCCGGCATTGATATGCACAAGACCATGGGCGTGCTGTTCTTAGGCTATATAGTTACTACCGCACTTGTAGCCATTATACTGATCGATAACTGGAAATACTGCAAGAGCAGGGGGATCAAGGCAAACCTGACTTATTTCAGCATAGGTGCGATGATCTTTACTGTGGGAGCGGCGCTGGACATGGGAAGATATATCATTTCCGGAAAGACCGCAACGAATAACGGCAGCTTCGTGCGCATAGGCCTCGTGCTCTTCATAATCTCAATGTTCATGCAGATCATCAAATGGATAACCCAGGTGCAGAAGAAGAGCTCAAAGGAAGAATTCGTTAACTCGCTGATGCAGTCCTCAATGTCCGGCAGGTCTGCGGAAGAAACTATCCAGCAGATGGTTGAATATCTTGGCTCCGAGCTGAAAGCCGATAAGGCGTATCTTTATGAACTGCAGGATGACGGAAGGTATATTGTGACCTATGAGTGGTTCAGTGATGCCGGTGATGCTTCAAAACGCGGTCTCACGGAACTGCCCTATGAAGGAGTCATTGATGCGTTCATGCTGGAATATGAGAAGACGGGGAGTGTTATCGTCGATGACCTCAGAAGGTATAAGGAACCCTATCCCGTACTTTATAATACGCTGACGAGAAACGGCATACACGGCCTCATCTGCGCGCCGGTGATCATCAGTGACAAGATAGTCGGATTCTTCGGCGTGAACAATCCGCCCGAAGAAAAACTCGATGAGATAGCAGACATCATACAGTACCTGAAGTATTTCTTCTCTGAAGCGATAGAGAGAAGGGGAACCGAAGAAAAGCTGATATCTTACAGTTACTATGATCAGATGACCGGAGTAGGGAACCGGCGTGCCATCGGAGAATTTGAAACCGAAAAACTGGATACAACGAAGCCTTACGGTTTTGTTATGTGTGATATCAACGGTCTCAAACGCGTGAACGATAATGAAGGGCACGAAGCCGGAGATGCGATGATAAAAGACGTTGCGGACGCCATGAGGGATGCCTTCGGAAAACAGTTTTCCTTCCGTATGGGCGGTGATGAATTTGCTGCTTACAAGGTATGCAATGAAGAAGTGGAATTCATGGCAGCGGTAGAAACACTGAGGGACGGTATCGCGGAAAGAGGAAGAAGTGCATCCATCGGATATATTTACGTGAACGATCCGAATGCCGAGCTGAACGAGATCAAGAAAAAAGCCGACATGATGATGTATGAAGATAAGAGCCGTTATTATCAGGGAAGGACTGACAGAAGAAGAAAGTAAAAGAACGGCAAAGGGAGGAAAATTATGAAAAAGAGACTGATAGCCGTCGTTATGGCTTTTATGATACTGGCCGCCTGCGGTAAGGAAGAAGAGGAAGTAAAAGAGCCTGCGGCAACGACAGAACATGTGCGTGACAATAAAAGCGGCGAGGGGGATGAGGCGGCAACACCTACGCCTGCGGAAGTAGAAAATAAAGATCTGAAGCTCAAGATCACTACTTACAAATATTGCAGCGAAGCAGGTTCGGAAAGGGATGACGGTTATTCTTTTCCTCTTGCGCTTCATGTGTTCCAGAAAGTAGAGCTGGACGGTTGTGAAGACGCATATCCGGAACTGAAGGAAGGGCTGGATGCTTATAACAACGAAAAAGAAGATTCGGCGCTGAGCTCCATCGGAAGCATAATGCGGGATATATGGGAAGATACGGATTTTATCAATTATATGTATTCTGCGAACGGACAGGAAGAGAACCTTACAGTGGCAAGAGCCGATGATAAGGTCGTGAGTTTCTGCATCGATGTGTATTCGTCTTATAACGGGGCTCACCCCGTGACCTGGTACAAGAGCACAACTTTTGATACACAGACCGGTGAGCAGCTGCCTCTTTGCGATGTTGTAAACGATATTAACGGACTGCCGCAGATCATCCTGGAAAATCTGGAAACCGTTTCGGACGATTATGAATTCACCGATGAAGATAATGCGGAGATGCTTACCAAGATAGAGGATATGGTAGCTGATAATTATCTGGTGTGGACCATTTCGGATACAGCCATGGAGGTATATTTCGATCCCTATGATCTGCAGTATTATGCTTTGGGCCCTATCTTTGCAACACTGGATTATTCGAAGTATCCGGATCTGCTGGTTGATAAGTACAAACCGGAAGACAGCGGCATGGCTCCGCTTACACAGCGCATAAAGGAGGAAAGTGCCCCCGATCAGGAATATGACGATGAAGAGATAAAGGATATCATTGACCAGTATATGGATCAGATCAGCGGTGTTGAGCAGTTTTATGCTTACGCTCCCGACTGGTACGGCAGATACGTTGCCGACGATGTGACAGAAGAACTTAGCGATATGCCTTATGAACTCAAACAGGTCAAGAAGGAAGACATGATGTTTGCCGACAGCTGGGCCAATGAAAACGGCTATGTGATACCGGGATTCTACAGAGATTCGGACGGACGTTATTCCGATGAATCAGGGTACACCTATGAACCGCTCAATGATGCGGATAACGGCGAACTGTCCATTACCTGCTACTGGGATCAGGCGCTGACCCAGGGGTACAGCTTTGATCTCACATCTTTCCTTTATACACCCAATCCGGGAAATGACTATACCACCATGTATGTACGTTATGCGACGATGTATGACGGCATACTCTATGTGAATCTGGCACACAGGACATATTCGGAAGATCAGCCGGATACCGCATATGTGCTGGCCCTGGATACTCAGACGGGGCTTATCAAATGGAAGAGCGATAACCTGGTAGCCAACAGCGATAATTTCCTGATCTATAAGGACACGATAATCTGCGGCTACGGTTTTACCCAGGAAGATGATTACGTTTATATACTCAGCAGATATACCGGAGAGATCTTAAAAAAGATAAAGGTGAAGACCTCACCGGATTACTTCGTACTTGACGGGGACAAGCTGATAGTCATCTGCTACGATACGGTTTATACCTATGAACTGAAATAAGGGCGGTTTGACACTTTATTTCCAAACAGCTATAATATCTTCGATTTTTAATGATGGCAGAGGTTTGAAAAATGGCACTTACAAAGAAGCCCGTAAAGGGCATGAAGGATATACTTCCCGCCGAGATGGCGATAAGAAATTATGTATGCGGACTGATCAGGGAAACCTACGAAAGCTTCGGTTTTACCCAGATAGAGACACCCTGCATGGAGCACATAGAGAACCTGACAAGCAAGCAGGGCGGAGAGAATGAGAAACTGATATTCAAGATCTTAAAAAGAGGCGAGAAGCTGAACCTTGCGGCTGCAGCTTCCGAAGAAGATTTGGTGGACGGCGGTATGCGCTATGATCTGACCGTGCCCCTGGCAAGGTATTATTCCAATCATACCAATGAACTGCCTTCTCCGTTTAAAGCATTGCAGATGGGAAATGTATGGAGGGCAGACCAGCCCCAGCGAGGCAGGTTCCGCCAGTTCATGCAGTGTGACATAGATATACTCGGTGATCCCTCCAATATGGCTGAATGCGAGCTGATACTTGCTATGACCACGCTTCTCGGCAAGCTGGATTTTAAGGATTTTAACATCCGTATCAATGACAGGCGCATGCTTAAGGCCATGGCTGCCTATGCAGGCTTTGAAGAGAAGGATTATGATTCCGTCTTCATCATACTGGACAAGATGGATAAGATAGGAAGGGACGGAGTAAAGGAAGAGCTGATAAATGCGGGTTATGCCGAAGAAGTTGTGATGCGCTATGCTGAACTTTTTGAAAAGCTTGAAGGCAAGGCAGGCGATGCGGCGCTGGATACGCTTGCAGAGTTAATGGGTGACAAGCTGCCCGATGACTGCAGGAACAATCTGAGCGAGATCTTCGGAGTCGTTAACCCTGCGAAGACCGCGGATTTTGAACTTGTATTCGATCCTACGCTGGTAAGGGGAATGAGTTATTACACCGGCACTATTTTTGAGGTGGAGCTGAAAGAGTTTAATTCATCCTGCGGCGGTGGCGGACGCTACGATGAGATGATAGGCAGGTTTACCGGACAGAATACTCCGGCCTGCGGATTTTCAATTGGCTTTGAGCGCATTATAACCATATTGCTGGAAAAAGGATTTCAGGTTCCCGGAGAGGCCGGAAAGACTGCTTTCCTGATCGAGAAAGGCATGGATATGAGCAGGCAGGGAGAGATACTCAAAGAGGCAATGTCTCTCAGGGCAGCCGGTACGAAGGTACTGGTACTCAAGATGGCCAAGAATAAGAAGTTCCAGAAAGAACAGCTGGCAGCAGACGGCTATACCGATATAAAGGAGTTTTATAAAGAGAGTTTGCAGGGAGGTTGATCTATGGCTGATATCTACATGGCTTCATGCAGTCTTCTGGAAAACGAAAAGAACGTAAAGGAAGCCTTAGACGGGGTAGATCCGCTCAGGCGTAAGGAAGCTGAGGCGGTCGCCGATGTGAAGAAGAGGGCCCAGATACTCACCGCGGGACTGCTGCTTCAGCACGGAGCAAGACAGTTTCTGGGCGATAAGGCTCCGGAAGGAATATACAGAGTCGAGAAGGATGCCAAGGGCAAACCTTATTTTCCCGACCTTCCTGATGTGAAGTTTTCGCTGTCACATTCCGGAGATATGGCCATATGCGCAGTGTCATCCCTCAATGTGGGCGTGGATATACAGGAATGGAGACAGCTGAAAGCCGATATAGCCGGCAGGTTTTTCCATCCCAACGAGACCGAATATTTAAGGAAACTGACACCGAGTGAATCGGAGAAGAACTTTTTCTCCGTATGGTGTTTAAAAGAGAGCTATATCAAGTATACAGGTGAAGGCTTAGGCGGTGGTCTGGACGAGCTGGATTTCACGCCGGTACTGCCCGGCGGCTTTGCGGTATTTGAGTTTACCGAAGGCAAGAAGAGCATCAGAGCCGAATTGCTTGAAGCTCCGCATGGCTATACAGCTGCGGTAATAGAGGAGTTGGGAGAATAAAAAATGGGAACGAGAACAGATATTGATAATATGATGACACGGGTAAAGGTCAATAACGAGATAGACCTGTGCGAGATAGTTCCTAAGAAACTCAAGCAGGCCGAGGAGATACGCCACAGGATAGAAGCGGCGCTTCAGTATGCAAGGGTATCCTATTTCCTGAGATGGCAGGAACCGGGGCTGCTGGCAAAGATCTTTCTGAAGGAGAGGCCGAAGCTTGTGTTCTGCATCAATTCCGCACAGCTGGATGATGCGATGCAGGTGTTTGAGGAACTGGCTCTTACTGACCAGGAAGTGAGAATGATAAAAGAAAAATCCCGTAACAAATATGTATACGCCAATACGGGAAAATCATGAAAAATAAAGCCGCCGGAAAAGCTCCGGCGGCATTTGTTTTCATGGGGTTTTCAGTTATTTGCCGTTTGTGGGGATGAAAGGTCTGATAGCACCTGCCAGCTGGGCAACGGGCATGCTCTGGAGCCATATATGGCCGGGACCCGTAACAACCGTATTGAACAGACCTTCTCCACCGAAGAAGATGTTCTTCAGTCCGGGGACCGTCTGGATATCGATATTGCAGCTTCCGCTCATTGCAGCCAGATAACCGGTATCGACGATCATGCTCTGTCCGGGACCGAGCTCATATTCTTTTATATATCCGTCAAATTCAAGAAATACTATGCCGTTTCCGGAAAGTCTCTGCATGATGAAACCTTCGCCGCCGAAGAAACCGCTGCCGATCTTCTTTTGGAAGAATACGGAGAGTTCAACTCCTGCAGTAGATGCGAGGAATGCTGATTTCTGTGCTAAGATCTCCTGTCCGGGAGCTATCTGGAAAGCCCTGATGGCGCCGGGGAAGCTTGATGCAAATGCGATGAGTCCTTCGCCGCCCATGGCGGTATACCTGTTCTGGAAAAGACTCTCGCCGGAGAAAGCACGTCCGATCATTTTGCCGACGCCTCCGTTGGAAGTGGTGTCCATCTTCATGTTGGGGCTCATCCAGCTCATGGCGCCGCTCTCGGTGATCATGGTCTCGCCTGCATCAAGATTGCAGATGACTACGGGTAAGGGTTCGCCTTCGATACTGTACCTCATAATATTCCCTCCTCATTGGTTTTGCTGTTGTGTATTGAAACAGATGTATATATTTTATCACAGTTCGTATGCAGGGGCAATCAGAGCAGGAAAATGCGGCAGGAAAAAAGTGCTTGACAGCAGAAGGCATTTTTGGTATCATCATTTCTCGGTGGATGTGAGTGCTGCCGTGGCTCAGTCGGTAGAGCGTCGCATTGGTAATGCGGAGGTCGGCGGTTCGATTCCGCTCGGCAGCTTTTATATCGAGGTGTGGCTCAGTTTGGCTAGAGCACCGTGTTAGGGACGCGGGGGTCGCTGGTTCGAATCCAGTCACCTCGACTCTACTGGACTTAATCGAACAGCAGGAATGCTTGTAGAGTCCAAATCAAGATCGTCTATCAGCGCTTTGCTGATAGGCGTTTTTGTTCCCGAGTAATTTAAATTGATAACGATATGATCATCATACAGATAAGCGGACTGCATGAAGGTATCTATGATGGTATGGCGGAACTCCGGAGAGTCCACATCACCTTTGCGCTGTCTTTCAAAGAAGTATATGATCTGATCTTTTGTGAGAGAGGGCGTGACGATGCTCTCTTTTGCTATGGCGGTCTCAACCTCCGTGAGCTGACGTTCCAGTTCGGTCAGTTTTGCCACCAGAGCGGGCGACGTAGGCGCTAAAGCGAGTGCATTTGTAATGTTGCCTACCTGACGCGCTATCTCGGCTCTACGGGCCTCATAGACGGGCAGGAGACCGCTGGCTTCTTCTTTTTCTTCAAACTCAACGACAAGAGCTGCGATCTCTTCAATAAAAGCATCATCAAAAATAAGTCTGATAAGCTCATCGGAGATAAGTTTTTCGAGATAATCACGACGCTGGCGCTTCAGTTTGCAGGCGTGTGAAGCTTTCCTGTTATGGCAGGTATAATAATAATACTGTGAGCCGTTCCTGCTGGTGCCGTACTCGCCCGCAACGGTATCACCGCAGATGCCGCAGTATAGTTTTCCTGTGAGCGCATATACTGCCATTTTGGCAGCAGGAGCCTCTTTTTTCTTATCAAGCTTACGCTGTACCGCTTCAAAGTCTTCCTTGCTTACAAGAGGCGGTATGACATCTTCCAGGATAATGTCACGGTACTGATAGTGACCTATGTATTTTTTATTTGTAAGAATATATCTGATAGTATTGAGTCCGAAAGGACGGCCTTTTGAATTACGCCAGCCTTCCGCATTGAGATCTTCCGCTATCTGTCGGGTGCCTTTGCCGGAAAGATATTCTTCAAAGATGCGCTTGACGATCAGGGAGGCATCCGGATCCACGGCAAACATACCCCGCTCGTCTTTCCTGTATCCATAGCAGGGAGAAGTAAGCACTTTACCCGCAAGCGCATTCTCATAATACCCCCTGCGGATATTCTGAGCTAAGTTCTCGGAGTAATATTCCGCATAGCCCTCCATGACGGATTCAAGGATGATGCCTTCCGGGCCTTCAGGGACATATTCCATGGCATAGACAACTTTGACTCCGTTTTTCTTTAAACGGTGCTTGTAGGTGGCAGAATCGTATCTATTCCGGGCGAAGCGGTCCATCTTCCAGCAGATGACAACATCAAAGAGATGCTTGTCGCTGTCCTTTATCATGCGCTGGAAGTCCGGCCTCTTGTCAGTACGGCCTGTAAGGGCGTGATCAGAGTATTCACCAACTATGACCATATCATGCTTTTTAGCATAGGCAGTGCATTCCCTTATCTGTCCTTCTATACTTTCTTCACGCTGTCCGCTGGAAGAGTAGCGGGCATATATAACAGCTTTGATCTGATCCATAAAACACTCCTTCCTGATGGTGATAAAACAGAAAAGCTCCCGTCATAATGACGAGAGCTTAACTTTAGACTATTGTCTTAAATTTAATGCCGCTAAACGGCTTTGTAAAGGGTATTATAATATTCAAGCTTCGCCATGTCAATATATTTGATAAAATTTCATGAGTATACATATAATTCTTGTACTTTTTTGTTTATAGAATCCAAATTTTCAGCTGAAAGCTTAATACCGTTCAAAGCCCCATGTATGGTTACAGGATCCTCGATTCGTATTTTGCTTATCGTTGTAATCTGCGCAACGAGTGCGACGCTACCTATTTTCATCCGAGATATTTCGTTTTGTACTTTTTGAAGCTCTGCTTGTTTTTGATTTAGTGATTCAGCTTTTGAAGTGAGCATCATCACATTTGCTTGAGCTGTAGCAATTTGTTTTTCGTCTGTATTAGCAGATTCAATAAGTGTTTTGACGGTTTTCATCAACTCGGATATTTCATGCTGTTCGGCTTTATATGCTTGTTTGAGACCTTTGATTTTTGCTATTGACTTTTGATATATATCATCGCCCAAGTACACAGATGAAGGATGTATGTTTTGGCCGTTAGAAGAAGATAATGGAATAATAGTTATAACAGGGGAAGCATGGTTATTGTTGTTGTCTAAAACAACAGCATAATGTCGCCCGCCGTGTTCACTGCCGACATTAAAGCCGAGGTTTACCCGTACTATATCTCCACGCTCGTATTTTATATTCTTTTTTGGATCAAAAGTATCTTCGAATTTCAGATAATTGGTATATGTATGTAACCAGTATGAAAGAAGATCTACCTTCTTGGGATCATCGTTTAATATAGATTCGAGATAATTATCCAAAATTTTCATAGTATTATTTTTATGATTTCTGATTTCAGCAATTGTTTTTGTTTTACTCATAATAGGTCTCCTTTTATGTTTTTATATTACCGGCATCAGCCGGAGAGTTTTTGCTCTTCTTTTTCAAAATCAGTATATTTTTGTATTTCAGCAAGTTCAGATACACGTTTAAGGGCTTCTTCTTTCCCCAGATCATTAAGTTCCTCATACTTTTGAAGTAGGCTTTCCTGGTCCTGAGACAGGGAGGAGGGAGCGGAGGCCACGGCAGCAGGGGCATCAAGGAGAGCTGATTTAGGTATTCCGAAGAAGCTGGCCAAGAGTTCTATTTTTCCGATCCTTGGCAAAGCAATGCCACGGCACCAGGTATTAAATGTTTGCTGTGACACACCAATAGCTTCAGCAATCTCTATTTGTCTCTTTCCACTACGGTTTATCTCATTTAATAGGTTTTTTCTAAATATCTCGCGCTGTTCTTTATCTGTCATCTTCAAGCCCTCCTTAATTGAATGATACACCGATAGTAAAGGATAATCAACAAAAAAACAAAATAATTTTGATAAAAGTATTGACAAACAAATTATATTTGTTAAAATGGCATTATCGAAGGCACAAAAAAGGAAAGGAGCAGAATGATGGACGACTTCCAGATATCGCTGGCAGCAGCAAGAGTTAATGCTAAGCTGACACAGGAAGACATAAGCAGAGAGATGAATGTATCGAAAAATACAGTAGTTAACTGGGAAAATGGAAAGAGTGAGCCGACGATATCTCAGGCAAGAAGGCTTGCAGAGTATTGCGGAGTACCTTTAGACCGTATTATTTTTTTACAAACAAAAACAAATTAAATTTGTTTCGTTGTTATCCTACGGACAACATCCTTTCTTATACCTTGACAGGTATAAGAAAAAACCTAAAGGAGAGAGGCAGTGAAGGACTTCCTTAGAAATATATGGAGCGAGATTGAATACTATGCACCGGAAATACTACCTTCGGCAATATGTGGAATAGTAGGCGGAGTGATCGGAGCGGTCCTGGTCAGAATAGCGCAGATGAAATGAGATAAGTGCCAATGCCGGAAAAAATACCAATCAGGAGCGGAATCAGAAGGTGAGTTACAAAGTACTGGAGATCAAACCAGTCATAAGATTCTTTAACGGCAATACCTTCCGGATCAGTGATGTCGTAAACAGCATCCGGGGAGACATCCCCACATATAAAACCGCTGCTGTCATGTGGAGGCTCCTGGTTGCACCGGATATACCTTTGCCCCATAAGACGAGAAATCTGGTCATCAGAAAAATGCCTTAGTAAATAAGCTCGGGTACGGGGGCGGCGGTAAACAGTTTTTAGCAATTTTACATCTTTTTTAGTCATATCGGCTCCTTTTGGGAGGGATTATAGCACATAACGGGGAGGAGGGAAAGCCATGGGAAGAGTAAGACTGTCAAAAACAGAGCTCAGGATGATCCTGGCAAGAGCAAGAGAGTTTTATAAGGATCCGGAAAACATGAAGGAATATGAAGCATGGCTTGAGGAGAGAAGAAAGAAGCAGGCCGCAAAGGCTGCAGAAGAGGAGGCAGCATCATGAAGATGATGACCGGAAAGAAGATAAAGGAACTGCGTCAGATGCGGGGATTCACCCCCAGAAGGCTTGCCGAACTGATGAGCATGACCGCAGAGGAGCTGAAGCAGATCGAAGCAGGGAAAGCCCCAGTGACAGATGAACTGCTGCGGGACTTCGCGGATGCACTACGATGCAGGCCGGATGTGATCATGGACTATAATGCGAAGCCCAAGATCATGTTTAACACCGTGGAGGACGGAGACAGAGTATCCGTATACCTCATAACCAACGGCATGAAATGCTCTGATGTGATCATATCCGAACAGGGCAGCGTAGTAGTGAAATTCAATAAAGATAAAGACTGAAGGTATTAATAACGCACCCAAACCTGACGGGATACGATGACAGGCGCACGATCCCGCAAAGCTAAATCGAGCCGGTGATCCGTAACAGCCGTACGAGGTCCGTGAGCCGTAAAAGCATATACCGGTTATAAGCAGAGTGAAGCTGCGGAGGTTGTCCGGTATCTTAAAAAAGGAGAAGCCATGACTTACGAGGAAGCAAGAGCATTGAGAGAAGTAGAACATGCACTCAGGAGAGCAGAGCAGGACAGGCTCTTCTACCGTAACGAGATGATAGTGCAGAAGCTCTCAGGTCTTGGTTTACTGCTGGCATGCATAGCACTGACCATATTCATGGTCAAGATTCTTAGAGGACCATTGATAACCGTGAGCGTACTAATGGGCCCGATAGTCGCTCTGGCTATATATCTGATTTTTACCCACAAAAACTTAAAACGAACGGAGGAGACGGTATGACACCCGAACGACAGCTGGATTTCCTTGCGAAAGAGTATAACCGCACGGATCGGATGCTCAGAGCGCTTAAGGATGGTACGGCCAGCATACAGCTCGACAGTATCAATGAGACGCTGGTCATAACGGATGTGTTCCCGGATTACAGGCTGAAGCTGCAGAAAGACCTTGAAGCATATCTGGGGATCCTTTCCAAGAAGTACAAAGAGATAAAGGAGGCTATCTCATGATAGAAGTGATAGGCGTATCAGAATCGATAGACGACAGTCTGGCCGGATACGCAGAAGAGTATGAGAAGGTAAAGCGGCTTATCAGGGATATAAAGGAAGGCGCAACGCTCTGCGTTGATAAAGGGGACGGAGTATATGCCAGCCTGGACGAACTCTTCCCTGATACCTGCGGGAGCTACATAGACAAGCTGAAAGATGATCTGCAGGTGTATCTCATAGAACTCCGGCAGGAGATCAGGGACATCCTGGATGAAGATGAAGAACTGCAGACAGGAGTGGTAAGCGAAAAGAAGGGAAACAATCAGCCGGCCACGGTATTCCCGAAGAATGACTACCGCCGGCACACACAGGAAGATAAGGAGGATGATCTGAAATGAACAGATTGATGATCGGCATGGCAGCCATCATAGCAAGTGCCTTTATACAGATGGAGCCGCCGGTTGCACCGGTGCAACCAAATGAATATCAGCTGGAAGCTCCGGTGGATGAAACGAAGTCAGAAACAGTGGCCTATGACGCTATAGATATGCTTGCCAGATGTGTGCAGGCGGAAGCAGGGAACCAGGGGCTGATGGGTAAGCAGCTGGTGGTGGATGTGATCTTAAACCGCGTAGACTCTCCCCGATTCCCGAACGATGTGGCATCCGTCATATCACAGCGGGGCCAGTTCTCTGTATATCCCTACGCAATGAACAGGACCGTAGTGGATGCAGAGACGATACAGGCCATACTGAATGAGCTGCAGAGCAGGACAGACTCGCAGATCCTGTTCTTCACGGCAGGACATTATAACAGGTACTGCGTACCGGCATATCAGTACGGTGCACATTATTTCGGATATTAGGAGGGGCAGAAATGGACAGATTTGAAGAATATCTTAAGGCGTTTATCAAAGAAGATCAGATCGAGATGGAACATGATGCTGCTGTACATGGCAATGATCAGACATTCATGGCACAGGCACGTAAGTTCCGCATGGAATCCGTGAAGCGAATCCTGAAGAAGTATAAGGAGATAAGGGATGAAAAGTGAAAAGAACCGGGAGACGAGACCGCCTCCCGTGCCATGGTAAAAAGGATATTTCACGTTAAAACCTCATTATGACACAGGGCACCAGATATGGTGCCCTAAAATGAGAAGCTACTATATATAGTAGAAAAGAAGCCGCGAACCACAAAATACAGCTTGAGGGAGCTGATAACTGCAGTATTAAGCGCAGTAAACTTACGACGAAAATGTTTATCCAGGATATCTATGTCGGTATCGACATCATAGAACATGATTACTTCTACAAGGGGGAGCATGGGGAGAAGAGCGGGAAGAGGAAGCGAGACATCACCCCGGAGGAAGTAGCCAGATGGAACTATAACAAGAAAGTGGCATATTACCGTCATGTGATCCAGTGTAACTTTGCGTCAGGGATAGATTACTGGGTAACACTTAAGTACCCCAAGGGGGAGCGTCCTGATGCGGCTACCGTGAGGGCTGACTATGAGAAGTTCAGAAAGCTCATGGGATACAGATACAAGAAAGCCGGGAAAGCCAGTAAATATGTCTACCGGATGGAGATGGGAAAGCGGGGAGGCATACATTTACACGCTGTCATGAACTCTCTGACCGGAAACATGAGTAAAGATGTCTATGAGATGAGCCTGTGCTGGCAGAAGGCAAGAGGAAAGAGTGACATCGAGGACATGATGGCAGAAGGTACAAGAGAGATTCCCAGGCTGGTAGTCATAGACGGAAGAGTGGACGCTGAGCTGTTAAGGACAGAGGGCGGGTACCAGCTCCTTGCGGAGTATCTGTGCAAACCCCTGCCCGGTGACATAGAGAAAGATTTGACGAAGGAGGAGATCAAGAAGCTGAAGATGGTAGGTTCAAGCCGTAACCTGATCAGGCCCGTGCCGGTCAGGAAAACCTACACTCACTGGACCATGAGGAAGCTGATCGAGGCAGGTCCCGGAAAGATCAATACGGTGCCCAACCTGAGGAGACGGTATCTGACACCCGGCTGCATCATCGACAAAGACTCATGGAAGGTCAGTGTAAATCCCATAACAGGGATGAGCTGTCTTCACTTCTTTGAGATCAGGGTAAGCCGTGAAGAAGACAAGCATATACATATACAGCGGGATCAAAAGCATAAAGGCGACAGAAGGACTGGGCGCTTATCTGTTTGCATGGACCAAGGCAGACGGGACACCGGGCACTATGCTGCGGGTGTGTAAGCTGCATAGTACAGCCATGCTCTCATGGATAGCGGTGATGGCTGCGGCCTTCGCTCATCTGTCCAGATGGAAGGAGCCTTGTGAGGTGGAAGTATATGTGAGATCGCAGCATGCTAAAGCAGCGGTAGAGATTCTGATCCCGCACTGGGAACAAAATGGTTGGGTCAATGCCAAAGGGGAACCCGTGAACGAATGGTATAAGGCGCTGGACAGTTTCATGTCCGGGCATAAAGTGCACTGTTCGGAGAGCGGAGAATATTCCTCCTGGCTTGAAACCAATATGCAGCATACGAGAGGAGAAGGATTATGTTTGATAACTTTGGAGAATTTGACAGCTGGGAAGAACTCAACAGAACAGCCGAAGGGCTGAAGAACGAAGGCGATCTTGAGAACTTGAAAGTGCTGGCAGCAGAGAACGGCATAGACGAGATGGACATGGTGGACTATGTGAACGGAGATATGTCTGCACTGTGTACAGCCGTCACTGCAGCACTTGGAAAGCTGGCCGTAGAAAAAGCTGATATGACTATCCATGAGATTGTAGAGGACTGGATAAGCTATATCGAGTCAGAGCTGACAGAGAATGAGCAGCTTGCGCTGTTAGTCAGACGGAAGGGCAAGAGCCTGATCGGATGCATCGGTGCCATCCTGAACTGGTCATATGCACAGAGATACAAAGTGGATGATCGCATCATCAAAGCCTCCGGCATAAGTGCCAGCGGAGTGGAGATGGGGATACCGGGCATGGCTACCGCAAAGAAACTGATCTGGGGGTACTACACAAAATGAGCGAGCAGATCAGAAAGCTTAAGGATATATCAAAGACAGTAAAGGAATGGGCTTACAGCAAAATCAACAATCAGAGAAAGAATATCATGATATATAAGCGCAAGGGCCGGAGAGTGACAGCATTCTGTACCGCTTGCGGAGAACATATAGAGGGCATCAACAGGATAGACAGCTATGAGGACACATTAAGGACCGTCATGATGCCGATACATAACACCTCATCAACCTGCCCGATCTGCAAGGCAGAGGGCCTGTGGAAAGCAGAAGGCAGATGCAGGGACAGCTACAAGACCTGGATAGAGTACCTTGTAGGCCAGCGCCTCGGTGATGATTTCGTATTCCGGACATTCAGCTGCGAGGTGACAGTCAGAAAGAATGTGATAAACGAGATAGAGCATAACGAGACAGGCCGCGTATATCTGAGCAAAGGCAAGAAGGCAGAGAAGTGGTATCACGTTTGGAGCTATTTTGAGCAGGGGCTTGTATGGTCAAAGAGCGTAGGCGGAGCATATTACGGCGGCATCAATATCCGCTGGGACTATATCTACCCGGGAACATTCAAAGCACTTGCAAAGACTCCCATGTTTAAGTATGCACAGCCCACAAACCGTAACCCTGTATATTATTATTCCGCTTTTGCGAGATATCCGGATATGGAGATGGTGCAGAAGCTGGGAATGAGTAAACTGCAGAGCGCTCTGCTCTGTCAGTACGGAGCAAATATCAACCCGAAAGGCAAGACCATATGGGACAGGCTCCGCATCAACAAGGACCGCATGAAAGACCTCAAAGAGCATCAGGGAGACCTTGAATACCTGCACATCTACCAGCAGGAACGCAGAGAGGGGCACAGGCTCTCTAATGACGAGATAGACAGGGAAGTATATATCAAGCGCTTAAGCCCGCGAGACAGAAACATCATGAGGACAGCCATACAGCATGCGAGCTTTGAACGCTTCAAGAACTACAAAGAGAAGCAGAAAAAGAATGTGTATAACTTCGATGTGACATATATAGACTACATCCGCATGCGCTTAGATGCAGGATATGACCTGAATGATGATGTAATACTCTTCCCGAAGGATCTGAAGCGCAGGCATGATGAACTGGTAGAGCAGGCGAGACTGGCAGCAGAAAAGGAAAAGAGGCAGCAGCTGGCAATACAGTGGGCGAAGATAGAACAGAAGTACCCGAAGCTGTATAAAAAGTTTTACTACGCAAACGGCGACTTTCTGATCCGGCCCGCAAAGAACGCACTGGAGATAGCAGACGAAGGCAGAGAGCTGCATCACTGTGTAGGCACCGGCAGCCATTACTACGAGAAGCACTGTAAAGGCGAGAGCTTCATACTCTTTCTCAGAAGAGCCGAAGCACCGGAGATACCCTTTGCCACTATCGAGATATCAGGCAACAGGATACTGCAGTGGTATGAGGCCTATGACGAGAAGCCGGATGAAGAGATACTGCAGCCATGGCTGGATAAATACACAAAGCAGCTGGCAACGAGAAGCAAAAAGAAGAGTGCATAGAGGAGGAGATCATGGAAGAACACGCTATCAAATACACCCAGACCTATCAGCAGTTCAAGTCAGAGCTGGATCACGAACTGAACAGAGCGGCATCCGGATTTGTCCGCATAGGATATCTGCTGAAGCAGGCAAGAGATACAGACATACTCAAGGACAGCCCTTATGAGAGCGTTACAGAGTTCGCTGACAAGGAATATGGCCTCGATAAGTCTCAGGTATCCCGCTTCATGTCAATTCATGACCGCTTCGGAGATCCTGACGAGCCGGAGAAGCTGCAGAGCCAGTTTGAAGGCTTCGGAGTGAAGAAGCTTACCATGATGCTGGCCCTGCCCGATTCCGTGAACTTAGAGCTGAATCCGAGCTTTACAGCAACAGAGATACAGACCATCAAGGAAGAAGTGGAGGAGGAGAAGAAAGTAACTCCCCTGGAAGTGCTGGCAGAGGAGAAGCCGAGCGAGACAGAAGACCTCGGAGAGCTTGAAGAGTTCCTGTACCTTCTGGGGCAGCAGGAGCCGGAGACCATGGCTGATCTGTTCCATGAAGCGAGCTTCACCCTGGAACCCAGCACAAGGAAGATGATGATCATACTGGCACCCACAGGGCAGAAGATGTACATGCTGAGACCGGCAAACAAGGGCAGGGTGACATTCAATGCAAACTGGCAGGGCGTAAAGGTAACATACATCCGCACGAACGAAAAGACGGAATATACGCCGGATGATATTGCAGATGCGCTGTCTAACCTTGAAGACAAGGCTATGCTTAAGGATAACACCGAAGACGGCCCGGCAAACAGCAAGGCACTCTGGGCGCTGTTATATGATAAGGCCTTCCCGGAAGAAGAGGAGCAAGTTGCACCGGTGCAACGCACAGCAAAGGTATCAGCACCGAAGAAAGAGACCAAACCTGCAAAAACGAACGTGAAAGAGGCTGAAAAGGTGCAAAAAGTGGAATCTGACCCCGTTTCAGATGCAGATCCGGAGCCGAACGAGGATGAAAAGCCTGAGGAGGCTATGAATCCCCCCGAAGAGATAAAGGCCAAGATGGATAAAAACACACTTAAGGGATATAAGGCAGGCCTGACAGCAGACATACACACGCTGGAGCGCTTGAGCAGGGAAAACAACTGGAGAGCCATGCGCACGAAGATAAAATGCATGCTTCAGACCGTAGAGAGAATCATAGACAGCGAGGGATAAAGAGATGGGAGAAACAATCAAGTATACATCCGAGAACGGCTACACCGGCATCCTGTACGGAGAACACAGCCTTGCCATAGAGGACAAGGACGGAAAAGAAGTGATGCACACTGGCAGCAGGACTATCAACACCTATGAGGAGCTGGTAGAGCATGTGGAAAAGTACCCGGAGTTCATAAAAATGTTTAGGAGGGCAAGCAAATGAAAGCCAAAACAGGAACATGCCGCTTTTGTGGACAGTTAAGAACCGTGATGGTGCCGGATGGCAAAGAGTTCAGCGAAGAAGAACTTGATGCCATAGCCGGAACAGAGTGCAACTGCTCGGCAGCAGAGGAGGAGCGCGAGATAGGAAACATCAAAGACGCTGCCGCTGAAAGCATAGAGCGGATACTGGTGAAGAGAGAGCGGAGCACGGCAGCAGGCATCCTCTCCGCTGCGATAGATCCGATAGCCCGCAAGAAAGTGAAAAAGGTATCCGTGAACATGGACGGAGAGCTTGTATGCAGCATGTACATGAAGGGTAAGAAGGTGATCGTGGAAGCAAGACAGACAATGGTCGAGTACTCAGACGGAGAAGCTGTAGATGAGTAAGAGCATCATGCAGGATCTAAAGAGCGGCAGATGTTATATCTGCAGCAGATGGATGGACAGGGATTACATCCAGAAGGGGCTCGAAAAGCATCATGTGATATACGGCAAGGGCAACCGTAAGCTGTCTGAGAAGTACGGCCTCACGGTAATGCTCTGCCGGCATCACCATCAGGGAGATATCCATGGTGTAACGGATGCCATACATAACAACCCGGATAAGACCAATGACCTGCGGCTCAAAAGGGAAGCGCAGCGGGCATGGGAGAAGAAGTATGGAACAAGAGAAGAATTTATGAGGATATTTGGAGAAAATTACGCGGAGGAAAATGATGACCACGCTTGAAAAACGAAAAGCAGAAGGTATATGCATACGCTGTGGCTCACGCTCCGCAGAAGACGGAAGGCTGACATGCGGCATATGCGCGGAGAAGGATAGGCAGAGGCACAGAGAGAGCTATGCTCAAAGCTACAAGACCATGAGCAATGCAAAGAAAGGGCAGACCTGTAAACCCGCCGAAACGATAGATGATATCTGCAGAAAGGCAAGGAAGCATAATTTAAGCTATGGCAAGTATCTGGAAAAGAGAGCACAGGGAATGTACCTGGATGAGTGAGGGGAGAAGATGAGGATAGATCCGGACAGCTGGAATATTATTCAAAAGATCATAAGACGGTATCAGGCGAGTGCAGAAGAGTGGCAGACAGCACCCAAAGATACGGCGCGTTATGAACGTCTTAGCAGGGAAACGGCAGCAGTAGAGGCAGCAATGGCAGGGCTGACACCTGAGGAGCAGGATGTAGTACGGGAGCGCTTCTGGACATACAGGGATAAAAACAAGAGTTACGAGGATATGATCAACCAGCCTTTTTCACCGAGACAGATGCGCCGGATCTGTTATAAAATGGTCTACAGAACCGGAAAAGAACTCGGCGAAATATAGCGAAAATCCTTGCAAATTCAATGGATATGAGGTATAATATAACCAGAAAGAGAGGTATGGGATATGGCACCGATGGTATATCCGATATACAGCAAAAAGAAGAAAGTAAGGCTCCGTGATCTGGATAAGAAGGGGACGAGAGTTTTTTTAGGATTGGCTATAATATATGCATTGCTGACATTCTCAAATATTTTAGGAATGTATCTGTAAATGCTAAAACGTTTTTCTCCCAACAATTTTAGGTAAAACCATTTACGAAACGCTGAAAGTATTATAAATACTGGATTTGCGGTTATTGAAATATCAAACGGTTATCTGAAAAGATGGCCGTTTTTTTATGTTTTTTTTTGTTACAGTTATCTTAAGGGCGGTCGGCTTCTGCCCTTCTCCTTCTCGTTAAGGTATAGCTTAACCGTCGGGCAGGCGGTTAAGCAGAAGAAGGAAGAGGTGAGCATTATGGCAAAAGACTGGGCCCGGCCCTTTTACAATTCCCGCCGCTGGAGAAAAGCGAGGGATTCATATATCAGCGAAAGGATGATGATAGACGGAGGACTTTGTGAGGAATGCCAAAGGGAGCCCGGGTATATCGTGCATCACAAGATACAGCTGACAGAAGGAAACGTAAATGATCAGGAGATAAGTTTAAACTTTAGCAATTTGGAATACGTGTGCAAGACTTGTCATGATGAGTTCGAGGGGCACGGATCAGGAGGCCACGGTAAAGCAAAAGCATTATGTATGTTTGATGCGGACGGACAACCGATATCCATGCGAGAGATAGACAGGGAGAGGGACCAGCTGACCACACAAGAGCCTGTATCCCCCCTATGTTTGCCTCTCGAAAGAAATGTTTAAAGACCGACCGCCCAGGTTCACACAACGCACACGTACACATAAGGGGGGTGTGGTAAATGGTTAAAGCCGCGGGTAAATCTTCAATAAGTGCCCGAAAATCAGAAGCCACCAAAACGGCCAAAAAGACGACGAAAACTGCCGTCAAAACAACGAAAAAGAAGGCAACTTCTACGAAAAAGACACGTACTTCTGCCCAAAAGACAGCTGAAAAGGATGAAAAGACCGAGAAAAACGAGGCAGTCAGTAACGAGGCAAGAAGGAAAAGACTGATCCGGAATGAAGTCAGGAGACTGTCGGATACCTTTAAGGAGATTCCGAGCGAAAAGAAACGGCTCGTTAAGGCGACCATCGATGATGTAGCATTCCTAAGCGTGTCGATGCAGGAACTGAGGGATCAGATCAACCGTGAGGGTATGGAAATAAAATACCAGAACGGTGCAAACCAGTGGGGAACCAAACAGAGTCCGTCGGTGCTCTCTTACCTGCAGATGAGTCAGAAACTGGCAGCAGCCATGAAGATACTGCTCGACTGCCAGCCCAAAGCCGAAGTCAAAGAGACTGATGATAAGTTTGACGACTTCGTAGTTATGAGGGGTGATGATTAGTGGTCAGATACCCTGATAACTACAATCCGATAAAGACATACTGGGAGCGCATATGCGACGGAAGAGAGATCGTAAGCGATAAGGTCCGGCGGACTTATGAGATGGTCATAAACGAGCTGGAGCATCCCGGGAAGTTTCATTACAGCCCGCAGCGGGCAAAGCACATTATAGAGTTTTTTGAAAGTTACTGCCACCACAGCCAGGGCAAAGCAGGAGGTCAGCTCGTAGTGCTTGAACTATGGGAAAAGGCCATGCTGGGTACGGTGTTCGGTTTTGTTGATGACAACGGCCTGCGGAAGTACAGACGGGCAGTGCTGATAGTTGGCAAGAAGAACGGCAAGAGCCTCATAGCTTCTGGCGTTGGCAATTATATGCTGATCGGAGACGGAGAGGCTGGACCGCAGATATATTCCGTGGCGACTACGAGAGACCAGGCACGGATCATCTGGAAGGAAGCAAAAAGGATGGTCAATAAGTCGCCGGCACTTCGTAAACGGATTAAACCGCTCGTGGCGGAATTATCAAGCGAAGCGTATAATGCCGGAACCTTTAAGCCGCTGGCAAGTGATAAAGATACCCTGGACGGCCTCAATATCCACTGTGTGCTTATGGACGAGATCCATCAGTGGAAGAACGGAAGAGGCCTGTATGACATTATCGCGGATGGCGTGGTAGCAAGAGAACAACCGCTGATATTCATAACGAGTACGGCGGGAACCGTCAGAGATGACATATATGATGACATCTACGACGAATGCGAGCGCATAGTAAACGGCTACAACGATCCGAATGGATATAAGGACGAGCGCACGATAGCTTTTGTATATGAGCTTGACAGGCGGGCCGAGTGGGTAGATGAGAAGTGCTGGAAAAAAGCAAATCCGGGGCTCGGGACGATAAAGAACCTTGACACATTGAGACATGCGGTAGAGAAGGCAAAACAGGACCCGATGCTTGTGAAGAATCTCGTATGCAAGCAGTTTAACATCCGGGAGACATCAAGCGAAGCATGGCTAACCTTTGAACAGCTTGACAACAGGGAGCTGTTCAATATTGCGGAATTAAAGCCCCGATATGGTATAGCTGGGGTAGACCTCTCATCCACAGTGGATCTGACATGCGCAACCTTGATCTTCCAGGTGCGGAACGATGAACGCATATATGTGAATCAGATGTACTGGATTCCGGAAGACAATCTGGAAAAGCGAATCCATGAAGATAAGATACCGTATGACATCTGGATAGATCAGGGATGGTGCAGGACTTCTCCCGGAAACAAGATCGACTATCGTCTGCTGGTGGAATGGTTTAAGCAGCAACAGGAGCAGAATGACATATATATCTGGCGTGGCGGCTATGATTCATGGAGCGCACAGTACCTGATCGATGATCTGGCGAATGAGTTCGGCAAGGGAGTCATGGAACCGGTAGTCCAGGGAAAGAAGACACTGAGTGCACCGATGAAGAATCTCGGAGCGGACCTGACAAAGAAACTGATCATATATAACAACAACCCCATCCTTAAGTGGTGTCTGACAAATACCAGTGTAGATGTGGATAAGAACGATAACATACAGCCTGCAAAAGTAAACGTGGGCCGTAACACCAGAAGGATAGACGGTGTGGCCTCACTCCTGGATGCATATGTGGTGAGAGAAAGATATCTGGAAGAGTACCGGACAATCATGTGAAGTTGCACCGGTGCAACAGGTGAACGAGATGGGATTATTTAACAGAAAGACAAAAGAATCAAGGACAGTATATAAGATGATCACGGATAAGGGCAACGGCTTTTATGCGTGGAACGGCAAACTCTATCAGTCCGATATCGTCAGGGCATGCATAAAGCCGAGAACAAAAGCCCTCGGCAAATGCGTCGCCAAGCACGTAAGGACAACGATAACCGAGACGGAAAACGGCACGGAAAAAAAGGTAGAGGTAAACCCGCTTGTAAATATCCGCTTTTTGCTTGAAGAGCCTAACCAGTATATGACAGGCCAGATGCTGCAGGAGAAGGTGGCTAACCAGCTGTCACTGAACGGTAATGCTTTTATCCGCATATTACGGGACAGTAACGGACTGCCTATAGGTCTGTATCCCCTGCCGGTGACATCGATAGAGGCAAAGTATGACGAATACGGCGAGCTGTGGCTTAAATGCAGCTTTGAAAACGGAAAGACAGACACATATAACTACGATGACATAATACATATCCGCGATGACTTTTACAGTAATGACCTGTTCGGAGATAGTCCGCAGGGTGCGCTGACATCCGTAATGGATACTGTGAACATGGCTGATCAGGGTATGAAGAATGCAATCAAGAACAGTGCAATAGTACGCTGGCTTCTTAAGTTCACTTCAGCTATGCGGCCCGAAGATATCAGAGCACATGCGAAACAGTTTGCGGATGATTACCTGGGAATATCGGAGAACGGAAGTATAGGTGTGGCAGCGGTGGATACAAAGGCAGATGCTAAGCAGGTAGAGCCGCATGATTATGTGCCTAATGCTGCACAGACTTCCGGACAGGTTAACCGTATATATGCATACTTCAATACCAACGAAAAGATAGTGCATTCAACATATACAGAAGACGAGTGGATCTCATACTACGAGCAGGCCGTTGAGCCTATAGCTGCGCAGATGGCAAGAGAATACAGCCGCAAGCTCTTCAGCCGTCTGGAACGCAGTCGCGGAAACCAGATTGTATTTGAGTCGAGTGCG
>JAILES010000069.1 GCA_024687205.1 Lachnospiraceae bacterium
AGTCTCATCGGTACCGAGAGCATACTCCAGCTTTCCTGCGATATTTACACCCTTTGAAATCAGTTCCTGGGTGGAATTGTTTGCAATGAGTCCTTCCTTTGCGGCAGGAAGGGTTGTAAGGGCATTGGCTGTCTTGCCTACCAAGAATGATGTTTCAGCAGTACCGAAATCCACGTCGTCATCGCCCAGATACCAGGCATTAACACTGTAGTTCCCCAGAACCAGCCCCGGCACTTCAAGCCTGCCTGCCCCCTTTGCAACAGTTGTTTCATAATGTGTAGAGTTTATGGTAAATTCTACCTTACCCGTAGCAAAGTAATTGATGGCTATATTGACTATTGCTTTCTGGCCAAAGCTGATGTTGTCTACATTAACAGACAAACCTGTGCGCAGACTGCCGTAATTATCATTTATGGCATTTTGTGGTTCCCACACACCCTCATCATTTATCGCGGCCGTGCCAGTCTTATCACCGCCTTTTATCTTATTATCCGAAACCGTATTCCCTCCGGACTGATCAGACAGCCGGAGCGCCGGATCAGATGATCTTTCAATGATGTTGTTAGTCGCTCTGCTGCCGGCTCCCGAAATTGTAAGCTGTCCGTCGTTGACACGGTTATCATAAAACACTACATTATCTTCAATAAATAACGTTTCTGAATCTAAACTAAATATATTTCTGCATATCTCAGTGCCGGCTCCGCTTATCTGGCCATCACAATTTACTGTATTATCAGAGAATAAATTTCCTTCTCCCTTTACCTCTATCGATCCGTCAATCTCATTCCCACAAATCGTGGTAGTATTTCCAGTAATTTTCACTTTTCCGCCAAATACGTTTCCTGTGAATTCGGTCGCATTTCCTGCTATTTCGGTATTCACTGCAACAGTACAATCCTCAACCACAAGGTTATCTGCGCTTGCTGCATACAGGTTATTACCAATATTATTATTGATCAGGCAGTTATCATTTCCTGTGATCTCAATATTACCGGCGGTGTTGGTATTATCATAAATCGCATTATTTTTTCCGTGAACGATGAGACTGCCTGTCATCGTATTGTTCTGGAAATAGTTCCCGTCGGAATTAAGGCTTATTCCGTAGTCAAAGGTATTATCCCAAAGCTGGTTTTCATCTCCTGCCACTTCCGGAGAACATTCGAAGCGGTTTTTCGAAAAATGATTCTCTTCGCCGTACACAGTTAAACTGCTTTTAAAGTCATTTCCCGATATTTCTATACCCGTTCCCGACACCTGACAATTAACTATCGTGTTGTTATGAAGATAACCGCCCGTTTGATAAAACCTGTGGCTATCTCCCTTAATATCACAGTATTCCAGCATCGTCATATTTCCGCTTATCTGAACTTCATTCATTGTTGAATTTTTGATCAGCGTGTTATTGGATTGTTCAGAAACATCGATACTTTTAGTATTTCTTTTTTTATAATCTGTATCAAATCTCACGCTGTCTATAACTATGTCAGTAGCATTTACAACGATGGTACCGTTTTCAAAATAAATATTCCTGATACTTGATCCGCTTGCCTCGCTTGTGAAATTGATCACATTTACAGCACAACCATAGTAACATTCCACATGATCCTGTCTAGTAAATCTGGCTCCTCCTACCTCGGTATCAATGTTTACCGGTCTGTCTATGATCATACTGTAATTGCCCTGACCGTAAGAAGTCGGGAAATCACCGGCAAAATACAGGGTGCTGTCCGTATCTATATAATCGTATAAACGGTTACCTTCATAGTTATATTTGAATACATCAAAGAAATTATCAGCGTCTATAACATTGTCGTGTACTTCCGTATACTCATCTATAGTTACATTTGCTCCGCTCATGCCCCAATCACTATAGAGATTAGCACTGAAATTATTTATCACATCATCTTCCACATCAAAGCTGACCCACTCGATCGGCACAAGGTAATCATCACCTCGCTCCACGCATTCCGCCGTGGCAGTTTTCCCGTTATAATTTATGGTTATATTTCCCGGGATCGTATAATAATCACTCTCAAACCTTACTATGATCTGATGCCTGTCCCCAAGCTTATAATCTATGGCTCTGATATTATATTCCGAACCTGCGAGCGGTTCCTCGCTTACCTCTTCTTCATCCTCTGTGTCCACATCCTCCGACGTTTCCACGGCAACGTCTGTGATCCCTATCACCTCTTCACCCTCGTCAGCCGCATACACCATACGGGAAGCACTGCCTGCCAGCATCCCTGTTACGGGATCTTCCTCGGCACATACCGTAAATGACATGCAGTATGACATCAGCATACTTAAGAGCATAAATCTCGTGATCCTTGTGATGGTTTTTCTCCTGAACATATAGTCTCTCCTTTATGAGCTCTGCTATGATGTGTTTCCTGTATCTGAAACAATACAAAATCGACGATATTATACTCTATCCATCTATCAATTTCAACTGCCTTTTTATCAGCACTGTTTCCCCACCAAATTTATTAATCCTTGACAATTATTCTCAACTCATCTACAATGATCATACAAAGGAGCGGTTTTCTACCGAAGGTAGCTTTTAGTGATCCGTCGGCGTACGCGCTTCTTTTTTTATATTTATAACATCATAAAGAAAACACCCTTTATCATTTATTCTGATTACCGCCGTTGCTGCATAATAATTCAGGTATTTTTTTCTCTCCGAGCCGTCATATACTCTTATAGCAAAGTGAACATCATATCTGTACCACCCCTTTATAGCATTTTCATTATGCTTAGGATCCTTATTTTCTATCCATCTCCGATTTGTAGCGTTAGCGACCAGTTCCGGTATTACCTGCGCAAGATTTGCCTTAGCCTTTGCTAATCCTCCTCTTAGCTTCTTTGTATATTCCGAATTTACATACTCATCGGCGAAAACTGAGTTTATCCTGACATTATCCCCTGTTTCAATGATTCTTATTTCCATATTGTCGTATTTCCTCAGATATTGTTCTACTTCATTCCATGCAATATTTTGTTTCCCCGAAAAAATAATATCATTGATCTCTGTATACTTCATTCTTTTCCCTTCATACTTCTTTAGCCTTAACGAGCTTCTCATACTCCAATTGAAATGCTATCAACCGCGGTATATACTCCGGCGGTGTACGCCGTCCTGCCTCCCAATCCTCCAGAGTACGGACCGGTATCCCTGTACGTATTGAAAACTCTTTTCTGTTTTCACCGACGCTTTCACGAAGTTCTGTTATTTTTTCTGCTATGCTCATCTCAGCCACCTCCACGCATTGCGTTAGTTTCACTATATCACATCTTATTCATTTTCGCAATGCGTGGTGCGAGCAACTTACTTGCACTCATATCTATCATCTGCTAAAATCTCTTGCATGACTGCAAAGAAGAACAAAACCGGATTTCTTATACCTCTGCTGATGCTGGCACTTATTGTCGCATCCGTATTGCTGCGTATCCCCGTATACAGCTATGTGAAAGAAAACGGAAACGACAGTTTCACGGATCCGGAGACCGGCAGTTTCTACTTAACTGAAATGGATTCCTATTATCATCTGCGCATGACCAAAGATATTCTGGATCACGGACATGCCGGAGATATCGAGAAGGACGGCGAACTGTGGGACAGTCTGAGCTACGCCCCGGAAGGCAGAAGTGCCGAGGATTATCGTCCTCTGATGGCTCATATCGCAGTGACCGCTTACCGTATCATCTCTCTGTTTACGGATATCAATATCGAACAGATCGCCTACTGGCTTAATGTATTCTTATCGGCCCTGGTGATCATCCCTGTGTTCCTGCTGACACGGGAACTTGGCAATACTTACGCAGCCATAGCAGCTTCAATTCTCTCCGCTCTAAATTACGGGTATTTTATACATACCGTTCCCGGTTTTTATGATACCGATGCGGTTATAAGCTGGATCTCCTGTTTCTTTATATATTTCGGCTGTATGATGATAAAGAAAGCTGCGGCCAAGGAGCGCAAAGCCCTCATATTCCATGCGACATGCTTTATTATAAGTGCCATTCTGCTATACAACAGCTGGTACGTTTATTATCTCTTCGTATTTATCGCAGCGGCTGCTTTCTTCATCTATGCCGCCCTTAAGTATAAGAAGGGAAAGGCAAAAAGCGTCGCCTTCCCCGCCTTATCCTCTCTGATCTTCATATTGCTTGTTTTCATCCTTGAACCGGGACTGATCATCACCATCAGAGACACTCTTGCGAATATCTATTCCAAAGGTGCAGGCCTTTTCCCCGATATCTATGTTTCCGTATCCGAGATGAAAAAGACCGTACTCCTTACCGGCGGCCTCACCGGTCTTTTCCAGATGAAGGTACTTTCGGGCAATAACATAGGTCTGATAAACGCTGCGGGAGGACTTATCCCCTTTGCAGCCGCCATTGCCGGCCTGGTCTTTATCATCAAGTCGATCATAAAGAAAAATTTCTCAGCAGAACACATACTTCTTCTGATCTGGTATGGGATCACTTTGGTCCTTGCCTTCAGAGGCTGGCGCTTCATCATGCTCTTTGCAATACCCAATGCGATACTGGCCGGCTATTTCACCGGCTGGGTCTGCGAGCAGATGGATAAAGGCAAGATGATGGACCGCGGCCTTTACAAAATCATGCTCTTACTGCTGTTGTGTTTCCCCGCAATCTACGGCTCCTACAAATCCTTCGGCGATTCCCTGCCGACGGTCGATCAGGGCCTAGGCAATACCCTGACCAAGATCAAAAATGAAACTCCCGATAATACCCTGCTTGCCAGCTGGTGGGACTACGGTTATTTCTTTGAAGAAAAAGCCGGCAGAAAAAGCCTGTTCGACGGCGGCAGCCAGAGCGGCATGAGATGCTATTTCACAGCCAAAGCCTTTGCAACTGATAATGAGCTCTTAAGCGCAAACATATTCCGTATGCTCTCGGCAGGCGGCGACGAAGCCTGCAGGATGATGCTTGATACCTTTGGTGAAAACGAAGATACTCTTGTCCTTATTGATGAACTGTTAGGTGGGACAAAAACCGAAGCAGCCGAATTGCTCATGACGAAAGACATCGACAAGAGCAGAAGAACTGAACTGCTTAAGCTGCTCTTCCCCGAGCATATCGATCAAACCGAAGTACTCATCACTCCCCATATGTCCCGTATAGCAGAGTGGTTTGCAGATTTCGGCATGAGTATGGGCGCCGATACACTTGAGCGTGCAAAATATTCCGTGGTCCTGAACAAGGTATCCGTTACCCTTCCTTCCGAAGGCAGATCCGTCTACAGCACCGACCATGGTTTTGAGATCGTGATAGAAAAAAATCCCTACGGACTTAACGCGTACACAAGAGTATCCGAAAAAGATAACACTGCTCCGTATAAAATAGGAAAAGTGATGTATCTGAAAGATAATGTTTTTTCGGAATATGCTGTCAGCAAAAATCTTTCCGACAGCGACTACTGCATGATCGTCGAAGAGCACGGGGATACGGCTTATTTATCCATGACCACACTGCCTCTTGCTTCTTCGGTGCTTGGCAGACTGTATTATGCTTATGGTGCGGGTCTTACGGAATACAGCTTTGAATCTTCCCTGTCTGAGGGAGCTTTAGTATACCGGCTGAAAGAAGTTCAGTGAAGCGACTTAAGGATCCTCATTACTCCCTTGTCTTTCATTATCAAAAGTATCAATATATAAGAAACGACTCCTGCTGCCAGCTGTATAAACAGCAGCGGCAGTTTTGCCATAGCCATCCTTCCCGTTACATAAACAATCCCGGCCATACATATGCCTGCTGCTATCCTCTTAAAGGACGAGGCTAAGATCTGAGCCGGCTTGTATATCCCCGCACAATTACTCATGTAAAGTATCGTGATAAGAAGCTCTGCTGCTACGGAAGCCGCAACAGCTCCCGCCGCTGCGAAATGCGGTATCAGACAGAGATTTAAGCAAAAATTCAAAACAGCGCCCGCTATCAGATAACGGTTACTCTTACCCCGCTGTCCCGAGGGCACATAATAATGGGACTCCAGGCAGTTGCTCACAGCAATGATAAGTATAAGGGGAAGCATCAGATATATTAGTCCCTCCACAGCTTCATATCCTTCACCGAAAAGCAGGGGCACCAGATCATGGCTGATCCCCAGCAGACCGAATACCGCTCCGTAAACAAACAGCAGGATAAAATCCATGGAAGCACTTATCATCTCTTTGATCTTATCATGATCTTTTTCCGAAAACAGATAAGACATCCTGGCAGTCATAACCGAATTAAAGACAAGAAAAGCAAAAGCCTTTCCGACATTTATCACCTTTGATGCCTGCTCATAATAACCGTTTTGATACTCATCTTTTGTAATAAGACCAATAAGTGTCTTATCCAGCACCAGATATACGGAAGTTGCTACAGCAGGGATAAAATATATGAGTGTTTCACGTAAATGAGAAAAAGGGGTCAGCTTTATCCCTTTTATGCTGCACAGATATTTCGGAAGAAACAGCCACATAAGCAGATTTGAGATAAGTAGCACAGATGAATTGATCAGGCAGTATAAAGCTATGTCTCCACTGCTCTTTACCAGCACAAACATAAGTATCACACCGGCAAGTTTTACAATCCCGCTAATTCCCGCAATTATACCCATACGTTCAATCCCGGTATAGAACCAGGATATATCCAGCATCGCAGCTACAAGACAGGGTGTCATCGCAATATACAAAAGTCTGTTTTCATGAGCATTAAAGATAAGTATGCTCCAGGGGATCAGCAGGACCAGCAGGCAGATGAAACTTAAGAGTTCTATTTCCAGGAAGCTTTTTGAACAGTTCCTCCTGTCATCACGCCTGACGGCTATTATCCTTGTCCCGTAAGTGTTCTTCCCCAGGGCACAGAACATAATGAAATACGCCGTCACCGATTCGGCAAAACTTACCCTTCCCACGCCATTGGCTTCCAGCACACGTGAAATATAGGGAACGGTGATAAAAGGCAGTGCTAAAGACAGCGCCTCATAGATCAGCCTGTATATATAATTCTTTTTAAGACTAGGTTTTTCCGTCATTGTTTCTTAAGTTTATCCAGGGCACTTACAAGAGCATTCCTGAAATGCTCACCCTTCCTGATCTTTTCACCTTCGATAAGTGCATTCTCCGAGTACAGCTTCCATTCTTCTTCACTGATATTATTAAGAATATCGGCTATCTCATTTAAATTTCCGATGCAGAGACCGACTTTATATTTCTCCACGAACAGGGCCGCTGCAGATTCTTTCCATACGATAACAGGTATTCCGGCAGACAGATACAGTCCCAGCTTATGGGGATCATTATACTTAAGATACTCACCATAAGAGCCCGTACCGCCTTCCGCTGCTTCACCGTCCCAGACCAGGCCGAAACCTCCCAGAAGCTTCTCTGCCAGTTCATCTGACGGAAATACGCCGTGATACTTAGCCGCAGTAAAATACTGCATGATGTTCTCATCCTTTTCCACCGGTCCGTACAGATGCACGGGATAATCCGTTACTCCGCCCAGGAATCTTAAATATCCGCTTTTCTTAAGTTTCAGTCCCCCTGCCACTGTTATGCTCTTCTCAAATACAGGCTTCTTTATCTCAGCGTTCCCGATATTATCAAATATCTCAACATCAACGAGCCTGTCCCTGCTCATACCTTTTGAAACAAACCACTCCAGCATGCGTTTATTGTGAACTATTATCACTTCCGAATATCTGAACATAAATTCAAATTCATGTTTCAGAAATGTATTCTCGCAGTCCCGCAGTTTTTCCACATCAATAACCTGGGAAATGAACTTCACATTTTTCTTTTTAAGCAGGCGGAGTATAAGATATCTGAAGGGCAGCGGCTCATACAGCGGATGCTGCATCAGCAGTATACCGTTCCTTTCTATCTTACGGTAAGCCCTGATATAATCTTTTACAAAACAGAAATGTCTTTTTATAAATCCGGCTACACTGCGGCTTTCATTCTGCATACGGATATTCACGCGCTCAAAGCCAAGGCTGTCGGCTATAAGTGACATATCCCGGGGTGCTTTCCCCCAGGCATCACATCTGCCCTCATCCTTGTCACAGAGCTGATACAGTTTTTGACTTAATTCCGAAGTCAAGATTACTTCCCCTTTTTATATAAGAGTTTATTAAGGCTTACATATACTTCATTCTGCCAGTTTATGACAAAGCCCTCTGCCGCCAGTTCATCACTCCTGTCACGTCTTTTGACCTCCGAAGCTTTTACTGTCGTCGCTGCCCATACAGACGCTGCTTCATCAAGCTTATGTCTGAATACGTTTTCCGTCACATCCGATTCTTTGCTGATCGTATCGGAGATCACACAGGGCAGACCGGCCGACTGGGCCTCAAGCAATACGAGAGGCAGGCCTTCATATAATGAGGGAAGAAGGAATACATCCCCTGCCTGCATGAGCCTGTGTACATCGTTCCTTTCGCCGAGTCTTATGAGCTTACTCTCCAGACCCTTCTGTTTTATCCGGGCATCAAATTCTTCTTCCATATCGCCGTAGCCTATATGCAGCAATACCGTATCCTTCCGGAGCTTTAATGCTTCCTCCAGTATATCGGTGAGGAACAGCGGATTCTTCTGTGCGCTTATCCTTCCCACATGACAGATCACAAAGTTCTTTGAAAGCCCCAGTTCGGAACGCACGGTTTCCCTTACTTTTTCATCATACGCGTATTTTTTTACATTTATCGGATAATGGACTATCAGCGTATCCTTGGCTTTTCTTCCGTACATATACTCAGCCGCTTCTTTCGAGCAGGCCACGCGTCCGTTTGAAATTAAGTTAAGAAGCGGTCTGCACATTCTGTGTATGCCTAAGTATTCTCCGCTGCTGTTGTGACTGTGTACCACAACGCGTCTTCCCATAAGCCTTGCCGCCAGTGCAGTATATGCACAGGAAGCATGGACCACATTCATATACAGCGTCCTGTATTCCGGATGTGCTCTGAGCAGTTTCATCACTCCGAAGAAATGTTTCAGAGGGTGACGACCCTTTGCACTGATATAATGGATACGGGAATCGGCTGCCAGTATCTCTTCGCTGTCTGCCATTACTTTGAAATCACAGAGAAAGTCGATCTTTCTTCCCTCCCTGTTCCTGAAGAGTTCCATCACGTAGGTTTCGAGCCCCGCATGCCTGTCTGCCATGCCGTATATAAGGATGCGTCCGGGATCGGGACAGTACTCTGCACTTTCTTCAAGTACTTCCGCAGGTACTCTTTCAACGGCGGTATACTTATCCCCCAGAAGACGTACCGTCAGATAATAAAGCGTTTTCGAAAACAGGAACAGCCTTCTTAACAGTCTTACCTTTTTCTCCGGATATCCCTTGAGCATACCCATATAGATATTCGCATGAGACTGCTTTGCAAACTTAAGAAATGCTCTGCATGAAGGTGCAGCCAGAGCTGCCTGCCACAGTACCGACCAATATATCCTTGCCGCAGCGTATTTTTCAAAAAGGTCTGCAAAGCCCGGTGCTTCTTTCGCAATTACTTTATCAAGCTTTTCATAGAGTTCAAGACAGCGCAGCCTGTCGGAGCTGAACTTTGCCATAGCCGATGCATCATGCTTAACTGCATAGCCGTAAAGCGTCCGCTTAAGATACAGCGTCTTTTCACTTAATGCTAAACAGCGGTAGGTAAAATCGAAATCCTCATAATAGGGATAGCCCTCTGCAAAACGGAGCTTGTTACTGTCCAGATATTTTTTTGAAATTAGTATATTATGGATTCCACCGAAATGTTCTGAATCAAAGAGGGCTTTTTTAAGCATATCCTCTTTGCTTACATCAACTGCGGTACACGCTGTATTTCCGGAGATATTCTTTGTATCATCATAGAGCATCACCCTGTCATAAATAAGGATATCAAAGCCGCCCTGCGATACTTGATCCTTTATGGTCTTTACGTAATCCTCCGCACATATATCATCAATATCAAAGAAAGCAACATACTCCGCATCGCTGGCATCAAGCCCGGTATTTCTTGCTGCAGCGGCGCCGCCGTTTTCACGTCGTATCACTTTTATGTTCGGCCTACCGCTTTCTTCAGCCTCACGCAACAGTTTAGGACTGTCATCTGTAGAACCGTCATCCACAAACAAAAGACGGACATCTTCATCCGTCTGTTCAGCGAACATTTCCGTGAAATGCTTTATATACTCGGCACCGTTGTATACCGGCACTATTATATCTGTCCTGACTGTCGGCATTTATGTTTCTTCCTCTTTGGCCCCGCTCTCAAGTTTTTTCAATGCTTCCTCGCCGACGTAAAGTTTAAACTGCGCTTCCAGTCTCGAAAAGCGCAGTGCCTGCGTAAAGCAGTGCAGCAGCAGGAAAAAGATGATCACCAGATATACGAGATTGACCGGTGACTGCACACCGATAAGATCCGCAAGGCTTATGGCTATCTGAGGCCATATGCTTAAGACCACGCACATCAGTGCAAGTATTATCCAGAACATGGTGTCATATAACTGGACACGTGCCTTTTTGAGCGCTCTTATCACAAATATCAGACTGCCTGCCGATGATACCATCAGTAGTATTCTCAATGCTGCCGGCATAGTATCTCTCCTTTCATCTCAGCCACTGCATAACAAGTATCGAAGTACACATCCTGAACATATAAGCTAAAGATCCCGTCATGTCCAGATAACTCTTTCCGCTTATACGTTCATTCATTTCAACCTGCACTTCCGCGATCTTCACCTTATGGTGTGCGAAATATGCAAGCATATCCGGTTCGGGAGAAAAGTGGGTTGAACTCACATACTTCTCCATTACATGCCTGTCAAAAAGCCTCATACCCGAAGTAGGATCCGCAATTTTAACGCCGCCGCTTATACCTATGCAGGCGCTTATGATCCTGCTGCCCAGACCCTTTGCTCCGAAACCGCGCTTTGTATTTTTAAAACGTGAACCTATCACAATGCCGGCTTTTTCATTCTTTGCTGTCTTCAGCATTTTACTTACGGACTTTTCATCATGCTGGCCGTCGGCATCAAACTGCATGCAGTATGCGTATCCGTGACGTATCGCATATTTCATTCCGGTCCTTACAGCCTCTGCCAGCCCCAGATTGACCCTGTGTCCGGCCACCGGGACTCCGAGTCCTTTGCATATGGCGGCTGTATCGTCTTCGGAACCGTCGTCGATCACCAGCAGATCCGTATCCGGCAGTTCTTTTTTAAGGCGCCCTATCACTTCTGCAATATTGCCCGCTTCATTCCAGGCCGGGATCATTATGAGCAGCCTGTCCCCGTTACTTACCATTTTATATCCTTCTTAAGTGTTCCTATCATAAATTTATATCCCGCAAGAAAAGGTCCGAAGAGCTTAAGCCCGTAGATCAGGCGCATCACAGAAAGCTTCAGGTTTGCTTTCCTGTGTGACAGACTGTACTTAATCCCGATGTAAGAATTTCTCCTCCAGCCCGGAAACTCCTTATCCATAAAAGCTTCATTCTTATGCATCGTTTTTCTCAGATCCAGCTTTTTGTCAGCCGAGAGCCTATAGGTAAATGAGATGCACAGATGCAGGAAAGCCGCCGCCTGCAGATACTCATCAAGTTCCGGCGCATCTTTTTTATATATGGCATGCAGCTCCCTCATCGCTTTATATACGCCGGGGACCAGTGAAGCATCCACCGTGTTCATAACGGAATCCCTTCGTACCATATAGCGTATAAGGGATCTTTTTACAAAGGCAACCACACCGGCATTGATATAGATAAGCTGGGCAAACATCATATCATCCAGCACTCCGGGTATGCACTCAAGCTCGCCCATCTTTTTTATCACTGACGCCCTGAACAGCTTATTCCACAGGGCTGTATTCACTTCGGTTAAAAGCCCGGGTTCCTTTCGTATATCAAAGGATGCATAAGGAATTGATATCATCTCCCTGGAATAGGCTTTACCGCTCTCTTCATCCACGCGGTCAAAACCGCAGACTGCTATATCGGCATCATAATTCTTCGCCGCAGTGTACAGAGCTTTTGCATAATTCCTGCTGACATAATCATCGGGATCCACAAAAGCAATGTATTCACCTTTGGCAGCTTTGATCCCGTCTTTTCTTGCCTTCCATACACCTTCGTTTTTTTTGTCTATGATTACTATGCGTTCGCCGTATTTTTCTTTATATTCCCTGAGTATGGACAGGCTGTTATCGGGAGAACCGTCATTTATGCAGATGAGTTCAAGCCCTTCAAGAGTCTGATGCAGCAGTGAATCCAGACATCTCTTAAGATATGCTTCCACTTTGTAGCAGGGGATTATGATACTTATTCTATACATAAGTCTTTCTTCCTGTCATCAGTCTCTCTATGACTATCCTTCTAAGGTGTTATATCCACCGTTATGGTATATCTCTGATCATTTACGATGGCCGTAACCTGTGCGCTCTGTCCGCCGGCTTCCTCTGCCGCCGTTATCTTTACTTTATTGGCTTTGCTTAACTGCGTAAGCTCTACGGCTGCTCCGCTGCTCTTCTCCCATACAACAGGGGTATAGCTGCTTACGTTCTTTAAAGTGACCGTCTTTGTTTTCCCGGCAGCTATGCTTATCTGTTCTTTGAGCTTCGGCAGCTTAACCTTTATCGTAGCGGTATATTTCGCAACAGTATATTTATCCGCATACTTGCCCTTTCCGCCTATCGTACAGCTGACTTTTACCGTACCGCTCTTCATTCCGTTTGCCTTAACACAGGAGGTATTGCAATCGTTCTGACAATTTGAGATCGTGCAGTCGCATATAACGGCAACATCCTTCTTCTTTTCGGGAACCGAAAAGTTCACGGTATAGTCTTCGCAGGCTATTCCGCTCACATAGTTACAGCAGATAAACGTCTGCCCTTCGTAGGTGAGGTCGGCCTTCTTGCCGTCTGCAGCAGTAAATTTGAATACGGGCTTTTCTATGGTCACTTCAAGCGCCGTCTTTTCAACATTCTGCCCGTTTTCGTTTACATATCCGACGACTTTGACCTTCCCGGCTTTCTTTCCTGTCAGAACACCTTTCTTGTTGACGCCGGCCACACCCGGGGCTGATTTTTCGGTTATCTTAAACTTTGAGTAAGTGATCCCTCCTCCGGTCTGCTCACTCATTATCTCACCAATCTTAAGTTTTCCCTTGACCGCAAGCTTGAGCACTCCCACTTCTTCGCTGATATCATCGGCCGGTTCTTCCTCGTCATCCAGTTTGCCGATAAGTGAAACTATGTTATTTTTAATGCTATCAGAGCCCCAATCATTATAAGTTATATTGATAACATCTCCCTTGCCGTCCACATAGGCTGTAGTCGGCATCAGATTAGTGTCGGATTTTTTATAATTGTGTATCTCGCTATACATACTCCTCGGGGCGCCGCTCCAGGAGGCACATTTGATCGCTTTGTTGATCTCCCGCTTAGAATAGAACTCCTTAATATCACTCTCAGTATTGTTCTTGATGTCAAATACGTAAAAGTCCATCTTGCCGCCTGTTTTCGGAACCAGCTTTGATACGGCCCTCAGCGCCATTGTACAGAAGTTACATGACGATACTCCCGCAAACATGACCAGCTTGGGCTTTCCGTCGTCTCCGTCATATTTAACTGTCTCACCGCTTACTATATCGGTAAAGCTGAAATCATATCCGCCCAGGTTTAGCTTTTCTTTTTCTTCTTCGCCTGAAGAAGGCTTAATGTTTGCATAACTGTCAAAGTTTACCTTATAAGAAAAGGATGCATCATTTCCTTCCTTATCTTTTACACCGGAAACAGTTACAGTGTAATCTCCGCTGTACTGCTGCATTTGGTTGTATGCCGGACGGAAAATGATACAATTAGGCACACCATAGTATTGTGTGTTGATCTTAAAGTAATTACTGGCACTTGTTACAATAGGATCATTGCTTCCGCTGAATTCCCATGTCACGCCGTCACTCTCACGCTTAAGCGTAACCTTTGCCTCCCCGACAGACGTATACTTATCGGGATTGAGAGTTACTGACCAGGGGGTACTCACAGTAAAAGTATCGCTCAGATTATAGCCCGATGCAGGCCATGCTATCACATCATAATCACCATTATCCCCGGTAGTGACATTATCGCCGAACACTTTTACAGAAGTATAATATTTTGAATTATTATTTGCCGTACCGATCCCGGTAGTTTTAAGCGAGGGGTATAACAGCCATCTTCTGTGTCCGAGAGTCATGAGGTTGCTTGAACTGTCATCCCTCATCTGACCTTGGATCGCGGTTTTCAGGACATTTGCGCCCGTACTGTCCGTACAATATGAAATATTGCTCGAGCCTGTCGCCTTATACCCTTTTTCATAATCTTCATCGCTCATTCCTTCGGGCTTAGGCGGTTCATGGCTCAGTCCCGTATCATTCATTGCAAGTACCAAAGCCCCGTATGCGGCATCCGTGGCAGCTTCATCACTCCATGTGACCTCGGTAAGCCCCGCTGCCTTGCGGTAATAATTGATCCAGCCGAGTACATTAGCCTTGGCATCCTCGCTCAGCTTAGCTATCTTGTAACTTTCCGCAGTAACATCCGGCTTCTGCTCATAAATGGACGAGACCTTCTTTATGGAATCATAATATCCTGCCAGCTGCTCTTTGCTGGGTTTTTCTGCGGATATAAAGCCAGTTTTTTTATCCGTAACAGTACCGTAAAAAGACAGATTGCCATCTTCCCCGGCTGATACCTCTGCTTCATATGCGACAGGCTCACCGCTCATGAAACTGTCTTCTTCCGTCATCACACTTTCATCGGGATCTGTCACTTCCTCTTCGCATATGACCTCCTCGGTCTCGCCTGTAAGCTCCTGATCTTCTTCAGCGTTTGCATACTGCCCGAAACAGCCAAACAGCATAACTGCCGACATGATCAGTCCAAATACTCTTCTCTTCATATTTAACCTCCTGTTGTATATAAAAATCTCTCTCCATGAAGCCTGATCATTTTCCCGAACGTCTCTTCCCATAGTCCGGCCTGTCAATTCAGCCATGATCACAAATGCTTATCTTTATCTGCTCCTTCAGCTCAGCTCATACCAGTCCGACATATAGATCTCGTCACCGCGATAAAAGGACAGGCAGAGATTTCTTGCCTCCCAGCCCATGAGCTTATCTTTGCACAGTATCTTGGGACGTCCCTGTGAATTCATTTCCGTAAGTCCCGCTTCCAGGTGGAAATATACGTCATTCTTATCCTGACATACCTGCATGAAGGTGATCCCTCTTACAGGCTCTGCCGGTGCAAGCACAAGAGATTCTTCGTTTTTTCTTCCTATCTCGGACAGAGTGTTGTCGATATTTCTTTCCAGACTCCGGGCATCCGTAACAGTCTGCTCCTTATCCGTTATTCTCAAAGTCCAGGAACCGCTGCCCTGCACGGCCTGCGTCATGCCGAAGTCAAAACCGGATATGGATGTTACCGGAGCTGATACCGTGGCTGTTATCTGCGACATAAATGTATCTGCAGCCGTCGGTGTAACCGTCGGTATTTCTGCCGATGTAACAGTCCCTATCTCTGTCGGTGATACATTCGATGTAACCGTCGGTATCTCTGCCGGTGATACATTCGATGCAACACTCGGTATTTCTGACGCTGATACATTCGATGCAACAGCAGGTATCTCCGGCGGCAATACAGGCGACGCTGTTACAGCCGGCGCAATCGATGCCGCAGCAGGTACCGGCGTTGCTGCCGCTGCTGTCCCTGCCATACTCCGTACATCACTGCCCAGCAGACAGAAATGGTATGAATCCACGATGTCCTTGGCCATCTTTAAACCCAGGTTGGTCCACTCTCTGCAGCATTTGATAGCATTCAGCTTATCTCCGGCTTCGATCATATTCACCAGTTCCAGTCTCTGCTCTGCCGAAAGCTTTGCTGCTTCCTCTTTCAGGTATTCAGCATAAAGCCTTGGATTGTCATAGCCGGTATTCTGTGTTACGGTTGCTCCGACATTCTGCGTTACGGGTACTGCGGCATTTGGCTTTGCCACCGCCGGCTTTATTACTGCGATATTACCTGTCTGCCTTACCCTGTCCAGATCATCTCTGAGCATATTCAGATCCCCGGCAGGCAGTCCGGTAACGCGAAGTTCCGATTCTGCTCCGTACTCATTTCTGAAAACAAATATCGTAGCGGCAGCTCCGGGATTCTTATATCCCGCATAATTTCTGCAGGCATATGTTGCCGTGCCGCCTCCCCTGTATGTAGCAGTCACTGCAGATGAATCAACCGTAAGAACAACCATGACACTCGGATCCGGCCGCTTTATGAGCTTTATCGTAATGACCACCCCTGCAATGAAGGTAAGCGCCGCTACCGGAAAAGCCAGCGGATAGAGAACATAAAACATGATATACATCACAACGTAAGGCAGGACAAAGCATAAGGATATCGCAGTTGCCACATATATGACCACCTTATAATAAGTAAACACCCTCTGAGGATGGTATACATGTTTATTCGGATAAAAATCCGCAGGTCTTGCATTTTCAGAACCGCCGATCGCCCGTATAATAAACATTACGATCACGGAATAAAACAAAACTGCCGGAATAAAACCGGTCATCACATGCAAAATGATCTGTGCTATATCCCGTATACTATATCCCATATGATACTCTCTTCCGTCCCCGTCTTTGCTTGACTGCAACTCATGCTTTTCTGATTCAAGTCATATCTTCTGCTTGTTTTGCTTGACCGCAATTCGCATTTCTCCGTTCTGAGTCACATCCTCTGCTTGTTTTGTTTGACCGCATTCCACATTTTCCTGATTTGAATCACATATTTCTCTGTTTTGACTTCAATTTAACATCTATACACAAAAACTCTTATATATTATACCTTGTCAGCGACCAAATGAGAAGCCGTAACTTGCCCGCCACCACAGCAGACAATCATGACTGCTTCCTCCGCACAAGCCGGTCACGCCATCATGTGTTTAGCACAGGACTGTGTGAAGCCGCCGGCGCTTAACGAACATGAACCCGAAGGGTGAAATGTGAGTTTAGCGTCCGTTGCGAGCCCGAACCCAAGCGGAAGCGGGTCCTGTGCGAACACATGTGGACGGACCGGCTAAGTTGCATACTTTGTCCGGATTGTCTGCTGTGGTGGCGGGTTATATGTTCAGATGTGTTTTTCCATAGGGATATAAATGATGCCGTCTTTTTCAAGTTGTTCGTGAGTCTGAACAAAGCCGGCAGTCTGATAGAAGCTGACGGCTGAAGGTGCGGAATTGACCGTGATCACGGCCTTTTCGTTTTTTTCATAGAGGACATCAAGTATCTTGTCTGCTTCGTTGTCCGGAAGATACTGTTCTAAAGTTTCTCCGCTGAGATAAGCACTGAGCGTAGAAATAAGCGCACGTCCTATGCCGTAGCCCTGATATTCGGGATCTACGAAAAGAAGTGATATATGATTGTTTTCGCGAAAGCCGAGTACACCGACGATACACTCTCTGTCTTTTGCAACATAGAGTCTGTATCGTCCCAGAAGAAACATTTTTTTCAGATACTGATCCGTGATGAAATTCAAGAAACTGTCACAGCCGTGGGCCGGATAGTCTTTGGCGTCACAGAGTCTGAAGGTGCGCCAAGTGAGTGCCATGGCATCTTCCCAGTCCTCAGGAGTGCCGTGGAGGATATCTATTCTTTCCCTTATGCCGTCTTTACTGATATCAAAGTACATTTACTCAGTCATCCACTTCATCATGTAAACACTGTAATTCTCGGTATTTCCGATGTTCACGTAATTGCTTCCTTCAAAGCTTCCTGTGACGGGGCGCCACCTCTCCAGTACGAAGCACTCTATCATATCGGAATTGGCTGCCTCGCAGATCTCCTCTGCACTGATGGGTTCTTCATTGGTGATGAGCTTAAGGAAGGGATGTGTCAGATTCCACCTGGCGATGATCGACTCTCTTCCGTATGCACTGACAAATTCAACGGTATACTGCCTGTTATACTCCACAAGACTCATGGGCAAACCGGTGCGGGGCGGATACTGTATCTCATGCGGCTTCGGGACCGCAGTGATGATGTCAAATACCTCTATGGCTTCTTCCGGCAGATGATAAGGATTTGCCGCTTCGGTAAGTGAGCCGTTAAAGAATACATTGCCACTGCCGATATGCATGAGCGCCGCCACCACAACGACTGTAAGTACTTTGGCCCAGACTTTCTTCATGGAAGCAACGGCTTTTACCAGGGCATAAGCCACCACCACGCCATAGGGTATCAGCCAAAGCTGGCGGTAGAAGATCTCCGTATCCAGAATGTAATGGAAGGATATCCATGCCGTCACCGGAAATACTATAAAGCCCAATATCGCTATGGGAAGCCAGAAAAGCAGCAGTCTCTTGGCTCCCGCCTTTTCCTTCCATGCCAGATAGATCAGGGCGGCAAGGAATAAAAGCAGGAAAAGACTCTGCCCGTTGTAATCCCTTATGGTGATGAAAGTCTGTTTTAAGGTATCCATCCGCTATCCTATCTTTATATAGATCACTCCGGCTATCAGCAGCGGGATCATTCCCGCTATGACCGGAAGCACGCTTATCACTGCTTTCTTAAGGCTCTTCTCTTTGATCAGCTTATACAGTCCGAGAGTTACGCAGGCCATGCCCAGCAGTATCCCCAGAAGGAATACCGAGGCTGTTGTTGCGAGCACTGAAACCACGGAAGTCAGCGCCAGGAATACCGCACTCTTTTTTTCATTCTTAAATATGTCATACAGCCACATAAGGGCGAGCGGAACGCAGATATTCCCGAATACGGCCTTGCCCTGCCAGGTCCTGGTATAGGCAAAGGTCTCGGCAGTAAAGAGGGACACGTTGGAATTGACATACCACAGTCCCACAAGAAATACGAAAAGCGGGATATAGTCTTTTTTCTCACGAAGAAGCCTTACCCCGATAAGCGTGTAGATCAGGTACATCAATGTTAAGAAAAACGGTCCCATGATACTATGGGCTATGATGGTCGTATGTATACCGCTGTGTCTTGACAGCCAGGCAATGAACACCGGCAGTGCTGCCATGGCATGTCTTCCGTCCAAGGCTCCGACATAGCCGGTATTCGGATCTCTCAGATAGAGATCACCTGTCTTATCGGCCAGCAGTGACTGGGCCACATAGTAGGAATCGTCCCCGTCAAGATGCTGGTGGGTCACGAAATAAAAAACCTGCAGCCCCATCAGCACAAAGAGAACCAGCCACATAAATACCTGTCTTTTCGGCATATGCAGGCCCGCCTTTTTTTCTTTCTTTTCTTTTTTCCCGGTAATAAAACGGTAGGCAAAACAGCAGATACCGAGGATCATGGCGGTCAGGCATGCCAGATCATAATGCTTTGTGAGAGTGGTCATACTCCTCTGATCCGGAATATCCTTAAGGGCTATGATCTCAAATATGGCAAGCTGCAGCAGCAGGCCGCAGACATAGATATGTATAAGCTTAAACAGCAGATGATCCTCCACACCCCCGGGATACTTTCCTTTTGAGGAAGGGACAAAGAGCCCTCCCGTAAGGAAAGGTACGGGAATGAGAAGGATCAGTAATTTTGTTATCGAATAAAGATCAGGCATCAGCAGATCATTGAGCCGGCTTCAATATCCTTTTCCGGGCTCATCAGTATCACATGTCCTTCGCTGTCTTCAGCACAGAGCAGCATGCCCTCGCTTACCACTCCGGCAAGCTTGGCAGGCTTTAAGTTAAGAAGCACCATTACTTTCTTACCCACCATCTCTTCGGCGCTGTAATACTGCTTGATGCCGGAAACGATCTGTACGCTGCGGTCACCGATCTTCACCTGCGAGCAGAGCAGTTTCTTCGACTTGGGCACTTCCTCGCATTTTACTATCTCGCCGACCACAAACTGCAGTTTTGCAAAGTCATCATATTCTATCTCGGGCTTTGTCTCTACATGTACTCCGCCGGCTTCAGCTCCTATGCCTGCTTTCGCAAGTCTGGCCTCGGCATCGGCCTGAGAGATGCGGCCTGCCTTTAAGAGATTCTCACAGGCCTTTTTCTCATGGGCACGGAAGTCCTCACGCTGTTTGGCTTCCACATCGGCAGCCTTTTTGAATATCTCTTCCTTATCAAGCCTTGCAAAGAGTATCTCAGGCTTATCCGTAACTTTGGTCTCCTTGATCAGGCCGAACTTATCAAGCGTATCGAAATCCCGAAGCTGCACTCCCAGCTGAGCGCTTATCTTCTCTGCGGTATCCGGCAAAAACGGTGCGAGCAGAGAAGTGGCAATGGTTATGCCCTCTGTCAGGTTATAGAGCACCGTGCGGAGTCTGTCCGCTTTGGCTTCATCCTTGGCCAGTACCCAGGGCTCCGTCTCATCGATATACTTGTTAAGCCTCTTATATACGTTGAAGATCTCCGTGAGCGAATCAGCCACATGCAGTGTATCCATGCAGGATGAAACCTTCGCGGCCGCAGAGGTCACCACATTCTTAAGTTCTTCATCCACAGCTTCACTGCCACCGGGATCCTTCACTTCACCGCCGAAGTACTTGTTGCTCATCGCCACGGTACGGTTCACCAGATTGCCCAGGGTGTTCGCCAGATCACTGTTGGTACGTTCCGTCATAAGTTCCCAGGTGATGGTGCCGTCATTTTCATAAGGCATCTCGTGCAGCACGAAATAGCGTACCGCATCAAGGCCGAAGATATCGATCAGGTCGTCCACATATATAACATTGCCCTTGGACTTGCTCATCTTCTCGCCGCCCTGCAGAAGCCAGGGATGTCCGAATACCTGCTTCGGCAGCGGCTCGCCGAGAGCCATCAGGAATATGGGCCAGTATATCGTATGAAATCTGATGATGTCCTTGCCTATAAGGTGCAGGTCTGCCGGCCAGTATTTCCTATACTGATCGGAGCTGTTTCCGTCAGCGTCATAACCTATACCGGTGATATAGTTTGAGAGTGCATCGAGCCATACATAGACCACATGCTTCTCGTCAAAATCCACCTGTATGCCCCACTTGAACGAAGTCCTGGATACGCACAGATCCTGAAGTCCGGGCAGCAGGAAGTTGTTCATCATCTCGTTCTTCCTGGATACGGGCTGTATGAATTCGGGATGCGTATTGATATGCTCGATCAGTCTGTCGGCATACTTGCTCATCTTGAAGAAATATGCCTCCTCCTTTTCTTCATGTACCGCTCCGCCGCAGACCGGACAGGCCCCGTCCTTAAGCTGGGACTCCGTATAAAATGCCTCGCACTCGGTACAGTACTTGCCTTCATAAGCTCCCTTGTAGATATCGCCCTGATCATAGAACTTTTTGAACATCTTCTTGATCTGGGCTTCATGATCGGCGTCCGTGGTCCTGATAAAGCGGTCATAGGAGGTTCCCATCATATCCCACAGGCCTTTGATGGTGCCTGCAGTCATATCCACGAACTCCTTCGGAGTCATTCCTTCTTCTATGGCACGGGTCTCGATCTTCTGTCCGTGCTCATCGCTTCCGGTCTGAAAATGCACGTCATAACCGTCCGCTTTCTTATATCTTGCTATCGCATCCGCAAGTATGATCTCATAGCAGTTTCCAATATGCGGCTTGCCCGAAGTATAGGCGATAGCCGTTGTAATATAATATTTCCCTTTATTCTCCATTCCAATCTGTCCTTCCTTTTAGTATGGCAGTACCGCTGCTTCAGTCTTCCATCATGCTCACGCGTCTTGCATGTCTTTCTTCTCCGGAAAACTCCGTTGTCAGGAAGATCTCTGTCATCTTAAGAGCCATGGCTTCATCCACTTCCATCGCTCCTATGGCCAGCACGTTAGAATCATTGTGCAGCCTGGTCATCGTAGCCGTATGCTCATTATGGCAGAGCGCGCAGCGTATGCCTTTAACCTTGTTTGCAGTGATGGATACGCCTATGCCTGTGGTACATACGACTATGCCCTTATCCGCCTCGCCCGCTGCCACGGCTTTTGCGACAGCTTTTGCAAAAACGGGATAATCGCAGGAATCCTTGGAATAGGTTCCCTTGTCGTCCACTTCATAGGCGTTAGCCATGAGCCATTCTTTTATCTTTTCCTTCAGATCATATCCGCCATGATCCGAACCTATCGCTATCTTCATCTTTTATCCTCCCTTATTTAAGTTCCAGTTCTACGGGACAGTGGTCGCTGCCGAACACATCCGCATGTATCTTCGCTTCCTTTATCCTGTCCTTCATTTTATCCGATACGATAAAGTAATCTATGCGCCAGCCTGCGTTCCTCTCCCTGGCTTTCATGCGGTAAGACCACCAGGAGTAGGCTTCCGCCTTATCCGGATACAGATAACGGAAAGAATCGATATATCCGGCCTTTACTATATTGTCGAACTTCGCCCTCTCTTCATCCGTAAAGCCCGCATTCATGTGATTCGTCTTCGGATTCTTTAAGTCTATCTCCTCGTGGGCAACGTTTAAGTCTCCGCACCAGATCACCGGCTTCTTCTTTTCCAGCTTAAGCACGTACTTGAGAAAATCGTCTTCCCAGCACATTCGATAGTCCAGCCTTTTCAGCCCGTCCTGGGAATTGGGCACATATACGCAGATCAGATAATGATCCTCAAACTCCAGTGTGATCACACGGCCTTCTGTATCGTGCTCGGCAATACCGATACCGTAAGATACGCTTAACGGCTCCTTTTTCGTAAATACCGCCGTCCCGGAATAGCCCTTCTTCTCGGCATAGTTCCAGTACTGATGATACCCCGGCAGATCCATTTCTATCTGCCCTTCCTGCAGCTTGGTCTCCTGCAGGCAGAACACATCTGCATCGAGCTTCTTAAAATCTTCTGTGAAGTTTTTACCCATGACGGCCCTAAGTCCGTTCACATTCCACGATACATATCTCATAACGGGCATTATACCACAATCTGCCTAAAAAGCAAAGAAAAACCACAAGGTCCGTCCCCGTGGTTTCTCGTCTTGCGTAGTTTTAAGTATTCTTACAGTTTTTCTTTGATCTGCTCGTAGAGTCCCTTGCCGTCGAGGCGGTACTTAACGAGAAGTGCGCCTGCACTGCCGCTCTCACCGAATACGTCGTTTACGCCGATGCGGTATACTTTGGTCGGGCACTCTTCTGCGAGTACTTCGCAGACTGCGGCGCCGAGGCCGCCGATCACGCTGTGCTCTTCAGCGGTAAATACCTTGCCGGTCTTCTGCGCTGTCTTAACCAGGATATCTTTGTCGATGGGCTTGATGGTATGAATGTTGATCACATCAGCCTTGATACCGTCTGCTGCCAACAGCTCTGCTGCTTCGAGTGCGGAATTAACCATAAGGCCGGTAGCCACGATACTTACGTCTCCGCCTTCCTTCAGCTGTATGCCCTTGCCTATCTCGAACTTATATCCGGGATTGTCATTGATGACGGGAACGCCTGCACGGCCGGTCCTTAAGTAAACAGGTCCGTCCAGCTCACATGCTGCACGTACTGCTGCCTTGGTCTCCACATCATCAGCGGGGCTGATCACTGTCATGCCGGGGATCACACGCATAAGAGCGATATCCTCAAGGCACTGGTGGCTGGCTCCGTCCTCACCTACGGTGATACCTGCATGGGTAGCGCCGATCTTAACATTTAAGTGGGGATAAGCGATGGAGTTACGCACCTGCTCGTATGCACGTCCCGATGCGAACATTGCAAAAGTGGAAGCCCATACCAGCTTGCCGCAGGTAGCCATACCTGCTGCAACTGCCATCATATTGCCCTCTGCTATACCGCAATCGATGAAGCGGTCAGGGAAAGCTTTCTTGAATACACCTGTCTTGGTTGCTGCTGAAAGGTCTGCATCCAGCACTACCATATTGGGATACTCTGCACCGATCTCAGCCAGAGCGTTACCGTAACTTTCTCTCGTTGCTATCTTTTTAACGTCACCCATTATTTTAACTCCTCCCCTATCTTATCGAGATCCGCCATAGCGGTCGCATATTCATCATCATTAGGAGCCTTGCCGTGCCAGCCTACCTGTCCCTCCATGAAGGATACGCCCTTGCCCTTTAAGCTGTGGGCGATGATGGCCGTAGGAGCGCCCTTGGTTTCCTTAGCCTCTTTGAAAGCTGCACGCAGCTGGTCAAAATCATGAGCATCCACGTTGATCACATGGAACTTGAAAGCCTCGAACTTCTTATCTATGGGAGTGGGGTCGTTTACCTCTTCGATGGGTCCGTCTATCTGCAGACCGTTGTTATCAACTATTACTACCAGGTTATCAAGCTTCTTGGCGCCTGCAAACATTGCAGCCTCCCATACCTGGCCTTCCTCTATCTCGCCGTCGCCGAGCAGTGTATAAACTCTGTAAGAAGCGTTGTCCAGCTTGCCTGCCATAGCCATACCTGCAGCTGCCGATATACCCTGGCCCAGTGAACCTGTAGACATATCAACGCCCTCGGTGCACTTAAGTGAAGGATGTCCCTGAAGATGAGAACCCAGCTTTCTTAAGGTCAGCAGATCCTCTTTCGGGAAATAGCCTCTCTCTGCAAGAACCGAATAGAGTCCCGGAGCTGTATGTCCCTTTGACAGTACGAAACGGTCCCTGCCCGGATCCTTGGGATTCTTGGGATCGATGTTCATCTCCTCGAAATACAGATAGGTGAAGATATCTGCTGCGGATAAGGATCCGCCGGGATGACCTGCACCTGCTGCATGAGTGGATGTTACCACTCCTTTTCTTACTTCATTGGCATGCCTTTTTAATTCGATGTTATCCATAGTAATGTAACTTACCCCCTCTCCTTATATTTGTAGGAAAAATAAACTTTTATTATAATACCATACGGCCTTTTTAAGGTAAACTCAAAAAAGCACGCAAAGTATTCATTTTTTGCTACAATGTGTAGTATTTCAGATAGTTCTCGATCTCTTTCGGGAGCTCTTTGAACTCATCCTTGATCTTCTTGTATCTGGATGCCAGCAGCTTATACTGTTTGGACGCCCTGTTATTATGTCTGTATATGAGATCCGAGTACATGGGATTCTGTATCAGTCTCTCTCTCCACTGGGCAGAGAAAGGACAGTAGGTGAACAGTATCCTCTTCGCCGCTTTGTTGAGTCTCGGCTGGCCCTTGGATTCGAATCTTACCCACTGCATGTAATCCAGGATGAATACATTCTCAAAGCTGCCCTTGCAGCTCTGTATCTGGGTCTTTATCTTCTCTTTCGCATCGGATGAGAGCTCGCTGTTCTTTCGGTAGAACTGCAGATAATCATAATATTCACTGGTAAGGGACCTGTCGCTCACATCATTCCAGCGCACACCCTGGACACGCTTGCAGATGGCCCAGCGGAATTCCCCGGCCAGACGCAGCTGCATCATGTTCAGATCCTCATTGGCAAATACAGGCAGGTACATGCGTCCCGGCGTATCGCGTCTGACTCCGCACACCTCCTGCCAGAGCCCACCGCGCTGTCCTACCACAGGAAGCAGTATCACCTCAGGCATCACTTCCAGCAATATGGTCTCCCTGGCGACATGATAGTCCGGATTCTGATACAGGCATTCCCTGTAGAACAGTGAATGATCGGTCTTTTTCAGTTCTTCCCAGTTATTTTCCACCTGGGCCGCATTAACAAAGATCTCTTTCAGCGGTCTGGTGATATTGTGTTCCGAAAGCAGCGGGCAGAAAACGGAAGGCCTGCCCGAAGCGATCTTCATTCCGATCCTGAAGAAATTGTCCAGTTCAAAACGCAGCCTCTCCCTCGGAGAATCAAGATACCTCTGCTCCTGTTCTTCAGTTATGAAGCCCCCCTGCCTGCGGGTACGCAGATAAGCCGGGAAATCCTGATCAAATTCATTTCGTGAAGGTTCCCTGTCCCCGCGGTAGACCGCCTTAAGCCAGTCATATATCGTATATACTCCCGTGCCTTCGCACATATTCTCCATGGTATCAAGCAGTTCCAGCAGTTCAAGAGTGTTTTCCTTCCCCAGCAGTTCCTCATCCATAAAGCCGAAATACAGGAAGAGCCTTACGGGTACAGGCGGTTTCTTTTTTGATTCAAAAGCCGAAACAACCGCATTATCGTAAAGATCAAAGAAATACTTGGTGATCTCGTGCCGGAGGTTCCTGACTTTTTCATCTGAAGAATTCTTGTCATTCAGCTTTTTGTATTCTTCAACCATGGAGCGGAAACGATCTTCCTCGCCCTCATCCAGGCTGGTATATGCAAGTATGGTATCAAGGGAATGTGCTACGGCTCCCAGCGGTTCATCGGCAGTAACCGAAGCCGCCAGCATTATTTCATCTGCAGCATTCTGTGACTGCACATTCTCGCTTATCCTTCGCCAGGTTGCAAGACGCTCGTCAGTGATCTCGGGCTCGATCAAGCCTGTACGTGCCAGAGCCCTGATATGCTCGGTCACGGAATTATCCATCTCCACGGATAAGCCGTCGGCCAGTACACCGCTTTTTTTATCATGATTGTAAAGATTGATATAAAGGTCCACCAGATCGGCGGAGTTTTTATAACTTTCGATAAGCTCTTCGATATATTCTCCGAGCCCGTCATAAAGCTTCTGTACAAGATTGAGATGGGAAGCCGCCTCCAGCAGCATTGCCGTGGCCAGAGACGTATGAATACCATAGAAAGATTTTCTTGCGGATGCCGGCATTATCCCCAGCTGATCATAATAATCTCCGAGCCAATCCGGCAATTCCTTATCCGGTGTAAAAGCCTCACTCTCCTCAGCCAGCGGATAGGACTGTATCTCAAGTGAATGAGCATTGCAGAAATCCCTGTAATTATTATAACCCTGCTTGATGGCCTTAAAGAAATTATCGGAACGTTTTTTCAGATTGGAATATCTTCCGAGCATTGAAAGCGCATTGTATGCCGCTGCCTCAACCAGCATTTCGCAGTCATGACGGTGCTCGCGGACGATGCGGTCCATATCGGACATACGTGCAAAAGGGAAGAGCTCCACTTCGCAGTCTTCAAGGACGATATAGTCATAACGGTATACTTCGCCCGCCTGTTCGTAGAGGCCTATCACCGAACATTTCCGCAGTTCTATCGTAAACGCAGGCGAAACTACGCTCACTTTGCCGGATATAATGTATTCAAGTTTTTCTACCGGGTCTCCTGCTTTATGAAGGAGCGTTCCCGCTTTGTAACTGTTCTTATCCATCAGCTCTGCTCCTTCGCCTTACGTTTATTATCATACATCTCAATATCAGCACGGCGGGCCGTATCACTTACGGCACTGTCTTTTTCGGGATCGTAATCCGCATAACCGTATGCGATATGCACCTCATCCCACTGGTTTCCGGCAGCTTCGCAGATCTCGCTGCCTCTTGCTTCAAAGTTTCTGAACAGTTCTTCCCTGTTCTCAAAATCACTGTTCATAAGAAATACGACAAACTCATCCCCGCCGATCCTGAATACCGGGCTGTGATCAAACACCTTGCAGATAAGCCGGCTGGCATTCTTCAGATACATGTCACCTTTATCGTGACCGAAACGATCGTTAACTTTCTTTAAGTCATTGCAGTCAAACATGCCGATGGCAAATTCCAGCTTCTCCTCATTATCCAGACGTTCCTGTATCTTCTGCAGATAATCGGTATAAGCTCCCTTATTCCTTACGGAGGTCAGGTCATCAACAAATACACGTTTGTTCAGATCTTTTACCAGACGTTCTTCTTCATAGATCTTCTTCTCCGCCCGTATGCTCCGAAGGAGCAGGAGCAGGATTATAAGAAGAACTGCTGCGATCACACTCATTATGACAAAAAGATTGTCCTTTATCAGATCCGCAAAACTGATCTTTACATCTTCAGTTGAATAATAGGTGAGAGCCGTATGCACCACCGCATCAGGCAACACCCTGGTAACGCTGGAAAGTATGGAATACAGTTCGGAATCACCGGTCTTAACGGCAAAACAGTAATCCATATCCACTCCGGTGTATACGGTTGAAAGATGGAGTTTTTCGCACTGCTTTGAGATATTACCGTAACGGTAGTTGCTGATTATCACACAGTCCGCTTCACCTGCGGCTACGGCATCGAGACCTGCAGGGGTATCGGTATAATATGCCCTGTCCCAGCCCGGATAGTTCTCTTCAAGAAAGAGATCATAATTGGTATTGCCCTTGTTGACGGCTACCGTTACTGTCTGTTTCTTCAGGAATTCCTTCTGTACGGATTCACGTACCACAGCATCCATTTCGGTACACATCAATGCCGGCGTCGTTACAAGCCCCAGCATCTCTGCATCGTAGCAGGTAAGATTGGCCGGGAATACACAGTCTATCTCTCCCTTCTTCAGGGCATCTATCGCTTCCGCCGCAGTAGGATAGGCCTTTGTCACAAACTCTACGGGATGATTTATAAAGGCAGTGGAGGCGTAGTCAAGATAATCCTTAAGAGCTCCGGTAAGTTCACCGTTTTTCTGATCCTTCGCACAAAAAGCGAGATAATTATCCTGATATCCCACCCTTATGGCTCCGTGCTTATCCAGCCAGTTTCTTTCCGTGTTGCCAAGATACTTATCGGTTTCGCTGCTTTTTAAATACTTATCATGAAGCTTCTGTTCATAATACTTATCTTCGTTCTGTATGTTATTAAGCGCTCCGTCCAATTCCGATAACAGATCCGGACGGTTTTTGTTCACGGCAAAATAGAAATCCGAAGATCCCACTTTGCAGAGAGGTATGGCCGTCTCCGGCGAACCATAGGAATCCATGGATACAAAAGCATCATAATCAGCACCGATCCTTAAGAGTCCCTCCTCTTCATCGCAGTTAACATTTATGACCTCTGCCTCTATCCCGTGGTTTTCCATCCACTCCAGAAATATCTCATTCTGAAAGCTGCCTTCCGTTACTCCTATCCTTTTTCCGTTTAAGCTGGAAAGATCATCGGAAGTGATCTGTTTTTCATAAGGCGCGGTGAAGATATAATAAGCTTCGGTGCCCATTGGCAGCGAGGTGAAAAGCATCTCCTTCGCACGTTCTTCCGTGTAGGACACATCGCTTAAGATATCAATCTCGCCCTTTTTAAGCATTTCAAAAAGATCGGTCCAGGTGCCCTCGACATACTCGTATTCCCATCCCGTATATGCCGATACTTTCATCTGGTAATCGTAGGAATAACCCGACTTTCTGCCGCCTGCATCCTTTATGTAATGGGGTTTTTCATGCCAGCCCACACGGACGGTCTTTGATTCTTCTGCCTTTGCATTAAGGGTAAAAAAAGACGTGAACGGCATGATAATGCCGCTCACGATCATACAGAGCATGCAAATGATCCCTATTATCCTGTCATATCCTCTATGACTCTTCATATAGTCTTCAGCCCAGTTGTTCCAATATCGCCTTTGCCGCAGTCTTGCCTGCGCCCATAGCCAGTATAACGGTTGCTGCTCCTGTTACCGCATCACCGCCTGCATATACCTTATCCTTCGTGGTCTTACCTGTTTCTTCCTCTGCAACTATGCAGCGGCGTTTGTTGATCTCCAGTCCCTTGGTGGTGGAAGAGATCAGCGGGTTGGGAGATGTGCCGAGGGACATGATCACCGTATCAACATCGATGGTGAATTCCGAACCGGGAATCTCCACGGGTGAACGTCTTCCGCTCTCATCAGGCTCACCGAGCTCCATGCGTATGCACTTGATGCCGGATACCCAGCCCTTCTCATCCTCAAGGATCTCCACCGGATTGGTGAGCAGATCAAAGATGATGCCTTCTTCCTTTGCATGATGAACTTCTTCAACACGGGCAGGAAGCTCTGCTTCGCTTCTTCTGTATACCACATGTACTTCGGCACCGAGACGCAGTGCCGTACGTGCCGCATCCATTGCAACGTTACCACCGCCGACTACGGCAACTTTCTTACTCTTCATTATGGGCGTGGTTGAAGAAGGATCAAAAGCCTTCATCAGATTACTCCTGGTCAGATACTCATTTGCCGAGAACACGCCGTTGGCATTCTCTCCGGGTATGCCCATAAACTTGGGAAGTCCGGCACCCGAACCGATGAATACCGCATCGAAGCCTTCTTCATCAAGGAGTTCGTCTATGGTTATGGACTTTCCTATTATCACGTCGGTGTTGATCTTGACACCGAGGCTCTTTACGTTTTCTATTTCTTTCTCAACTACTCTTTCCTTGGGAAGACGGAATTCGGGAATACCGTAAACCAGCACTCCTCCTGCCTTATGCAGGGCTTCATAGATGGTCACATCCACGCCTGCCTTGGCAAGATCTCCTGCACAGGTCAGTCCCGCAGGGCCTGAACCTATGACAGCTACCTTCTTACCCTTCTTCTCCTTTGCGGGCTCGGGCTTGATGCCGTTCTCTCTCGCCCAGTCCGCAACAAAACGCTCCAGTTTTCCGATGGAGATGGGTTCTCCCTTGATACCGCGGATACACTTGCCTTCGCACTGGCTCTCCTGGGGGCATACACGTCCGCATACTGCGGGAAGTGCCGATGAATCGCTTATCACCTTATAAGCTTCTTCAATGTTGCCATCCTTGACCTGAGCGATAAATGCGGGGATATTGATGGCTACGGGACAACCCTTTACACACTGCGCATTCTTGCAGTTGATGCAGCGTGTTGCTTCTGCCATTGCTTCTTCCTGATTATATCCGAGACATACTTCTTCAAAATTCTTTGCTCTGACCTGCGGCTCCTGCTCACGGACAGGTACCTTCTTTAAAACATCAACCTCCATTACGCAAGCGCCTCCTTTGCCTTAGCTTCCGCATCACGGTACATTGCGGATCTTCTCATTGCTTCATCGAAATTAACCTTATGTCCGTCAAACTCGGGTCCGTCAACGCAGGCAAACTTCGTCTTGCCTTCCACCGAGCAGCGGCAGGCACCGCACATACCGGTACCGTCCACCATTATAGGGTTCATGGAAACCATGGTGTGGATGCCCAGCTTTTCGGTCAGCTGGCATACGAACTTCATCATGATCATGGGTCCTATACATACACAGTGGTCATATTCCTTGCCTTCCTTGGTCACCAGATCCTCAAGACATACGGTAACCATACCCGTGCGTCCGTAGGAACCGTCATCCGTTGTAATATACAGATTGTCCGTAACCGACTTGAACTCCTCCTCCATTATGAGGATATCCTTGGTCTTGGCACCTATGATAACATCGGCGTTAATGCCGTGCTCCTTCAGCCACTTGACCTGGGGATAGACCGGAGCCGTTCCCAGACCGCCTGCTACAAAGACTATCTTCTTTTTCTTTACTTCTTCTATATCATCCGTTACCAGATCGGAAGGCTGTCCGAGAGGTCCCACGAAATCGGCAAGATAATCGCCTTCTTTCATGCGGCTTAAGATCTCGGTACCTGCACCTATCTTCTGTACGACTATGGTAACGTAACCTTTTTCCCTGTCATAATCACAGATCGTAAGCGGTATTCTCTCTGCCTCTTCGTTGCTCCTGATGATGATGAACTGACCGGGCTGGCAGGACCTGGCTACCATCGGAGCCTCTACCACCATCTTGAAGATGATGGGATTTAAATACTTCATTTCTACTATCTTGAACATCTTCTTTCCTTTCCTTCAGAAATCCTTATGATTCCTTAAAACTGCGGAGGCAGTATACCTCCGCAGTAAAATAAGTTTATTTTTTTTAACCGAAATATCTCTTTAGCAGACCTTCGAATGCCTTTCCGTGTCTGGCCTCGTCACGTGCCATCTCATGAACGGTATCATGGATAGCATCAAGATTAAGAGCTTTTGCTCTCTTGGCAAGATCGGTCTTGCCTGCGGTAGCACCGTTCTCCGCATCAACTCTCAGCTCAAGGTTCTTCTTTGTGGAATCGGTAACCACTTCACCAAGGAGCTCGGCAAACTTTGCAGCATGCTCTGCCTCTTCGAAAGCAGCCTTCTCATAATAGAGACCAACCTCGGGATAGCCCTCACGGAATGCTACTCTTGCCATTGCAAGATACATACCTACTTCTGAACACTCACCTTCAAAGTTAGAACGCAGATCGCTTAAGATATCCTCGGGCACACCCTTTGCTACTCCGACAACATGCTCGGATGCCCATACCTTCTCACCTGCCTGCTCCTTGAACTTGTCAGCCGGTGCATGGCATACGGGACACTCTGCAGGGGGAGTATCGCCTTCATGAACGTAACCGCATACAGAACATACAAACTTCATACCCTACCTCCTTATAATTTTGATTCATACCTCTGCCTTCTCCTTTGAGGAGAAGGTGGCGCGAAGCGCCGTATGTGCTGTCATTCGTTTATTTTATCTTGAATCGCCTTTACCGTCAAGCGCGACTTGTTCTTTGAGGCGATGGGCAGCTTCGGATTTTGGGCCGGCTGCTGCTTCCTTACATTCTTTAAAACGATCTTTCCGTCTTTTAAGTCAAGCATCGTATCCCCGCCGTTCTTCAGGGCTCCGAACAGCAGCTCGGACACGAACAGCGGCTTTATATCGCTGTCGATCACGCGCTCTATCTCTCTTGCGCCGTATTCCCTGGTGATGCCTTTGTTCATGATATGCTCAAGAGCAGCCTTGCTCACATGGAGTTTCACCTTCCTGTTACCGAGCAGGCGTTCAAGTTCATGCAGCTTCTTCTCAGTTATCTGCTCAGCCATCTTTCTGCTCATATGGTTAAATGTGACTATGGCACTTAAGCGGTTCCTGAACTCCGGTGTAAATACGCGCTTTACTTCCTCCATCATCACCGAATCATTAAAGGAGGCCGCACCGAAACCGATGGACTGCCGTCCTATGAGCCTGGCTCCCGCGTTGGAGGTCATTATGATTATCACGTTCTTGAAGTCAGCCTTCTGACCCCGGTTATCCGTAAGTGAGGCATAATCCAGCACCTGCAGCAGGACATTGAAGATATCCGGGTGTGCCTTTTCTATCTCGTCCAAAAGCAGCACACAGTGAGGCGTCTTCCTGATGGCATCCGTGAGCAGGCCGCCGTCCTCGTAACCCACATAACCCGCGGGAGAACCTATCAGCTTGGAAACCGTGTGCTTCTCCGCATATTCGCTCATATCAAAACGTATGAATTCTATACCCAGCTGTTTTGCAAGCACTCTTGCCACTTCGGTCTTACCAACTCCGGTAGGTCCCACGAAAAGGAAGCCTGCAATGGGTTTGCCTTCGGCAAGCAGGCCCGCCCTGGACATACAGATGGCATCAACTATCCTCTTCACTGCCTCATCCTGGCCGAAGATCTCGCTGCTGATCCTTCTGTACAGATCCTTAAGCTTATCAGTTTCGGACTGTCCCGCTGTGATGGCGGGTATCCGGCCCGTCTCGCTCAGCACGGTCTCTATCACGTCCTTACCTACACCCTGGGTCTTTTTACCCTCCAGCGGATGCATGCGCCTGTAAGCACCTGCCTCATCCAGAAGGTCTATGGCCTTATCCGGAAGGAAGCGGGAACCTATATAATTCCTGCTGAGAGATACCGCATGCTCCAAAACGCCCTTGCCGTATTTCACACCGTGGAATTTCTCATAGCTCTTCCTCAGTCCCTCAAGTATCTTTACAGCCTCTTCCTCGGTCGGTTCCTTGATATCCACGTTCTGGAAGCGCCTTGTAAGGGTGCTGTTCTTTGCAAAACTGCGCTTATACTCATCATAGGTCGTGGCTCCTATGAAACGTATCCTTCCTCCCTCGAGGTAGGGTTTCAGCATATTGGAAGCATCCATTCCGCCGCCGCCCAGTGCACCGGCCCCCACCAGGGTATGTATCTCATCCACAAATACTATAGGGTCTTCAAGTTCTTCCAGGGCATCGCAGATATCCATTACCCTTTTCTCAAAATCGCCCCTGTACTGAGTCCCGGCTACCACTTCAGCCAGATCCAGGCTGTAGATCCTGGCGCCTTTCAGTGCCGCCGGCACCTCACCTTTATTTATCCTGTCCGCAAGTCCGTAGATCACGCTGGTCTTGCCTACTCCCGGCTCGCCCACAAGCAGGGGATTGTTCTTTTCTTTTCTCAGCAGTATCCTTATGATCCTGTCCAGCTCCTTCTCTCTGCCGATCAGGGGATTATGATCCTCAACTTCATCATTTATCAGGCTGGCATATTCCAGCACGAAGCTTTCCGCAGCCTCCGCGTCTTCATAGTCTTCCTCGGGGATCCCGTTCTCTTCAAGATAGGAAAGCGTGGAAATAAAATCCTTAACACTGCCGATCTCTTTTTCAAGGAAATAAGCGGCAAAGGATTCGTTCAGCTGTGATACGCCGTAGATCAGATGCGAGAGCATTACACTCTCGGCGCCTTCCTTCTCGGCACGCTCCATGGCTGTCTCCACAGCGGATGCAAAGGCATCCGATACCATCTCCGTCATATCCGGAGTGGCCTTGCCCTCATCCTTCCTCTTGGGGATCACTGTATCTATGAACTCCTCCAGATCTTCGGAAAGGAGTTCCGGATCTCCTCCCGCCAGATGCAGGGCATGCTTAAACAAAGGCTCCTCAAGGGCCGCCTTCAGCATGTGTTCCGGTGTCAGCAGTTCGCTGTTCATCTTCAATGCCATGAATACCGCAAGCTGCATTACTTTTTCAGCTGTTTCATTAAATACCATGTTCTTATTCTCCATATCTTACTCCGACTCTACCCTCAGATCGAAGGGGTAGCCCGCCTTTCTGGCACGATCGATACATAGCCTCTTTTTTGTTACCGCTATATCATAGGGGTATCTGGCTATCACTGCCTGTCCTTCATTATGTACCTTCAGCATTGTATCAACCGCCCGGCCATGTTCATATCCGAAAAAATCTATAAGCAGCATCACCACGAAATCCATCGGGGTCACATCATCATTAAGCATTATCACCTTATAGAATGAAGGCTCTTTAAGTCTGTATTTCAGCTTCAACCCCCGCTGTTCCGATTTCTTTGTCTTTGCTGACATTATTCCCCCTCAGTAAAAAACAGAGCCCCGCGTGCGGAACTCTTTGCATTACACTTACGTTATTATCGGATTCTTTCCGTCATTCGCTGTCCGCATCATCAACCGCTGAAGCAATACTGCTGACAACACTGCTCACCACGCTTATTACCACAGATATTATGATTATCAGGCCACCGCCCATTACAGTAAATAATACTCCGAATTCTTCGTTAGACATTTTCCCGTTCTCCGTTTGTTTACTTAACCGTGAAAACTATACCACAATTTCAAGAAACTTTCAATACACTCAATATGGCTTCTCCCCCTCGGGGTTGCTGCGTGCCGGTGGCACGCGTTTAGCAACGACCGGTCCAATGCGTCCGGGGGACGCATTGGACCGACCGGAGCGGAGCGGAGACCCGGGAGGCGAGACGGCTGTCACCCGAAGGGTGACTGATGAGGGGCATTATAAACTCAACCCCTTCTCCATATCGCAGCCCATCACCAGATTCATGCACTGCACCGCAGCCCCGGATGCTCCCTTTCCGAGATTGTCAAAGCGCGAAGCTATCATGAGCCTGTCTTCGTTTCCGCTGACGATTATCTCCATGCCGTCCCAGCCGGCGCATGCATCCGAGAAGAGTGCTCCGCCTTCTTCAGCATCATAGCCAAAGGGCAGTACTTTCACGAACTTCTTTCCTTCATAATAGGAAGCGTAGAAATCCCGTAGCTCTTCAGCGCTCATTTTCTTCTTCATGAGTCCTGTATGCAGAGGGAACTGCACGATCATTCCGCTGTGATAATTCGTTGTAAGGGGCGAGAAGAGAGGTTCAAGCTCAAGCCCGCTTATCTTCTTCATTTCCTTCAGATGCTTATGGCTCTGGGTCCAGCCGTACATCCTCGCCGAATCAAACTTCTTATCCCGTCCTTCTTCCTCATATGCCGCTATCAGCTTCTTGCCGCCTCCGCTGTAACCGGAAACCGCGAATATCGCCGCGGGATAATCGGCACCGATGATACCCTTATTTACAAGAGGATAAGCCAGAGCTATAAAGCCCGAGGCATAACAGCCGGGAACCGCTATCCTCTTACTGTTCTTTATCTTTTCCTCATGCTCTTGAGACAGTTCGGGAAAACCGTAGGCCCAGTCATCAAGAGTCCTGTGGGCCGTAGATGCATCTATGATCACAGTGTCCGGATCATCACACAGACTCACAGCTTCCACAGCCGCCGCATCGGGCAGGCAGAGGAAAGTGATATCGGATTCATTGATGAACTTCCTTATCTCATCGCTGTCCTTACGCTTTTCCGGATCTATCTTAAGTATCTCTATATCATCCCGGCCGGCCAGTCTCTCATTGATCCTTAACCCTGTCGTTCCTTCACTTCCGTCAACAAATATCTTTTTCATTACTTCTCCCCTGTTGCACCGGTATAGAGCTGGTAATATTTACCCTTTTCCTCCATCAGCTCCTCATGGTTTCCTCTCTCGATTATCCTTCCCTGTTCAAGGACCATGATGCAGTCGGAATTCCTTACGGTTGATAATCTGTGGGCGATAACAAAGGTCGTGCGTCCTTTCATCAGCGCATCCATGCCTTCCGCCACCAGCTTCTCGGTACGTGTATCTATGGATGATGTAGCTTCGTCAAGTATCAGTACAGGAGGATCCGCTATGGCTGCACGCGCTATGGCAAGGAGCTGCCTCTGCCCCTGTGAAAGCGAGGCACCGTTGCCGGTGAGTACCGTATCATAGCCGTCCGGAAGCCTTGTGATAAAACCATGGGCATTGGCCAGCTTCGCTGCATCCTCTACCTCTTTGTCCGTAGCATCCAGTCTTCCGTATCTGATATTCTCCCTAACGGTACCGGTGAAGAGATTGGTCTCCTGCAGCACTATGCCCAGAGACTTTCTCAGATCGTCCTTCTTTATCTTATTGATATTGATACCGTCGTACCTGATCTTGCCGTCCTGTATGTCATAGAATCGGTTCAGCAGATTGGTAATGGTGGTCTTGCCCGCTCCGGTGGATCCTACAAAAGCTATCTTCTGACCGGGCTTTGCAAAAAGCTTGATATCGTGGAGCACCATTTTTTCATCTGTATAACCGAAGTCCACTCCGTCCATGACCACGTCACCTTCAAGCTTCTTGTAGGTTGTGGTATCATCTGCCTTGTGATAATGCTTCCAGGCCCAGAGTCCGGTACGCTTGTCGCTCTCTTTGATCTCGCCGTTTTCTTCGACGGCATTGACCAGCATAACATAGCCTTCATCCGTCTCAGGCTTCTCATCAAGGAGCTTGAATATCCTGTCGGCGCCGGCCAGAGCCATTACTATGGAATTGAACTGCTGGCTTATCTGGTTTACCGGCATATTGAAGCTCTTGTTAAAGGTCAAAAATGATGCAAGTTCACCGACAGTCAGATGAAGCATGCTGCCTTCCGCTGTTCCCAGTGCAAGGAAACCGCCCACAACTGCACAGAGAACATAACTTAAGTTACCAAGCTGCGCATTGATCGGTCCCAATATATTTATGTATGCATTCGCCCTGTTCGCACTTACGAACAGACCATCGTTCAGCTCATTAAACTTCTCGATATTAGCCTTTTCATGATTGAAGACTTTAACGACCTTCTGGCCTTCCATGGTTTCTTCTATAAAGCCGTTTATCTCACCCAGACGTTTCTGCTGTTCCATGAAATATCTGGAGCTGCCTCCTGCAACCTTTCCCGTGGTAAACATCATCACCACTACCATGACCATGGTCACTCCGAAAAGCGCCGGACTCAGCACTATCATACTTACTGTAACGCTTACTATAGTGATCGCGGAGTTCATCAGCTGCGGCAGACTCTGTGATACCATCTGCCTGAGAGTATCGATATCATTGGTGTAAATCGACATGATATCGCCATGCGCATGGGTATCGAAATACTTGATCGGAAGCTTCTCCATCTTTTCAAAGATCTCGAACCTCATCTTTTTAAGTGTACCCTGAGCCACATATACCATCAGCTTGTTCTGTACGAATACCGCAATTATACCTATCGCATATATCCCTGCCATTTTGAGTATGGCATTAAACAGCGGTGTAAAGTCGGGATCACTTACGAGAAGCAGAGGTTTGATATAGTCATCGATCAATGTCTTTAAGAACAGCGTACCTCTGACGGAAGTGAATACCGTGGTAAAGATGCAGGCTGCCACGATTATCATGTGTAAACCGTAATCCTTGAAAACATAAGAAAAAACTCTCGCGAATATCTTTCCCGGGTTTTCAAGCTTAGGCCTCGGCCCCATCATGCGGCCTCCCGGCCCGCGTCCCATTTTTACCTGTTTCGTCTCAGCCATTTATCTTCCTTTTATCCTACCTGGGTTCATCGAAATCGGCATTGCCGCCGGTCTGCGATTCGTAAACTTCCCTGTATATCTC
>JAILES010000079.1 GCA_024687205.1 Lachnospiraceae bacterium
CATCATCTGCAACAGCTATTGCAGGCATTACCTGTCCGAACGACAATATGACGGACATAAATAACGCCAGAATCCTGTTGATCATCCTATTTTTCTTCATTAATCCGCTCCTTGTTTTTATCTATTATACTAAGGACATACAATCTGTGACCGTATGTCCCTCTGCATTTAATAAGCTATCATTTAGAATCAGGAGTAAATACTCTTTCACGGTTGCCTATTACATTTTTCTGCTTTGCAGTTATGGTTACTTTCCAAGAAAAGCCGCCCTGTTTTTTTGCCTTATAATCTTTGGAAGATATCACCGGCCATTTTCCCATCATAGATTCAGGATAATTCTCCTGGCCTTCTTCCATCGGTGCATGTAATTTAACTTTGGTGATGGTGATAAGCCCAAAACGGGTGTAACCATATACATCAAGCCATAAAGGACAATAATCAAGCACAAGCGGATCAATGATAAAGAAAGCTTTTTGTTTCTTTGCAGCTTTATTAAAGATCTTAACGGCTTTCTTAAGCTTCTTCAGGCTCTTTCCCGTGATACCGAAGCTCTTCGCAACGCTTTTCTTTACTGATGCCTTTACAGTAAAATATGCAGCAGTTCCTGCATTTTTATTCTTCTTTGCCGTCATCTTCCAGCTTATGATTTCTTCACTGATGTTTCCTGTAGGTGAAAGACTCCTGGCAACATCATAGAGGCCGCTTTTGCTGACCCTTGCTGACAGATCTTCTTTAGCCTTTATTTTTCTGCTCCTGTAATTGATCGCAGAATTATACTCTATAGTGGTATCAAGCGAAACCGGATTACCGTCCATGGGATAAATGACATCTGATATCTCAAGTCTTTTCGGTTCATCAGCATAAGCATACTTGTTAAATGCAGCTGCACCTGAGGATGCTACTATCATCCTGAACTGCTCATTTCCCTCTTCGTCATATCCGAGTATTTCCTTGGAGATCACATCATTCTGATCAAAGGTAATAGCTGTTCCGGCTTCAACGGCATCATTCATCACCTCAACCGGTTCTTCCTCGCTTACAGCTTCTTCAACGACATCAGCATACTCATCTTCGATGATCACTTCTTCAGCTGTTTCTTCTTCAGCTTCGCTGATCACGACCTCTTCAGTCACTTCAGTTGCGTTATCACTCTCCGAAGCATAAACAGCAAGCGACTGTCCGACTGTCATAACGGCAGTCATAGCAATGGCAACCAATCTGTTTCTGAGTTTCATTTTTTTCCTCCTCTTTCTTGCTCGTGCAGCTCTCCCCGCTGCGCCTATAAAATCTATTTTATAATAACATTTTAATGTTTGCTAAACAAGCTATATCTTGCGCTGCCCCTCACAAAAAAACACCACATTCCGAGCGGAACGTGGTGCATTTTTACCAATACAATCCGGATCGCGGGTTTATCATTTCACTACTCCCAGCCCTATATCCGCCTGGCTGATATCGAGTTCCCATTTCTTTTTGTAGATATAATAGCGGTTTACGTCGCCTTCCTCGTCCAGACCTTTGAGCTTTATATTCATGAATTTGGTGTTTTTCACCAACTTGATATTCCCGGTAAACACTATCTCATGACCGTTTCCGTTAACAGTCAGTTCGCTCATTTTCTTAGCCTTAGGCATAGTCATCTTGCCCCTGATATCTACGTCCCCCAGAAGACTTATCTGAGCCGGCGTCTCTTTGTTGCCGCTCTTGTTCACGGCCGATATCACGGATTTCCAGCTGGTATAACTTGTACCGTTATAATAGAATTTATGACCGTAAAGCCTTGCTTCAGTTCCTTCCTTGACCAGCTCATAAGTCGCACCGTCCTGAGGCATGATGCCCTCAATATCAAAATACGGAAGTATGTCGGAATACTTAAGCTTTATGACCAGATCTCCCTCAGCCGCAGGCCAGTCACTTTTAAGCTTAATGGTGCCGCCCATGTTCCCGTTGATCTCTATGGGCACGAAATTCTTGCCCAGAACAATCTCGGCATCCCGTTCACAGCTGAACTGCTTCTCAACGGTGAGTTTTGCCGCCGAAGAAAGAGTTATCCTGCTTTCCGGAGACATTATCAGTCTCTTTGTGCTCAGTTTATACTTGATCTCCAGATTGCCGTTGACGGTCACCTTGCCGAAACCGTTAAGCCTGTATATACCACTGCTCTTATTGATCTCAGCTATCTTCTTGTCTCTTCCCTTTATCGTAAGACCCGATGAAATGAAGTCGCAGTTGTTAAGCGTCAGGTTCTTCTTGGCGACTATCTTCATCTTGGTCCTGTACTTATTCTTTTTCTCAAACTCGCTGAGGCACTTTACTGTCAGATCGTTCAGCACCGTATCACAGCCGAAGGTCAGCTTATCCACAGCATAAAATTCCATCTTGTAAGTATTCGCGGTTATTGTAAGCGACTTTGCTTTAGTCACCACAGGCAGGGTCCTGATCAGGGCATCGCTGAACATTATGATCTCATAATCCAGAGTCTTGTTACGGTCTTTTTTGATCCAATCCATGGCTTTGTAAAGTGTCGGGAAGCCTTCATCGCCTACAACGTACTTGCTGTTTTCACCGGCTTCCACGTTTACAACATCCACATTGTACTGGACAAACTGTTCACCCACATTGATATGTACGATCTGGCGCCCGGCTTTGGCCTTATCATAATTGCTGACCATTGCTGCCTTCATCTTAAGATATGCATCGGTACCGTTATCATAGACCACATATACCAGGCCGTTGGTAAGGTCCAGATCATCACCCTTTCTGTATATAAGCTTGGTCGGAATTGTGATCAGTGAAAGTGAAGAAACAGAAGGCTCCTTCTCTTTCTTTCCTGCCCCCTCAACTTCAGCTGTTATGCATTCTTCTTCATCTTCAATCTCAGTTTCCGGGATATCATCCTGAAATACAGTCTCAACAATTTCATCATCTTCCGGCTCAGCAATCACTGCCTCATCTTCCTCAGCTGTCGGTAGCTCATATTCGGCATCGTCAATAACAGTTTCCTCTTCTTCAGCAGCCTCTTCATCTTCGATATCTATGACATTCTCCGATATACTCTCTTCCGCATATGCCGGAACATCAAAACAAGCCGTAAGCATGATCATCAATACGGCAAATGATATCAGCCTCTTCAGTCTGCTGTTTTTCATAATACACCCCTTTATAAATCCCGCCCTCTTTCGAGAGCGGGATTATCTGTATGATAATTATTTATTGCCCGTGAAGGATATGGATCTGTTGCTTCCGTCTTTAGCCTTGATCGTTATGACCCAATTGCCCTCCAGATTCTTGGGATTGTACCCTGCGAATACAAAGACAAGGTTTCCGGTATCCGGATTGATCCAGGTAGCATCATCGATCAGCTTCAGACCCTTAATCTCGGGAGCGCTGGATCTTATCTCAAAGACTCCCGCCGAACCGTCGGATTCTATATGAAGATAGCCGTTCTCCGATTTGACATAGCTAAGCTTTGTAGTCTTCTTGCAGCCCAGCACGATCTTGGAAACTGTCAGACAGGTTCCGTCGGTAGTCGTTGCCGTGACCAGAACGCCCACATTATTATTGATCGTGGTGTTGAAATCATTTTTCAGTTTCAACTTACCGTTCTTAAAGCTGAATTTACCGGCAAGCTCCGGTGCCTCGGATATCACTCCTTCAGAGACCTTAACGGGAGTCGCTTCCCATTTCACCTTCTTCTTTGTGGCTTTACCGTATTCATCTCCGAATTCAACCTTTAGTTTAGCCGAATATCCGGAAGACAGAAGCGTGGTCGTAATACCGCCTATCAGCGCAGTCCTGTCGGAACCGGCCGCCGGATTAGCTCCCGTTTCAAGTCCCGGAGCGGTTATCTGCATTGATGCAACGGGAACGATAACTCTTACCTTTACCTTCGCCTTTTTCTTGGTGCCATCAAGTACATATGCAGTATATACCGAATTAGCTTTATAGCTGTAGGAATTTATTCTGATTACACCGTCTTCGTAATTATCATCATACCAGGTATTGTAATTATTTCTCATCCAGTATACGGTAGCACCGTTATCAGCTACAGCCTTAAGCTTTATGCTGCTTTCGTCAACACTGCTGTTGGAAATATTTCTGATAAAAAGCTGTACACTGGTCACAGAACCCTTTTTATTGATCTTTACATCATAAGCAGGATCCGGATTGGCATCAACCGTAGTGATGGTGATATTGTTCGACGCTCCGGTTACTTTCATCGGAGCATATGTGACCGAACCGCCTTCAACAGCAACCGCAGCTACACTGAAGGTAGTTCCGACAGGAACCGAAGCGGCTACCTTAAGTTTGCCCTTCTTGTCTATGGTCACACCGGAGATGGCAGTTTCGGCTCTGCCGTCAACATCCCTTATCTGCCAGGTAAAACGTTTATCACTCAGACCGTATTTCTTATATATCTTGGCATCATTGTAATATATTTTCTGGGTATGCGAACGAGGCGTAGCCCTGAATTTAACACTCTTTCCCTGTGCAACCTCGTTCTGACCGTATATTATAAAATCATATATAAGAGCTTTTACGCTTACATTAAAGGAAAACTGCGTATTTGATCCGTCCTGAACGGTACCGGTTATCGTACAGGTTCCCTTGGATCTGGGATATATGACATCTATGCTGTTACCCGATACAGCTTCCTTTTTGTCCGGGATATCGGCGACCAGCCAGTCCGTTGAACTATAGTTTACCTTCGGCAGATCACTCGTAATGGTCGTGCCGTCGGCAAGGGTCATCTTCAGCTTGACTTCAGGCTGAACATCTCCCCACTGTACTATTACAAGATCATCAGAAATAAGCCCCTGGGTATCCTCAGCAAGTTCAACGCTTGTGACCGCCGCCCTCTTTTTAACATAGAATGTTTCATAGCCAACAACATCATTATATGTCGTGGATTCAGCTTTAACAGTAAAGCTTCCTGCATCGCTTGCCCCTATGGTCAGCTTGCCTGTAGAAGAATCTATACTTGTTCCTCCGCAGCCGTTGTTGGACTCTATGCTCCATTTGGTAGTGCTGTCGTGATTTAAGGTCTGCGAATATCTTGACCATTCCGATCTCTCACGAAGATATGAATGCAGCTGAGCTTCGGTTCCCTGTGCAAAAGTCTCCTCATTAGGGCCACCGCTTATGCTCAGATTATAACGCACTTCAGGATCTACCGCGACCTGCATGGTAGTAACACCGCTGATAACTCCGCGTCCTGTTACTGCTATAGCTTTTACGGTAATGGTTTTCTCGCTTAAGTTATAATCATCACTTACCCATAACAGCTGACCGACATGAACTTTTACGCTGCTACCGGTACCCACCAGGAAGTTTTTATAATTGTATCTTCCGGAATAAGTGATGCTGCAATAATTACGGGGATCGGGAACTTTTCCGTTCACCGTCACAATGTACGAAGTATTCTGATTTCCTTCCTCATCTCCGTTAAAACCTTTGCCTGTGAACTCGATATACTGGCTGCCTTTTACGGTAGATGCACAGGCTTCAAAGCTTCCGCTCTGAGCAGTTGATATCGAAGCTGTGCCATCCTCACCAAGCATATCTATCTGAGGTGCAGTGGCATCACCATCGAACATTTTGGCAACATTTATGATACCTGTCTGACATGCTCCTGCTGTATTACATTTCTTTGTACTCTTCTTTAAGATGGATTCCATTACATCAGGCGCAACTTTTCCGCAGGCAGACATATAAAGCGCACAGGCGCCGGCCACAAGCGGACCTGCCTGTGAAGTGCCCTGCATATTTATATACATGTCATTTCCGCCCTTATAGCAGGAACGCATATTGGCACCGGGCGCCATTACATCGACCCAGTCACCGAAGTTCGAGAACTGGGTTTTATTTCCGCCCTCTTCCGAGGCGCCTACTGATATTACATGATCATAAGCAGCAGGATAACTGTAACCGTTCATTGCCTCATTACCGGCTGATGCAACGACTGTTACACCGGCATTATATGCCGACTCACACTTTGCTGCCACGGCATCGCTGTATAAAGGTCCGCCAATGCTCATATTTATAACACTGACACCCTCATCAACAGCCGCCTGTATAGCTTTTGCCTCGTCTTCGTTGGAAAAATAGCCTTCGTTATTTTCGGCACAGATGCCGATGATCTGTACGCCGGGTGCAATGCCTGCACCGCCATGATGATTGGCTATGGCCGCGCCGATAAGACCGGCAACATGGGATCCGTGTCCGTCTTTATCCTCGACTCCCTGACCAATATCTTTTGTAGTGACATGCCCGCGGAGTTCTTCATGATTCGCATTAACACCGGTGTCTATAACGGCAACCTTTATATCATCACCCAGGTGGGGCTTGTAACTGTCTTCGAAAACTCCCCATGCGCCGTAAGTATCGATATACTGATGCCACCACTGGAAATTGGGATCGGCAGGATCAAGAAGAGGATCATATCTTCCGAAATCTTCCCACTGAGTCAGCTTCCATTCAACCGCTTTATTCTTTTTTGCTTCGGTAGTATTCTGATCTGCCTCAGGCTCATTGAGCTTATACAGATAGTTGGGCTCTACAACAGGCAGAGCAACATCTGCATCAGCTGCCAGAGCATAAGCATCGCCTATACTGAGTTTTGAACCGCTCATATCGAGCACGGCCACACCGTACTCAAAAGACTTCAGCTCAGCACCGTAGGCTGCAGCAACGGCTTTGGCATATTCCTCACTGTCGGCAAGGAATATCATTTCGTTGCTGCTGTAATCAACTCCTTCGGTAAGTTTGGCAAAGTTTTCAAGAAGACCATGGTCTCTTATTGCCTGTTTTGCAGCATAATCCGCCTCGGTAAGCGCAAAACCTTCAGATG
>JAILES010000107.1 GCA_024687205.1 Lachnospiraceae bacterium
TCAAAAAAAGAGTGTCCGACATGATCGAAGTAGGATATGTTGAGGATTTTGTCGGACGCGCATATGATATTTTTAACCTGGGTGCCATATTGGTAAATCTGGCAGTCAGTGTTCTCATGACCTATTCCGATATCAATTCAAGATACGGCAGCCTGCTGAATAAGCTGGAAGCTTTTACAGTTGCTTTCTTTGCCATCGATTATATATTGAGGCTGTGGACCTCTTCATATCTGTTTCCCGACAGGTCAAAACCCGCAGCTTTATTAAGATATGCATTTTCATTCAACGGTCTTGTAGATATGCTTTCCTGTGTGCCTTATTACCTCCCTGTTTTCTTCCCCGGAGGAATGGCGGCGTTCAGGATATTCCGCGTAATGCGTATTTTCAGGATATTCAGGATAAATGCATATTTCGATTCACTCAATGTCATAGGTGAGGTCCTGAAGAATAAATCAAAACTTCTGATCTCCTCGGTATTTGTCGTTGCCATGCTGATGCTGGCTTCAAGCCTGTGCATGTACAGTCTAGAGCATGAGGCACAGCCGGAGGTATTTGATAATGCTCTTTCAGGCCTGTGGTGGGCATCCGCCACTCTGATGACCGTGGGCTATGGAGATATGTATCCCATAACGGCAGCAGGAAGGGCCTTCGGAATAATAATCACCATGCTTGGAGTAGGGATGGTTGCGATCCCGACAGGTATCATTTCCGCCGGATTCGTTGAACAGTATGAGAAACTGAGAAAGATGAGCGAGGAAGAAGTTGAGAAGAGGATACAGTTCATCAAGGTTGAAGTGGATGAGGACGATGAGTGGAAGGGCAAGACCATAAAGGAACTGGGACTTCCTAATGATGTGATAGTGGCGGCAGTGAGCCGTAACGGGGAGATATTTACTCCCAACGGCAAGCTGGTACTTGAGAACGGTGATGTGGTGGCCCTGGCGGCGGATACCATGGAAGGTAAGGAACTGAAGATAGAGCTCAAGGAGATAGAACTGAAGGAGCAGCATGAATGGAACGGTATGAAGATCAATGATCTGAATATTTCACGCCAGACCTATATCGTGAGCGTGAAAAGAGGCGATAAGACCTTGATACCGCACGGCGGGCTCACTTTACGCGCCGGAGATAATGTGGTACTTTATACAAAGCAAAAGAAATCTTAAAACGGAGGTGTATTATGTCAGTACTCGTAACAGGCGGAACCGGATTCATCGGATCACATACCGTAGTAGAACTGCAGGAAGCAGGATATGAAGTGGTCGTGATCGATAATCTCTCAAACTCTTCAGAGAAGTCACTTAAAAGAGTAGAAGAGATAACGGGAAAGCCGGTTAAATTCTATAAAGTAGATATACGTGACAGGGAAGGTCTGAATGAAGTTTTTGCCAAAGAAGCTGATATTGATTCCTGCATTCATTTTGCGGGACTCAAGGCTGTAGGCGAATCTGTCGAAAAACCCTGGGAATACTATGAGAATAATATAGGCGGCACACTCGTACTTCTGGATGTGATGAAAAAGAACGGAATTAAAAATATCATCTTCTCATCTTCCTGTACTGTATACGGTGATCCCGACAAGGTGCCCGTTACCGAAGATACTCCGAAAAAATGGGCTACCAATCCTTACGGTTCCACTAAGTCCATGCAGGAAACGATATTCGCGGATATTCAGCATGCGGATCCCGAGTGGAACATAGTGCTGCTCAGATATTTCAATCCCATCGGTGCTCATCCCAGCGGCAGAATGGGTGAGGATCCCAACGGTATACCGCTCAACCTTATGCCTTATATTACACAGGTAGCTGTAGGAAAACTTCCGTTCCTCAGGGTTTTCGGAAATGATTTCCCTACTCATGACGGGACCGGCGTGCGTGACTATATCCATGTTGTTGATCTGGCAAAAGGACACGTGAAGGCTCTTGACCGCATAAAGGCAGGTTGCGGACTGGCAGTGTATAATCTTGGTACAGGAACCGGATACAGCGTGCTGGATATCGTAAAGAGTTTCGAAGAGGCTACCGGCGTGAAAATACCTTATAAGATTATGGAAAGACGTCCCGGGGATATAGCGGAGAATTATTCCGATCCTTCCAAGGCTGAAAGAGAGATGGGCTGGAAAGCCGAAAAAGGGATCAGAGAGATGTGCGAAGACAGCTGGAGATGGCAGAAAAACAATCCTAACGGCTACACGGACTGACAATATATAGTATTTATTGGGACTGCAGGCGGTAAAAGGCCTGCAGTTCTTTTATTTTTGCCTGTCTCACAAGATTTAGAGAGTGTCAAGAAAAATAAATACAAAATATTGGAAAAAAGGACTACCATTTTTAAAAAAATGATGTATAATAGCAAATGTGGCTGTGTATAACTATGCCACTAGATATAGTAATAAGATCGATGCCTTATTATTGAGGGAGAGAGTAGTGAGAAACAGGGGATATCGTTTCATTATCAGAGAACTGGGCGTAGAGCAGGGGTTCTGCGCATTATGCATCAATTCTACTTGGATCAATCGTCTTCTCGAAGAGAATGATATAGATTTAAGGCTATTCCGCAAACTGACATGGGAGGATCTGCAGCAGGCAGTGGTTTCGGAAACTGCAAAGACAGCTGTGGGTGAGATGAAACCTTTTGGATTCTGGCAGATGTGTGATGCCATAAGCGTTGAGTATGCGTCATATAACATACAGGGTAAGGTGTACAGACAGCCCTGGTTCAGAAAATATCCGATACTTGTATTGGAAGACATATATGAGATACTGCTGGATGAGGGCTACGGCAATCAGGAAGCATTGGAAGTGATGCAGTATTTCGAAGAAGAGTGCGGCAAAGAAGATAAGAGAGCATTGAGAGATATACTGGAACTTTATGATGTACCTCCTTCACTTGCTGCGGTTTTGATGAGATGCAGATGGCTGCCCAGACGGGAAGAGATGATGGGTGAGCTGATGAGCTGTCTGAAGAAGACAAATGCACTGGTAGGATAAGAAAAGCGCCCCGAGGGGCGCTTAAGTTTTACATTGATATCGCAGTTGACATCGGCCAGGAGAAGCGGCTGGCCGGAAACGAGATCAGCGAAGGCTGCCTGTGCTTTTCAAAATATGAAGCAACTTCGTCCAGGGTAGCTCCTGCTGCACGGAACCTCGACAGCTTTACGGCTTTCAGTCCGTCATAAGCATAGGAAGGCTGTTCCACACAGATTATGCGGCGGCCGGGATGAGCGGCCATCAGTTCTGCGGCAGCGATCTTCGCATTCTGAAGACCTGACATACAGATATAGAGTATATCCCTGCCGGCGTCAATGGAAGTTTTGAAGAAAGCTTCCGTCTTTTTCATATCAGTCATAGGAGTAACGCTCATTCGGATATTATATCTCTTAAAGATATCTTCCGGCAGATTGCCGGCAGTATCCGTTAATATATCATAATCAGCATTCTTGTTCATGGTCATATTCCTCCAAGGTGATTTCCAAAGACATTATATGTAGTAATCAATACTATGTCAAGTAGTAAAAAACTATATTTGCAAAAACTTGTCTGAAAAGCCTTATCATGATAGAATTGTCTGGTGACAAGGAGAACTGTGATGAAAAAGTTATTGACGGCTGCAATCTTATTGCTGGCCCTTACAGGCTGTGCAGGAAAGGATATAGATGAAGGAGTGAGCGTTCTGGAAGAGATACAGGCCACTTCACATCAGAAGACCGTACCTGCAGAGGCATATGAATATATAAGCTTAAGCTACACTATCCCGGACGGGTTTATCAGGAATGACGAGCTGAGCACCGAGGATGAGGACTACTATTACAGCCAGGACCAGGGTGATTATTCCTATATAATGTATTCCAAGAAGGAAAAGGATGAGAGCAAGGATTATAAGAACCTGACGGAAAGCGATTACCAGGCAGCGCTTAATCTGTCACTGGGTACCAGCTGTACTATAGAAGATTTCAATACCAGCGAAGAAGGCAACGGCTGTTATCACGTGCTGTTCACCGCAGGTTACAGTGATGATCATTCAACCTTTAAGGTGCGTGAGCATTGCTTTATCACAAATAAGTATGTATTCCAGATGGTCTACGGGATGGATCAGAGCTTTAATAAAATGCAGGCTGTCCTCAAGAGTGAAGAAAGCCTGCAGCTTGAAAGTATTGCCAGTCTGAACGAAAAGAAATGATCTATTGCTGTTCGCTCTTATATTTTTCCATGAGAATGCGTATACGCTCGTTAGGTACCAGCAGATCGCTTATGGATACGTCATGGTTCAGCGTATCGATGAGATAAGCGATGTATTTGCTCATATCACAGCTGATGTACCAGTCACGCTGAAGCAGTTCCGGAGTCTGGTATATCAGGTTGGTGGTAAGCACTTTCGTGATGATGCCGTCGGCGCAGGCTTTGTCAAAGCGCTCGAGACCGCCGGTAAAGAGACCGAAAGTGGTAAAGCAGAAGATCCTGCCTGCCTTGCGGGCCTTCAGCTCGCTTGCGACATCTATCATGCTCTCACCTGAGGAGATCATATCGTCGATGATGAGCATGTCCTTTCCTTCAACATCGCTGCCCAGGAATTCATGTGCAACTATGGGATTACGTCCGTCCACGATGTGTGCAAAATCGCGGCGCTTGTAGAACATACCTACATCAAGGCCCAGGACGCTTGCTATATAGATGGCACGTTTCATACCGCCTTCATCCGGGCTTATGACCATCATGTGTTCGGAATCAAACTGCAGGTCTTTTACTTCCCTGCAAAGGTTCTTGATAAACTGATATGCGGGCTGCACGGTCTCAAATCCGCTTAAAGGTATGGCGTTCTGGACCCTGGGATCGTGAGCATCAAAGGTGATGATGTTCTCAACGCCCATGGCTGTAAGTTCCTGAAGTGCCAGAGCGCAGTCGAGGGACTCTCTTGCCGAGCGGTTATGCTGTCTGCTTTCATAAAGGAAAGGCATGATGACTGTTATACGTCTGGCTTTGCCGCCGGCAGCAGCTATCACTCTTTTGAGATCCTGATAGTGATCGTCCGGAGACATATTGGTCATCCGTCCGAACAGCTTGTAGGTGAGGCTGTAGTTGCAGACGTCTACGAGAAGGTACAGATCGGTACCGCGCACCGACTCGTTGATGATGCCCTTGGCTTCGCCCGAACCGAAACGGGGGACGATGGCGTCCAGGATATAAGAGTCTCTTTTGTATCCGGTGAAATCAAGCGTATCGATGTGTTTGTTTTCTCTTTCTTTACGCCATTTGACCAGATAGCTGTTGACTTTTTCACCGAGATCCCGGCATCCGGGAAGAGGTATGATACCAAGACTTCCCTTGGGGATGGTGTCAAGGTTGCGTATCTCGGATTTTGACTGTGACATTTACAAAGTCCTCACTTTCTTAGCTTGCAGGGTTGTCAGTTATAATCGCTTTCTATCTTTTTTTTTATTCTTATATCTGCACCCTTAAGATTGCAGATGTAACTGTTTTCCACCAGTCTGGAAAGAAAACGGTCGGAATAATTCTTCCTTATATCCTCTAAGGTCAGGTTGGTAGATATGACCAGAGGACGACGGTTGGTAATGCGCTGATTAAAGATCGAGAACAGCTGGGACTTGGTGAATTCATTTGAAAATTCCGTGCCCAGATCATCGATTATCAGCAGATCACTCTCATGCAGGGTATCGAATAGAGCGCCTCTTTCCGTGCTGTGATCATGATCGTAGTAAAGTGCAGAGATGCTGCGGAAGAGCTGCTCTGCGCTAAAATAAACTATCGAGTGTCCTTTGTCAAGTAACTCTTTTGCAACGCATCCCGAAAGGAATGATTTGCCGGTACCTACTGTACCATAAAAGAGCAGATTATGGTAGTCATTATCGAAATTATTTATAAACTTTTTACAGGTATCAACCGCATTCTTAAAATGTGTCAGATCATCGCCTTTATGATACTCATAGCTGAGCCTGTCAAAATTGTTATCTTTGAGAAAGGCCGACATATTGGAGTGGTCGTAAAGAACCTGTATCTCCAGCTGTTTGAAGCAGCTGCATTTTTTTCCGTCGATGAAGCCTGTATCAAGACATTTGCTGCAGCTATGGATGGGATCAAGATAGTCGGCGGGGTATCCTGCGTTTCTGATAAGATCCTTTTTGGCACTGTTTATGCTGTCAATGCGTTTACGGAGTTCTTCAAGTTCACTGCGTCTTTTTTCTCCGTCAGGTTCGGATATGAGTTTTTCCGCGCATTCCATGGAGAGAGCGGCAGTCTCGTTCTCAAGGGAGCGATACTCCGGAAGCTTATCAATGATTTCCCTTCTGCGGGATTCGGTGATAAGGCTGTTAGCACGCCGCCGTTCTTCCAGGGTGCGGTTTATCTTTTCAAATTGTTCATTCGAAAGTGCCATACGGAATAGCTTACCTCTGTATCAGTTATCAACGAGCTTTTTCTCAAGCTCGGAAAAATCATAAGTGTGCTGTTCTATATCTGTGAAGCCGCCCTCTCTTTTACGTGAGGAAGGTGCAGGTCTTGCGGCCTCCCTGTCGGCATGAAAAGCAGCATCCGCTTCCTGTATATCATCCGTGGTACGGACTCCTCGTTCGTGCCAGCTCTTAAGGATGGTCTCGGCGTAAGGGATGCGGTGATGCTCGGTAGCAAGCACGGCTCTTTTTAAAGCTTCTTCTATGACTTCGATAGGGAAGGCATATTTATGCAGCCAGCGCCGTACAAGTCTGCTTTCTTCGGGGGCAAGCCGTCCCACACGTCCCAGCACTTTTAATATACGGCTGATCGCCTCCTCGTCTTCGTGACTGTTTATCAGCGCACGTGCGTCATCGGGGGTATGTACGCCTTCTTCCGCCCAGGAGAGAGCTACCTTATCTATATAATGGAAACTCTTCTTGCCTTCGCTTACACAATACTGAAGAAGAAGGTCCGTCAGCTCCGGGCTGAAACCGAGATCTTTTGAGTAATACAAAAGACTCGAAAACTCGGGTTCGCTCAAAGGTCTGCCCAGGTACTGCGTTGCAGCGGTAAGCAGGCAGCGGTAGGCAGGATCGTTGCGGAAGTTCTTCATATCTTCGAGACTGTAGGATCCCGGAGCCGGAGCAGGGGAATTCTTAACAAGGCTCAAAGCTGCGGAGGCAGCAGGCTTGTCTTCATGAACGCTGACCTGCTGCGGTGCGGCGGGAGGCATCGGAGTCTGTAACTGTATGCCTGTAATGGTCTCATAGGAGACGAGGCCGTCGCCGCCGGATACTTTGCGCCCGCTGTCCGTAGACAGTCTGAGAAGGCCCTTTTTCTCCCAATAGCCGAGCGCACGGATCACATCCTTTTCGGAGTAGTTGAGAAACTCAACCAGATCGTTCATGCAGGTAGCCAGGGATGAAGCGGCACGTCTCAGGAGATAGATATACACCTTAAGCTGTACGTCATTAGCATCCTTTATGTAATTGTCGATAAAGCAGTTTGACAGCAGGGTAAAGGAGCAGCCCGTGTCAAGTGCAAGATCAAAATTCTGCATTTTATGTCCTGTTATTTTCTTTTACCGGAATTGCAAACAAGAGTATAAGCTTGAAAACAGCTAAAATCAATAGATCAGTATGAACAAAACATCCGCAAACGTGGCTTTTGGGGATGTGGATAGTGTGGATAAGTGTACCTCAAAGGGAAAAAAGACCATAAGACGCAATAAATCATCAACAAAAAATGTTTATAAAATCATTTTCCGAGGAGGTGTTCACCTATCTTGTATACATCCCCTGCGCCCATGGTCAGGATCACGTCTCCATCCGAAGCATGCTGGAGGAGATAGTTTTCAATATCGTCAAAATAGCTGAAATACAGGGCATTTCCGCCGGCTGCGTTTATCAGCTCCGCTATATCTTTAGAAGACACACCGAGAGTATCCGTTTCCCTTGCAGCATATATATCGGCAAGGATCACGGTATCGGCAGCTTTAAGGGCAGCAGCAAATTCGTGCAGGAAGGCTTTGGTCCTTGTATAAGTATGGGGCTGGAAAATGCACCAGAGCTTATTGTGAGGATATTTTTCCATGGCTTTCAGCGTGGAAGCTATTTCGGAAGGATGGTGGGCGTAATCGTCGATTATCTTTATCCCGCCGATATTCCCCTTTATCTCGAAACGTCTTTCCGTGCCGCTGAAGTTTTTCAGGGCCTCCAGGGTTCCTGCCCTGTCAAGTCCGAAGAGCTCTGCAGCGGCTATGGCGGCAAGAGAATTATAAACGTTGTGTTCTCCGACTACACCAAGAGCTACCTTGTACTTTTCATCTTTGTGGCAGAGTGTATAGAAGGGATGCCCGTTTGAGTCGTAGCCGATATCTTCCGCATGATAGTCGGAAGAAGCACTGTGACCGAAAGTGATTACCCGGCATTTAAGGCCGCTTAAGAACTCATCAAGTCTTTCGATATCGCTGTTTATGATAAGCGTGCCGTCCTCGGGAAGAAGGTCTGCAAAGCGTCTGAAAGAATTGCGTATATCTTCCAGATCCTTAAAGAAGTCCAGATGATCTTCCTCTATATTAAGAATGATCGATACCTTGGGGAAGAATTCAAGATAACTGTTGGTATATTCACAGGCTTCGGCCACGAAGTATTTATCGCTGCCTTTGCGGAGATTGCCGCCTATGGAATCGAGGATACCTCCGACCAGAAGTGTCGGATCCGTATCGCAGTGCATGAGTATCTCGCTCACCATGGAAGTGGTGGTGGTCTTGCCGTGAGTACCGGCAACTGCGAGAGGAAGCTCATACTGCTTCATCAGCTGTCCGAGAAGTGCGGCCCGGGACATCATAGGAAGTCCTCTGCGTACCGCTTCGGCATACTCGGGATTATCCGGATGGATGGCAGCAGTATATACGACTACGTCTGTATCATCTTCTATATTTGAAGCGCTCTGACCGATGGAGATCCGGGCACCCAGACTTTCAAGATGGGCGGTGAGGGCAGATGCGGAACCGTCGGAGCCGCTGACCTTAAAATTTTTGCTGAGCAGTAATTCTGCCAGGGCACTCATGCTGATGCCGCCTATACCGATAAAGTGTACATGTTGGGGTTTGGAAAAATCTAATTCGTACATCTTGTATCCTCCTCGATTACATAACATGATAACATAAGGAAATGATATTTTGAAGAGGAGATTTTTGTGAAAAAGTTGTAAAAAAACGGTTCACTTTCTTAAAATTTTCTGATATAATAGACAAAACCTGCGGCGGCAGGATGGGGTTAAATGTTTGAAGGGTTACAAATAAAATAAGCTAGGGGTGATTTAGATGGTAAAAAAGGAAATGATCGCCATGCTCCTTGCGGGGGGACAGGGCAGCAGACTCGGAGTCTTGACAAGAAAGGTTGCGAAGCCTGCGGTTTCTTTCGGCGGCAAGTACCGTATTATCGACTTTCCGCTGAGCAACTGCATCGATTCCGGTGTTGATACCGTGGGTGTGCTTACCCAGTATCAGCCACTCAGACTGAATACCCATATTGGTATAGGTATTCCCTGGGATCTGGACAGGAACGTCGGAGGCGTGACGGTACTTCCGCCTTACGAGAAGAGCACAAACAGCGAGTGGTATACCGGTACGGCCAACGCCATATATCAGAACCTTGATTATATGGAGACCTTTAATCCTGATTATGTACTGATCCTTTCGGGTGATCATATATATAAGATGGATTACGAAGTTATGCTTGATTTCCATAAGGCTAACGGAGCGGATGTTACTCTTGCCGTAATGCCGGTGCCTATTGAGGAAGCAAAACGTTTCGGTATAGTCATCACGGACGAGAACCGCAAGATCATCGATTTTGAAGAGAAGCCCGATAAGCCTCGTTCAAATCTGGCAAGCATGGGTATCTACATCTTCAATTGGAAGACTCTGAAGGAAGCGCTTATTGCAAAAGCTGACCAGCCCGCGCTGGATTTCGGCAAGCATGTCATTCCGTATTGCCATCAGAATCAGTCTCCGATCTATGCATATGAATATAACGGATACTGGAAGGATGTAGGAACACTGCATTCTTACTGGGAAGCCAATATGGAGCTGATCGATATCGTTCCGGAGTTCAATCTTTATGAGGAATACTGGAAGATATATACGAAGTCAGACGCACTCACACCTCAATACATTTCAGAGAATGGTATAGTAGAAAGAAGTCTAATAGGCGAAGGCGCAACGATCTACGGTGAGGTTTATTCCTCGATCATCGGCTGCAATGTCGAGATAGGAAAGGGAGCCGTAGTACGCGATTCCATTATAATGAACGACACCGTGATAGGTGCGGGCTGCGAGATAAACAAGACTATCATCGCAGAGAACACCCTGGTTAAAGACGGAGTCAGGACCGGTATCGGCGAGGAAGTCGAGAACGAGACTGATCCCCGTATCTACAACCATGGTCTGGTCTGCATAGGCGAGCATACTGAGATACCTGCGGGAGTCACCATAGGAAAGAATACTGTGGTATTCGGCAAGACGGAACTTGGTGATTATCCGGACAAGGCCCTTGCAAGCGGTAAATCTCTGATAAAGGAGGGCAATTGAAATGAGAGCGATGGGTATAATCTTAGCCGGCGGCGGAATGAAACACAGTAAGATGGGTGAACTGTCAAGCAGGCGTGCCGTTGCGGCAATGCCGGTGGCAGGCAGCTACAGGAGTATAGATTTTGCACTTTCCAATATGACCAATTCCCATATCCAGAAAGTTGCGGTGCTTACCCAGGACAATGCCAGGAGCCTGAATGAACACTTAAGTTCATCAAAGTGGTGGGATTTCGGACGTAAGCAGGGCGGTATGTATGTGTTTACACCTACCAGAACACTGGATAATTCCGACTGGTACAGGGGAACCGCGGACTCCATAGCACAGAATCTGGAGTTCATCAAAGACAGCCACGAGCCTTATGTAGTAATAGCTTCAGGCGATTGCGTATACAAGATGGACTACAACAAGGTACTGGAATATCATATTGACAAAAAGGCTGATATTACGGTAGTATGTAAGGAAGTGGGTAATAACGTCAACGTGGAACGCTTCGGTTGTGTTAAGACCGATATGGACGGCAGGATCACCGAGTTTGAAGAAAAGCCGGTAAAGGCAAATTCGAGCACGATATCCTGTGGTATCTATATCATAAGACGTCGTCAGCTTGTCGAGATGATTGAAAAAGCGGCACAGGAAAACCGATATGATTTCGTCAACGACATACTGATAAGATACAAAGATATCAAGCGTATCTATGCCTACAAAATGACGGACTATTGGAAGAATATTTCGACCATACAGGATTATTACGATACCAATATGGATTTCCTTAATCCTGAGATCAGAAAGTTCTTCTTCAAGACTTATCCGGACATTTATTCCAAAATTGATGATCTGCCTCCGGCGAAATATAATGTGGGGGTCAGCGTTAAGAACAGCCTGGTGGCAAGCGGCAGCATCATCAACGGAACAGTCGAGAACTCCGTCATTTTCAAGAAGGTTTTTGTGGGGAACAACTGCACGATCAAGAATTCGATCATTTTGAATGATGTATATATCGGTGACAACACCTACATCGAGAATTGCATCGTAGAAGCCAGGGGAACCATCCGAGCCAATTCATCCCACAAAGGTGAGGACGGGATCAAGATCGTTGTAGAGAAGAATGAAAGGTATGTGATCTGATGATCACGACACCCGAAAGGGAAATGATCTAAACAACTGAATACATTGTACGAAGACTCCTATTGATGACTACCTGACGGTACAGTACACAGTTGTACTTAATTAGGAAAGGAGTTTTGCAGCATGACCATCACAGATGTGAGAGTCCGCAAGGTGGACAAAGAAGGCAAGCTGAAGGCTGTTGTTTCCGTTACGATTGAAGACTGCTTCGTTATTCATGACATCAAGGTGATCGAGGGAGACCATGGTTTGTTCATAGCAATGCCCAGCCGCAAGGCGCAGGACGGTACGTATAAGGATATTGCACATCCTATCAATTCCGAAACACGTGACGATCTGCAGAAGAGGATTTTAAAGGCATACGAAGAATCAGCAGAATGAGTAAGACATAAAAAAGAAGTACCGACCCTGAAGTACTTCTTTTTTTGTGTCGTTTTGTATAGAATTACTTTACGGTGATGATGCCGTAGCTTCCTTCCAGTGCTGGAGCAAAGACATGTTCCTTTACCCTGTCGCTAAGATATCCGTCCCAGGAGAAATGGAGATGGCCGGCGAATACTTCAACTACAGGTGAATCATCCGCGAAGAGTATATCAAGCAGCTGTCTGGTCTCGTATTCCGGCCAGTAGTAATCATCATTGTATCCCCACAGAAGAGAACGGCCGTCATAGATCTCCCGGGATTTTTCCGCTAAGGAAGTATCAACAGCAGAAGCTATAGGGACATGTGTCATGAAGAGTATCGGCTTATCCTCGGCACAGATATTACGCAGCTTTTCAAGTCCGTTTTCCGTCATATTGTAAGCTGAGTCGTTCCAGGCGACAACAACGAAGTTCTCAAATTCATAGCTTATCAGATCCGAGTCATCACCAAGTTCAGGCATGAATTCCTTGGCTATCTGAAAGGACTCTTCCGAAATATAAGTGGGCATCACATCATGATCGCAGCGCAGATAGATATAAGGGACGGTAAGTTTATCAAGCCCTTTACGGAAACAGATCAGATTGTCCCTGGAGCAGAAATCCACCATATCACCGCCGAACACGACCAGATCGGCGCCGCTTTCATTGATAAAGTCGGGCCAGTAGTTATCCCATTTATCAGCTGCATGTTGTGAAAATCCATCACGGGCCTTTACATCTTTTCTATATCCCTTGCCTACTTCGCTGCCGGTCTTAGCGATGTGCAGATCCGAGAGCCAGAGTATCTTAAAGGGCTTTTCCACAGCTTCAAGATCTATTTCTATTTCTTCGGCATGGGGTTCGAATTTATCCCTTTTCCCGTACAGTACAAGAACGATAAGGGCCATGCAGGCTGCGGCAAGTATAAGAGTTGTTATCAGGATGATCTTCTTTTTCATGGAGATAATGATAACATGCAGTGAAAAAAATACAAGAGGAAAGCTTTTTTGTAAACATTTCCGGCAGGATGTGGTATAATTCTCATTATATGAGGTTGTATTATGAAGAATAAAAAAGAAAATCGTAATCTCCCCATACAGCTGGCTTTTTATGCGCTTGCAATTGCGCTTAATTTTGCACTTCCCCGCACGGCAGCAGCACTGGGGCTTCCTTTGTATCTGGATAATGTCGGTACCTTAAGTGCAGCGGTACTGGGCGGTTACCTGCCCGGCATTGTGGTAGGTTATCTTAACAACATCATCAATATGCAGGGTAATCCCGGGAATGCTTATTATGTGGTGCTTTCCACTTTGATAGCAGCTGCGGGAACCTGGCTGGCCAAAAGAGGTTATTTCGATAAATTTTGGAAAGCCATTCTCACTATTCCGGTATTTGCTTTCATAGGCGGAGTACTCGGTTCTATACTCACATACCTGCTTTACGGTTTCGGTATGGGAGAAGGCATCAGCGCGCCTTTTGCAAAAGCCCTGCTGGAAAGCGGCAAAATGTCTGTGTTCTGGGCACAGATGTCATCTGATGTTGCCATCGATCTCATAGATAAAGCCATAACAGTGGTACTTGCTTACATACTGATACATCTGATCCCGGAAAAGACAAGGCCGGCGCTGCGTCTTACGGGCTGGCGCCAGAAGCCCCTGTCTTCGGATGCGCTGCTGGATGCAAGGAAAGATGTGACCAGGTCTTTCTCTTTACGCAGCAAGATAATCACCATCATCTCGGTGATAATGATCTGTGTAGCAGTGGTAACCACCTTTATAAGCTATCTGCTCTTCCACAGCTTTGCAATTAAGCAGTATACCTACAGCTGCAGCAGTGCCGCAAAGCTTACCGCGGATCTGATCGATCCGGAGAAAGTGGACTTGTATCTGAAGTTGGGAAGAGATTCCCATGAGTATCAGCAGATAGAGCATGAAATTGAGAGCATACGGCAGGGGAATCCCAATATAGAATTCCTTTATGTTTATCGTTTTGACGGAAGAGGGGTACATGTGGTATTTGATCTGGATACTCCGGAAGTGCCGGCAGGAAAGCCCGGAGAGATCATTGAGATGGAGGATTACCTGATACCATACAGAAACGAACTGCTTGCAGGTGAAAGGATAGAACCGCTGCTTGATGATACGAAGTACGGTAAGCTGCTCACAGTCTTTGAACCGGTCTATGACAGCGAGGGTAAATGTGTCTGCTATGCGGCTGCAGATATTAAAGTGGAAGATATAACTCTTTCAATATTGAATTATATGACTAAGGTATTTTCGCTGTTCATAGGCTTCTATATCTTTATCCTTGCGTTTTGCATCTGGCTTGTGGATTATCATCTGATATTCCCGATCACGGCCATGACGATCTCCGCAAGAAAGTTTGCCTATGACAGTGAGGAAGCCATAGAGATCAGCGTGGACCGGCTGCAGCATCTGGATATAGCCACCGGTGACGAGATAGAGAACCTCTACGAATCGCTTTCCAAGACCATTGCGGAGACCGTGGGTTATCTGGAAGATGTTAAGGCCAAGGGCGAACAGATCAACCACATGCAGAACGGCCTGATATATGTTCTTGCGGATATGGTGGAGAGCCGCGATAAGAATACCGGTGATCATGTACGTAAGACGGCTGCATATGTACGCCTTATCATGAACAAGATGAAAGAGAAGGGTATATATACGGATAAGCTTACGGACGAATATATTGAAGATGTGGTAAACTCTGCTCCCCTGCATGACGTGGGTAAGATAAACGTTTCCGATGTGATACTGAACAAGCCGGGAAAGCTTACCGATGAAGAATTTACCATCATGAAGACCCATACCACGGCGGGAAGAAAGATAATCGAAAATGCCATGTTCCTTGTATCCGACAGCGGCTACCTGCAGGAAGCAAAGAATCTTGCAAGCTACCATCATGAGAGATGGGACGGCAAAGGCTACCCTTCCGGTAAGGCAGGGGAGGATATTCCGCTTTCGGCGCGCATCATGTCCATTGCGGATGTATTTGATGCATTGGTCTCAAAACGAAGCTACAAGGAACCTTTCAGTTTTGAAAAAGCCATGGGGATAATTAAAGAAGGCGCGGGTACACAGTTCGATCCGCAGATCGCGGAAATCTTTGTTGAGGCCGAAGATGAAGTAAGAGAGATACTGGCGGTTCAGCTGAAGAATTCATAGTAAAATGTAATGTTACCAAAGGCCCCTGTTCTTGACAGGGGTCTTTGTTTATGCTATATTTGCGCGGTGCACAGGTGGAGCCAGGGCCGAAAGGCTCCGGGGCTTGTTAAATGGGAACCGGGTGAAACTCCCGGACAGTGCCGCTACCGTTATAGCCGGGTCTTAAGCCTGTACACTGGCACACAAACTTTTCCGAGTCAGAGAAGAGTGCCGAAGGGTCGGATCGCCGGCTCTCCTTTTGTGTGCCGCGAAAGCGGTTTTTTTATTCTATTTTTTACAAAAGGGAGGAAGAAAAAAAGATGAAAAAAAGATTTCTGACAATGATCGCGGGAGTGATGACAACAATGGCACTGCTCGCGGGCTGCGGACAGGAGCCTGAAGCTCCCGCAGCAGAAGCAACGACCGAGGTGACTGCAGAACCTGCAACCGAAGTAAAGGAAGAGGTTACGGAAGAACCTGTTGAAGAAACAGTTGAAGAAGCAGAGCCTGAAAGCACGGGAACAGCAATGAAAGACCGCAGCGGTAATGATATCGTAGTACCTGCTGAGGTAAACAGCATTGTTTCCATGGCTCCCTCAATTTCGAGAGTACTGATCGATATGGGTTATGCAGATAAGATCGTCTGTGCGGATACCAATACACAGGCTTCATACGGCAGCGAACTCGGAGCAGATGTACTTTACATGGATATGATGGCACCGGATCAGGAGCAGCTGGTAGCTCTTGCACCGGATCTCATTTTCACTTCGGGCATGAGTTCAAAAGACGGTGTAGATGCTTTCTCTTCAGTACGTGATGCAGGTGTGTGTGTTGCTGATATCCCCAGCAGTGTTTCACTGAAAGCTATAGAAGAGGATCTGGTATTTATCGGACAGTGTGTGGGAAATGAAGCCGCAGGACAGAAACTTGCTGATGATATGCAGGCAGCTCTTGACGAACTTGCAGCTATTGCAGCAACCATTCCCGAGGAAGAGAAGAAGACCGTGCTCTTTGAACTCTTTACACCTTCTGCTGATTATCCTACAATATATACAGCAGGTCCGGGAACCTATATCAATGAGATGCTGGAACTCATCGGTGCTGTAAATATCGCAGCAGATCAGGAAGCTCAGTGGCCTGCACTGACCGAGGAAGCTGCTGTAGGTGCTGATCCCCAGGTGATCCTTACAGCAGATATGTACACACCTGATGTTATCAATGTACTGCTGACCATGCCCGGTTGGGAGAATGTAAAAGCCATCAAGGACGGCGCAGTATATCAGCTGAATGCGGATCAGGTAAACCAGCCGAATCATCATGTTATAGATGCGCTGATAGATATGGCTGAGGATATCTATCCCGAATACTTTAAGGATGCAGAAGAGCTGCGTCCAGCAGCATGAGAGGAAAACAGGGCTTAAAGCTTACAACGGCATTTGTTTTTTCTGTGATCGCCATGATCCTGGCGGTGGGAGTGGGTAGTGTCTCCATTTCCCCGCGGGAGATCGTGGCGATCATTTTTTCAAAACTGTCAGGAAGTGAAATGCCCGCTTTTGTCAATGCCGGAAAGGTGTCTATACTGTGGGAGATACGTTTTCCACGTGTCTGCTGTGCCTTTATCGCGGGAGCACTCTTATCTCTCAGCGGAGCGATCATGCAGTCGCTCCTGCAGAATCCCCTTGCGTCCTCCTATACTCTGGGTATATCTTCCGGAGCATCTCTCGGCGCGGCATTTGTGATAGTGTATGAGGTTTCGATCCCCGCACTGAATTATTTTCTCCTGCCGGTATCAGGTTTTATATTCGGTCTGGCAACGGTATTTCTGGTACTGGCTTTTTCGGCCGGACTTGACGGCAATCTTCGCAGTCATACCATCATCCTTTTCGGAATGATACTTTCATTATTTGTAAATGCCGTTCTGACATTATTGTCAGCGGCACATTCAAGACATATGCAAAGGCTCATACTCTGGCAGATGGGTTCCTTTGCCGGTCGGCGCTGGGAACATGCGGGAATACTGCTGATCGTGTGTGTGATCGGCGTTATCATCGCCTGTGCTTTTCACCGGGAACTGGATCTGATGAGCTTTGGCGAGAACACTGCGGAAGCTGTAGGCGTAGATACGAAAAAAAGCAGAAGGATCCTTCTGGTATTATCTTCAATACTGACCGGAGCAGCAGTATGCTTTACCGGAGTCATCGGTTTTATAGATCTGGCGGCACCTCATGCGGTGCGCAGGATCTTCGGCTCGTCACACCGTTTGGTGCTTCCGATGAGCGCTCTTCTTGGAGGCAGTTTTATGACGCTGGCTGATCTGATATCGCGTACCATACTTTCACCGCAGGAGATACCGGTGGGAGCAGTGACGGCTCTGCTTGGTGCACCCTTCTTTCTGTGGGTATATTTCGGAACGGGGAGGAAACGATGAAAGCTGTGGAATGTTCGCAACTTCATGCGGCCTATGACAAACGTATGCTGAATACGGATGCGGAGATACTGCGTGGTCTGGATTTTTCGGTGGAAGAAGGCAGCCGTGTGGCTGTACTGGGAGAAAACGGAAGCGGAAAGAGTACACTGTTGAAAGCAATAAGCGGTATGCTTCCGTTTGAGGGCCGGATAAGTCTTATGGGCAGAGCGGTTAAGGAACAGACCCGCAGGGAAGTCGCCGCAACAGCTGCATTGATGTGCCAGCTGTCACAGGTGTATTTTTCCTATACAGTGGAAGAGACGGTACTGATGGGACGGTACATACATCTTAACGGAGGATTTACTGCTTACAGCAGTAAAGACAAGGAGATTGCAGAGGAATGTATGAACCGGACCGGGGTTAAGGGACTTGCAAAACGCCAGCTCAGCAGTCTCTCGGGAGGTGAACTTCAGAGAGTATTTCTGGCGCGTACTTTTGCGCAGGATGCACCTATCCTGCTTTTGGATGAACCTACCAATCATCTTGATCTGAAAGTGGTGGCAGGAATGAGTGAGTATCTGCTGGAGTGGAGCGCACAGGAGCATCATACTCTGATAGGTGTGTATCACGATATTCCCCTGGCACTGAAACTTTCGGAATTCCTTATCGTTTTGAAAAACGGCCGGATCTCGGCACAGGGGCCGAAAGACGAAGTGCTTGAAAGCGGTGCACTTGAGAAGGCATATGATTTCGGTGTACGTGAGTATCTTAAGGAGATGGTTTTGAAATAATATGGGACAAAAAGCCCGGGTGATAATGATACAGGGAACGATGTCAAATGCCGGAAAGAGCGTCATAGCTGCCGGCCTCTGCAGGATATTCTCCGATGACGGATATAAGACAGTTCCGTTCAAATCCCAGAACATGGCTCTTAATTCATATGTAACAAAAGAAGGACTGGAAATGGGCAGGGCTCAGGTAATGCAGGCGGAATGCGCAAGGACCGAGGCTTCCGTGCTTATGAACCCTATACTCTTAAAGCCGACAAGTGATATGGGTTCGCAGGTGATAGTGAACGGCAGATCCGTCGGAAATATGAAGGCCATGGATTACTTCAGAAATAAAAAGAACTATGTGAAAGATATTATGGAAGCATACGATAAACTTGCTGCCGTAAATGATATAATAGTAGTCGAAGGTGCGGGTTCACCCGTAGAGCTGAATCTGAAAAAAGATGATATCGTAAATATGGGACTTGCCAAAATGCTGGATGCACCGGTGCTGCTGGTAGGTGATATAGACAGGGGCGGTGTTTTTGCCCAGCTTCTGGGGACTCTGGATCTGCTGGAAGAAGAGGAGAGAAAAAGAGTAAAAGGCCTTATCGTAAATAAGTTCAGAGGAGACAGCCGTCTGTTTGAAGACGGAGTAAAGATACTTGAAGAACGCGGAAAGACAAAGGTTCTTGGTGTTGTCCCGTATATGCAGGTGAAACTTGACGATGAAGATTCACTGTCGGAAAGATTTGGAAACAGGGAAGTGAAGGCTTTTGATATAGCAGTCATCAGACCGGCGCATATCTCTAATTATACGGATTTTGATACCTTTGAGCAGACAGAGGGTATATCCCTCAGGTATGTCTCGCATCCTTATGAACTTGGAGATCCGGATATCATCATTCTTCCGGGAACCAAGAATACGATAGATGATCTGAGAAAGATAAAAAAAGACGGAATGGCTGAAGTGATAAAAAACAAAGCAGCATCCGGGACTTGTATTTTCGGGATCTGCGGAGGTTATCAGATGCTCGGGAGAAAGATCAGTGATCCCCACGGAACGGAAAGCGGAGGAAGTGAGGAAGGAATCGGGCTGTTACCTGTTGATACGGTATTGGAAGATGAAAAGATACTTACGGAGTATTCGGGAAAGATCACGGGGGCAGACGGTGTGCTGGAAGGAATAGGAAACTGCAGTATAAAAGGATACGAAATACATACCGGAAGTACGAGGCCGTATGAGGAGTTGTGCGAATTTACTGCCGGGGGAACGGGATACTGCAGGGGAAATGTGTACGGAACTTATATCCACGGTTTTTTTGACAAGAAAGAAATATGTGTTTCCGTACTTGAGAGTGTGGCGCGGCAGAGAAGAAAAAAGATCAACACAGCTTCGATATCGGACTATAATATCTTTAAAGAAAGACAGTACGATATACTTGCAAAAGGACTGAGAGAGTCTCTGGATATGGATCGCATATATGAAATAATGGGGTTATCAAATGGAAAAAAATGAATTGTTTTCTCTGGAAATAAAACAGCCCGATGAAGGAATAAAAAAAGCATCGAAAGAAAGATGGGATAATATAGCAAAACCCTTGGACGGTCTCGGCGAATTTGAGGAGATGATCAGCAGGATAGCGGCCATTCAGGGAAAAGTGATCCCCGATACTTCACGCAGGGCTTTGGTGATAATGTGTGCCGATAACGGTGTTGTGAAAGAAGGTGTATCCCAGACGGATTCCGGGGTGACCGCAGATGTTGCCTTGCTGATGGGGAAAAGGAAAAGTTCCGTAGGTATCATGACGAAAGATCAGCAGATGGATATCTTTGTGTATGATATGGGAATCGATTCGGATGATACTCCGAAAGGCGTGATAAACAAAAAGATCAGAAAAGGTACGACAGATTTTTTGAAGGATAAGGCATTTGAGACGACGGAATGCCTGGAAGCGATAGAAACAGGGATAGATGCCGTAAAGAATTGCAGAGATAAGGGATATACGATCATTGCTACCGGAGAGATGGGAATAGGTAATACGACCACCGGTGCAGCTCTTCTTTGTGCCATATGCGGCCTGGATCCCGAACACTATACGGGTAAGGGTGCCGGTCTTACCGACAGCGCATTCCGCAGAAAGATGCGAGTGATAAAAGAAGGACTGAAGCTTCACAGGAAGGAAAAGATCTTTCAGCCGGTCGATTCAAAAGAGGAAATGCTGGAAGTACTGAGCAGTCTCGGAGGCCTTGATATAGCTGCTCTTGCGGGAGTATTTATAGGTGGAGCCATGTACGGGATGCCCGTGATCATCGACGGATTTATCAGCGCTGTTGCCGCACTCATAGCGGAGAAACTGGTACGCGGCTGCAGGGAATATATGATCGCTTCTCATCTCGGCAGGGAAAAGGGAATGGCGGTAATAATGGAGGAACTCTCGCTGAATCCCGTGATACATGCGGATATGGCACTTGGTGAGGGAACCGGAGCAGTAATGCTCTTTCCTCTCATGGATATGGTGACTGCGCTCTATAAGGAAGGTACACGTTTTGAAGAAGCGCATATAGAGCAGTATGAAAGATACGATAAATGATAAGCTTTGTTCTGGGAAAACAAAACAGCGGTAAATCTGAACTGGCGGAAAAGCTGGCCCTGCAGAGCGGGGATGACAGGAGATACTATGTTGCTACAATGAAGATCCTGGATGAAGCCGGACGGCAGCGGGTTCAAAAACACAGAGAGCAGAGAGCCGGAAAAGGCTTTATTACGATAGAGCGTGAATATGATATCTTAAGCGTTCTCGATAAAACAGACGCCCCTGCAGAAACCACAGTGCTGCTTGAGTGCGTTTCCAATCTTGTAGGAAATGAAATATATGATAATAGCGCAAGGGCGGAACGTATGACAAAAGGAGAACTCTCAGAGGAAGGCTTTGCGGATGAGATAGCAGCTGAGATAAAAAAACTTTCGGAAAAGCTGCATAACATCATCATAGTAAGTAGTGAATATGAAAGCGACGCGCAGGGTTATGATGATGAGACAAGAGCATATGTACGGATGCTGGATATGGTAAATGAGAGGATAAGCAGGTATTCGGACCGGATATATGACCTGCGGAAAGGATAAAGGGATTGAAGATATTCAGATGGATCGCTGTTGCGTTCTCCATGTACAGCAAGATACCTATGCCCGTGTTTGAATGGAAGGAAGACGACATGTCATACAGTCTTGCCTTTTTTCCTTTGGTGGGGATAGTCATAGGCATACCTGTTATAGTGATAAATGCGATCGCCCCCTTTAACACTCTTCCGGCAGCTGTGAGGATAATGCTGACGATGCTGATACCGCTGATCGTTACCGGAGGTTTTCATGCAGACGGTTTTATGGATACGGAGGATGCACTGAATTCCTACGCACCTGTTGAGAAAAAACTGGAGATACTTAAAGATCCCAACATCGGAGCTTTCGCGGTCATATCCTTACTTAAGTGGATGCTTGTCTATGCGGCTGCACTGACTGCGATACTGCTTAATGAAAAAACCGACTTCAGGATACTCTGTGTCCTGGGAGGAGGTTTTGTAGTATCAAGGAGTTTAAGCGGACTGACTTCCGTTCTTTTCAGAAAAGCAAAGAAAGACGGCATGCTTTATGAAGAAACCAGGCAGAATAATAAGGCTCTTACCGTAATATCGTTCATATGGCTGGTAGCGGCAGCTGCGGCAATGATCTATGCTTTACCGGTATGCGGAACAGCTGTGATACTGACTTTCATACTATATACCATATATTACAGATACAGGATATATAAGGAATTCGGAGGAGTAACGGGAGATACAGCAGGTTTCTTTCTGACAACTGCAGAGATCCTGTCGGCGACAGTTCTGGCAGTGATCGTATATGTACTCTGATAAAGGGCCGGGAAGGAGGTATCCTTATGGCACGAAAAAAAATATATCTGATCAGACACGGAAAAACAAAAGCCAATGAAGAAAAAAGATATGCAGGTAAACGGACTGATACAGCTTTGTCAGAACAGGGGATAAGAGAGTGCGAAAAACAGAGACCGATAATAAATGAGATCACAGGGAGCACTCCTGACCGCATTTGCAGCGGTTATATGAAAAGAGCAGTACAGACGGCAGAGCTTCTGTTTCCGCGATATGAAAAACTGCAGATCTGTGATCTCGCTGAAATTGATTTCGGAGATTTTGAAGGGAAGAATTACGAGGAACTCAACGGTAATGAAGCTTATCAGAAGTGGATCGACAGTAACGGTAAAATGGATTTTCCGGGAGGCGAAGGACGTGAAGCCCATACGGACTATTCGCTGAAAGTATTTAATGAACTGTTGGGTGACAGAGATAAAGATGAGAGTATCGCCGTGGTCTGCCACGGAGGAAACATCATGGGGATCATGATGAGACTTGCAGGCGGAGATTATTATGACTATATGTGCGATAATCTCGGCGGTTACAGTCTTGAACTGGAGACGGATCATGAAGGAATTCATTTCATTACATACCATAAGCTTGATACTGGGAATAATACTTGACCAGATAGTCGGCGATCCGCACTTTATGCCGCATCCGATAAGAGCGATCGGAAACTTAATAGCACTGCTGGAAAAAAGGCTGCTTGGGGATTTGAAGGCACAGGCTGACAGAAACGGAAAAAAAGAAAAGAGCAGGGGCGTGCTGCTGTGGTTTATTGTCGTGATAACGGTGGCAGTCGTCATGGCTTTTTTGTTATTCGGGACATATGCGATACATCCGTACTTCGGAGTACTGACCGAAACGGTTTTTAGCTGCTATATACTCGCAGCAAGGAGCTTGTGCAGGGAAAGCATGGCAGTATATAAGAAGCTGGATGCCGGAGATACGGAAGGAGCAAGAGCAGCGGTGTCAATGATAGTGGGAAGAGATACGGCTGAGCTGGATGAAGAGGGTATCACAAAAGCCGCGGTCGAAACCGTGGCAGAGAATACTTCCGACGGAGTCATTGCTCCTCTTATATATCTGGCTGTCGGAGGACCTGTTCTTGGTATGATATATAAAGCAGTCAATACGATGGATTCGATGATAGGATACCATAATGACAGATACGAAGATTTCGGTGCGTTTGCTGCCCGTGCCGATGATGTGTTTAATTTTTTACCATCCAGGATAAGTGCTCTGCTGATGGTGACAGGAAGTTTCTGTCTCGGTATGTTTTCAAAAGAATTTAACGCTGTTAATGCATATAAGATATGGAAAAGAGACAGGCTTAATCATAAGTCGCCCAATTCCGCACAGACGGAAAGTGTATGTGCGGGAGCATTGGGACTGAAGCTGGGCGGTACGCATATGTACAAGGGTATACCTGTTGAAAAACCGACCATAGGCGATGAACTCAGAAAGACGAAGAAAGAGGATATAAAGCTGGCGAATGATCTGATGTTTGCTGCTGAGGCACTTGCCACACTGATCATTTGTGCAATACTGATACCGGTGATATTGATATGAGACACGGCGGAGATATATACAGAAATAAAGTGAATATGGATTTCTCGGTTAATCTGAATCCGACGGGTACTCCGGAGGAAATGCTTAATGCGGTCAGGGAAGCTCTTAAGGATGCGTCATTGTATCCGGATATTAAACAGGAAAAAGTACGAAAGGCGATAGCGGGGTATGTGGGAACTTCACCGGAGTGTGTGTATGCAGGTAACGGAGCAGCTGAACTGATCATGGCTGTAGTCAGGGCCGTCAGACCTGAAAGGACCCTTATCTTTGATCCTGCTTTTTCCGGATATGAGCATGCACTTAATGCGGTGGGATGCAGGATCATCAGGCATACTCTTAAAGAGGAGAACGGATTTGAACTAACACGGGATGATCTGAAGCTTTTTGATAAAGATACGGATATGGTCTTTATCTGTGATCCCGTGAATCCCACGGGATGCAATATCCCGGATGAGATCATAGAAGAGATACTTAAGAAGGCTGTCGAAAATGATATAGCAGTATGTGTGGATGAGAGCTTTATGCTGCTGTCTAAGAAGGCGTTGATGCCGCGGCGTACCGACTATGCAGCTGCAATAAGGGAATACGGAAAACTGTATATTATCCGTTCTCTTACTAAGTTTTTTGCAATGCCCGGTATAAGAATGGGATATGTCCTGTCTTCACCTGAAGGTATTGATAAGATACGCAGGCAGCTGCCGGAATGGAATCTTCCCGTCACGGCGGAAGCAGCCGTCATTGAGGGAATGAAACTCTTAAAGGACAGCGATATAGTTAAAAATTCATTGGCAGTAACTGAAAAAGGACTTAAATACCTGACAGCTGAACTTAAAAAACACGGGCTGAAAGTTTTTGACAGCAATACTTCTTTCCTGCTCTGTAAAGGCCCCGGAATACTGTATGAGAAACTGTTGGAACGAGGAGTGCTGGTAAGAGACTGCAGTGAAGATCCCGGGCTCGGGTGCGGCTTTTACAGGATTGCGGTCAAGGATCATGAAAGCAATGTGAAGCTATCGGCTATTATCGGAGAGATTTTAGACAAAAACTGAGAAGAAAATGGTGAAACTTTTCTTGCATGGAAGTTCTATGAAAGTGTAAAATAAAAGGGTATTTCGTTGATGCATTCATGAAGAAAATGAAGGAGAAAACAGGTGGATAATTCCAGCCGCTTTTTTGCAAACAAGGAATGTGAATACTATCCCTGTCATGATATGGATGGAGATCTCAACTGCCTGTTTTGCTATTGCCCGTTATATAATTTCAATTGTCCCGGATCTTTTACGCTGATCGAGAAGGGAGACCGGAAGATAAAGAGCTGCATGGATTGTACATTCCCGCACAAGGCGGAAAACTACGATAAGATAATGGAGATACTTATACAACATAACCGCGGAAAACAGGCGGATTAATGATAATGAGGAGGAGTTACTTATGGATCTGAAAACAGCCTATGAGAAGTATTTTAAGATCGGGGTTGCAATGTCGAGGCTGAATATCCACACACCTGCGCATAAGGCGCTTTTGAAGGCACAGTTCTCAAGCTTTACTGCCGAGAATGACATGAAGCCGATGTATTTTATGGATAAGGATGCCTGCAAGGCCGATCCGGAAAAATACAATTTTGCACCGGCGCTTAATTTTGATAAAGCAAAGCCCTATCTCGATTTTGCAAAAGAAAACGGGATACAGATGCGCGGACATACGCTGGCATGGCATAACCAGACTCCCAAGTGGTTTTTCCATGAGGGCTACAATGAGATGCGTCCCGAAGCTGACCGGGAGACAATGCTTAAGCGTCTTGAAGGATATATGAAGGGTGTGCTGGAATATGTGCAGAAAGAATATCCCGGAGTGATCTACGCATGGGATGTGGTGAACGAAGCTGTGGATGAAGGCGGCTGGAGAAAGCAGTCACCCTGGTATAAAGCAGTGGGCGAGGACTTCGTGCTGCAGGCTTTCCGTATTGCAAGGAAATATGCGGATAAGGACGTAGCACTTTTCTATAACGACTATGAGACTTCCCAGGAGTGGAAGAGGGACTTTATCATTAAGGAAGTACTGAAGCCTCTGCAGGAAGAGAAACTGGTAGACGGAATGGGACTGCAGTCACATCTTCTGATGGATTATCCCGATCCCGAGGTATATAAGACCGCGCTTGAGATGTTCGGTGCGACAGGACTGCAGATCCATGTAACCGAACTTGATATGCATAATAACGACGGTTCCGAAGAATCGCAGAAAGCACTGTCGGACCGTTACAGGAAGTTTTTCCGCATACTGCTGGATGCAAAGGAAAACGGAAAGGCCAATGTGACCTGCGTGACTTTCTGGAACTTAAGGGATGAAGATTCCTGGCTTACGGGCTTCAGACGTGAGACCAGTTATCCCCTGCTTTTCCGCGGTAAGTGCGAAGCAAAGCCAGCTTATTACGGACTGCTTGAAGAAGTGGTTGCCAAGGATCAGATAGATGAATGGAAGCCGGAGTATGCCGAGGAAGACTTTGAGTCTCAGGGTATGCCTGACGGAGATATGCGTGTGATGCCACGGAGGATATGGGAAGAGGGAGAATATGATTATCCTGCCGCTTACGGTTTTGTGCCCGGTTTCTTTGCCTTCCTTCACAAAGATAAGGAAGAACATGACTGTATGCTGGTACTGCCCGGTGGCGGTTACTGTATGGTATGTCCTCATGAAGGCGAGCTGCCTGCAAGGAATTTCTTTGACCGCGGCATGAACGTGTTTGTTCTTACTTATACTACGGACATCACCATGTCGGTACCTCTTAAGAAACAGCCTCTTAAGGATATATCAAGAGCCGTGCGTTATATAAGGAAGAATGCGGAACTTTTCGGCCTCGGCAGTAAGAAGCTGATAGTCTGCGGCTTTTCGGCAGCAGCTCATGTATGCGGAAGTCTTGCGGTACACTTTGATGAGATAAAGGATGAGAATCCGGAATATGCAGCTTTCTCAAACAGACCGGATGGCGTTATACTTTCATATCCTGTTATCACCACGGGAGAATTCACGCATCAGTCTTCCGTAGATGCCCTGCTCGGTCGCGAGCCTTCGGCAGAGGAGCTGGAGTATTTCTCTCTTGAGAAACAGGTTAAAGATAATACGCCGCCCTGCTTTATCTGGCAGACAGCAGCGGATGAGCTGGTACCTGTAGAGAACAGTTATCTGTTTGCAATGGCGCTCAGAAAGAAGAAGATACCTTTTGCACATTATGTATTCCCTGCAGGAGGCCACGGCCTCAGTACAGCTGACGAGACTTTCTTTAAAGGCTGGTCAGGCGGAGAATACTGTATGGAACAGCTTTGGAGGGCACTCGCTGCCGTAAAGGAAGGTAAAGGAGTAAATGTATCCGAGAAGAGAAAAGCCGAACTGGAGGAACAGTTCTCCGGAAATCAGGCACCTCCCGCTATGGAACCGGATTTAAGCCTGATCGAAGATGTGGGTAAGTGGACCGATATGGCTGAAGCCTGGATAAAGAGATTGTAATTAAGAAGGGACAGGTGAGAAAAAAAATTTCTTCCTGTCCCTAAAAAATACTTGACAAGTTAGCATAAGCTAATTATACTGTGTTCTGGTTAGATAAAGCTAACGAAAATCATCAGGCGTTGGAATGGTCCAACGTTTTTAAAAGATCAAGGGTTAGCGGATGCTAATAGAAAAGGGAGGTAAAGCCGATATGGATCTTAACGGAGCGGAACTTGGAAAGGAATACACCATAACTTCAGTGGATACCGAAGGTGATGAGGAAATGGAGAGCTTTCTTTTTTCTCTCGGCTGCTACAGCGGTGAAGCGATAACTGTTGTGGACAAAAAAAAGAATCTGGTAGTTTCGATAAAAGACGCAAGGTACAATATCGACCCTGAACTCGGGGCCGCTATACATATTTAAGGGAGGAAAAATAAAATGAGGATCGCACTGACCGGAAACCCGAACAGCGGAAAAACTACAATGTACAATGCGCTGACGGGCAGAAACGAAAAGATCGGTAACTGGGCCGGAGTTACGGTAGACAGGAAGGAGAGTCCGATCAAAAAGAATTACAATGACAGTGGAAAGGAACTGATAGCAGTCGACCTGCCGGGAGCTTATTCCATGTCGCCTTTTACTTCGGAAGAAAGCATCACAAGCGCTTATGTTAAGAATGAACATCCCGATGCAATAATCAATATCGTAGATGCCAGCAACTTAAGCCGTTCTCTTTTCTTTACAACACAGCTGCTTGAGCTGGGTATCCCGGTAGTCGTGGCACTGAACAAAACCGATGTAAACGGAAAAAAAGGAAATAAGATCGATACGGAAAAGCTTTCCGAAAAACTCGGCTGTCCGGTTATAGAAACGGTATCTACCGAGGGAAAGGGTCTGACTGAAGTAGTTAAGACTGCAGCAGATCTGCAGGGATCCAAGCAGGAAGCTCCTTTTGATGAAGGAGAGGTTGATCTTTCCGATAAGAAATCCGTTGAGACCGCTGACCGTTTACGTTTTGATTTCGTGAACAAGATAGTTAAGGAAGTTGAAGTACGTAAGACTTTTACCAAAGACAAAACAAAGGGTGATGCCATAGATAAGATAATAACCCATCCGATCATCGGTATACCTATCTTTGCAGGCATCATGTTCCTGGTATTCTATATCTCTCAGACTACCGTAGGTACCTGGGTGGCAGATATACTTGCAGGTGCCATCGAATCCTTCCAGGGCTGGGTAGGAGAACAGATGGCTGATGCAAATCCTTTGCTCTATGCTCTTCTGGTTGACGGTATAATCGGAGGCGTAGGAGCCGTTGTAGGTTTCCTTCCTCTGGTAATGGTAATGTATTTCCTGATCGCTCTTCTTGAAGATTGCGGATACATGTCAAGGGCTACTGTGGTTCTTGATCCTATATTTAAACGTGTTGGTCTTTCGGGTAAATCAGTTATCCCCATGGTCATCGGTACAGGCTGCGGCATTCCCGCTATCATGGCCTGCCGTACCATAAGGAATGAGAGAGAAAGAAGAGCGACTGCGATGCTGGCAACCTTTATGCCCTGCGGTGCCAAGCTGCCTGTTATCGCACTGTTTGCAGGTGCATTTTTCCCTGAAGCAAAATGGGTAAGCTTTGTTTGTTACATGCTGGGTATAGTGCTGATACTTCTCGGAGCACTGCTGATCAAGGCTATCACAGGCATGAAGTACAGAAAGAGCTTCTTTATCATCGAGCTCCCCGAATACAAGAGACCGAGCTTACTCTTTGCTCTTAAATCAATGCTTGAACGTGGTAAGGCTTATATCATAAAGGCAGGAACCGTTATCCTGGTATGTAACACCGTAGTACAGATCATGCAGGCATTTAACTGGAACTTTGAAGAAGTCGAGGAAGGCCTGGAAGATACATCAATATTGGCTTCTATAGCCGGTCCTTTCTCAGTACTGCTGATACCTGTTGTGGGTGTTGCAGCATGGCAGCTTGCAGCTGCAGCTATCACAGGTTTTATCGCAAAGGAAAATGTCGTAGGTACGATAGCTACAGTTTATGCGATCACCAATCTTGTGGATCCCGAAGAAATGGAACTCGTAGGTGAGGGTACTACAGTCGCAGCAATAATCGGTATTACCAAGGTAGCGGCTCTTGCATATCTTATGTTCAATCTTTATACACCTCCCTGCTTCGCAGCTCTCGGAGCTATGAACTCGGAAATGAAATCGGCTAAGTGGCTGTGGGGAGCTATAGGCTTACAGCTGGCAACAGGCTATACCGTAGGTTTCCTTGTATATCAGTTCGGTACACTTTTCACCACAGGTTCCTTCGGTGCAGGTTTTGCAGGCGGACTTATAGCAGTACTCTGCTTCGCAGGTATCGTTACCGGAATAATCGTTTCGAACCGCAGAAAGATGGTAATGGAATACAGACTTAAGACAAACTGAGGTATAAGTCATGGCAGATGTGATCGCAACAATAGTCATAGTGCTTTTGTTTACAGGAGCAAGTGTTTATATATACAAAGAGAAAAAGAAGGGCAGCCACTGCATAGGCTGTCCGATGGCAAAAAACTGTGCCAGGGCCAAGTGCCTTAAAGAGGAGCAGATAAACAAATGCCGGACATTATCATAGTAATCATCCTCGTTCTTATCCTTTTCTTTGCCACAAAGAGCTCCGTCGCCCATTTTAAGGGCGAGGGAGCCTGTTGTGGTGGTGGAGGAAGTAAACTGAAGCTTTTAAAACCACAAAAGCTGGACAAAGTTATTACAGAGAAGACAGTTTACATCGAAGGTATGACCTGCGATCACTGTGCAGGCAGGATACACAATGCATTGAATTCCATAGAGGGGATAAATGCAAAAGTGATCCGAAGTAAAGATAAAGCAGTCATTAAGTATGGAAAAACCGTTGATGATGAGAAGATAAGAACGGTGATAACGGAACTCGGATATAAGGTGACCTCGATAGATTGAGCTGATGTCGTAAAGGATTCTGAAATGAAGAAAAGCGAATCGTCGGAAGATTACATGAAAAGCATATTGATACTCCATAAAAGAAACGGAGTCGCAAGGTCTGCAGAAGTAGCAATGGAAATGGGCGTATCAAGACCGAGTGTATGCAATGCGATGAAAAAACTCCGAAAGGAAAACATGATCTATTTCGGGGAAAACGATCACATATATTTTACGGATGCAGGAAAGAAGCTGGCAGAGAAGATATACAGCAAGCATTCGCTCATATCAAAATTTCTAAAGGGAATAGGAGTCAGTAAAGACCGCGCGGATGAAGAAGCCTGCGTGATAGAACACGCTATAAGCGATGAAACTTATGAATGCCTTGATAAGTTTTATAAGGCACATATGGTATAAACACGAGGAGAGAAAAATGGAATTACAGGAGCTGAAGGAAAACAAGGAAGCAGTAGTAAGGGACCTTAAGGGCGATCCGAGATTTATCGGCAGGATCACTTCAATAGGGATCACTCCCGGCTGCAGGCTAAAGGTAATGCGTAATGACAAAAACAGACCGATGCTGGTATATGCAAGGGATACCATGATAGCACTTAACAGAAAAGAATGCACAGGCATCGAAGTAGCGGAGGTGGGAGCATGAGCGCAACTATAGCCTTACTGGGACAGCCTAATTCAGGAAAATCCACAGTTTTTAATGCATTGACAGGACTCAAGCAGCATGTGGGTAACTGGCCGGGCAAAACCGTAGAGAAGAAAGAGGGAAGCTTTACTCTGGACGGAAAAGAATATGAGGTTGCAGACCTTCCCGGATCATACAGCTTAACCGCCAATTCAGATGAGGAAGTTATCACCCGTGATTTTATCGCTTCGGGAAAAGCTGACGTGGTTTGTATACTGGCCGATTCATCACAGCTTCAGAGAAGTCTGTATATGATGGCGGATTACGCAGGTATAAATGTACCGAGTTTCCTTGTTCTTAACATGGCCGATGTGGCTGCCGATCAGGGTAAGAAGATAGATACTAAAGTATTGGAAGATAAGCTGGGAATACCTGTCATATCTCTCTCGGCGACAGACAATAAGAAATATGATGCTTTTTATAAAGCGATGAACAGGGCTATAGAAAATAAGAGCCTTATAAATGTTTCGGGTCTTGAGGAAGAGCTGGAAAAGATCGATGCCTATAACGAGATGAGGAGACTTATACCTGAAGGCAAGGTAGAAAACTATTCTCCAATGTGGCTGGGTGTAAAAGCTATAGAAAACGACAAACAGGTCGTAGAAAAATTAAAAGCGGTATTATCAGCTGCCGATGAAAAGCAGATGGAAGATATACAGCGTTCATCAAACGGTGCGCTGGACACGGGAAACAGTAAATTTGCCTGGATCGATGCTTTGCTTGAAGGCGCGCTTAATGAAAAGAAAAGCCAGGTGAGCATCGGTAAACTTGACCGTTTATTCCTAAGCCCTGTGTGGGGAAAACCTGCTGTGGTTATAACTATCCTGCTTGGTCTGATAGGATCGTTTATCCCTGCGCTTCCTTTTATGGGTCTCGGAGCCGGAATAGGAGCATTGAAAGCGCCTGTTGCTTCCGCTCTTGCATCGGCAGGAGCATCCGAGATAATTACTACTATTGTATGTAACGTAATAATCCAATCCTTCCAGTATATATTCCAGATGCTGGGCTTTGTATTCGGTGTGCTTTTTGTTTTCGGTCTGCTGGAAGAAGTGGGTATTATGGCCAGGATATCATATGTTTTTGATAATACCATGGCTAAAATCGGTCTGCAGGGAAAATCAGTTATGCCGTTCCTTATAAGTTTCGGCTGTACCATGGGTGGTGCAGCGGGAACCCGTGTAATAGATAACTGGGGACAGAAAGTATTGACAATAGCTCTTGCATGGGCAGTACCCTGTGGAGCAGCATGGGCTGTCGTACCTACTCTTTCAACTCTGTTTTTCGGACCGGGTGCGGTAGTAGTGATCATTGCGATACTTGCAACGATGGTACTGCATATGTGGATCACGGCAAAGATATTCGGAAGAAAGCTTGTTAAAAAGGAAGACCGTTACGGAATGATAATGGAACTGCCTCCTTATCATAAACCCAAGTGGGGCGCCTTGCTCAGGTATGTGTTTGGAAGGACTAAAGATACTTTCTTCCGTGTAGCAAAGGTAGTGCTGCTGGTATGTACGATATTCTGGCTGCTCAGCTATTCCTTCGTACCCGGAGCAGACCCCATTCTTTGCAAGATCGGTAAAGCGATAGAACCTGTTACAAAATTCTTCGGTATGGGATGGCAGCTGTTCATGGCATTTATAGCATCTTCCGTAGGTAAGGAAGGAGCGCTCGGTGTTATAAGCGCACTCTTTACGGACGGTTCGGTATATACAGCTTTCAGTGATGCAATGAGCGGCGCGGCAGCTTCAGGGGATCTTAACAGCATACTTCTTGCAAATGTTACAAGACCTGAAGCCCTTGCATTTATCTTTGCCATTACCTTTAACATGCCCTGTGTGGTTGCTCTTGCTGCAACCTATCAGGAAACCTGTTCTGCAAAGTGGACAGCAAAGATAGCTGCTTACTACACAGTAGGTGCTTTGGTGATAGCAACCATCGTTTATCACATAGGACTTCTTATATGGTAAAAACATATGAATGAATTACTGAAACTGTTAAAAGACGGACATGCACGTACGATCCCGATGCTTGCGGATGAACTGCATACAAGCGAAGAAGATGTTATGCGTCAGATAGAATTTCTGGAGCATATGGGAGCAATTAAAAAAATATGGACCGATCAGCCTAAGTGCAGCGGGTGCAGCGGATGTTCAGGTAACGGAAAAAAAGCCTGCAAAAGCTGTGCCCCTGAGGGAGGCTTTAAGAACATGGGCCAGATGTGGGAAGTAGTATAAGAGATCATAGGAGGTATGGGTATGAAACTGAAAGGACTGAGATTATTTGCACTGGGAGCATTGTTCGGATTGGAGGGAATTAAGCTACTTTCTTCCAAAGACGCCAAAAAGCTGTATACCTATTGTACAGCAGGTGTGTTAAGAGCAAAGGATGCGGTGCTGGATCAGTGGAGTACGCTTAAGGAAAACTGTTCCGATATCTATGCTGAGGCGAAGCAGATCAATGAAGACAGAGTTGCTGCAATAGCTGAGGAAGAGAGCGCAGAATAAAACAAAATGAGGCTCAGATGAAAATACAGATAAAACACGAGATAAGAAACAGATTGAGGGTACATCTTCCGATGAAACGCTTAAGTTTTACGGAAGCTGATACCCTTGATGATTATTTACAGAGTCTTCCTGAGATCAGGCAGGTAACTGTATATCAACGTACTGCTGATGTCGTGATCGTATATGATTGTGACAGAGCAAAGGCTATAGCTATATTTAAGGATTTTTCTTTTAAGAATGCTGAAGTCAGGGAAAGAGTTACGGAAAAGTCAGGTAAGGAATTATCTGCTGTATATCGGAACAGGATCATCACAGATATTGTAATTCATTACGGAAAAAGGCTGATACTTCCGTTTTATATCAGAAGAGTATGGGAGAGGATCAAAGCAGTAAAGTATATAATCAGAGGCCTTAAGTCATTGAAGGAAGGTCAGATAAGAGTTGAACTGCTGGATGCTGTTGCTATCACAGCTGCTATAGTGATCGGAGATTACAAGACAGCTTCAAGCGTAATGTTTCTGCTGAAGATAGGAGATACGCTTGAAGAGTGGACTCATAAACGTACCGTTGATGATCTGGCAAGAAGAATGTCCTTGAATGTTGATAAGGTATGGCTTGTAAGCGATAAGGGAGAAGTACTGACTGATTCTTCAAAGATAAGCTGCGGTGATAAAGTAATAGTACAGATGGGAAATATGATCCCCTTTGACGGTGAAGTCTGCGATGGTGAGGCCATGGTCAATCAGGCATCAATGACAGGTGAAGCTGCTGCAGTCAGAAAATGCTGCGGTACTGCAGTGTTTGCCGGAACGGTAGTTGAAGAAGGGCAGATAACTATACGTGTGACACAGACCGAAGGTTGCGGACGTTTTGATAAGATCGTAAAGATGATAGAAGAATCGGAAAAGCTGAAATCCTCTCTGGAGAGTAAAGCAGAGAGGCTTGCGGACAGGCTTGTGCCTTATACGTTTCTGGCTTCAGGACTGACCTATCTGTTCAGTCGTAATGTTACAAAGGCAGTATCCGTACTAATGGTAGATTATTCCTGCGCACTTAAGATGGCTATGCCCTTATCGGTACTTTCGGCTATAAGAGAGGCTGCAGACTATGGTATAACAGTTAAGGGCGGCAGATTCCTGGAAACTGTGGCGGAAGCTGACACCATAGTTTTTGACAAGACAGGCACACTTACCAAGGCAGCGCCTACAGTAAAGCAGGTAGTTTCTTTCTGTGATGAAACGGAGGAAGAATTATTACGGCAGGCGGCATGTCTGGAAGAACATTTTCCGCACTCCGTAGCAAGGGCTGTAGTGGATGCAGCATTGGAAAAGGGACTAATGCATGATGAAATGCATACCAGGGCAGAGTATATAGTTGCACATGGGATTGCGTCGTTTATAGATGATAAAAAAGCCGTAATAGGAAGTTATCATTTTGTGTTCGAAGATGAGGGCGTAACGATAGCGCCTGAATACCAAAAACGTTTTGACGAGCTGCCGGCAACCTGCTCGCATCTGTATTTTGCAAAAGACGGAAAACTCTGTGCCGTAATACTGATAGAGGATCCGATGCGAAAGGAAAGCGCAGAGGTTGTTGAAAAGCTCAAAGAACAGGGATTTAAGCATATAGTTATGATGACGGGCGACAGTGAACGCACGGCAGCTGCCATAGCCTCATCGGCAGGTATAAGTGAGTATTACGCGGAAGTGCTTCCCGAAGATAAGGCAGGTTATATAGAAAGAGCAAAAGCTGAAGGAAGACGTGTGATAATGGTCGGAGACGGAATAAATGATTCGCCTGCGCTTTCTGCGGCAGATGCAGGCATAGCCATCAGCGAGGGGGCTGAAATAGCAAGACAGATCGCGGATATTACTATAAGCGGAGGAAACCTGGAGAGTATAGCAGTGTTGAGAGAATTATCGGTTCTTCTTATGAACAGGATAAAGTTCAATTACATGACAATAGTCGGGTTCAATACTTCGCTCATTATCCTTGGTATAGCCGGCTTACTTCCTCCGGCCACATCCGCAATGCTTCATAACGGATCAACAGTGGCGCTGGGACTTAAGAGTCTTACGGATCTGAAACCGGCGGTATAGTGTAAATTGTAAAAGAGTATAAAAAACGACGATTTTGATATTGTCGTTTTTTTATGACAGGAAAGTGAAATGAATTCAGATCATGAAGCAGAACAGAAAAGAGAAGAAAAGATAAGAAAGCTGACTAATGAGCCGGTATATCCGCTGTTGGTAAAGATGGCGATCCCATCAATGATAGGGATGATAGTGAGTACCGTGTATTCCATGACGGATACTTATTTTGTGGGTAAGTTGGACAATGTGGATCTTACGGCATCGGTAGGTATAGTTTTTTCATTTGTGTCAGTGATCCAGGCTATTGGTTTCTGGTTTGGATACGGAAGCGGAAACTATATCTCAAGATGCCTGGGCAGAAAGGATACAAAATCTGCGGAGAAAATGGCTGCTACAGGAGTTTTGATGGCATTGATCGCCGGATTTGTCATCATGATAACAGGTCTGTTTTTGCTGAAACAGCTGACAGTATTATTAGGTGCAGGCAGCGGGGAACTGTTTAACGCCACATTGAGATACCTTCGTATTACAGTCATAACGGTTCCGTTCATGCTTTTGTCTAATGTTCTGTACAATCAGCTACGTCTGGCCGGATCGGCAAAGGATTGCATGAGCGGACTCCTGATAGGAATGATACTGAATATGCTTCTTGATCCTGTATTTATCCTATTGCTTAAGATGGATGTTGCAGGAGCTGCGATAGCCAGTATGATCGGTCAGATCGCCGGCGTTATCGTCCTTATAAAGATAACACGTAAGAACGGGAATATAGGGATAGATCTGAAAAAGGCAGAACTGTGTTTTATTAATATACGGGAAATACTTACAGGAGGTGCACCGAATTTCTGCAGGCAGGGGATAAGCAGTATATCATCCGTAATGCTCAACAATGCTGCTGCTGTTTTTGGAAATTATGCAATAGCTGCACTTACCATAGCGTTGCGTATATCCTATATAGCATATGCTCTTGTGATAGGTTTCGGACAGGGCTTCCAGCCCATATGTGCGATCAATTACGGGGCAAAGAAATATGACAGGATCAAAAAAGCATTCAGATATGCTTTGATAACAGTAAGCGTCTTTTTGATCATTTCCGTGATAATACTGATAATCTCCGGAGGGGTTCTATGCAGCAGATTTACTAATGACAAAACCGTGATCGATATGGCGGTAAGGCTGATAAGAACACATTGTATGGTGCTTCCTTTTATGGGATACTATGTATTATGCGGTATGTTTCTGCAGAATATAGGGAGATTCGCAGAGGCAACACTTGTCACCATATCCGAAAACGGATTGTTTCTTATACCTTCGGTACTTATACTTCCGAGGATTTTTGGTATAGACGGATTTATATTCTGCAGACCTGCGGCATCCTTGCTTGCGCTTTGTCTGTCATTATTTGTAGGTATTCGTGCATGGGAAAAATATCTGAACGCGGAAAATATACAGGAGGCATGAAATGTTGAAATACATACTTTCATTTGAGGAGATCAAGAAGGAAGATATTAATACAGCCGGTGGAAAAGGTGCTAATCTCGGTGAGATGACGGCAGCCGGCATAAATATACCTAAGGGTGCGGTAATACTTGCACAGGCATATGATAAATACATGTCTGAAAATGATATATATCCGGAAAAATATGAAAACGGAAAAGAACTGAGAGAAGCGATAGTTAATGCAGAGATTCCGTCAGAGATGAAGAAAGAGATAGAAGCTTTTTATGAAGGAATGGGAAAAGATGCAAGGGTGGCGGTAAGATCATCAGCTACCGCGGAAGATCTGGATGATGCAAGCTTTGCAGGACAGCAGGAAACATATCTGAACGTTATCGGTAGAAATGATCTTTTTGAAAAAATAAAGCTGTGTTATGCATCATTATGGGGAGACAGAGCGGTAAGTTACAGAAAGAATTCAGGTCATGACAAAGAAAAGGTTGCTTTGGCGGTTGTTATCCAGGAAATGGTAGAAAGTGAAGCTGCAGGTGTAATGTTTACTTCAGATCCCGCAGGAGATCCGGAAAACATACATATTAATGCATCCTATGGACTCGGAGAGGCTGTTGTGTCAGGTATCGTTAGTCCTGATGAGTATATCTGTGATCGTGAGGGAAAACTGATCATGGAATTTATCGGATCTAAGGAAACAGAGATACTATATAAGGCGGGTAAAGAAGGAACTATAAGAATACCGGTATCTGAAGAGAGAAGAAAGCAGAGGGTACTGGGAGTCAGAATGATATCTGCTCTTGCAAAAGAAGGAATACGTATCGAAAAGCATTACGGACATCCAATGGATATCGAATGGGCTGTAAAAGACGGAAAAATCTATATTCTTCAGGCCAGAAGCATTACCACATTAAAAAAAGATGAGGGAAAGAATTTTACGGAAGCTGATTTCGCATCCTATCCGAAAGTTGAAGCAGCCAAAGGTTCGATGAGGGAAGCAGTGTTATTCAATATGGAAAAGAATCCTACACCGTATTATCCGCTGGACCACGATTTCGGAGGCTTTATCGGTGAACAGAAGAATATTTTGTTTACTGAGATAGGTATCACTTTTGTCGGAGGTATGAATCCTATCGATAAGGACGGAATATCCTATCTTGCAACAGGTAAAATGAAACTGAATAAAAATATATTCTCTATTTTCGGGATGCTGAAGAAGGTAAACAATATTGACAATAACATCAGATGTGCCGATGCATCCCTGGAAAAATGCCGCAGGGAATATGAAGAAGAAAGTAAACATACGTACACAGATATTAAGGAAACAGGAAAAGCATTAAAGAGGATGCATGATCTTATAGGCAGGACTTCTTATGATCGTTTTCTCTATGCCTTATTTCCGAATGCGCTGGAGAGCAATAAGGTAACGAAGGTTTTGAAGAAAGTAGATTCGGAGCGCAATGCATATGATATCCTGGAGGGTCTGAATTACGTAACGGCAGATATAAACAGAGCGATGAAGGAACTCTGTGAATATATAATAAAAGATAAAAGGATGACAGAGTCAGTAATGAAAGATTCTTATCAAACAATAAGTTCAGCTTATCCCGAACTTGGGGAAAAGCTCAGTGAATTTATCCAAGAATATGGCAGCAAATCCGATTTTAACTGTTATTGTTTTGTGGCGGAAACCTGGAGAGAAAACCCCGACCGCTTTATTAACACTCTTCGTCCGATGTTAAAGGATGGAGGTAAGTCGGTCGCCACAAAGGAAGAGAGTATAGAGCATTATGAAAAGCTGATGCAGCGGGTAAAGAAAGCTTTATCGGAAAAAAAGTATGCCGATTTTGAAAAACGTGTGAATGCGCTCAGACATTATCATTATATCAGGGAAGCAACACAGTATCTCTGGGAATCGGAGTTTGAATACTGCAGAAAACTCTTAAAAAAGCTCTCTGAGTTGACGAAGATCTCATATAATGATCTGATGTTTCTTTTTGAAAAGGAGCTATATGAGGCCTGTGAAAAAGGAGATTTCGAAGAAAAGAAAAAGCTGATCGCAGCAAGAAAAGAAAAGAGAGCTTTTGCAGAAGCTTATTGGGATAAGTGTATGAAAGATGCTCTGGCAGGAGAAGGAGATACGGTGAAGGGTATCGGGGCATCAAACGGAAGCGTGAAAGGAAAGGTATGTATAGTTCATTCTTCCGAGGAATTTTATAAGCTTGAAAAAGGCGACATACTGGTATGCACCTATACCGATCCTGAATGGACACCGCTATTTGCCTTGGCTGCAGGAGTGGTAGTCGATACAGGGGGAACACTTTCGCACGCTGCTATAGTAGCAAGAGAGTACAATATCCCTGCAGTACTTGCTACGGGAGATGCCACCCTCAAGCTTAAGGATGGAGACAGGGTGCTGGTGGATGCTTCGACGGGCAGCGTAACGATATTGGCATAAAGAAAAGGAGGCAGAAATGTCTGTAAAGATCAATTCTTTAAAGGAAGAAGAAATTCGTAAGATAGGAGACGCTTTTGCAGATCACGAATATGCCGAGGCTGAATGGGGCATGGGTTATCTTGCAAAGAACAGAAGAGCGATAAGTGATTACATCTGTGCTTATGTGCGGATGCTGATACAGGAAAGATCATTGTATTCCACGAGTGACAGGCATGAAGCATTCATTGGTTTTCACAGTTCTGATCACCATATGAGCTTATCCTCTGTAAAAGAAGTGCTCGGAGCGATACCCGGTAATATTGATATATCACATTCCTTAACTATGGCAAAGGGCCTGAAAAAAGCCGGTAAAGGATACGGTTCCATACTGGCAAAACTAAAAATACCTCATATATATGTGAGTCTGGTAGCTGTGACAAAAGAATATCAGGGACAGGGATATATGAGAAAGCTTCTTGATATAGCTTTTGAGGAAGGAAGAAGGCATGCAGTTCCGGTGATATTGGATACCGATGCGGAACTTAAGCGGGATAAGTACGCACATCTTGGTATGAAGTGTGTTACCACCCAGCATTTTACTGAAGGTGTCGAAATGTATGGTATGGTGTATGAACCGGATAACATACCAAAAGAATGGAAAAGCGAAACAGTTCTTGAGGATATGAGGATACTCATGGAAAACAGTAATAATATATGGGATCGTTTTGCCCCTGTATATACAGGCTTTGTTACAGGTACACCCGGAAACAGAAAAGCATATGAGGCAATGTTTAAGCGGATCAAAACGATGGTTAAGGATAAAGAAATCCTTGAAATAGCAACAGGTCCGGGAGTCATCGCGAAACAGGTGGCTTCTGAAAGTAAAAGAATGATCGCTACGGATTATGCAGAGAAGATGCTGGCAGTAGCCAGACGGGGAAATGTGGCGGACAATCTTACATTTGAGCATGCGGATGCCTGTGATCTTCCCTATGATGATAAAAGTTTTGATGTAGTGATCATAGCCAATGCGCTTCATATCATCCCGGACAGGGAAAAGGTGTTAGCTGAAATACACAGAGTACTACGTCCTGACGGGATACTTATAGCACCTAATTTTGTGCATGATAACAGAAAAAAGATAAGCAATATGTTCACTAAAGCTCTTTCGCTTGCCGGAGTTACCTTTGAAACCAAATGGGATGCCGAAGGTTATGTCTCATTTATTAATGAGAACGGATTTAAAGTGATAAAGTCAAAACAGCTGCCATCTACTATACCGCTGGTATATACGGAATGTGTGAAAATCGAAGAAATGTATTGACAAACCAAAACAGTTAGCGTATACTTACTAACAGTTAGCGATAGCTAACCGGACAAATCATGTAAAAGACTCCCGGAGAAGCCTATGTCATTCCGGGAGTCCCTCATTTAAGATAAGCAGGAGAAAGGAAGGCATTAACAAATGAATTATCTGGAGATCGAGAAAGTTGTTGGAAGAGAGATACTGGATTCCAGGGGAAACCCTACTGTAGAAGCTGAAGTAACATTAGCAGACGGAACAGTTGCACGTGGTACTGCTCCTTCAGGTGCATCTACAGGAGAATTTGAAGCACTTGAACTTCGTGACGGTGATAAGTCAAGATATCTCGGTAAAGGTGTCAGCAAGGCAGTTGAGAATATCAACGGCCCCATAGCCAAAGCGATAGTCGGAATGGATGCCTTTGATACATATGCTGTGGACGGGGCAATGATAAAGCTGGATGGCACAAAAGATAAGTCAAGGCTTGGAGCTAATGCGATCCTTGCAGTATCCATTGCGGTTGCAAGAGCAGCAGCCACCTCACTTGATATTCCTTTATACAGGTTTTTAGGCGGTGCACAGGCTACCGATCTGCCGGTTCCCATGATGAACATACTTAACGGAGGAGCTCATGCGGATAGTGCTGTAGATACACAGGAATTCATGATAATGCCTGTAGGCGCTCCTTCATTTAAGGAAGCACTCAGATGGTGTGCTGAGGTATTCCATAATCTGAAAGCTCTTATCAAGAAGATGAATGATGTTACCGCAGTCGGTGATGAGGGAGGCTTCGCACCTAACAGCTTAAAGAGCGATGAAGAAGCTATCGAGAAGATACTTGAAGCTATCAAGGCGGCAGGTTTCCAACCGGGCAAGGACTTCATGATAGCCATGGATGCCGCAGCCAGCGAGTGGAAGAGCGAAAAAGGCAAAGGTTTCTATCATCAGCCTAAGTCAGGTAAAGACTTTACAACCGACGAGCTCATTGCTCACTGGGAGGCACTCGTTGATAAGTATCCCATTATATCCATCGAAGATGGTCTTGATGAGGAAGACTGGGAAGGATGGAAGAAGATGACAGAGAAGATAGGCAGCAAGGTTCAGCTGGTAGGTGATGATCTCTTCGTGACCAATACCGAGAGACTTGCAAAGGGTATAGAGAACGGTGCTGCTAATTCTATCCTTATAAAGCTTAATCAGATCGGTTCCGTATCAGAAACTCTGGATGCGATAAAGCTTGCAAATAAGAACGGATATACCGCTATTTCATCCCATCGTTCGGGAGAGACAGCGGATACTACCATAGCTGATCTGGCCGTAGCGCTTAATACCCGTCAGATAAAGACCGGTGCACCTTCACGCTCTGAGCGTGTAGCCAAGTATAATCAGCTTCTTCGTATAGAGGAGGAACTTGGAGAGGCTGCAGTATATCCGGGAATGAAAGCGTTCAATGTAAAGAAATAATTCTGATAAGTTCTTATGATACAGAGAATGTCAAACGGCGGCTTTTTGTCGCCGTTTGATACATAAAGAAAGGAATTGATCCAATGAAAGCGGATTATAAAAACTGGGTACCGAAAGGAATGATATACGGGCTTGCTGCAGGAACCGCTGTTCTCGGAGCCGGTTTTGTAAGCTCAATGATCCTGACAAAAGATGCTTCTATTCCGATCAGGATAGGACTGAACTCTGTGCTTGGGCTTGCAACTCTGGCATGTGCCAAGGGAACACAATGGTCGCTCTTTGCCTATGATCAGTTTTCATATGACGGAAAACGAAAACTGTCGAAGCAGATAATTGAAGGAGTTGCGAAATACGTTAGTATTCCGGATGGAGGAACAGGACTTGATGTGGGTTGCGGAAGCGGAGCACTTACCATAGCCTGCGCCAAAAGAAATCCCGGGGCAAAAATGCTTGGGATAGATCGCTGGGGGAAGGAATATGCGTCTTTCTCCAAACAATTATGTGAAAACAATTCAAGAGCAGAAGATGTTGAGAATACAAGTTTTAAACAGGGAGATGCCAGATTTCTTGATTTTGAGAATGAGAGCTTTGACGCCGTTACAAGTAATTATGTATTTCACAACATCAGCGGATTTAACAAGCAGGAGCTGTTACTTGAAACCCTTCGTGTGCTTAAGAAAGGCGGTACCTTTGCCATTCACGATATAATGTCAAAAAGCAGATATGGTGATATGAATGCATTCGTAAAGAAACTCAAGGATATGGGATACGAGGAAGTTATGCTTATCCATACTGATGACGGATTGCTGATGTCAAAAAAAGAAGGTAAAAAGCTTGGTCTGTCGGGTTCTATGATACTGACAGGGAGGAAATAATATATGTGGCTCATCGTATTGATACCCTTTTTAGGAACATCTTTAGGCGCTGCATGTGTCTTTCTGTTTAAGAATTCACTGGGAGAAAAGATACAGAGAGTTCTGACCGGCTTTGCATCGGGAGTGATGGTTGCAGCATCCTTTTTCAGCCTTCTTTTACCGGCGCTGGATCAGACTGAAGAGATGGGTAAGCTCGGATTTATACCTGTTTCGATAGGGTTTGGGATAGGAATGCTCTTTTTGCTTATCCTTGATATAGTTACGCCTCATATGCATTTAAATAAATCCGAAGAAGGTCCGATAACCGGTTTGAAAAGAACAACTAAGCTGGTTTTGGCTGTTACTCTGCATAATCTTCCTGAGGGAATGGCTGTAGGGATCGTATGTGCCGGATGGATGTACGGAAACAGCGCAATTACATTTTCCGGTGCTCTGGCTCTGGCCCTTGGTATAGCAATTCAAAACTTTCCGGAGGGAGCAATCGTATCCATGCCACTGTTAGGTGAGGGAGTGCCTAAAATAAAAACGTTTTTATATGGAGTACTTTCAGGAGTAGTTGAGCCTATAGGAGCTCTACTTGTTATAGTAGCATCAGGCCTGCTTATTCCGACAATGCCTTATTTATTGAGCTTTGCTGCCGGCGCGATGATATATGTGGTTGTTGAGGAACTGATCCCCGAGATGTCGGAGGGTAAACACTCGAATATCGGAACCATATCCTTTGCAGCCGGGTTTATTCTTATGATGGCATTGGATGTGGGATTGGGATGATCTGATAGTAAGTTCTTCGTTGCCTGCATCTTTCCAGTATTCTTCCGGCCAGCGTGCTTTCAATATTGCGGCCGATAAAGTGCTTAAGATCGGCTGAATCATCCCGGAGTAATCCGGGATTTTTTATTATTTTAAATTGGTAGTTGACAACCGAAATGAAAAGTGATAGTTTATAGGCGTTAGCGAACAATGTTAGCATATAACGTTAGCCAACGAAGAGGGGTGATGTATTGCCGAGAGATAAAACAATCAGCCATATAAAGATCATGGAGGCCGCAAGAGCAGAGTTTCTGGAGATGGGATATGAAAAGGCGTCAATGCGCAGTATCGGAGACAGGTGCTATATGACAGCCGCGGGAATATACAGGCATTGCAAAGATAAAGAGGATCTGTTCGACCAGCTGGTGTCTCCTGCGGTGGAAAAGCTGAATGCATGGGCAAAGGCGCATATGATGCGTTATGAGGAGCCGGTGAAGAAAGGCAGGAAGATCGTCTGGCAGGATTCCAATATCGATATGATGCGGGAACTGGTCTATCCTAATATGGAAGATTATCATCTGCTGGTAGCAAAATCTAAAGGAAGCAAATATGAAAACTTCCTGCATGACATGACCGAGGCGGCACAGAAAAAGCTGCTGGCGTATTTCAAAGAACTACGGGAAGCCGGTTATAAAGTACCGGAGATAGCACCGCAGCAGATCCACCTGCTGCTGACTGCCTATATTACAGCATTGTTTGAACCGGTGGTTCACAATTACTCCTGTGAGGAGGCGACTGATGCACTCGCTACGCTGGAGAAATTCTTTTTACCGGGGTGGAAGCTGTTGATGGGAATTTAGTGATAAGACAATTCTACGACACCTCATCCGGCCTTCAGCCACCTTTCTCTCAAGGGGAAGGCAAGTATAGTAAACAAAACTTTATACGAGAGATATGATCACCGTCTGGTCCGTTATCGGATCAGGCGGTGATCCCGTTTTAAGGGTAAGTTAACAAAAGCATCAGGGTGTTAGCATAAACATTAGAAAGATTTTTAGAAAGGGAGAACTATGTAATGAACGAAGAAATGTCAAAAGAAGAAAAAAAGTGGTTTGGGACATTGCTGTCCTATGCAAAGGGAAGTGGAGGAAGATTGGGAACATCGGTAGTGTTCTCGATGATCAGTCTGCTTTCGGGTATCATTCCTTATTATTGCGTATACCGGATCCTGGATCGTTATATCGGTGGCAGTCTGGAAAAAGACTTCGTACTGTATTGGAGTCTGATCGCGCTTATCGCTTATCTGGTGAAGGTTGTGTGTTTTGGCGTATCAACCGGAATATCACATTATGTTGCATTTAATGTACTGGAAGGATTACGTCTTAAGGTTGCGGATACCTTTCTGAAAGCACCGCTTGGTGAAGTGTATTCGCACTCCATAGGAGAGATAAAAGGTGTGATCGTTGATAAGATCGAGGACATCGAACCGCCTTTGGCGCACGTGGTTCCGGAAGGTGCCGGACATATACTGCTTCCCATTGTATGCTTTGCTGCGCTGACGGTGGTGGACATCCGTGTTGCACTGGCAGCGCTTCTGGCATTGCCGCTGGGACTTATCTTTATGATGCTGACGTTTAAGATAAGCGGTAAAAATATGACCAAATACCAGGAAGCCAATGCGCATATGAGCAGCGTGATCGTGGAATATGTGGAAGGCATTGAGGTCATAAAGGCATTTGGTAAATCCGGTGTGAGTTATGAAAAATTTGCCGGGTCGATCCGTGATTACAGAGACTTTGTCATTGACTGGCTGGAATCCACCTGGGTGACTATGAAGCTGGCCTTTGCATTTATGCCGGCTACATTACTGGGTGTGGTACCCGTGAGCATCCTGCTGGTAGGAAAAGGAAGTATGACGATATCCGAAATGGCGCTTGCGGTAATGTTGGCGATGTCTATGGTCATCAGTATGGCAAAGATCGAGATCTTTTCCAACGGATTAAGACAGATGCAGTATACCGTACTGGAGATCCAGAAACTCCTGAATATCAGGAGTCTGCCGGAACCGAAAACAGAGAAGAAACCGGAACAATATTCCATCGAACTTAATGATGTACATTTTACCTATGATGAGGAAGATGGGGAGGTGCTTCACGGGATCGACCTGGCGATGAAGGAAGGCAGTTTTACTGCACTGGTAGGCCCCAGCGGCGGCGGTAAATCTACGGTGGCCAAACTGATCGCCAGATTCTGGGATGTGAGCAGCGGAAGCATAAGGATCGGCGGTGTTGACATCAAGGATCTGAAAGTAACTACATTGGCAGATATTGTCAGTTTTGTAACGCAGGATAATTTCCTCTTTTCCAGATCACTGATGGAAAATATCCGTCTGGGTAATCCTAAGGCTACCGATGAAGAAGTGATAGCAGCTGCAAAAGCGGCCTGCTGTGATGAATTTATAAGAAAACTACCTGATGAATACAATACTTCAGCCGGCGAAGCGGGTAAGCGTCTGTCCGGTGGTGAACGCCAGAGGATAGCCATAGCCAGAATGATGTTGAAAAACGCACCTATCGTAATCCTGGATGAAGCAACGGCATTTACGGATCCGGAAAATGAAACAAAACTGCAGGAGTCCATTGCAAATCTGACTAAAGGCAAGACTCTGCTGGTTATCGCACACCGCCTGTCAACGATCAAAAAGGCTGATCAGATAGTGGTATTAAACGGTGGCAGGATCGAAGCACAGGGAACTCAGGAAGAATTGATGGAAAGATCACCGTTGTACCAGAGAATGTGGCAGGCACATATCGGAGCCAGAAACTGGGCTGCCGGAAGTACAGCAATATAAAGGAGGCAAAAGAGATGTTTAAAACAGTAAAAAGGATCATAGACTGGTGTGGGGATTTTAAAGGAAGTTTGTTTCTTGGGTTTTTCTTTTCGTTTTTATCATCATGGGCTATTGCAGCACCGGTTGGATATGCAGGATATGTGATAGGCGGGATCATTGAGGAGCTCCGTAAAGGAAATGCTATCGATGCATCTTTAGCAGGAAAGAGTTTTCTGGCGATTGGTCTGATGGTATTGGCAAGATTTTTGTTTGACTATCTGAAAGCGCGCTGTCATGAAAAGATAGGTTATGAACTGGTGGCAAGAGACAGACTAAAGATCGGTGAAGCATTAAAGCGTGTATCGCTTGGATATTTCCAGACAAACGATACCGGTGCGATTTTAAATGCGATCACCACAGGACTGGCAACATTGGAAAATATGGGAATCCGTATGCTGGACGGTTTCATCGGAGGCTACCTGAACTTCTTATGTATACTCATTTTCCTGGGGATCGTGGTGCCGGAATGTGCACTGATCGCACTGGGCGGAGTGCTGGTCTCGTTTGTATTTTTGCTGATGATATCTAAACACAGTAAAGATAACACAAAAGTGTTGAATGCGGAGAATGAGAAACTGACAAGAGCGGCACTGGAATACACCAGAGGTCTGCCGGTTGTAAAGTCTTTCGGTATGGAAGGTGCATCGGTGAGGGATTTTACGCAGGCCTGTGCGAGTGCAAAGAAGATCGCGCTTAAGATAGAGTGGGGATTCATTCCTTATAATTGCCTGCATATCTTTGCACTGAAAGCAGCAAGTGTGTGGATGATCATTTCGGTAATGTATGCCGGGCTGGCAGGAAAAATGGAATTGTTTATGGTACTCATCGTTGCGTTTCTGTCAATGTCGATCTTTAACTCTGTAGAGCCGATCGCGGACAGTGCACATGTATTATCGGTGATCAACAATGCCTTCGATAAGATGGAGATGTTCTCTGACGATCATCTGCTGGATGCAAAAGGAGAGGATATCAGACCGCAGAACTATGATATCGCTTTTCGCAATGTGGAATTTTCCTATTCGGATGCTAATACCACAGAAAACAGAAAAGTACTAAAAGATGTTACATTTGATATTCCGCAGGGTTCGACGACAGCTATAGTCGGTCCTTCGGGAAGCGGTAAGACAACGATATGTAATCTGATCGCCAGGTTCTATGATGTTTCAAAAGGAGAAATTTCCTTAGGCGGTGTTGATGTTAGGAAATATAGTCTTGACAGTCTGTTATCCAACATTTCCATGGTGTTTCAGAATGTCTATCTGTTCAATGATACGATACGGGCTAATATCTGCTTTGGGCGTGATAATGTAACGGAAGAGGAAATGATCGATGCAGCAAAAAAAGCACGCTGCCATGATTTCATTATGGAGCTGCCTAATGGTTATGATACAGTGATCGGTGAGGGTGGTGGTACACTTTCCGGCGGGCAGAAACAGCGTGTCTCTATTGCAAGGGCAATACTTAAGAATTCACCCATTATCATTCTGGATGAGTCGACGGCAAGTATCGATCCGGAAAATGAACATCTGATCCAGGGAGCGCTGACAGAACTGTCAAAAGGAAAGACAGTGATCATCATCGCGCACAGACTGGCGACGATCGAAGCGGCAGACCAGATCCTGGTAGTTGATGACGGACATATCGCAGAGCGTGGAAGGCATGAGGAACTGGTGCAGCTGGGTGGCAAGTATGCCGGATTTGTGAATATCAGGAAGCAGGCAGAAAACTGGCAGATTGCCTGATATTGACAAATACGAAAAGGCGCTGTATATTAACACAGTGGTTAGCATATGCTAACACACTGTGTTGATTTACGTACTTAAGACCAAAAGACTGAACAGGAGGATGACCTAATGAATAAAAAAGGATTAACACCAAAGGATTTTATCTCTATTGGTATTTTCACAGCCATATGGTTTGTAGTGGAATTTGCATTCGGAATACTTGGATATATTCATCCGTATATCGTGGCCGCATATGTGGTGATACTGCCGTTAGCAGGAGCTATCCCGATGATGCTGTTTTATACTAAGGTAGAGAAATTCGGAATGCTGACGATCATGTCTGTCTTAATCGCGATCATAATGTTTGTAACCGGTATGGGATATCTGGGAGCACCGATAATTATCATTTCCGGTTTGATCGCAGATCTGATCGCTAAGTCAGGAAATTACAAGAAATTCTCCAGGACGGTACTGAGCTATGGGATATTCTGTCTTTGGATCTGCGCAAACTATTTCCCTATCCTTGTTACAGCGGATGCGTATCGTCAGGACCTGGTAGATGGAGGATTTTCTGCAGAATACTGTGAGAATCTTTTCCGTGCGATCAATCCTAATACGATAGCGGTCCTTCTTATAGTATGCTTTATCTGCGGATGCATTGGAGCATTTATCGGTAAGGCTGCAGTAAAGAAGCATTTTGAGAAAGCAGGGATCGCATAATGAATGCCAGACTGGATCCGAGAACAAAACTGTATATGATCCTGATCGTATCAGCGGTAGTCATGATGAGTGCGACTACACCGCTTCTGTGGGTGGTCAGGATAGCAATGACTATGATACCGCTGATCCTTTTGGTAGCTGAAAAGCGTTATGCGAGCGCGCTTCGTTTTACGATCCTGTATGCGATCGCGCTTGTGCTCACGTTCTGTTTTTTATCTGAGGAATCTACAGGAATCGTACAATCGCTGTTGATCGGATATTGTGGGATTGCCGTACAGTTTCTGCCGGCATTGATCACAGCGTGGTATGTGGTACGGACGACTAAGATTGATGAATTTATGTCCGCAATGCAGCGGATGCATGTACCGGATGGTATTGCTATCTCATTGGCAGTGGTGATGCGATTCTTTCCGACGATCAAGGAAGAGTATGCGTCGATCACGGATGCGATGAAGATGCGGGGCATTGCTTTCGGAGGAGGAAGGCCGTCGAAAATGGTGGAATATCGTATGATCCCGCTTTTGTTTTCCTGTGTCAACATCGGAGATGAATTGTCCGCGGCCGCGATCACCAGAGGGCTGGGAGGAAAGGTAAAACGAACCAGCGTGGAGGAGTTACGCCTGCATGCATTTGACTGGCTGCTTGTCCTGGTATTTACGGCGGCAGCCGGAATCTTTGTGGTATTTAAATACGTATTATGAGTGAGAATTTCATAAAAATAGAACATGTACATTTCAAATACAAGGGCTCGGAAAAAGGATTACTGGATGATATGTCACTGACGATACCCAAGGGAGAAGTATTGCTTTTGACCGGGGCATCCGGTTCCGGTAAAACAACAATCATCCGATTGATCAATGGTCTGATCCCGCATTATTATCAGGGAGATATGAAAGGCAGCGTCAGTGTGGCCGGTTATGATATCGTTAAGACGGAATTATATGAACTGGCAGGTGTGGTTGGGACAGTGTTCCAAAACCCCAGAAGCCAGTTCTTTTCCGTGGATACAGACGGAGAGATCGTGTTCGGACCGGAAAATATAGGGATGGATGCCGGGAAGATCAAAGCGAGGAAGAAGGATATTGTCAGTGAGATGCATATTGAGAAGCTTATGGGGAGGAGTCTGTTTGAACTCTCAGGAGGCGAAAAGCAGAGTATTGCCTGTGCATCGGTAGCGGCGCTTCTGCCGGAGATCATTCTTTTGGATGAACCGTCTTCCAATCTTGACCAGGGCGCGATCGGAAGCTTAAGAGAAGTTATCAGAAGATGGAAAGAACAGGGTAAGACCATCATTATCTCGGAACACCGCCTGTGGTATTTAAAGGATCTGGTAGACCACGTGATATATATGGAAAACGGAAAGATCCGTCATGAATGGAGCGGTTCGGAATTTGCATCCATGGATGATGAAAAAGTACGGAGCCTGCAGATGCGTCCGCTGTCGGTTTCGGATATCATGTCGCCGGATTTTGCAGGAAAAGAGAACGATATACAGATACAGGAGATACAGGATGGGATAGTTCTCAAGGATTTTTATTTTTCCTACAACAAAAAGCCGTATCTGATACGAAAAAAGAAATTTCAGGAAAATGATGAGGGTTTGAGTCTTTGCATTTTGAAGCTGACGCTGCCGAAGAACGCGGTGATCGGTGTGATCGGGCATAACGGGACCGGTAAGACTACTTTTTTGAAATGTGTCTGTGGCTTGGAAAAAGACTGCTGCGGGATCATTGAAACAGATGGCAAAGAGTATAAGGGCAAAGAACGCTTAAAGATCTGCTATTTGGTCATGCAGGATGTAAACCATCAGTTGTTTACGGATAGTGTTGAAGCAGAAGTACTGCTGTCGATGGAGAAAGAGGATAAGGAACGCTGTGATCAGATCCTCAGCAGTCTTGGAATCCTTGAATTTAAAGAAAAGCATCCGATGGCGTTATCCGGAGGACAGAAACAGAGAGTAGCGATCGCGTCAGCAATCGCGGCAGATGCGAAGCTGATGCTTTTTGATGAACCGACTTCGGGCCTGGATTTTTGTCATATGGAAAAAGTCAGCGGGCTGTTGAAAAGTCTTGCTGCAGCAAATAATACCGTACTGGTGGCAACACACGATCCGGAGCTGATCGAACTGTGCTGCGATTATGTGCTGTGTATCGAAAACGGAAGAGTCGGGTATCTGAGAAAGCTTAAGGGGGATATAAAATGTTTTTAACACTTTTTCTTGCGCTCATTTTTTGTGCAGCGATAACACTTATGCTTTTTTCGGCTGTTGTACTTATCAAGGACAAGAAGTTGTTTTCTTCTGCGCCAAAGGAAGCTCTGGAGCTGGTGATAGACAGAAAACAGGAAGAATTCTATGGGGCACGAAAGATCGGCTGGACTATAATGGTAATGAGCATGGCCATGATATTGGGCGTTGGAGTGATCTCTATATGGGATGGATTCAGAAGCGATTATACATTTTGGCAGTTCTTTGTAAGATTTGTTCTGATTTTTACTATATATAAAATCTACGATATGATATTTTTTGATTATTTTCTTCTTTGCAAATTTCATTTTTTCCAGACCTTTACTCCGGAAGTTACTCCGGTATATACAAACAGAAAGTACGGTTACAATATTAAAAGCCAGCTGCTTAAGCTGATCGTTATTTTCCCGGCGGCGTCAGCAATTGCAGCATGGGTGTGTACACAGTTTAAATAAAGGATATTATAGCTGTTCTTAAGGAGGAAAACGATGAAGTATGCAGGTATGCCATCCGCTATGTGGATGCTCTATAAGAAGTCTTTTAGCGATCATCTTGTTTCTGTTCTGGGATTTACGAAGGATGCAGCAAACAAGATAACCAAACAGGCGAAACCTAAGTATAGAGAGATCATAGAAAAACTTCCCGAGTTTGAGAAGGCGGACAGATTCAAGGCGAACATTGTGAACTGTGCATTACTGGTTGCGTTTTTGCAGTGCATGGACAGGCGACCGACGGTCGAGGAACTCACTGACTTTTATGAGGCTGCCATGACTATGACTGCAACAAAGATCTTCTGTAAAAAAGGCGGAAAGATCAAGTTCACGGATAAAGATATAGAAGGTATGAAAGCTACTGCGGCATTAAAGGCTGCTGATCGTAATCCGTACTCCTGGAACATGGACTATATCCCGTATGATGATGACAGCGGATATGAAGCAAGATTCTATAAGTGCGGTATATGCGTGCTTATGAAGGAGTATGGTTACTATGATCTTGTTCCGGCAATGTGTCATCTGGACTACACAATGAGTGAACTGGGAGGAGCTACGAATTTTGTAAGAAAATATACCCTTGCATCAGGTGGACCGTATTGCGATTGCGGATATAAAAAGAAGCATTAAATATAAGGAGGTAAGTTATGGGATTATTTAAAAATTTTGTAAGCCAGACAAGGAAACCGGAGGGATTTCTGGGTAAGATGATGGTAGGTGGAATGAACGGAGGTCATGCTAAGATGGCTGATTGGGGTTTATCTCACCTTACTTCTATATTTCCGGGAGAAATAGTTGAAATCGGATGTGGCGGAGGTAGAAATGCAGGGGAGCTGCTGAAAAAATACCAAGGAGCAAAAGTTACTGCGATAGATTATTCCGAGGTATCAGTAGGTAAAGCAACGGAATATAACAGGGATATGATCAATGCAGGTAGATGTATTGTTAAACAGGGAGATGTATCTGCTCTTGATCTTCCGGAAGAGACCTTTGATCTTGCTACAGCTTTTGAAACCATATATTTCTGGCCGGGATTGGAGAAATGCTTTGCACAGGTAGCAAAGGTGCTTAAAACCGGCGGCGTTTTTATGATCGTAAATGAATCCGACGGAAAAGATGAAGCAAGTCTTAAGTTTGAAGAGATCATAGATGGAATGAAGTGCTATACGATAGAAGATATTGAAGCAGCTCTTAAGAGTGCCGGATTTACGAAGGTAAAAGCAGATCATCATAAGTCGAAGCCGTGGATCACCGTTCTTGCGAAGAAATAACAGGGATATGAAAACGAAAAGATCATTAAAGTATAGGATTCTGTTGGGGTTATGTCGTTTCTTCAGATTGCAGAGGGTTATGGAGCTCCCACCTGAAAAAGCACAAAAACTGTTCAGGAAAGCTTACAAGGGAGTCGTTATCCCCAGGATGCATGACGATCTGATCGATATAAAGACAGAACAGGTACTTGGTTCAACCTGCCTCTGGTATCGCTATAAAAAAGGCAATGACAGAGCTTGTATATACCTTATAGGGGGAGGTATGTTGAAATATCCAAAGCCGGGGCAGGCAAAGGAAGTGCTTCAGTTAGCAAAGGAAACGGGGGTGGACTTCGTGCTTCCGTATTATCCTCTTGTTCTTACGGGGAATACGCTTCCGGACGTATACGAGATGATATATGCCCTCTACAAAGAGTTGCTTAAGAAGTATGAACCTGAAAACATATACATTCTTGGAGGGTCCAGCGGCGCGAACCTTGCCTTGGGAATGATCTCATACATTAATGATAAAGGTGAGGGACTTCCGATGCCCGGCAAAGTATATGCGGGATCGCCGGGATCATTGCTTGTATCAGATAAAGAAAGAAGAAAAGCGAATAAACTGGATAAAACGGATGTGATCATGAGTCAGAAGGCGACACTTTCGGTGTGGGAAGGAATGACCGGAGGAAAAAAAGTTGCGGATTATATGGAATCACTCCAGCTTGGAAATTATACGGGGTTAAAGGATGTATATCTTACTTTCGGAGGTGATGAGGTATTCACTGCTGCAGCGGATTCCATCAAGGCGAGGCTGGAACAGTATGGCGTTCATGTGAAGATGGAAATAGCACTGGGAATGTATCATTGTTATGCAGTAATGCCCTTTGTTAAAGATGCAAAGCCGGCGTATCGGAAAATGATCAGATATATAAAAAAGAGATAATAATCAGATATAGTGAGGCTGAATTATGTTAAAAGTTTTTATGATATTAGCATGTCTGGGGCATATAGTATGCGGTATCACAGACTGCATGATGGCATATTCAAAGAGTGGACGGTTTGATTTCACGGACGCTAAGGATCCCGAAAAAATGAGAAGTGTTTTCTCGGAAATGCCTTTGTTACAAATAGAAATGGCAACCTTAGTCGGTATATTTGCTCTATTTGCGGCTGCTCCGGGTTATCTGAGCCTTTCGATGTGGATAGCTGAGTATTCCAAAGTATCCGGGAATATATGTTTTATAGCATCACTATTCTTTGTAGTTCTTATTGTCACGCATCATGGTTTCTGCGGCGCGGTGGAGTGGTTTTATATAAGGCTTGGCAGAACAGATGAGGCATTGTCAGCGATCATGGAATATTTTAAGAAAACTGTAATAACTTCTATTGCATATGCAGGACTGCTTGTGTTTTCACTTATATTCTTTGTGCTGGTTGTAAGCGGAAAGACTGATCTTCCATGGTGGGCGGCTGTATTTAATACTTTTCCGATATTTCTTGTTTTGGCGCCAACAAAGGTTCCGGCTAAAGGAAATATAGCAAATGCACTTATGTTCCTGGGAATGATCATTTTATTATAATGTTGTATGGAACTTGTTTGATGTAAGCAGAGACAATGTGAAGAAATAGGAAGTAGAATTATGCGTTTGGTTCAATACATAACGGAAAAAGACGGCTTCTGCGGTTTGTTTTCACCGATCGCCGATAACAGGAAAGCGGCAGTTATCGTATTGGAGGACGGACATCCCAACAACTATATAGTAAAGACAGCGATGAAGTGGCTGAACCGGTCAGGTGTATCTGCAATGGGGATTGGACCTGAAAATATATGAAAGGTGTTCACAACTTTGAGATTAAGATATGGAAAGATGTACTCTCGAAAAAATGGATGGCGGGATTAAATGTCCTGGTTCTTGGAAATCATATTAGTACGAGAGTTTAGCAAAGGTGGGTTTTAATGTTTGATAAACGGCTGACGGCCATGTGTCCGGAAAGCAAAAAGTATATAGCGGGAAATATCATCTGTCAGTGGATAGAACTGATGATGAATACTGTGATGATCCTCATCATAGCTGACGCGGTTGGGAAAATGTATCGCAGAGAGATGACTTCAAATTGGATGATGATATCTCTTGCATTACTGACCGGAGTTCTTGTAGTCAGGTTTTTTATGACAAAAAAGACTACGGAGATGAGCTATCTGGCATCAAGGACCGTAAAGCGGGTTATGAGGGAGCAGATCTACAGGAAAATACTTAGACTTGGGAATACATATAGAGAATATACGACGACGGCTGAACTAGTGCAGGAATCGGTGGAAGGCGTAGAACAGCTTGAGAGCTATTTTGGGCAGTACGTTCCGCAGTTCTTTTATTCTTTTATTGCACCGGTCACTTTATTTATCCTGTTTGGTTTTTCGGGAAGTTTTAAAGTGGCCGGTGTACTGCTTGTCTGTGTTCCGCTTATTCCCGGAGCTATCATGATGGTTCAGAAGATAGCAAAGAAGCTTCTGGCAAAGTACTGGGATCAGTATGCCAGGCTCGGAAGTACATTCTTAGAGAATCTTCAAGGCATGACAACGCTTAAGACTTACAAAGCGGATGCGTATAAGAACGAGCATATGAATGCAGAGTCCGAGAACTTTAGACGCATTACAATGAAGGTTCTTACCATGCAGCTGAATTCCATTATCATCATGGATTTTTTTGCGTATGGTGGAGCCGCACTTGGCATCACCCTTGCGGGAAAAGCTTTCATAGAC
>JAILES010000023.1 GCA_024687205.1 Lachnospiraceae bacterium
TTTCTATCTCACGTCTGGCTTTACGCATTTTTACGGAGGATATCATATACATAGCATCCGTAACCTTTTTCGTCTCTGATATGCTGTTGATCCTGGTTTTTATTTCCGCAGCACCTGACATGATGTCCTCCTTTCTTTAACACCTCATCCGCCTGCTTTGCAGGCACCTTCCCTTCGCCAGGGACGGCATCAAGCCACTACGTGGCTCGATATATCCCTTCAAGGGGAAGGCTTATAGCAATGTCATCTGTTTAATTATGCTTCAGCTGTATTTTCTCTTTCCTTAAAGAACTGCTTTGCAGCCTTTAGTACCTTCTTATGTAAACCGTCGGAATATACCTTCTTATGCTCGATGGTCAGACACAGTGTACCGTTCTCTTTTGCGAACCAGTCGAGCAGCTCGCGTGCCACTTTAGGTATCTCCTTTTGAGGGATACTTAAGAACATCTTCTCCCTTGCACACATAAGTAGGATTACCTGCTCATGAAGCGTAAGCGGTGACTGGTTGGGCTGCTTTAAGAGCTGCATAAGCCCTGCGCCGTATTTCAACTGGATAACAGTCTGGTCATCGAGGTCACTTCCGAACTGTGAGAATACCTGCATCTCACGGTACTGCGCGAGGTCCAGTCTCAAAGTTCCTACCGGCATTTTCATGACATTTGTCTGTGCTGCCGAACCTACACGGGATACGGAAAGTCCGACATTGACCGCAGGACGCTGTCCTGAATAGAATAATTCATTATCCAGGAATATCTGACCGTCGGTGATGGATATGATATTGGTCGGGATATATGCGGATACATCGCCGGCCTGTGTCTCTACTATGGGAAGTGCGGTCATGCTGCCGCCGCCCTTTTCGTCGGAGAGCTGTGCTGATCTTTCAAGAAGTCTTGAATGAAGATAGAATACATCTCCGGGATAAGCTTCACGTCCGGGAGCTCTCTCCAACAGAAGGCTTATGGTACGGTAAGCTACCGCATGCTTTGAAAGATCGTCATATATGATAAGTGTATCTCTTCCGTGATCCATGAAATACTCTGCTACGGCACAGCCCGCATAGGGTGCTATATACTGCAGGGATGCGGAATCACTTGCGGGTGATGATACTATTACGGTATAATCCATCGCACCGTTTTTCTTCAGGATATTTACTACCTTTGCCACGGAACTTGCCTTCTGGCTGATGGCTACGTATACACATACCACATCCTTACCCTTCTGGTTAAGTATGGTATCTATGGCAACTGAAGTTTTTCCTGTCTGACGGTCACCGATTATCAGCTCTCTCTGTCCTCTTCCTATAGGGAACATCGAATCTATGGCAAGTATGCCTGTCTCTAACGGCGAGCATACCGATTTTCTGTCTATGATGCCGGGTGCAGGTCTTTCTATCGGATAATATCTCTTTGCACCTATATCGGGACCGCCGTCGATAGGCTTCCCTAAGGGATCGATCATACGTCCGAATATCCTGTTGCTGATGGGGATACCTGCGGTACGTCCGGTACGTACTACACGCTGCCCTTCTACGATCTCAGAGGCATCGCCGAACAACACTACACCTGTAGTCCCATTGGTCCTTATATCCTGTGCCATGCCCTTAACGCCGCATTCGAACAGGACTATCTCACCGTATTCAACTTCTTTAAGTCCTACTATGACAGCTATGCCGTCACCCACGGTAAGAACCTCTCCTACCTGCTGAAAGCCGAGGTTCAGCTTAAAACCTTTTAGATCGTCCTTTATCAGAGAAATGATATTGTTGATCTTCTTCTCTTTCGGAAGCTTCTGAATGGAACGTCTGAGCTGCCTGATCCTGCCAAGCGTCGTCCAGTCATAATTATCGTCACCGACGAAAATATTAAAACCGTCAGCTGCACTCGGATCGTTTTTAATTACTATCTCTACTGAAGAAGCGCCGTATTTCTCCTGCATAATGGTGGCGATAGCCTTCTGCTGTTCTTCGTCAGGCGGCGTCACGCAGCGGATCTCAACCTTTAAGGGGCCGTCCTCTTCAGGCTCCGAGCTGTTAGTATCAGCACCTTCAGCCTCTGCTTCAGGTTGTATACCCTTTGCGGCAAGCTCGGCCTTTTTGGCGTTTTCCTCATCTTCAGCCAATTTCAATAAGTTTTCAAAGGTTTCGTCTATCATTGTGCATCCCTTACCATACTCTTTATAAATTCATCATAAAGTTCATGTGTTTTCTGAGGTGTTGCATTGCTCTCCAAAAGCTTCTGGGTAGCCTCTACTACCAGCTCGCCGATCTCAGTCTGTGCAGAATCAAGTATATGGTCCTTACGTTCCTCAGCCTGCTGCTCAGCCTCCGAAATAATGGCGGAAGCCTTTTCCTGGGCATTGTTTATGTATTCCTTGGCTGCCGTAGCGGTTTCGTTCTTTGCATTAAGACGCATCTCTTCTATCTCGGCATCCACATTGGAAAGCTTCTGTTCGTATTCGGCTTTAAGGCTCTCGTTTTCTTTAAGGCCCTCAGCTATCTCTTTTTC
>JAILES010000091.1 GCA_024687205.1 Lachnospiraceae bacterium
CAAAAAGGATCGCCATAGCCGTGCCCGTCGCCAGCAGTGCACAGTCCGAGCCCTGGGTTATCAGGCTTGCCGAACACAGCATGGTATAAGCAGCTGCAGCTATCCTTACACTCTTTTTTTCGGAAGCATAATAGAAATAGAGACCGGCAGACATCATTATCACCAGATATGAGGAATACCATGTATTCTGGCCTATGGTGGACAGATACTGGGTATAATGATAATCGTCCAGTCCTTTGAACATCCCCAGCGGATCGATCATAAAACGGTTCAGCAGTCCGATCAGGAAGATAAATGAGGTACAGAGTATCAAAAGGATATTCAGAAGTTTTGCTTTAGGCTTTATATACGAAATGCAGAGCGCTGCCCCGACAAATATAAGTTGAGCCAGCAGTCCCATGTACCAGCCAAACAGTCCTCCAGTCGGGCTCCATTTGGCAGGCATGATGGGGTAGCTTAAGTCAGCCGCTCCGGTACTCACATAGGAAAGCACCGTTGTGATCACACAGGACAGGGCAAAGAGCAGCAGCAAAAGTTTAAATATATCCGGCCGCACCTTTCCCTCTTTTCCCTTGGAACATTTTACTGATACAGCCACCAGCACTGCACATACAGGCAGCAATACAAGTGAAGAATATACGAATACCCCCCACTTATGGCTTCCTATCTCAACATAGCCTCTCGGTGCATATAAAGGCACGACCGCCAGCACGCAGAAGCACCATATTCCCAAAAGGAAAGCGGCCAGCTCGCCGCTTATCCCCTTTTCTTTTTTCAGCTGTCTTGTTTTATGCATCTGATCCTCTCATATATTCTCACGGCATCTTCATCGGTAAGAGAGGCTTTGCCGTCAAATATCAGAAACTTCTCCTTTGATATCCCTTCTATCTCGGCGGCTGCTATGAGTCCCCGCAGATAGACCTGTGCTATATGATTCACGCATACCCTGCAGTCGTACAGATCCCGCAAGACCGCCGCTCCGGATATATCTTTAAGATCCGGAATTTCCGTTTCCTTAAGCAGGAAAAGATGTACTATCCTTGCAGCATCAAGACGGGAAATGTTTTCCTCCGCTTCCTTCCTGTCATGCGCTTCTATCCAGCCACGACCGAAGGCTCTATCAGTAGCATCACTAACCGCCTCTCCGGTCAGTGCCTGATACAGTCCTGCGATCAGCTCGGCTTTCCTGACACAGCTCATTCCTCTGACCCTCTCAGTCAGCTCCTGCCGCCGATATCCTGACAGTCAGATTGCCGTGGGCAGGTATCAGCCCCGAGCTTATCCTGTCTGCCTTGCAGATCTTTTCTTCTCCGCTCCACAGATCCTTTATGCATATCTTATCGCATTCACGGAGCTCATTAAGCTCTGCCTTATTCTTCAATACATCAAATATGTCCTCAAGCCCGATCTCCGTTTCTTTCTTAAGATCCTTTTCTCCGAGATTAAAGAAGGAAACTGCCAGGCTTCCGTCCGCCAGCGGCTTGGCCAGTATATCAAGCCTTTCATTCTCCCGGATATATTCCTTATCGGGCTCATCCGCAAGAGATGAGTATACCCTCTTTGCCTGTATGCCCAGCGGATCCTGATTCAATGCGATCATTTCCTCATTGGCGATGATCTTATAAAGTTCATCATTCTTCTCAACACGTCTTAAGTCAAGTCCCAGCATCAGCGGCGAATTCATCATGCACCACATCGTGAAATGTGTCCTGCACATCTGTGTATCCAGACCGTCCATTCCCACCATCAGCATATCGGGATCGTTCCAGCCCTTCTCAAGTCCTGCAAATTCGTCCATTATCACGGCTTTGTTATACTGTGCCGTCACTCCTGTAGTGTAATCACTGTTCCATGCACCGTGTCCCGGGTTGCCGTCAGCTCCCACCTGGAAAGAGATATCATTAAGTATACGCCAGGAATCTCCGACTTTATAACCCCAGTTCTGCGGCTGGGTCTTACCCCATTCACAGATGGAAAGCACTATATCATTATCCGGATCCAATTCATAGAAAGCCTCTTTAAGCGCGGCATAAGAACAGAGGGTATTCTCCTGTCTGCGGTGGTTCATTATGCGGATAAGGTTCTCACCTTTTTTAAGCCTGAGGCTGATGGGCTGTGAAAGCACGAAGCCCTCGCTCACCGGAAGCAGATCGTCATAGAATATCTCACTTCCGACTGCAAGCTGCAGCCACTCACCTTTTCCCTCTTCCTTTCCGCTGTCATAGAGAAGCTTTATCTCGCATTCTCCGGCTTCATCCGCCAGTACGCTGAATCTGAGTTCGCCGCTCATGCGCCCTACCGGACTGTGCTGCGGTCCGGTACCGTCAAAGGTGCCGATATTCGTGGCAACATTGTACTCATGATCCATGATTCGTCCGTACAGCTCGCCTTCATCTGCGGTAAGAGTCTGATTTACCGCTCCTTCCAGTTCTATACTTTTAATATGCGGCGCGTAGGTATACCTTGCATTCTCCGCATCCGAAAAGGTGGCATTGTCCCAGAGATAATAGCAGTTATCAACCTTTATGAAATCTATGCCCCAATCCAGATATGTGCGGGCATCTTCCTTCTCATGGCCGCAGGTACCAACAGCCGCACCGGCACAGAGATTGGTACCTATATCATTATACATGCCGAATTTAAGGCCTTTTGAATGGATATAGTCTGCCAGAGCCCTGAAACCCGAAGGAAACTTTTCTTCTTCATTGGACAGCTTGCCCTCCACTCTTTCGCTTTTGTAGCAGCCGTCATCAAGTACCACATATTCATAGCCCAGATCCTTAAGCCCCAGTTCACACAGCTTATCCGCCATCGCCTTTGTCAGTTCTTCGGTATTACCGCTGCCGAAAGCATTCCAGCTGTTCCAGCCCATGGCCGGCAGCCTTCCCTTTTTCTTTCCTCCGAGCACTTCCCCGTCAGCGAAACTGTCAAAACGATATCTGGCATCCTTTATTTCAACCGGTCTTTCCATCTTTACTCCTTCCCCATAGCTATTCTTATTATTTCCATCCGCCGTCTCTGTAAGCTCCCTTGATCTCGCCGTTCTTCCCGACGATCTTGAAGCTTATGAGCCTTACTCCTCCGTACTCTCCGATACCTTTAACTACCAGCTTGGCAGTTCCGGTTTTTATATTGTTTATATATCCCGCAACCACATAATCTCTGCCGTATACAAGTTCTCCGCCGAACAGACCTTCAAGAATCTTCTTATCTATCGTCGCCCCGCCCGGCGCATAAGGTACGGCTGCAAGTTTTGCGTTTTTGATCTTTCCGATATCCTTTGATGTCTCGATATCCCTGTACCATATCCTTACTTCACCGTTATAGTTGCCGATGCCCTTTGCGATCACATCCATATATTTACCGCCCACAGGACTTGTAGGATCCGGAACTATCCTGTAATCTACTCCTTCTTTCAGCTGTTTCTTATTCCTGTCAATGATCACAGCCCCGGGATTGCCGTTCTTTGCGCTCATCACTGCATCAGCCGAAACAACAGCAAGCTTAGAGAGATCACTCAGCTCCACCGTAAAGCTCAGTTTTACGCTGCCCTTATACCTGCCTTTTCCGCGGACTGTCACGCTTCCTGTCTTTCCTGCTTTTTTGTTTCCTTTTATGCTGAGCTTGTAATCAACACCTTCCTTAAGCAGGGCATCTCCGTCGTATACCTTAAGTTCGGGTTTAACACCGCCTTTTTCATAGATCTGCTTTTCGCTCATTTCAATGCTGAATCCGTTCCCGTTCTCAAGCACACGTCCCTTTACTATCTTGTACGTCACTACCTTGCTGCCGATATAGCCTTCCGGATTTCCCTTTATGGCTTCAAGCACCATGGTCGCGGTACCCGGTTCCACATTATTGCTGATCTGCGAAACCGTGTAATCAATACCCTTCCTAAGTTCCTTTCCGTCAAGTACCACTATTACATTTGCGGACACCGGCTCACCCGTATAGGTGTATTTCTTCTGCTCGGTTTTAACTTTGGCATTTTCGAGCATTAACAATTTATTGTCAGTTACGTTAATAACAGCCTCAGTGCTTCCGATGTAATCGCTGCTTGCAGGCTTGATGCTCACTGTGATGGTTCCCGCTGCCGACGTATCTCCCGAATATGTGATATCCAGATCCTTTGCGGGTACCTTCTTTCCGCTTTCAGCGAAGAGTACAGATACCGCAAGCTTTCCTCCGACATTTACCGAACCGTCTTTTGCTATGACATCTTTACCCAGCTCTGCCGGCTTTATCTCAAATCCAAACTCTTTCTTCTCTGTCAGCTTATAGCTGCCCTTGAAGCTGAGGATCAGTTTAGCCTCTTTGCCGCTCTTTTTATTATTCTTAAAAGCTACGGAATAATCACTGCCTTCCGTCAGTCTGCGCAGGCCGTCATAAACATGTATCTCCGGCTTGATGGCTCCACCGCAGTAGATATAGCTGCTCTTAAGACCTGCGATCCATATCTTACTTTCTTCTACAATGTTGCCGTCGGCATCGGTCTCTGTCCTGGATACTTCCTCATCACCCACGCTTATGACAGTTTCGCTGCTTCCGTCTGCATTGTCTTTTTTACTGACTTCTACCTTATCTGTCTCGGGATCCATATCCTCCATCACTTCGGAAAGATCTTCCCCCATATCCTCATCCAGTTCGATGCGGTCTATGACCTCGGTCTTCTCATGTCCGCAGCGTCTGCAGAGATACGTCTTCACCCCTTCTTCAAAAGCCGTTGCCTCTTTAGTGATGGTTCCCTCATCATAATCATGCTTATCCG
>JAILES010000053.1 GCA_024687205.1 Lachnospiraceae bacterium
GTGGTCGCTAACGAGATAAAGAATCTCTCCCAGACAACAGCAGATGAGATAGAGAAGATCAATTCCATCATTGAAAAGGTCATGGACAGCGTAAAACGTCTTTCGGACGAAAGTACCAAGGTCATCACCTTCTTAAGCGAAGAAGTAATGAGAGATTACGGAACGCTGGCAACACTTGCCGAGAGTTATCAGAGTGATGCGGAGTTCTATGCGAACGAATCAAGTACCATAGGGGCAGGTGCAGAAGAACTTGCGGCATCAATGACAAATATAAACGGTTCACTTGAGAGACTGAACGAATCACAGAAAAATCTTAATGCTGCGATACAGTCGGTGAATGTGAGCATACAGGATATTACGGCCAACTCGGAAAAGACCGCTGAAGAAGTAACGCTTATTTCCGAGAAGGCAGAAAATCTGCAGAAGACTGTAGGAACTTTCCATATATCATGAACAGCATAGCCGAATTAATAAAAAAAGGTCTGCATAAAGTCACCGGAAAAAGACAGGAAAGCAAAGAACAAAGCAGGAAAGAGATCGAAGGGGAATACTTTGATCTTTTTCTGTTACTGTGCGAAGAGGCAGATGCGCTTGGAGAAATATGCATCAGAAGGGAGATTGACGCGGCCTTCGATATGGCATGGGGTACACCCAAGCAGCTGTACGGAAATGTTAAGCAGATAAAAAAGCTGTTGTCTGAACTGTCAGGCAAAGCAGCGGAGCATACGGATAAGGGCAAGATAGTTTTCGGCCTGTCTTTTGAAAAAAAGGAAAACGAAGAAGACCGGGTGATGCTGACTTTCAGCATAATGTGTACAGGCGACGGTATAAGCGGACAGGATCTGTCAGAACTGAATGAGCTGTTTAAAGCTGAAGGATGCAGCCTGATGACTGAAGCAGTACCCGATCTCGGAGCAAAGTATTATTTTACACTGGAAACCGGGGTTGCGGCATGGGAACCGCTGGGCAGTTTTGAAAAAGCCTATAATGAAGACCTGAGAAAACGCATGACGATACGGGAAAAATTCATCTGTCCGGAAGCCTGTATACTGATAGTAGATGATAATCCGATGAATCTTGAAGTGATAAAGAGTCTGTTAGAAACCACGAAGATAAAGATCGATACGGCAGAAAGCGGTGACGAGGGCATAGCCAAAGCAGCAGAAAAGAAATATGACCTGATATTTCTTGACCATATGATGCCTGATAAGGACGGCATTGAAACCCTGCGTGAGATGTGCGGTGAAGAAGGAAAAAAGGATACGGTAATGGTATGTCTGACGGCCAATGCCATTTCCGGTGCAAAAAGATGGTATCTTTCGGAAGGGTTTGATGATTATCTTGCCAAACCGGTCAGTGCGGAAAGAATGGAAGAGATATTGCTTAAGTATCTGCCTGACGAAAAAGTGATAATGGGAACAGAGGTTTATAATGGATAAGAAGGAGCAGCTGATAGCCCAGGGCAATATATCGGATTTTGACAGCTTTCTTGTCGAAAACCGAAGGATGATCAACGAACAGTTTAATAAGGTGTTGTTTTGCTGTATCTTTGCGGGACCTTTTATAGCTGTTGCCGTGGGAATGAAGGTGTTCCCGGGAGTGACTTATTATACGGCACTGTTCATATCCCTGTTCATGGGGACGTTGACACTGCTGCACAGGCAGATGATGAAAAGATCCGCCAATTCCATGTTCACTTCGATCATCGCACTGTTTGCCATTGATGTGCTGCTGGTGGTTATGGACAGCGCACATCTGACTATTTATATAACCTGGTTTCTTGTACCCCTTCTTGCTTTGCAGTTCTGCGATTTTAATCTTTATTCCCTTGCGGTTGTGATCAATTACGGTTTCATGGTCTTTGCTACCTGGAACATGTCTTCTTATTTCGCAGAGCGCAGACTGGATGTGGAAACACCCTATGCCTATTTTGCCAGCCGCCTCGGAGGACTGACCATAGAGACTATAGTAATGATAGTTGCGGGGTACAGCTTAAGTAACATCATGTCTAACCACTATAAAAGCCTGATCGAACAATATAAAAATCTGAAAAGAGAGAAGGATGTATCCGAGCGTGCCATTGCTGCAAGTGAAGCAAAATCCGCGTTTCTTTCAAATATGTCTCATGAGATAAGGACTCCCATGAATGCAGTACTCGGTATGAATGAGATGATACTGAGAGAGTGCAGCGATAATGATATCCTGGCATATTCGGAAGGCATAAAAGTGGCGGGAGGAACTCTGTTAGGTATCATAAACGATATCCTTGATTTCTCAAAGATTGAGGCCGGAAAGCTTGAGATCATCCCGGTTGAATATGATCTGTCTTCGGTGATCAACGATCTGGTGAACATGATACAGAAAAGAGTTGATGAAAAAGGACTTAAGCTTGTCCTTGATGTTGACAGCGATATTCCTAAGCTGCTGCGTGGTGATGATGTCAGGATCAAGCAGGTGATCACCAATATACTGACCAATGCGGTTAAGTATACGGAGAAGGGCAGTATCACCTTTTCGATAAGATATGAAAAGCTCGAAGCAGAGTCTGACAGCGTACTTCTGAAAGTTGCGGTAAAGGATACTGGCATAGGCATTAAAAAAGAAGATCTGGAAAAGATCTTTACCGAATTCGAACGTGTCGATGAAATGCGTAACAGGAGCATAGAAGGCACCGGACTCGGAATGAGCATATGCAGGAAGCTTCTGCAGATGATGGGCTCCGACCTTAAGGTCGAGAGCATGTACGGTCTGGGCTCGAAGTTTTATTTTACGTTGAAACAGGAAGTTGTAAAATGGGAAGAAATGGGGGATTATGAAAAATCCTACAGAACGCTTATCAGTGAAAAGAAAAAATATAAGGTCAGTTTCACTGCGCCGGATGCCGAAGTGCTGATAGCAGATGACAATGCCATGAACCTGATGGTATTTAAGAGTCTGCTGAAAGAAACAAAAGTAAAGGTCGATATGGCAGAGCGGGGGGAAGAGGCACTGCGTATGGCCTGTAAGAAAAAATATGATCTGCTTTTCTTTGATCATATGATGCCGGAGATGGACGGTATCGAACTGCTTCATGAGCTGCGTAAGAGGGGAGGACTCAGCATGTCCGCTCCTGCTGTATGTCTTACGGCAAATGCAATATCGGGTGCGAGAGAAAAATATATCTCCGAAGGTTTTGATGATTATCTGACAAAGCCGATAGATACCGAAAGACTTGAAGAACTGTTCCGCGTATATCTGCCTCCGGAAAAGATAGGGAAGGCGGAAGCGGCGGAAAGAACTCTTGAGGAGCCGCTTCCTGCAGAGCTTAAAGCACTCTCGGATAAAGGCCTGCTGAATGTGGAAAAAGGAATAGAAAACAGCGGATCAGTGAAGGCTTATCTGTCGGTGATCGGAACTTTCTGTTCAAGCCTTGATGAAAACATGGAAGCACTGAAAAAGTTCATTTCCGAAAAAGACCTGAAAAACTATACTATAAGAGTTCATGCGCTTAAGAGTTCCGCACTGATAATCGGAGCCGCCGAACTGGCAGATAAAGCTTTAAAACTTGAGGAAGCCGGGAAGCGCGGAGATGAAGGATTCATTAATGACAATAACGCAGGGTTTATGCAGGCATTATCGGATGCAGGCGAAAAGCTCAGTGAAGTATCGGGAGCAGGCTGATAACAAGGGGACAGGGAAATATGGAAAAAGCTAATAAGAAAAAAGATTATTTCGGCGCATCGCATCTGGCCATACTGTTCTGTTACACCGTGTTTTCAGTTGCGCTGATCGGAGAGGCCCTGCTGCTTGGATGGGAAAAATGGGCGCTGATACCGGTGACCCTCGGTGTGGTGTCAGCATGGTTCATCCATATCAGACAGGCATTTACCGCCGAAATGAGAGTATGGATATATTCCATACTGATGATGATACTGTCTTTCTTCTACGGTGTCCATCTTACAAGTACCTTTGATCTGGGTTTTGTCATGGCACTGCTTATCCTTATCCTTGTTTCAACGGGTATCGCAGGTGTGATAACCCTCGCACAGAGCACTTATTATGTGGTGCTGGCATATGACGTGATACAGATGATGAATGAGGGATATGAGTTTGACGGTCTTATGATCACAAGAACATTGCTTCATCTTGTGGTGATCACTTTCTTCTGCTATTTCGCGCGCGGCATAATAAAAAAATGGAACAGTATAATGGAAGCATCCGAAGCGGAAAACGCTGCGCTGGCAGAGAATACCGAAAAGCTGAATGATTTCCTCGCTAACATTTCACATGAACTCCGTACACCGATAAATGCCGTGATAGGTCTGACGGGGATATGTATAGAAAAGGAAGATGACGAGGAGATAAAACGTAATCTGCTGCTGGTCAGTGAAGCGGGAAAGCGGGTCGGAGATCATATCGATGATATTCTGGATCATTCCGAGATAGATATGCATTCACTGGTGGTAAACAATGAAGAATACATGCTGTCTTCGATGCTTAACGATATCGTGACCGAGATCTCTCCGCACCGCGCTGCCAATACCGAACTTGTGATAGATGTGGATCCCACGATTCCCGCCGTGATGAGCAGTGATATAGGAAAACTTAAAAAGATACTTAAGCACCTTATCGATAACGGGCTTAAGTATACCAAAGAAGGCGGCGTGTATGTACATATCACTTCCGAGGAACGTGATTACGGTATCAATCTGTTGATAGAGGTGAAGGATACCGGTATAGGAATGAGCAATATAGAGATGGAGAAGGTACTCGACAGTTTCTATCAGGCTGATTCGGGAAGATCCAGATCCACCAGTGGTCTGGGACTGGGACTCTCCATAGTCAACGGTTTTACCACGAAACTGAACGGTTTCCTTACTCTTGAAAGTGAGGAAGGTACAGGTACTACGGTACGAGTCAGCATACCGCAGAAGATAGTCGATCCGGAAGGATGCATGAGCCTGCGTAAACCGGAACGTCTGGTGGTGGGCGCCTATCTTCATTTTGAGAAATATGACAATCCGGATGTCAGGTCGTTTTATAATCTGATGATCAAGGATATGGTCCTCGGACTTAATGTGATGCTGCAGCGTGCGGACAATCTTGAAGCCTTTAAGAAACTGGTGAAAGCAGTTCATTTCACCCATATCATCGTGGGTAAGGAAGAGTATGAAGAAGATCCGCAGTTTATGAACGAGATCGCGAAGGACAGTCTGGTAGCGGTAGTTGCGGATGATTCCTTTGTGATACCGGAGAATGCCAATATCAAGCTGATCAGAAAACCTTTCTACTGTTTCCCTGTGATCTCTTTCCTGAATGCGGATCCCGGTGATTACGGCAAAGACGAAGGAAAACTGTATGCAAGGGGAGTAAGAGCTCTTGTGGTAGATGACGAGCCCATGAACCACATGGTTGCCAGGGAGATACTCGATAATTACGGAATGGAAGTTTTTACCGCTTCTTCGGGAGAGGCTGCCATTGATTTTATCCATGAGCATGATACCGATATCATCTTCATGGACCATATGATGCCGGGTATGGACGGAGTCGAAGCCATGAAGCGTATCAGGGCGATATACGGAAAACAGAAGAAAGATGTACCCATAGTGGCACTCACCGCCAACGCCGTCAGTACGGCAAGAGAGATGTTCATCAAAGAAGGTTTTGATGCGTTCCTTGCTAAACCCATTGAAATAAGCGAACTGGAGAGGATAATGAAAAAAGTCCTGCCCAAGTCGGCGCTTACAGTTGAAACAGCGGTAATAGAAGAGAAGGCCGCAGAGGAAAGAAGTGCAGTTGAAGAAAAAGCTGATGGCGAAGACTTTTTCGGACAACTGCGTAAGCTGAATATGGATCCGGAAACGGGACTGCATTACTGCCAGAATGATCGGGATTTCTACAAGCAGCTGCTGGAACAGTATGCGAAGGATGCACCGCAGAAGATCAGCGATGCGAAGGAGAGTTTTAAGAAGGGGGATCTGCGTAACTATGAGATAACAGTGCATTCGGTAAAGAGCACTTCAAAAATGATAGGCTGCATGAGCCTTTACAATAAAATGTTTGAGCTGGAAAAAGCCGCGAAGTCAGGGCTTGAAGATAAGATCCGCAAAGAAGACGGCGCAGCAATGGATGAGTATAAGAGGCTTGCAGACGGTTTAGCGGAGTGCCTCGGTATAACTCTCAGCGAACAGAAGAAAGATGGATCCGATGAGGGAGAGCTGATAATGGAATTCGGCCCTGAGGGAGGAGATGCGTCATGAAAAACTTTTTCGATTATATCTTTCGCCCAAAAAAAAATCCCAGATATGAAGCTTTGAGAAAATACGGGATACAGGAGTCGATCAATACATCAATGATCGTGGGACCCGCGATCATCCTGGCAATGTGTGCCTGCCTGCTGTTTTCTTTTATCCGGCCTGACTCCTATGCAGAAGAAGCCTTTATAGCCGAGTACAGATATTCATACGCAGCCATGGCAATCGCCATTGCTATATATATGATCATACTCCTGGTATTTAAAAGAAGGTTCGATGATAACTATAAGAAGATACCTGCGCTCAACAGTATCACCGTGACGCTGATCATCGCCTGGTCCATCAGGATGATCATTCTTGATAATATCGCCTATGGCGGAGTGGATGCGATGCTGTATATGATCGTTTCCTTCTGTATACCTTTCTGTTTTTATCTTGATGCAAGGATATACCTGCTGCTGACGGGAGCAGCGGATCTGATAGTGCTGGGTATGTATCTGAATGAGGGAACGGACAGCGCTGCCAGCGGGAGCAACTTCAGGGATTTCGCAATCTTTGTTGCGGTACAGCTGATACTGGGATGTCTGACTTCATATCTGAAACATATGATGCGTCAGCAACTGCTGGAGAAAGAAGAACAGGGAGAACAGATAAAGCAGCTGAACGAAGCCCAGAGCCGATTCTTCTCGAATATGAGTCATGAGATAAGAACGCCGATCAACACGATAATCGGTCTCAATGAAATGATACTCCGACAGAATGCCTCCGAAGAGATCAACGAAGATGCGCAGAACATACAGGCTGCCAGCCGCATGCTGCTGCATCTGATCAACGACATACTTGACATGTCCAAATTCGAATCCGGTCAGATGAAACTTAACAATGCAGCTTACCATACCGGTGACATGCTGTCCGACATAGTGGGTATGCTGTGGATAAAAGCAAGGGAAAAGAATCTGGCTTTCCATGTGGATATATCTCCGGAACTTCCTTCCGAGCTGTACGGAGATGAAGTAAGGATCAAGCAGGTTCTGATCAATATACTGAACAATGCGATAAAGTATACCAGTGAAGGATATGTGAGACTTGCGATACAGTGTGAACGTGATAATGAGGGCGGTGCACTGGTTACTTACTCTGTGAGCGATACCGGAATGGGTATAAAGAAAGAGAGCATACCCCATCTGTTTACGGCTTTTAAAAGAGTGGATGAAGCCAGGAACCGTTATATAGAAGGGACCGGGCTGGGACTGTCCATAGTCAAGAACCTTACGGATCTGATGGGCGGAAAGATAAGTGTCAATTCCATATATACAAAAGGTTCTACTTTCATGATCACCATTCCGCAGAAGATAATCAATGATGAACCGGTGGGCGAGCTGGATATGGAAGATCATCACAGCAGATCACATGCGGAACATGAATATGTGGAATCCTTTGAAGCTCCCGAGGCAAAAGTGCTGGTAGTCGATGACACCGTCGCGAACCTTATGGTGGTGGAAAAGCTTCTGAAAGAGACCAAACTTACGGTAGACACCTCCGAGTCAGGCCCGGAAGCTTTAAAGAAAACACTTGAGAAACATTATGATGTGATACTTATGGATCACAAGATGCCGGGGATGGACGGCGTAGAATGCATGCATGCTATAAGGGATCAGGCAGGCGGTTACTGCCATGATTCGCGGATAATCGCGCTTACTGCAAATGCCGGCAGTGATAACGAGAGCATGTATGCCAGGGAAGGTTTTGACGGATATCTGATGAAACCGGTAACCGGAGAAGAACTGGAAAACACGGTATACCGTATGCTTCCGAAGAGCCTGATCACTTCGACACATACCGCCCAGTCACTTGAAGAAGAAAGTATAGAGTGGATACGTGATCACAAGAAAAAAACAGCGGTCAGGATAAGTGCCGGAAGTGTTGCCGATATACCTGCAGTTCTGCAGTCAAGATACGGGATAGCCGTAATACCTCATATAGTAAGGACACAGGATGGAGTGTTCAAAGACGGTATAGAGATAGAGCCAAACGGTCTGCTGGCCTATATGGCGGATCCGACGGCCCTTGCAAAGTCTGAACCGCCTATGCCCGAACAGCTTGAAAAATTCTTTTCGGCTCAGCTGGACGAGGCGAATAACATCATATATGTGTCACTTTCCTCAGGATTGGAAGAAGGAGAATATCCCAGGATAAGCGAAGTGGCCGAGGATTTCGGAAATGTGAGTGTGGTGGATTCGGGACATCTTTCCAGCGGACTGGGACTCATGGCAATAGAAGCGGCCAGACTTGCAAACGAGGGTATGTCTTATGAAAACATTATTTCAAGACTGGAAAGAATGAGGGGGCATATACATACGACTTTTATAGTGGACACCCTGGATTTCCTGGTAAGACAGAAACTGGTGAGCGCAAGTATGGGCAGCATGGCCGATGCTTTTATGGTCCATCCCGTAGTTGCTCTTAAGAAGGGCAAAATGAAAGTGTCAAAGGTATATTTCGGATCAAGAGAGCAGGCATGGGAAAGATATATCGCAAATGCCTTTAATGTTCCGGGTAAGATAGATACGCGTATGCTGTTTATAACCTATGTGGGAATGACCACAAGGGAACTGGAAAAGGTTAAGGAAATGGCAGAGAAATATATGAGCTTTGACGAAGTATTCATACAGAAAGCATCGCCCACCATAGCAGCAAACTGCGGCCCGGGAACTTTCGGCTTATTATTCTATACGGAATACTGAAATACAGTGAAACCTGCGGAATGATAATGAAATATCTTTGTAAGTAAATGCCGGCGACCGGGGTCGAACCGGTACGATGTCGCCATCACGGGATTTTAAGTCCCGCGCGTCTGCCAATTCCGCCACGCCGGCATAAACCTATACCATTATACAAAAAATGAGGTAAATGTCAAGAAAGTGTGGTAGAATACTATGGCGTAAAACATGACCATATTTCGGAAGGTTTGGACTATGAGTTTTTCAATAAAGCCGCTTGCGGCGCTTCTTGTGATGACAGTGGTCTTCACGGGCTGCAGCAGCGACGGATACAATCTGAACGGCCGTGAGGAAGAACTTGCCTATCTCGACAGGGCAGAGGCTGAGAAGGCTGAGGGAGAGAGCGAGCATGAAGCCGTAAGCTCCAGCATTGAAGAGAAAAAAACGGCAGACACCAAGACTCAGCAGCTTGAGCAGTTAAGGCTTGAAGAAGAAGGCTATTCGGTAGATTACGAGACCATAAGCGAGTCAGAGTACGGAAAGTATCAGGCCATCACCGTATACGGACTGACTCCTTCGGTGTATGCACCGGACGGAGCGGGAAGCGGCGATCTCTCGGGGATCATGGAAGTGACGGAGATGGTGGAGAAAGTGGGCGAGGAGAAGAATATCATCCTTGCCATCAATTCGGGTATCTTCTATGATACCCAGTCTTCCGATGCATACTGTTATCACGGCAACGACCCCGACGGAGTGATAATAGCGGACGGTGTGGTGCTGAAAAGCGCAGAGACCGTGGACCACAGCGAATGCGATATACTGGTTATCGATGAAGCAGGCAGCGTGGGCTGGGCCGATTACTATGCGGATGCTGATGCACTGGCTGCAGGTGAGAGTTATTACTACGATATCTACGGCGAGAAGCTGAACGGCAGAAAGATCAGGAGCGCGGTGACAGGCTTTGTGCCCATACTGGTGGGCGGCATTAATCTCTATGATGCCAATGACGGAGATCTGCACGGTTATGACAACTATGTGGCTCATTATACCGTGAAGGCCAGAAGGCAGATATTCGGCGTCAAAGCCGACGGAGGTTATGTGATATTATCAAGCGTTGCTGACTGGACTCTTTCGGATGCCGCCAAAGCAGCGATAGAGCAGGGCTGCATATTTGCCTATAATCTTGACGGAGGCACCAGTACCGAAACGGTTCTCGCGGTAAAGGATGAGAACGGCTATACAGTGAACCAGCTTTCGAGGATGCAGGGCCTTAACAAGATACCTGCTTACATCGTATTCACTTCGGATAACAGCATACCCGTAAGTGCGGTGCCCAGAGAGCTGGAAGTAAAAGGCGTTGAAAGTGAAGGCTATGCAGCTGGGACAACCCTTGAGGAGATAGCGGCAGGCTTAAGCGTATATGAGATTCTTGATAATGATAACGGAAGGACTTCAAAGAGAAGAGTATATTCGAAACAGATAATCTCCGCTGAGAACATCGAACACAAGATAGTCGGAGGTTACGGCAGCATGAAGGATGCGAAGCTGAAGAAGTCCTCCTATTCACCGGCAGGTACGCTGAATTATACAAAGACCCCGGCCGATGAGAAGTTCTGCCTCAGTCATCACGGCAATACAAGAAGCGACGGAAAGTATTATGATTACAGTACGGGATACACCATCAGCAGCGATGATGATCTGAGTACTCCGGGAGAAAAAACACTGCATATAAGCTACAGGCCCGGAGCGGACAGAGATGAACTCAAAGTTGATGTGAACATTATCATTAAATAGGGAGGAGCATAATGAACATACTTATCAAAAACATTAAGACGATCTTTACAGATCCTGTAAGGGCAGAGGAAGCTGACATCTATGTGTCCGGAAAATACATTGCGGGTATCAACGAGGCCCCGGAAGGCTTCAAGGCCGATAAGGTGATCGACGGCACGGACAAGCTGCTGACACCGGGACTTGTCAATGCCCATACTCATTCCTATATGTCATTTATGAGAAACTGCGCTGATGATCTGGCTTTCATGGACTGGCTGTTCGGACGCATAGACCCCATAGAGCAGAAGATGACGGATAAGGATGCCTACTGGGGAGCCCAGCTTGCGATAGTTGAAATGATGAAGAGCGGCACCACCTGCTTTAACGATATGCAGATGAATATAATGCAGACCACCACAGCTGCAAAGGAAGCAGGAATGAGGGCAGTGATCTGCCGTGGCCTGGTGGGAAGCGGTAATGATGAAGCCGGCAGTACGAGGCTTAAGCAGGCTTATGAGGAAAGAGATGCGTTTAAGGACTGTGACAGATTAAGCTTCAGGCTCGGACCCCACGCACCTTACACCTGCGACGAAGAATATCTTAAGATCATAGCAAAAGAAGCTGTTAAGGAAAACATGGGCATACACATGCATCTTTCCGAATCAAAGACCGAGATCGAAAACTGCAGAAAGGATTACGGCTGCAGTCCCATCGAACTGGCCGAAAGATGCGGGCTCTTCGAAGTGCCTTTTATCGCAGCACACTGCGTACAGGTGGATGAGAAGGATATGGATATAATGGCAGCAAAGAAGGTAAGCGTGGTGACCAATCCGGCATCCAACATGAAACTGGGTAACGGTTTTGCACCCGTACCGGAGATGATGGCAAAAGGTATCAATGTCTGTATAGGTACCGACGGAGCGGCTTCCAACAATTCACTGAACCTGATACATGAGATGAGCCTTGCGGCCCTGATACATAAAGGAACACATGCTACTCCCCAGTGCGTGAGTGCCGTAGAGACCTTCGAGATGGCAACGATCAACGGGGCAAAAGCTCTCGGACTTGATAAGGAGACCGGAAGCATAGAGAAAGGCAAGAAGGCCGACCTCGTTATCTGGGATCTGAAGCAGCCTTCAATGTGGCCCAAGAACGATCCGGTTGCGGCTCTGTCCTATTCCGCAAACGGAAGCGAGGCCGATACCGTTATCATCGATGGTGAGATAACCATGGAAAACAGAAAGATCCTCACCCTTGACGAGGAGAGGATCCTTCATGAAACACAAAGTATAATGGACCGTATAGGTTAAGCTTACAGCGACGACGAGTTGAGATATCTCTCCTGCTCGGGTGTCAGCTTATCTATCTTTTTACCGAGGAAAGCGAGCTTTCTTTCAGCTACATCCCTGTCCACTTCTTCAGGAACATCGATGAGCTTCGAAGTGAGTTCGCTTCCGTGTTCTACAAGGTATTTTGCGGAGAGGGCCTGGATCGCAAAGCTCATGTCCATGATCTCGGCAGGGTGTCCGTCGCCGCAGGCTAAGTTAACAAGACGGCCTTCCCCGAGAACTGCAAGGGTGCGTCCGTTGGGAAGGGTGTAACCCTGGATATTGTTTCTGAGCTCGGCGCTGTTTACTGCCAGCTTCCTGAGACCTGCCATATCTATCTCGCAGTCAAAGTGGCCTGCATTACAGAGGATGGCACCGTCCTTCATTTCCATGAAATCTTCCTCATCTATTACCTTGTCACAGCCGGTAACGGTAACGAAGAAGTCACCGAGGGCTGCGGCGTCCTTCATGGGCATCACTTCAAAACCGTCCATGACTGCCTCTATGGCTTTAACCGGATCGATCTCGGTAACTATGACCTTGGCACCGAGGCCTTTGGCGCGCATTGCCACGCCTTTGCCGCACCAGCCGTAGCCTGCGACCACAACGGTCTTGCCGGCAACTATAAGGTTGGTGGTACGGTTAATGCCGTCCCATACGGACTGGCCGGTACCGTAGCGGTTATCGAAGAAATGCTTGCACTGTGCGTTGTTGACCTTGACCATGGGGAAGAGCAGATCGCCGTCCCTGTTCATGGCTTCAAGACGGATGATGCCGGTGGTGGTCTCTTCACAGCCGCCGATCACTTCGGGGATCAGAGCTTTGAACTCGGTGTGCATCATGTGCACGAGATCGCCGCCGTCATCGATGATGATATTGGGACCGATCTTGAGGACTTCCCTGATGTGCTCGTTGTATTCATCCTCGGTGCAGGCATGCCATGCATGTACTTCCAGGCCTGCTTTGACCAGGGCAGCAGCTACGTCGTCCTGGGTAGAGAGAGGATTGGATCCGGTGATATACATTTCGGCTCCTCCTGCCGCAAGGACCTTGCAAAGATATGCGGTCTTTGCTTCAAGATGGACCGAGAGGGCTATCTTTTTGCCGGAAAAAGGTTTGGTTTTTGAAAATTCTTCCTCGAGGGTGCGGAGAAGGTCACAGTGGTTCTTAACCCATTCGATCTTCAGCTCGCCTGAGGGTGCGAGAGCGATGTCTCTGATCTGGCTTGCCATATGCTATACTCCTTATCTGTTGATTTGACAACACTACAGTGTTGTATTATACTATATTAGCACAAAAAAATAAAGGACTCCGGCAGGAAATACCGGGGTGTAAAAAGTGATAGACAAAAGTGTATTTTTGTTATATTATATTTGTAGTGTTTTTGGGACACGAATTATTTATGTAAATGAGGAGTGGATAAAATGGCCAAGATACTCGTAGTTGACGACGCAGCATTCATGAGAATGATGATTAAGGACATCTTGACGAAGAACGGATACGAAGTAGCAGGCGAGGCTGAAAACGGAGCAGTGGCAGTCAGCAAATACGCAGAACTCAAACCCGATCTTGTGCTCATGGATATCACGATGCCGGAGAAAGACGGTATCCAGGCTCTGAAGGATATAAAGGCAAGTGACGGAGGCGCCAAAGTTATCATGTGTTCCGCAATGGGACAGCAGGCAATGGTCATCGAGGCCATCCAGTCAGGTGCGAGGGATTTCATAGTTAAGCCTTTCCAGGCTGACCGTGTTATCGAGGCAGTCAAGAAGGTTGTCGGTTAACTTAGATCAGAACAGACTACAGGAAGAGCGCATAAGCGCTCTTCTTTTTTTGTCTTCATCGGTTGATTTATAAGCCTCGGGAAAGTATAATATATTAGTGTGGTCAGGCAGTAAATGACCGAAAAAATAAGGAGGTGGGGGTTATGAAACAGGGGCAGATAATAACTATCGGAAGGGAACTGGGAAGCGGCGGCCGTGAGATCGGAAAGAGGCTTGCCGAGGAACTGAAGATTCCCGTGTACGACAAGGAGATACTGGATGAGGCAGCAAAGAAGAGCGGCTATTCCAGGGAGATCTTCGAAAAGCACGACGAAAGACCTACGAACAGCTTTCTGTATGCGCTGGCGATGGGGATCGGCGGATACGGCACATCCTATCAGAGACCTCTTGTTCTTGATATTTATCTTGCACAATTCAATACGATCAAAAAACTGGCAGACGAGGGACCGGGCATATTCATAGGACGCTGTGCGGATTATGTGCTCTCGGACCGTGATCCGCTGCTCAATGTTTTTGTCCATGCGGATATGGAATGGCGCATCGAACGACTGATGAAGCTTCACGGAATGAGCAGGAAAGAAGCTGAAAGCACCTGTCAGCGCGGTGATAAGGACAGGGCAAGTTATTACAACTATTATTCGGATCACGAATGGGGAGATGCAAAGCATTATGACCTTTGTGTAAACTCGTCAAAGCTTGGAATCGACAAATGCATAGAACTGATAAAAGAATGCCTGGATTGAGAGGAAAGAGAAGATGAAATACAAAGCAGGAAGAATACTGGCAGCACTGATGAGCGTGGTGCTCATTGCGGGAAGCATACCGGCACCGCAGCTTAAGGCAGAAGAAGAAAATGTGATATCAGAGGATAAGGCAGATAGTTTCGATACCGTGGAATGGACGGAACCTGCAGCAGACTGGTATGACCACTGGGATTACAGTGTGGCCGGAGACCGGCTGTATCTTACAAAGACCCATGATGACCTGAGCGGAAATATACAGCTGCCTGCAACGGCAAATATCAACAGCATTGACAGAATAGTTACCCTGTCGGGAAATGTAGTGCTGGGAAGCGGCATTACAGGCTTAAAGCTTAAGGGGACTAAGCTGGGAGACAGACTGAATCTTACCGGAGATAAGCTGGTGACCGCGGACTTCTGCGAGGCAGATGCTTCAGAACTAAGCAGCATGTATGAATTCTTTGCAAAATGCCCGGAACTTGAAACTGCCATATTCGGAAATATGGATACTTCGGGCGTTAGCAGCATGGAGAAATGCTTCTATTATTGTAAGAAGCTTAAGAATGCCGATATCTCAAAGTTCAACACAGCTAATGTAACGAGTATGAATTTCATGTTTGGTTTTTGCACTTCCCTGACCAAGCTTGATCTGAAAAGTTTTAATACCTCAAAGGTGACGGACTTCAGCTGGATGTTTGCGGACTGCAGTGCCCTGACGGAACTGGATATTACCGGCTTTGACACATCAAAGGCGGAAGATCTGAGCTATCTCTTTGAAAAGTGTGAAGGTCTGACGAGTATAGACTTAAGCCACATTGACACTTCCGCAGCAAAGAAGATGGAGGGAATGTTTTACGACTGTAAGAATCTTACATCCATTGATCTCAGCAAATTCAAGACAACTGCCTGCGAAAATATGGAGAGGATGTTCTATGGCTGTACTACCCTCACCTCAATTGATGTGAGCGGTTTTGATACCTCAAACGTGACCGATATGGGATACATGTTCTGCGCTTGCGAAGGTCTTAAGAGCATCGATTTAAAGAATTTCAAGACGTCTAAAGTCAAATCTTTATCCTCGATATTTAAAGGCTGCACTTCCTTAGAGAGCATGGATCTCAGTAATTTTGATACTTCCTCGCTTGAAAACATGTCGATGATGTTTGACATGTGCCGCAAGCTCAAAAGCGTGGATCTCAGCAGTTTTAACACATCCAAAGTAAAGAGTATGGCCGGACTTTTCTGCAGCTGCTTTGAGCTGGAGAACCTGGATGTGAGCCATTTTGATACCTCCAATGTGGAGAGCATGGATGTGATGTTTGACTGCTGCAAGAGCCTGACAACCCTGGATCTCAGAAACTTTAATACTTCAAAGTGTAAGCACATGGGGATGATGTTTACCAGCTGTGAGAAGCTGGAGTATTTAAACGTCAGTTCTTTTGATACTTCAAAGGTAGAGTGGTTCTACGAAATGTTCTCGGGACTTTATAAGATTAAATTCCTGGACATCAGGAACTTCAACTTTGAAGGTAAGAACGAAAAAGATGAACTGGAACTGGAAACAGAGAATGTATATCTTCCCGTGAAGTTTGCCGGTAAACTGAATGAACGGGTTAAAAAGGTGTTTTATGCGGGAACGGAGCAGCAGTGGAAGGAACTGAAGGTGGAAATTCCCAAAGGAACTGAGATCACTTACGAATTCAGCGGTGATGCAGTGGAAGGTGCCATCGATACGGCAGATCTGGTCGCTCTCGATCCGGTGCCTGAGATAGATTACCAGACCGGTGCCATCTATCTGGTAAAGGGACAGACGTTTACGTTGCCGGACAAGAGCTGGAAGTGTTTAAGAAAGGATATACTTCTGGTAAAGAAGGGAAAGGTCAAGGCAAAGAAAGCTACCACGGAACCTGTGGAGATGAGCAGGGAGTATCAGGGCATCGCAGTATATATCTGTGATCCGAAGCTGAAGAAAAGTGCCGTTCTCAAAAACGGGGAAAGCAGTACTCTTGTGCTGGAAGGGCTGGACAGCCATCTGACTCCGGCCTGGTACAGCTCGGATCCCGATGTGGCAGTGGTTTCCGGCAACGGCTGTGTAAAAGCCTGTGGCGCAGGGAAAGCCGTCATCAGTGCCTTTGTGAACGGAAAGGAATATAAGTGCAAGCTTACCGTCAACGAAGATGTGCCCGCTAAGGAACGTACTCTTCACATGACAGTGAACGACAAGAAAAAGACCGTAAAGATAAAGGGTGTAAAGAAGTTTGAACTGTCGGTGGCGAACAACGACGTGGTAAAGACCGATAAGCATAAGATAATGCCGGTAAATCCCGGAAAAGCGGACGTAACGGTAAAGGCCGAGGACGGCAGCGAATACCTGATCCATGTGACGGTCGAAGATATAACTCTTACAACAGACGGGATAGTTTCTACGGGAAAGAATAAGTATAAACTGACGCTGAGTGACGGTACCGTTTCACAGATACGCTTTAAGGAATTGGAACGGAACGTGGCAATTAAGAGCAGCAAACCCGAGGTGGCGGGTGTCAGGACCAACGGTATCATCAAGACAAGAAAGAAGGGCAAGACCAAGATAACAATGAAGGTGTACAAAAAGACGATCACGATAAACGTAGAAGTTAAATAAGGAGGATATGAAAAATGGCAGCTTTTCCTACACCGCATATCAATGCGACACCCGATGATTTTGCAAAGACCGTGCTGATGCCGGGAGATCCGCTGAGATCGAAATTCATAGCGGAGAATTTCCTGGAGAATGCTAAGCTGGTAAACAATGTCCGCGGCGTACAGGGCTACACCGGAACCTATAAAGGAACCAGAGTCAGTGTAATGGCAAGCGGCATGGGCATACCGTCGATAGGCATATACAGCTATGAGCTGTTCAACTTTTTCGGAGTGGAGAACATCATCCGTATTGGATCCGCAGGTTCGCTGAACATGGATGTGAAGGTAAGGGACATAGTATTTGCCCTCGGCGCATCCACTAACAGCAACTATGCAAGGCAGTTCGAACTGCCGGGGACCTTTGCTCCTGTAGCGGATTTCGGACTTTTAAGTACGGCAGTGGGACAGGCCGGGAAGCTTGGAGCAAGATATCATGTGGGTAATATCCTTTCTTCGGATACCTTCTATGATGCCCAGGAAGATGCAAACGACAAGTGGATCAAGATGGGCATACTCTGCATCGAGATGGAGACGGCAGGTCTGTATATGAATGCTGCCAAGGCAGGAAAGAGAGCGCTCGGTCTCTTTACGATATCGGATCACATATTAAGCGGCGAGGCACTTTCCGCCGAAGAGAGACAGATAAGCTTCACCCAGATGATGGAAGTGGCGCTGGGCACAGCTGTTGAAATGGATAAGGAATAAGACAGGACAATACTAAAGACTAGGAGAACAGGGAAGTTGAAGGGATATAAAAGATATCTTGCATGGCTGATGAGCATAATAATGGTTTTCGGGGAATTCGGAAGCCTTGGAGTAAGAGCTGAAGCTGAGGTAAACGAAGTAAATACAGAGTATGTTGAGGAGGAAACAAAGGAAGATGCCGGAGAACCGGTAGCCGAGGAAGCGGCTAATGATGTGGTCTGGAAAGTGCCTGCTGCTGACTGGTATGAGGATTATGAATATCAGAAGGATGATGCGGGAAAGAAGATAATACTGAAAAAACCGGTAAAGACGCTTTCGGGTAATATAGTGGTACCGGGGGCGGCAAGGATCGGAACGGAGGATTACTCCGTGGTGATCGCACATAACGGCGGACTTGAACCGAGAGAGAGGAAAAACAATTCTTTCTGGTATGATACAGACAGTAATATTTCCGGTATCAAGCTTGAAAGCGGTGTGAGCTTTGCGGAAAATGACTGCTCACAGCTTTTTGCGGGCATGTTTGGAAAGCTTAAAGTCATTGATATCAGTGCTGTTGACTTTTCGAAGGTCACTGATATGTCGGGGATGTTTTATTGCTGTACGTCCCTGGAAGAAATAAACTTAGGGGATTTCGATACTTCAAAAGTGACAACGATGAAGTCTATGTTTGACCAGTGCGGAAGTCTTAAATCCATAGATGCGGCCAAATTTGAAACTTCAAATGTTACCGATATGTCAAGTATGTTCTGCGCTTGTAACAGTCTCGAAACCTTGGACGTGAGCGGTTTTGACACCTCGAAAGTTACGAATATGAACTATATGTTCAGCTGTAAGAAGGTAAAGATCCTTGATGTATCTCACTTTGATACTTCCAAGGTTACAAGCATGCAGGATATGTTTTCGTACTGTGAAGGACTTACAAGTATAGATGTGAGCGGGTTTAATACATCGGCAGTCACTGATATGTGGAGTCTGTTTTACAGCTGCAAAAATCTTGAGTCGATAGATATCACCACTTTTGATACATCAAAAGTTAAAGTTCTTTCACGCTTGTTTGCAAGATGCGAAAAACTCAAGTCCATAGACTTGAGCAAGCTTGATATGAGTTCCTGCGAAAGTATAGAAGGCATGTTTGAAGGCTGCGTAAATCTGGAGTCCGTGGATCTCAGCAAATTCAATACATCCAAAGTAAGCGATATGCATGAATTGTTTTGCGATTGCGAAAAACTTAAAGAGATCGATCTGAGCGGTTTTGATACATCTCAGGTGATAACGATGGGCCGTATGTTCTGTGGCTGCTATAATCTTGAAACTTTAAAGCTTGGCAGCTTTGACACATCGAATTGTAAAAACATGTATCAGATGTTTTCGGGCTGCAGAAAGCTGACCAAACTGGATGTCAGCGGTTTTAAGACTTCTAAAGTAACGGATATGTCATCTATGTTTTCAGGCTGCCCGGGACTTACTGAGCTGGATGTGAGCAGGTTTGATACTTCAGCGGCAGAGAGCATGACATACATGTTTGAAGGATGCGAAGGATTGGCTAAGCTTGAACTCAGGAATTTCGTCATATCCGAGAGCTGCCGTACATACGGAATGCTTCGTGACAGTGCCGAGAACATTTATCTGCCGTCCTGCTGGAAAAAGGATAAATATTATGATGAACAACCCGATGAGCTCAAGAACTGGGTGAGGATCAAAAAGATATATTTCTACGGCAGCAAAGAAGCCTGGGATAAACTGGGCTATGAGCAGGCCGATGGTGTGGAGATAATCTTTAACTATACCCAGGATATGCCTGAACCGCCTCTTGTTGTCGAAGAAGAAAAGACTGAAGAGGAAGAAGAGGAAGAGGAAAAAACAGAAGAGGAGCAGAGAGTCGAAGGCCCGTCTCCCATGAATCCGGTTCCTGTGATCGATAAGGATACAAAAGAGCTTTATCTTGTGAAAGGCCAGAAGTTCACCCTGCCCGAGGGAGAGTGGAAGAGCAGCAATACGAAGAAACTGAAGATCAGCAAAACCGGGCTGCTCACGGCAAAGAAAAAATCGGATACGCCGATAGTGCTTTCCAAGGGAGAGCAGAACATAAACGTTTATATCACCCAGCCGGTCATGGTCAAAAAGAGTTTCGGTATCGAGAGCGGCGGCGTAAGGCAGATAGATATCAATTATGACAAGGCACATCTGGGGATCAGATGGTATTCGGCTTCTCCGGATATAGCTGAGGTGGATGCTTCCGGAAAGCTTACCGCAAGATCAAAGGGGACGGCTGTCATAACCGCTTACATCAACGGCAGTGCCTATAAATGCAAGGTTAAGGTGAAGGAAAGCATTGCGGCAGCAGAGAGAAAGCTGCATCTTACCGTGGGAGACCCCAAAAGCCTCAAGATAAAGGGGCTTAAGAAGCCTGTATGGAATGTGAGTGACAACAGCATCGCTGTTTTTGAAAAGGGCAAGGTTAAAGCTCTTAAGGCCGGAGAGACAACACTTACGACGGAAAACAACGGAAAGAAGTATATAGTCCATGTATATGCCGAAGATCCGGTCCTTAGCGGAACAGGTATAACCAGTACAGGGAAAAACAAATACAGTCTGAACATAAAGCTTGGTGAGAAGCTGGGATTTAACTTTGCAAAGATGGAGCAGACCGTGATATTTGCTTCAGGCAAGGGGGATATCGCCTTTGCGGACATAAATACCGGGGCTTTGGAGGGCTTCTACGGGTATATTCAGGCCAATCATAAGGGTAAGGCAAAGCTTACCGCGAAGGTTAACGGTAAAAAGCTGACCATAAGCGTGAATGTCGAGTGAGATATTGTTAAAAAGTACCATTAATACTATTGATTTATATTGTGTTATTTAGTATAATTTTTTAGTGGTTTATACAAAATATGCGCAAACTGCATCAACGAACGGGGGTTGTTCATGAAGGAATTAATGCTGATGTATCATCCTGTGAAAAAGGAGATACGCTTTCTGGGAAGATTCAAGGGAGAATTCGTTGAAATACCTTATGACGAGTGTCCCAGACTTGAGAAATACGGACCCGGGTCCGGAGAGTTTCTGTTACAGAACCATGGAGAGAAGTTCTTTGACGATATCTGGGAACAGTTTTCGCGCGATACGGTAAGTCTTACCTTTAAGGGAACCAAGATCGATTACGAAGATATTCAGAGAAAGATCGATGATTATAACGAGACCAAGGGCAAGGAGATATTCAAGATCACCGATTATATCGAGCTTCCCAGTGTTTCAGTCATCTATGAAGAGATATCCAAATTCTGCGATGAGACCATAGGCAGTTTCGAAGACCAGCTGAAGAACAGCGAGGCGAGGGTCACCTTCCTCAGAAGGAAAGCACTTTTCGAAGAAAAGAGATCTTCACTTGACAAGGACGAGATCAACCTCTGCCTTGTAGGTACTTATTCCGCAGGTAAATCCACATTCATAAATGCGATCATAGGAAAGAGGATACTTCCCGAGAGCATCAATTCCGAGACGGCTAAGATGTTCAAGATCAAGAATGAGAAGATCCCCCGTGTTTCCTTCTTTGTGAATACGACCAAAGATGCAAGACCGGATCTGATACAGATCATGTGGAACGGCGCCATAGACCAGTTCGAGATCTTAAGAGGTCTCGGCAATACCGATGAGCGCATGAGAGAGATGCTTGCAAAAGAGATAACTGCGGTTGCCCAGATGGGACTGAAGCAGCATGAGCAGCTCTGCAGGATACTCAAGAAACTCAACGATGTGCCGAACCATGAGCAGCAGGACGGCTCGGGATATGTAGGCGGTATCATCGAGGTAGGTTATCCCATACCTCTGTGCAAGAATATCAACTTTACTTTCTTTGACACACCGGGTACCGATTCCAATGCAAGCGAGCATCTGCTGATACTTAAGGATGCGCTGCAGCAGCAGACCAACTCAATACTTATAGTCGTATACGAGCCTACCAAGATGGAAGGAACAGGTAACTCGGTTCTTTACAAGCTGATAGGCGGATTCAAGAATACCAAGAAGGACGAGGCAGGCGCTTCCATAGACCTTGACAGATCCTTCCATGTCATCAACCAGGCCGACACCAAGTCCAGCAAGGATCTGAAGCTTCTCAGAAACAAGAAGGTGCTGGTGAGCCTGAAAGAAGATGATAAGATCTACGATGAAGAAGACAGAGTCATCGATCTTGCGGAATCAAGACTTTTCTTCGTATCCGCGAAAGCAGGATATATAAGCAAGGCTATCGAGGGTGATGTGGATCTTGAAGACGAGCGTATGTGGCTCGCCAACCACAAGAACGAGATCAACAACGAGCCTTCGCTGGATCCCTTTACGGATAAGCCTACCGCTATTTCTTCGGACAGCGGTATGTTCTACAGATATGATAAGCTTGCAAATGCCGATTATGAAACCAAGCAGCTGATCGAAGACTGTGACAACCAGCTCAAGGGCTGCGATACTTCATTGAACGGCGTCGTCAGAAGGATTTATATCAATTCCGGTCTCTATGCGATAGAGCAGGAGATCATCAAATATGCGCAGAAATACGCACTGGCAGTTAAGGCAAAAGGCCTCTATGACGGTATTGAGGGACTTATCGAATTCGTTAAATCCGATTACGAAGCAATAGAGAGTCAGGCCAGAAAGTCCAAGGAGCAGATCGAGGAAAACATCAAGCTCATGAAGACTACGATGGTTGAGGATATCGAGCAGGCACATGCGACCTTCGTTGCAAGGATAACAGATGACAGTCTGGAAACCCAGGTTGATGAGATCAAGGAACTGGTCAAGGAAATAGAGAGACGCCAGGAAGCTGCAAGCCGTCAGGCAGATAAGATGCAGTGGATCGCACTGAAGCCTGAGATCTTCGAGAAGAAGAATACGATAATCATCAGTGAGCTGAACAGATATCTGCAGGAAATCGATGATTATTACAAGCAGATCCGCGGAAGGATACTTGCTGCACAGGTGCAGGAGCTGAAGGGTATCATCGTTCAGAAGATCAAGGAATACAAGGGTATAGATGAAGGACTGATCCGAAGGATCGCCAATATATCCGATACGGAGATCCCGCCTTCGGAGATCGGTGCGCTCAAGATGAACGATTACATCAATGAGCAGAAGGCCATACTTATCTTCAATACCATGGATAAGAAGGCTTATAAGAGAGATCTGGAGAGAGCTTTCAATGCCCAGACAGTGGAGCAGTTCATAGCTTACAAAGAAGAGATCATCAAGGTTGCCGGACAGCGTACGGCTCAGATGGTTGAGGAGTTCAAGAACAACATCGATACCGTATCGGGATCCTTGGAACTGCTCATCAAGGATGAGACCAAGGCTATCGAGGAACAGAATAAGGCAAGAGATGTTCTTGAGATGATAGGCAAGAAAGACGAAGAGCTCAACAGGCGCATCTGGGCTGAGGAGAAGCCGGAGGAGAAGAAGGAATGACATTTAACGAGATTCCCTATCAAAGGATAGAACTCGGTGAAATGAAAGAAAAAATGGCTGCCTTGAAAGAACGCTTTCAGGCAGCCGTCTGTGGTGAAGAGCAGTTTGAAGTCCATAAGGATCTCTATGTTCTTAAGGACCATATTCTGACGGAGCGTACCCTTTCGGAGATACGCAATTCGGTAAACACAAAAGATGAATTCTACGATGGCGAAGAGTCGTATTACAACGGCTTTGAGCCTGAGTTTGCGCTGGAACTGAAGGAATACGGCGAACTGATGCTGGATTCTCCTTACAGGGCTTATCTTGAGGAAAAGATAGGACCGGTGGCTTTCACCAATCTGGAACTGGATAAGAAAGCCTTCAGTGATGAAACCAAAGAACTCAGAAAGGAAGAAAACGATCTTACTCTTTCTTATGAAAAGCTGATAGCTTCGGCTTCCATACCTTTTGAAGGTGAAGTATATAATCTCTCATTATTACGTCCCCATCTGACGGATGTTTCAAGAGATCACAGAAGAAAAGCCTGGAAGGCGATGGAAGGATATTTCTCGGGTGTGACCGGAGAGATAGATGATATCTATGACAGGATGGTAAAGAACAGGACCGAGCAGGCGCGGATAATGGGTTATGACGATTACCGTGAGCTTGGTTATTACCGTATGCGTCGTAACAGCTACAACAGGGATATGGTCAGTACCTTCAGGGAAGCCGTGAAGAAATACTTTGTACCCCTTTCTCTGGAGATACATGAGAAAAGGCGTGAACGCATAGCTGTTGATGAACTGCGCATCTATGATAATGATGTGTTCTTTGCTGACGGCAACCCGGCACCCTTCAACGATCCGGAAAGGATACTGAAGGCCGGAGCGCAGATGTATAATGAGCTTTCGCCCGAGACCGGAGAGTTCTTTGAGTTCATGATGAAGAACGAACTCTTTGATGTGCTGGGAAGAAAGAACAAGAGGGCAGGCGGCTATATGACCTATCTGCCTGATTATAAGTATCCCTTTGTCTTTGCCAATTTCAACGGGACCAGTTCGGATGTGGACGTGATCACACATGAGTGCGGACACGCTTTCCAGGGCTATCTTACGAGAAATGAGGAAATAAGGGAAGCCATCGACCTTACAATGGAGACAGCTGAGATACACTCCATGTCTATGGAATACTTTACCTATGGCTGGATGGACAGATTTTTCGGTGACAGAGCTTCCGATTATCTTAAGATGCATCTTGAGGATTCCATCATCTTCCTGCCTTACGGCTGCATGGTTGATGAGTTCCAGCATATAATATATGAGAAACCGGACATGACTCCGAAGCAGAGAAAAAACGTATGGCTGGAGCTGGAGGAAGTATACAGACCCTGGCTTAAATATGACGGGGAAGGCTTCTTCTCGGAAGGCGGTTTCTGGCAGAAGCAGGGCCACATTTTCCACAGCCCCTTCTATTATATAGATTATGTGCTTGCCAGCGTCAGTGCCATGCAGTTCAAGATCCGCATGGACAAAGACTTTGAAGGCGCATGGAAAGATTACCTCAAACTCTGCAGACTTTCCGTTAAAAGACCTTATGAGGAAGAACTTAAGGAATGCGGCTTAAGATCGCCCTTTGATGAAGACTGCATTAAGTGGATCGCAGAAAGCATATACAGGAGAAAGTAAATGAAAAAAAGAATATTGCCCTTGATCATGGCAGGCTGTATGGCCATGTCTGCCGGCTGCGGGGGAACGCAGACTACCGTGAGTGATGCAACGGAGAGCGGAACCGAAACTGCTGTTACGGAGACAACGGAGAGTAAGCCGGAAGAGGAAAAAGAACTTGTATATAAACCGTTTGTGATCGGAACGGAATTTGACGGGGATTATAACCCGTTTTTTTCTGTGAGTGAGGGAGCTGATATATTAAATGAGCTGCTCAATGTACGTCTTCTCGAAAATGACAGGAGAGGAGCGATCATATATAAAGGTATCGAGGGAGAGAGCAGGAACTACAACGGTATCGACTACAGTTACAGCGGAATAGCCGACTGCGAAGTAAAAGAAGCCGAGGATGGCAGCGTTACTTACGGCTTCACGCTTAAAAGTGATGTATGCTTTTCAGATGGAGAGAAGCTTACGGCCGATGATCTGATCTTTACCTATTATGTATATTGCGATCCTTCCTATGACGGAGCTGCCGGAGTGGCAGAACTTCCGATAAAAGGACTGGAGGCATACCGGAACGGATCAAAGACCCTGCTTGACCTGCTGGTGGAGAAAGGCGAAGAAAATACGGATTTTGAACTTTTCAGCGAGAGTGAGCAGAAAAACTTCTTTGAAAAAGACCTGCCGGCAGCAGGTGCGGAGTTCGCACAGAGCATAGCCGATAATTGTATCGAAAAAGGCTTTGTGACCGAGATCGAGAAGATCGACAGCAATCCGATCGCCAATGCAATGGCAAACTGGGGATATGCTGCGGTAAATGATGACGAGAGCATCACGGCTTATTATTCAAAGACACATTGGACCCTGGACGGCAGTGACGGTCCGGATGCAGCCGATTTCTTTAATGAGATGATGCTTAATTATAAGGGAAATATCAGAAAACTTTCGGATTCGGAAAAAGCCGGTGCAGACCTTACGGATTTCCTGCCCGTAAAATACAGGAATACCATCGTAACCGGAGACAGTGCGGAGAGTATCGAAGGCATAGTGAAAAAAAGCGACAGCTCGGTTGAAATCACACTTGAGAAGGCGGATGCCTCGGATCTTTATAAACTGAACTGCTATATACTGCCGCTTCACTTCTACGGTTCGGATTCGGATTTTAACGGAACAACAAAATTCGGCTTCGATAAAGGTGATCTCAGTGCCATAAGAGAGGCAAAGGAGCATGCAGGGGCAGGGCCTTATACGCTCAGCAGCTTTGAGGATGGTGTTTATTCGCTTGCGGCCAATGAGACTTATTACAAAGGAAAGCCACTTATCGAAGAGATACAGCTGTGCGGGCTGTCTGAAGATGAGCGCCTGACTGCGGTCAGCGACGGCTGTGTGGATGCGGTATGCTGCGGAGCTGATAAGGCTGTGATGGAGGAAGTGAAAAAAGCCAACGCGGGAGATACGGAAAGTGCCTATAAGCTGAAGGTAGTCATGGAGGATGCAGCTTCCTACGGATATATAGGAATGAATGTACAGAGAGTAAAGGTCGGAGCGGATCCCCTTTCGGAGGAATCCTGTTATTTAAGAAAGGCACTGGCAACCGTGCTTTCGGTATACAGGGAAGATGCAGTAAGAGCTTATTACGGTGAAAGCGCAAGAGTGACCGAATATCCCGTAAGTGATATCAACAGCCTTATCACCGGGGATGATCCCGGCTACAGGGCTTATTCCACCGACAGTTCCGGCAAAGAACTGTATACGGAGAATATGAATGAAGATAACCGTACCGAAGCAGCACTGCGTGCGGCTCTTAAGTATTTCGAACTGGCAGGCTACAGCGTCAATGACGGTAAGCTGACAGCCGTGCCCATGGCAGGAGGAAGCCTTATGTTTGAGGCCCTGATCTCGGGCGGGGGTGAAGGTGATCATCCTTCCATGTATATACTGACTAAAGCAGCAGAGGCATTGAACACTATAGGCTTTGAACTCAAGGTGACGGATCTGGATGATCCCTACCGGCTGTGGACCAATATCGAAGGCGGCAAGGCAGACCTCTGGTGTGCGGCCTGGCCCTCGGGGATATATCCCGATATGTTTGATGTATATCACTCGGAAGGACGCAGTGCATATATGTACAGACTCTACGATAAGGAACTGGATGGGCTGATCAATGAAGCTGCTCTCGAAACAGACCCCGTAAAAAGGAATACTGTTTATAAGAATTGTTTGGATCATATCATCGGCCTTGCGGTTGAGGTTCCGGTGTACAGGAGGCAGGGGTGCAGCCTGTTTTCGGTGGAAAAAGTAGAAATTGAGAGCCTGCCGGCTGATCTGACCCCTTATTACGACTATCTGAGAGAGATAGAAAGCTTGCAAATAAAGCCTTCGGCGTTATGATAACGGAATATTGACAACATATCGGAAAACGGTAAACCCGGCAGTTGCTGTATGGCGGAAATGAACCGTAAATATATAAAATGTGAAATAAATATGCAATCGAGATATAATAAAACATAAAGCTGCAATAAAAATAAGCTGTATAAGATGTTAAAAAGATTATGTGAACCATCAAAAAGGCTCTGCCCACGTAATAGCGTGGCAGAGCCTAATAATTTTTAATTAATATAATATAGATTTAATAATTATTTGAAATTTGCTTTTTAATCCGATTCTTTATTACACGCATACCTTCGCGGACTGAACAATACTTATCTGCAACCACGAGTATATAGCCTTCTTTGGAACCGGGGGAGCCTGAGGTATAGGGCCACATATGATTGCGTATCATCTTCTCGGTTTTGGTGCTGAGTTCAGGGTTAAGTTTCCTGGCTACCTCGACGGAATCGTCGGGATGCTCGCGATAACACTGGCGTTTGTTTGAGAACTTATCCTCTCTGCCCATAATACCCAGATCATGGCAGAGACTTCCGACAACCATATCTTCCATGTCGGTCCGTATATGAAGCTTGTTCAGATAATAGCAGATACGCAGGCTCGTCCGTGAGACATACATGGTATGGTCACCGACAGTTGTATCTATGTGATGGGCCTGGGTAAAACTCTCCGTGAATTCGGCTGAATCCAGGATATGTTTTCCGTATCGTTGCAGGTTATCGTTTACCGCGGCTTCACGCTTTGCATTCATGAGCTTCTCCTGTAAGTGAGGGCCTTAAGCCCTTATCCTGTACTGACGCTCACAATTATATCACAGTATTGAAATAAATCCACATTTTTTTACCGTTTGCTTGACTTTTAGTATACACTGTGATAATCTATTCTGCGTGTAAAAACTATGTGCGCGTAGCTCAGCTGGATAGAGCGTCTGGCTACGGACCAGAAGGTCGTGGGTTCGAATCCTGTCGCGCACGCTTTGAACCCCGGAATTACCGGGGTTTTTGTTTAAACATGATCTTAAGGTGACCGATCTTGAAAAAACATGGTTTGAGATTAGAACTCCTGATATCTGTCATGCTTCTCTTCCTGACCACGGGCTGTGGTAGGGTAGTCTGCAGTTATTGCGGTGAATCCAGATTCTGTGATGAATATGATATAAACGGCACTACCAGATATATATGTAAGGATTGCCTTAATGATCCCAACATAGGTATCTACGGTAATGTTGTCAGGGATTATTCCGAATTATATGAGAACGGTACGCTGGAATATCCCGAAGGCTCCCCGATGCTGGCGCAGTACAGCAGGGAGACCGGCGTGGTCTATCCCGAAGGTGAGGAACCCGAGGAGGAAGACAACACCGAGGCTGAGATAAACAGGATACTCAGTGAGGAAACGCCCCATGTGGAGGTTCCGGTCTATATTCCGCCTTCACCCACACCCACTGCGGAAGAAGCGGCAGAACAGGCACTTCCTGAGCAGCCTGCGGCAGATCAGGCGACACCTACGCCCATAAGCATCGTCCCGGAAGCGGCTCCGACCACGGCAGCGTCAAAGCAGGGGCTTACCGGCGAGGCTCTGGTCTCGGCACTTTCAGCTTCTATAGCAAATAACGGATATTCGCTTCAGTCGGCAGGCAAAGACGGAGAATACATAGTTTCAAAAGACGGTAATGATCTGAAGATACGCCTTAAGATAACCCCTTCGGCAGCCGGAGATGCGGCAGCTGTGGAGATGCTCCCGGAAGGATCACCTTCAGATTATGTGAAGACCGTGATACGCTCCATACTTACCTACACGGGAAGCGATGATTATGACGGCCTCGGCCATGATATCTATAATAATACGATACAGCAGGGAAGCTATTCTGCTTCGGGTGTCACTTTTACATCCAAAGTACATACCCCTGAGGAGATAGAGAAGGGGGCAGCCGCCTCAAGCTTCACTATAGTGCCCTGATGGCACTATCTGTACAAAATCACTAATTTTTTATCTTTTTTAAGAATATTCTATAGTCAAATACACATATATCTGATATAATGTCACATAGTTGGTCAAATATGGTATGTCCTTAAGCGTAAGGCTGGGGTTAAGCGTTTCGGCAAGCATGCTTGCCGTGACATTTTTTGTGCGAAAGCCCTGCCGATGCGTAACGGAAACCTTGTTTGTATCGTATATCATTAAGAACGCGAAAGCGAAGGAATGGAGGAGAGCATGGCTGATAATGTGTACTATAACGCGATTATGGCGTTACATGGCTTGGAGGATTTCAAAGATGTCATCGACCAGTGGCAGAGGTTGAGTGATAATGTTTACAAGTTCCACGCAAAACAGGGACTGGTACTGCCGAACATGTTATGGTCGTCCGACAACGGCATCGACAATGATAACCTTTTGAGTTTGCTTACGGGCTTCCTCGTAAGTGCCGGCAATCTGATAGATTTTTACGGAAGCGTAAAATGTCTGGAATATTATCTTTCATATGTTCCCAAGGAGAAGGAAGCATTCGAGATCGAGAAGATCGGTGAGAAGATAAGGGATGCAGCCGGTTTCCGTTCCGAGTACAGAGGCGTTCTTTCAATAGATGTGAGTGAGTGGATGGAGCACTTCCATGAAACACACTTTATCAACGTACTTAAATATCTTGCCAGCATGGATGAAGACATCCTTTATGTTTTCCATATTCCCAATTACAATCAGAAAGCAGTCGAGCAGCTTATGCAGATGCTCGTTATGTTCTTCAGAATACAGTCTATAGAGATGCACCTGCCTGATTCGGAGGAGCTGGGCAATTATATCAAGGGCGAGATCGCTGAATACGGTCTGAATCTTGATGCCGAAGCTGAGGCAATGGTTGTTGCATCAGTGAACCGTATGCGTGAAGATAAATATTTCGCAGGATATACGATGCTGAACAGACTAGCATCCGATATCGTTTATTCGGTTTATACCTCTTCGCCGCCTTATGACGGAATAGTGACTAAGGCAATGATAAACGATTTCGCACCCGACGGAATATATGTATCACAGCTTCTGTGGAACAATGCCAAGGTATTCACCGAGCAGTACAGCAACGAAGTCGAAGGTCCTTCCGAAGCTGTCGGAGAGACCGGCGGTGTTACGATTTCCAAGCATCTTGGCGGCAGCAGAAACGTTATAAAGATTTGAGATTAAAAGCGCAGGAGGTTATATAAAATGAGCAGTAGTCAGATCAATAATACAAGATATAAGAGTAATACCGGACAAACCCGCTGGGCGAGTATCGAAGAGATACAGCGCTCGGCGACCTATGTCAATCTTTCCGATCCCGTATATCCCACAGGCGGTATACCGGTTATGTCGGACGGACATACAGCATACCTTGACGGAAGAGATACCCATACACTGATATTCGGTGCAACAGGTTCCAAGAAGACACGTATCTTCTGTATGCCCACACTTAACATGTTCATCCGTGCAGGCGAGTCCTATGTCGTTACCGACCCTAAGGCCGAGCTTTACGTACGTACCGGCGGTTTTGCAAAAGACCACGGCTACAAAGTCGTAGTCCTCAACTTCCGTGATATAGGTTACGGAGATATGTGGGATCCCCTGTATCTTCCTTATGAATACTACAGGACAGGAAGACGTGACGAAGCCAACAACCTGGTCAACGACCTTGCGGCTACGCTTTCCGCAAGACAGAAGGAGAACTCATCCGATCTGCTCTATCCGTTGATGGCTGAGACACTGCTGACCGCAAATATGTACATGCTCTTTGAAGCAGCAGCTGAAGAGAATGCGGTAAACATGAGAAGTCTTACGGCGCTCTGTTCACAGTCGGCACTGGAGTCACTTAAGACACTTGCAGGTAAGATGAGTTCACAGAACACCATCGGTATGCTTTACAAAGGTACCATCCTCGGTGAGAACGAGAAGACCATTTCTTCCATCATGGCAGTGCTTTACGGAATGGTTTCCATATTCAACCTGAACAAGAGACTTACGGATATGCTCTGTTCCAACACTTTCGATATCCGTATGTTCGGCCATGAGAAGACTGCTGTTTACATCATCGTGCCCGATGAAAAAACGACCTGCCACTTCCTCGTAACCATGTTCATCAAGCAGGTATACGAGATCCTTATAGGTGAGGCTCAGAGACAGGCAACACTGTCACTGCCGATCCGAGTCAACTTCGTTTTGGACGAGTTCTGTAACATACCGAAGATACCGGATATGCCTTCCATGATATCTGCGGCCCGAAGCCGAAACATGAGGTTCTATCTGGTGGCACAGTCCATTCACCAGTTGAAAGGTCGTTACGGTGAGGATGCGGATACCATCAAGGGTAACTGCGATAACTGGGTATTCCTGACATCCAGAGAGCGTGACCTTCTTAATGAAATGAGTTACCTCTGCGGTGAGATCGATGCCTGGGGTCCCGGCGGAGCTGAGAAGAGAAGACTTATCTCGGTTACCGAGCTTCAGCGTTTCAATAAGGAAAAGGGTGAGTGCCTGATCCTCCATGGTCGTGAGTATCCTTTCATCACCTACATGGCAGATATCGATCAGTATCCCGATTTTGCAAATTACAAGGTGGTACCCATCCCGCCCATCGAGATACCTCATCCCATGACCTTTGACGTGGTTAAGTTTACTACCAAGAACGCATACATCGCCGGCGGCGTTCCTTTCTCAGAGCCGGATTAATGCGATGAATAAATCACAGGTAGAAATAGACCGTATTTTCCTTGCGTCCATAGATTCAACTAAGGCGTATGTGGATTATAACGAATGGACAATAGATCCCGACGGGGAAGTATTTCAGTACATCTTATCACTGTTCGCTCATAATTATGATTCGGTGAGCGCAAAGAAAGCCGTATACCCTTCGGATTCCTTCCTTGGCACGGTGGTGCCCGAGGATCCGGAAGGTATGGACGCTTTTGTGGATGTGATATCCGACGAGATGCACGAGCTGATGGAAGAAGCCTTCGGCATATCCGCAGGAAGCGGGCTGTTCATATACGGAACCGTGGAAGAGCAGCCTGTAATAGCTTTCTTCAAGCTGAATTACCAGAGCAGACTGGCTTGTGAGAAGAATAAGAACGGCGAGGTTATTTGGAAAAAAGACGGCAGGCTTCTGCCGGCACATACCCAGAAAGAGTATGATTATTTCTATATAATGCCTTACGACCGTAAAGTCTGGATGTCCGATATGAAGTGCATCATAGGTGACGAGCAGATAGATTATATGGCCGAGCGCATACTGAAGGTCGGATTGGAAAAATCAGAGAAGGAAACGGTTAAGGTTATAGAAGACGTGGTGGTCGACACCATCAAGGAATGCTATAAGGAAAACGCGCCGAAGAAGCTTTTCGAGTACAGACAGACGATGGCTTCCGAAGCAAAGGAAAAGGGCGAGATCGATCCGGTAAAGCTACCCGAGAGAGTATTTGCGGATTCGCCGAAAGCGAAAGAACGCTTCATCGAGAAGAGCGAAGAGATGGAGATCCCGCAGAAGCCTATGTATGTGAGCCCGAAGACGCGCAGGGCGCTTTCCAAAAAGCAGAAGATAGTTACCGAAAACGGCATAGAGATCCTGGTGCCGGTAGAGTATCTCAAAGATAAAGATATCTTTGAATACAAACAGGAAAACGGAATGGTATCCATTTACATCCATGATGTAAACGGAACATTAAAATAAACAAGGGGGTTAGAATATGCAGGATTACAAAAAGATCGACTACGCTAAGAACAAGGACGTGGTGCTCCGATATGTACCGGGACACTTCATCACACCCAATTCCCACGTAAATTATTACATGGATCTGAGTGATATGAAGTCCAGACAGAGAGAGGCGAGAGCGACCGGAGAAGAACTTGCTGAATTGTATCTTTCCACCGATGTGATCGATACCATACTCTGCTTAAACAGCATGGAAGTGGTAGGGTCCTACCTGGCAAACAAGCTGACAAAGGCAGGTATCATTTCGGCCAACAGCCATAAGACAATGTATATCACCAGTCCCGAGTACAACAACAGCGGACAGATGATGTTCCGTGAGAACATCGTACATATGATCAAAGGCAAGAAGGTGCTGATACTGATCGATGCGGCTACTACGGGAGCAACCCTGATCAGCGCCCTGGGAACAGTCAGATTCTACGGCGGTGAAGCAATCGGCATTGCAGCCATCTACTCAGTTGCACCTCAGATAGAAGGCGTGCCCATCAGATCACTCTATTCACTTGTTGATCTGCCCGATTACGTGAGTTATCCTTCCGACGGCTGCGCACTCTGCAAAGCAGGAACACCGGTGGATGCCATCTGTAACGGTTTCGGATATTCGACTTTATAAAACAATCGATAGATTGAACATTAAGGACGCCCTCAGCGGGCGTCCTTTTTATTCAGTTTCTCCATACGAATATAGTATTCGAGAAGGCGTATCACGTAATCGGGAGCATGGCGTCCGTCACGTTCCCATTCAGACACAGTACGATAGGGAATGTGGAAATAGTCGCAGAACTCTTTCCTGTTCATGCCGGTGCTTTCACGCAGTGCTTTGATCGTTTCTGCTTTGTTCATGGCAAAAACTCCTCTTTGATTAGTTTATACTATTGAAAAGTGAAACATAGTGTTATATAATGCAATTAATGATGTGGTCGGACACGAGCCGCGCCGCATATATTGTTAATCAAAAAATAGCGATCACATGGCCATGCGGTGCGCTATTTTTTGTTACTGTCTTTGCAAAGTGCTATAACTGCGCAGATCAATAACCCAAGCGTTAAAACATCAATAACACTCATAAGCCACCACCTCCTGTTGAAGTCGGCGCGGCTTATTTACGCCCCCGGCCACCTGATTAATTGCATTATCAAGGTACACATTGTGTTCATTATATCACAGTATTAAAAAGAACACAATGTGTATATTTATGTTCGGGAAATGGGGCGGTAGCACGGAAATAGAAAATGTGTTAAGATATCTGCAGAACAGCAGAAGAGCCATGGCGGTAGATGATACCACCAGAGAGCTTGACGGATATATAGTCAGCGTAAGAAAAAACGCTGAACTGAAGGGGGCCTATAT
>JAILES010000015.1 GCA_024687205.1 Lachnospiraceae bacterium
TTTGGTATATGCCGTTCGATAAAAATGCAAAAGCTCCGGTGTTTAAGGAATGTGCAAAACATCCGCATATAGAAGAGAAGGGATATGTTCTGTACTATACGAATCAGTGCCCGTTCAATGCAAAATATGTCCCGGTTTTGGAGGAGACAGCAAAAGAAAATAGTATTGCATTCAAGGCAATACATCTTGAAAGCAAAGAAGAAGCACAGAATGCACCGACACCGATTACGAATTATGCGTTATTCCATGATGGGGAGTATGTTACAAACGAGCAAATGAACGATAAGAAATTCTTAAAGCTTACAGGAAAGTGATAGTCGTTTGTATCGGAATATAATTTGACAAGGCGCCCTCACAGTATGTGCGTGACACAAGAGCTGTGAGGGTTTCGTTATCTGCGTCAGTCAACGATAAACAGCAGCTCGCTGATCCTGAAGTCTACGCTGTAATTTCCGTATTCAGCCCGGTAGTCACCTTCAGCTAATTCTCCTATATCGCTGCTTTGCATATACAGGGAAAGATAGTGGTCATTGTTTTGCGAATTTGTTTTTAAACTTACATCTGCCGGTGTGATATCGATATATACACCGGCTTCCTTCCGGTAAAGCCGGAAGCTGTCCTGTTCCGTTACATTGTTCAGCTCACTGCTTAATTCGAATTGAAGTGTCGTAACGCCGGCTTCTTCAACTTCTCCGTAGATATTATATTTATCCATGACGCGGTTATAGTTTACTGCGGTAAAAGTAACGTCATCCGTTATCTTTGAAGCTTCGTATTCCGAATTGTCGATGGCAAGCTTGTAGTATTCGGAATGTCCCGTACTCACAGTGGGCGTTTCATCTTTTGTTTCTTCATTGGCATCGTTCCAGGCCATAGCGGCCGGATCATAGGACTGGGACAGCCTTTTTACTTTATCCAGGTTTTTCATATTCAGATAGAACAGATCGGTCTTATCACCGATACAGATCACGCAGCGCTCGTCATCTTTCTCAAAGATTATGTCGGTCAGAGTGATTCGGCTGTCATAGCAAAGCTTAACGTAATCATGTGCTGCCTTTTCATATATGCTGTTTTCATCAAATTGAAAATATCCGTAGGGGCATGCACCCTGCAGATATTCCGGTTTCAGAAAGATCTTTTTATTTACTTCTGCTTTGCTTGGCGCAAAAACAAGTATGATCGTGGAGGTTCCCTGATCATCACATGTACCCATCCCGCACAGGCCCATAATATTCCCGTCGGGATACTCGGTCCAGACCACTGTATCCGGCAGTGTTTCCGGGTATTCATCCTTAAAACTTTTATTGCCGCAGCCGGTAAGAAGGAAAATAAGTATAAGAACCATAAAAAAGTTTTTTCTCATGAGTAACTCCTGTTTTATATATCTGATCTGTCGTTATTATACATCTTTTTCTTATACGAACGAAAAGAAAAGCTTTTATGGTAATGGCAGTTTTGAAAAGCCCATGACGTTGTGCTCAAAATATGATAAAATAAGATGCGTCGGAAAAAGCTGTAAAATGAAGGAGGAAACGCATGAATGATTTCTTTACCTTAAGTGACGGCTCGCAGATCCCGAAGATAGGCTTCGGCACTTTCAATGATGCATTTGCGGATAATAAGACTTCAATAATACAGGCTATAGAATGCGGCTACCGTTTTTTTGATACGGCATCCTTATATGAGACAGAACGTTCACTGGGGAATGCGGTCAAAGAGAGCGGTATCGCAAGAAACGAGGTCTTCATCGAGACAAAGCTCTGGATAGATGAAATGGGTGCGGAGAATGCAAGAATTGCCGTTGAAAAATCTCTCAAACGACTGCAGACGGATTATATAGATATTTACATGATACACTGGCCCAGGCAGAGCGGCGCGGATGATGAGAAGTGGAAAGAACTGGATATCGAGACCTGGCATGCCATGGAGGATATGGTGAAACAGGGGATCGTAAAGAAGCTTGGCTTAAGCAACTTCCTGCCGCATCATCTTAAGAACATACTTGATAACTGCACTATACGTCCTGTTGCTGATCAGTTGGAACTGCATCCGGGACATCTGCAGGAAGCAGCGGTTAACTGTTGTAAAGCAAACGGCGTGCTTCCGATGGCCTGGAGTCCTTTAAGCCACGGTAAAGATAATGACAGGGCAGGAGCCGGAATGCTTGCGAAACTTGCGGAAAAATACGGGAAGAGCATTCAGCAGATAAGCTTAAGATTCCTTATACAGAAAGGTATAATGCCGATACCGAAGGCTTCGTCAGCGGCGCACATGAGATCAAATCTGGAAGTATTTGATTTTGAACTGACGGAAGATGAGGTGTCGATCCTTACTTCCATGCCGCAGACCGCATGGCTCGGTGAACATCCGGACTTTGCCATACCGGACAGAAAGAGCAACCCGGATAATTGATTTTTATCGGAGAGATAAGCGATGATATATAAAATGACAATAACACTGAAAGACGGAAGGGAATGCTTACTCAGAAACGGAACCGGAGATGATGCGGAAGCCGTGCTTTCCGTTTTTATCGCAACACATGAACAGACGGATTACCTGACTACCTATACCGATGAAATGCCCATCACCCTTGATGAAGAAAGAGAGTTTCTTGATAAATGTACGGAGGATGAAAGGGGTATAGAGATGATAGCCGAAGTCGGCGGAAAGATAGTCGGGAATGCAGGTATAGCCTGTATCAAGAACGTGGATAAACTGCGGCACCGCGCATCTTTTGGCATAAGTGTAGATAAAGAATATTGGGGCCTGGGTATCGGACGGGGCCTTACAGAGAGTTGTATAGAGTGCGCCAAAAATGCAGGCTATACGCAGCTGGAGCTGGAGGCCGTGGCAGATAATGAAACAGCGCTTTCTTTATACAGGAGTGCAGGTTTCGTTGAATACGGAAGAAACCCGAAGGGGTTTAAGTCGAGGATAAGCGGCTGGCAGGAGCTGGTGCTGATGCGGCTGGAGTTAGAGTGAAAAGGACTTGACAGAAAAATACTTCGGGTGTAGAATTAAATTACTTCGAGAGAGGAAGTAAATAGGAAGAGGAAAAATCCGCATGAACTTTGAAGAATTCGGCATACAGAAGGACGTGTTCCAAACCATAACCGGCTATGTGGATGAGGTAAAGGAACTGATCTCGTCGGAACTGTGGGAGAACGTATTCCTGGAATGCAGCAAGAACGAGATACTGATATTCTGGCTGCTCTACCGGAAAGAAGAAGTGAATATGAGCGAGATCGCCGAATACGTACATGTGCCTCTGAATACGGCCACAGGCCTGGTAGGCAGGCTGGAGAAGAGGGGGCTGATCGAGCGCAGCAGATCCGAAGAAGACAAAAGAGTGGTGCTGATACGCTTCAGCAATAAGGGCCTGAAGCAGTTCAAGCTTCTTGCAGCCGAGATGATACGCTACGGTACCCGGATATTCAGCGAGCTCACGGATGAAGAGATAGCGCTGTTCTTTAAAATGACGGAGAAGGTGAAGACGGTACTCAAAGAGGACAAGAGTAAAAAGGAAGAAGCGAAAAAAATAAGAAAGATCACGATAGAGTAAGATTGCAGGGCAGCAGGGAGGCTGCCCATAAGAAATAGCGAATACTTCGAAGGCGGAACTATTCGAAAGGAGAAGGATATGAACAGGATATATATTTTTACCGGTAAAGGAGGAGTAGGAAAGAGCAGTGTGGCAGCAGCCCATGCGCTTAAGAGTGCCGAAGAGGGAAAGAAGACCCTGCTGGTCAGCACCGATATGGCACATAACCTCGGAGATATCTTCGGGATTAAGCCCGGAAAAGAAGCCGTGAGAGTAAGGGCTGATCTTGACATATACGAGATCGATCCCGAATACGTGATGGAAAATGATTTTCACGAGTATATGGATTACGTGAAAAAGCTGCTGCAGATGGCGGATGACGGCGAGGTTGTGGGAATGATACCGGGAATGGAGGAATTATTCTCGCTTATGAAGATCGCGGAGATATACAGATCGGGAGAGTATGAGAGGATGATCGTTGACTGCGCCCCCACGGGTGAAACCTTATCCCTGCTTAAGTTTCCCGAACTGCTTGCCTGGTATATGGAAAAACTTTTCCCTATCGGAAAAGTAAGTGTAAGACTGCTGGCACCCTTTTCCAAAAAACTCTTTTCCGTGGAGATGCCGAATAAAGAGGCAATGAACGAGATAGAAAGGATGTTTCTTAAACTGATCGAACTGCAGGAACTCTTAAAGGACAGGGAGATCACCAGCGTAAGGATAGTAACGACGCCGGAGAAAATGGTGATAGAAGAGACCAAAAGAAATTATATGTACATGAATCTTTATAACTTCAATGTGGACGGGCTCTATATCAACCGCATACTGCCGAAGGATATAGGCAATGAGTTTTTTGACAGCTGGATACAGCTGCAGAGGAAATATATAGCTGAACTGAAGGAAAGCTTCGCGGCGCTTCCGGTATATGAGATCCCATGGTACGAAGAGGAACTGAAAGGTGAGGAAAACATCAGAAGGATAGTAACTGATGTACTGAAGACAGCTGAGGTATTTGATTCAAAGGTGATCACACAGCGGGAAAACTTTGAGCAGACAGAGGAAGGGTACAAACTTGAAATAAATATACCGGGTGCAAAGAAGAGTGATATAGATCTCTATCAGGGCACAACAGATATAGTGATAAAGATGGGCAACTTCAAAAGGAACATACCGCTTCCGAATATCCTGCGAACTTACAGCGTATCGGGAGCAAAGTTTGAAAACGGAGTGTTGCAGGTATCATTTGTAAAGGAGGATGAGTGAGATGATGATAAACAGACTGAAGGAAGCAGCAGAGTATCAGAAGAAGGCAATACGTGCACTTTTCCCCGAGAGAATGTTAAAACATATGGATGTGATAGGTAATGAGATAAAGCTGATGGTGGCGGAATGCATGGAAACGCCTGAGAAAGAAACAGAGAAGAAAGCTAAGACAGGGAAGATAGAGATTTCATAAAGAAAGGATAAGCTTATGAGGATCATTATATATACGGGAAAAGGCGGAGTAGGAAAGACCAGCATGGCAGCAGCAACGGCCTGCAGGATCGCAGAGAGCGGGAAGAAAGTGCTGGTGATGAGCACGGATCAGGCCCACAGTCTCGGAGATTCTTTTGACATAAAACTCGGGAAAGAGCCGGTGAAGATCATGGACAGACTCTGGGGACTTGAGATCGACTCGGTATATGAGAGTGAGAAGAGCTGGGGAAACATACGGGAATATTTCAAGGAGCTGCTGACCCTTAAAGGAGGAAGCGGAATAGAAGTGGAAGAACTTCTGGTATTTCCGGGACTGGAAGAACTCTTTTCGATGTTTAAGATACTTGAGGTATACGAGAGCGGCGAATACGATACCCTGATCGTTGACTGTGCACCTACCGGTGAAACCTTGCAGCTGCTTAAGTATCCCGAGAGACTTTCGGGACTGATAAACAAAGTGCTTCCCGTAAAGAGGAAGGGCGTGAAGGCAGTGGGCCCCGTAGTTGAAAAGATCACAAAGATACCCATGCCCGAAGACAATATGTTTGATGATATAGAATATCTGATGGATAAGATGCAGCGCCTGCAGAAGCTGCTGCTTGACAGGGAGGTGGTGAGCTTAAGGGTAGTGACCACTCCGGAAAAGATAGTCATCAGCGAAGCTAAGAGAAACTTCACCTGCCTGTATCTCTTCCATTACAACGTGGATGCGGTGATCGTAAATCATATTTATCCCGATAAAGCGATGGAAGGATATTTCAGCAAATGGATCAGGCTGCAGGAGGAAGGACTTGCTGAAATAAAGGAGAGCTTCAGTGAAGTGCCGAAGTTCTATGTGGAACTGCAGAAAACAGAGCTGCGTTCTCTTGATATACTCAGCGATATGGGCAGCAGGATATACGGCGATAAGGATCCGGATGAAGTGCTGTTTAAGAAAGAGATATACAGGATCGATAAGGAAAAGGGAGTGTTATGCATATACCTTCCTTTTGCGGATAAGGAAGAACTGGAACTGAAGCAGTCGGGACGTGAGCTCTATGTTTCAGTAAAGAACGAGAGCCGCTGTTTCCCGGTGCCCGCGGAATTCACGGATCTGGAGATAAGCGGAGCAAAATTTGCGGAGGGTTATCTGAATATATCCTGGAGATAAGGAGGAATTAAAAATGGAACGTTGCGTGATAGTCGGAGGAGCGCCGATAAACGATTATGACAGGATCCGGTCAATGCTTGAAACAGATGACTTTATAATATACTGTGACAGCGGGCTTAAATCCATGGAGGGACTTGGGCGCAGGCCTGATCTGATCGTGGGAGATTTTGATTCCGCGGAGGATCCGCATATGGATGTGGAGACCATAGTGCTGCCCTGTGAAAAAGATGATACTGACACCGTGTATGCGGTGAAAGAAGCGGTGAAGAGAGGCTATGAGGACTTCCTGCTGATAGGGGTCTGCGGTGCAAGACTTGATCATACTCTCGGAAATATCTCAATCCTCTTCTATCTGGATTCCATATCGAAAAAAGGAAGGATAGTCGATGACTACTCGGTAATGGAGATCGTTTCAAAAGAAACGGTGTTTATTGAAGACCATTATGCATATTTTTCACTTATCAATATAAGCGGCTGTGCGGAAGGGGTAACCATCCGCAATGCTAAGTATCCGCTCGAGGATGCGGTAATAACTACCGAGTATCAGTACGGCATCAGCAATGAAGTCCTCAAAGGCAAGACTGCTTCAGTCAGTGTCAAAAA